>CALFEQ010000194.1 GCA_937949945.1 uncultured Myxococcales bacterium
TGCAGAGGTCGAAGCCCTTCTGCCAGGCGAGGCGCGAGACGATGCCGATGACGGGGACGCGCGGCAGGTAGCGCATGCCCATGCTCTCGACGAGCTTCTGCTTGTTCCGCTCCTTCCCCGACAGATCGTCGATCGAGTAGTGGTGCTCGAGCCGTGAATCCGTGCGGGGATCCCACTCGTTCTCGTCGATGCCGTTGAGGATCCCGAAGAGGACGTCGCTCCTCTGACGGAGGAAGTAGTCGAGCCCGACGCCGTGCTCGGGGCGCTGGATCTCGCGCGCGTAGGTCGGGCTGACGGTCGTGATCGCGTTCGCGTACAGGATGCCCGTGAGGAGGAAGTTGACCCGACCCTCCTTGAGCTGGTCCTGGTGGAAGTGATGGGCGGCGTCGGCGAGCCCGAGCTCGCTGACGACGCCCGAGCCGAACGTCCCCTGGTGGCCGATGTTGTGGATCGTGAGGAGCGAGCGCGTCCCGGCGAAGAGCCGGTCCCACGCGAACATCGTCCGGAGGAGCAGCGGGATGAGCGACGTCTGCCAGTCGTTGCAGTGGACGATGTCGGGGCGGAAGCCGAGGCGCTGCGCGATGACGAGCGCGGCCCAGGACAGGACCGCGAAGCGCAGGTGCTCGTCGTGGTCCTGCGTGTAGATGCCCTTCCGGTCGTAGAGCCCCGGGCACCGTACGAAGTAGACGGGGACCTGCGAGCCCGGCAGCTTCGACTCGTAGACGGAGAAGACGACGCGCGTGCCGCCGAGCACGAGCACGGCCTCCCGCACGACCAGGTCGAACGTGCGGCCCGGCGCGTGGACCCGGGAGTACATGGGCATGACGATGCGGACGTCGTGTCCGCGCGCCGCGAGCGCGCGAGGTAGTGCAGCGGCGACGTCGCCGAGCCCCCCGGTCTTGGCGAACGGGGCCACTTCGGAAGAGACGAAGAGGACGTTCACGGGGCGCGCACCCTAGCACGGTCCGCGTCGCCGCGGCGCGCCCCGACCTCGTCCGTCGCCGCATGACGCTCGACGTCACGGCGCCGGCCGCTTCGGCCCCGTGCGTCACGCGCGGAGCCCGGTCCGCGCCGGCCGAGGCGGACGGCCGAGGGCGAGCCGGAGGGAGGGGAGGGGCCTGGCGGACGCCGGGGAAATCGCCCCCGCGGGCGTGGAGGCCGATGGAACTCGACGTCTCCTGCTGCTACGTTGCGCGCCCCACTACAGCGAGGCTTGCCGCCGTGGACGTCATCTTCGTCGAGCCCTGTTTCCCCGCCAACCAGCGCGAGTTCGTGCGCGCCCTGCACTCGGTCGGTGCCCGCGTCATCGGCATCGGCGAACGGCCGAAGTCGGCCCTCGACGACGGGCTGCGCCACTGGATGGTGCACTACGAGCAGATCGGCAACGTCACGAGCGTCGAGCAGCTCGAGAAGGCCGTCCGCTGGCTGCAGACCAAGGCGAAGATCGAGCGCCTCGAGGCGGTCGTCGAGGCGCACGTCATGGCCGCGGCTCAGGTCCGCGAGCGCTGCGGCATCCCCGGGACGAGCGTGGAGACGGCGTTCCTCTGCCGCGACAAGCCCGCGATGAAGGAGGCCCTCCGCAAGGCCGGGATCCCGTGCGCGCAGTCGATCGGCTCGAACGATTCGAGCGAGATCAAGGAGTTCGCCGAGAAGGTCGGCTTCCCCCTCATCGTGAAGCCGCGCGACGCGGCCGGGGCCTCGGGAACGCGCCGCGTGAACAACGTCGGCGAGCTCCTCGAGGCGCTCGCCGCGTTCGGCGTCGACAAGGGCCGATCGGTCGCCGTCGAGGAGTTCATCGAGGGCCACGAAGGCTTCTACGACACCATCACGATCGACGGGAAGGTCGTCCACGACTTCGTCTCGCACTACTACCCGAACGTGCTCGAGGCGATGCGGACGCGCTGGATCTCGCCGCAGTTCGTCTCGACGAACCGCGTCGACATGGCGAAGGGCTACGAGGAGCTGCGGGAGATGGGCCAGAAGGTCATCACCGCGCTCGGCATCAAGACGTCGGCGACGCACATGGAGTGGTTCTTCGGGCCGAAGGGCCTGAAGTTCAGCGAGATCGGCTGCCGTCCGCCGGGCGTCCGCGCATGGGACCTCTACGCGGTGGGCAACGAGTTCGACATCTACCGCGAGTGGGCGATGGCGGTCGTGCACGGCAAGACGAGCCAGCGTCTGTCGCGTCGCTTCGCCACGGGCATCATCGCGCTCCGTCCCGATCGCGACGGGCGCATCTCGCACTACGACGGGAAGGACGAGATGTTCAGGCGCTTCGGCGGCATGATCATCGACAGCCACTTCCCGCCGCCGGGCACGCCCACGCAAGGCGTCGAGGCGGGGTACATGGCGAACGCGTGGGTCCGCATGAAGCACCCGGACTACGACACGCTGCGGTCGATGCTCGACTGGGTCGGGCAGACGGTGAAGGTGCGCGCGGCATGACGCGATCGGGCGAGAGGCAGAAGGATCCCGGCTCCAACGGGGGGAGGAGGAGGCTCGTTTCGTGATTGCAGGGGACGCGCGCGCCGTCGTGCTGCTGGGGGCGCAGCGGTTCAACCCGACGCTCGGCCAGGCCGTGGCGGAGCTCGGTGTCCAGGGGAAGATCGCGACCATCACCGCCGGGTGGCAGGAGCGCGAGGAGGAGGACGAGGACCTCCACCGGCACCTCGACGGGCGCACGGTCAACCTGCGCCTGCACGCCCGCGCCGAGGAGATCTTCCGCAAGGATCCGAAGTTCCACGCGGCGCACCGCAAGCGCCAGGCGATCCTCCGCCACCGGCAGGACTTCTACCGGATCCGCCTCGAGCACGCGCTCGACGCTCAGTACGTCATCCAGAACCGCGCCGCCCCGTCGGACATCCTCGAGGACGAGGCCCGAGCGTCGATCCAGGCGATCCGCGAGATCGATCGCATGCACCTCGAGCGCTGCCGGAGGGACTGGCAGGAGTTCGACGCGCGCTATCGTCCGGCCGAGCGCCCGGTCATCGCCGAGCATCGCGCCGAGATCGCGGAGATCGTGAAGGACTGCGACGCGATCGCCATCGCCGGTGGTCACGTCGCGTCGCTCCTCAACCGCCTCCGCCTCTTCGGGATCGCCGAGCTCGCGCGCGACAAGTACGTCTTCGCGTGGTGCGCGGGAGCGATGGCCGTCAGCGAGCGCGTCGTGCTCTTCCACCACTCGCCGCCGCAAGGGCAGGGCGCGGAGGAGGTGCTCGACGAGGGGCT
Organism: uncultured Myxococcales bacterium; assembly: GCA_937949945.1. GTDB lineage: Bacteria > Myxococcota_A > Polyangia > Polyangiales > Polyangiaceae > Labilithrix. The sequence continues at coordinate 3,229 of CALFEQ010000194.1, forward strand.
CGGGCTGGCGGGCAACGTCGTCGTGCTCCCGCAGCCCGAGTTCCGGCTCCGGCTCGACGATCACGAGCGCATCCAGGTCATGGTCCGGCGCTTCGCCCCGGCGGTGTGCCTCGCGATGCCGGCGCGCTCGCGCGTGACGTGGCTCAAGCACGGACCGAAGGACTCGCACGGTGTCATCGCCCTGCGCGACGACGGATCCAACGAGCGCTTCCAGGTCGCGGAGGCAGGAGGGCTGCACTCATGAGCAACGCGACGAAGCGTCCCTCGAATCGGCCTTCTGCGCTGATGAAGGCCGCACGCCCGGCGATCCACACGCTCATCGAGTCGAACCCCGACAACGAGAAGGTCGACAAGTTCCTCAAGGGACGGTCGGTGCCGATCGTCGAGGGGCCGAGCGTCACCTTCGTGTGGCGAGGAGAGGCCGACGGCGTCAATCTCCGCCACTGGATCTACGGCCTCGAGACGTCGACGGCGCTCACGCGCATCCCGAACACGGATCTCTGGTACCTGACGCTCGACATCCCGCACGGCTCGCGCGTCGAGTACAAGTTCGAGATCCGCCGCGGAGACCGGGTCGAGTGGATCGAGGACCCGCTCAACCCGAACCGCGCGCGCGATCCGTTCGGCGCGAACTCCGCGCTGCACGGCGACGGCTACGAGGTGCCCGACTGGGTGCACCCCGACTCGTTCGCACGGCCCGGTCACCTCGAGCCGTTCGGGTTCTACTCGAAGGCCTTCGGCGGCAAGCGCACGGGCAAGCTCTATCTCCCCGCCCGCTTCCGCAAGACGCGCCAGTACCCGCTGCTCGTCGTGCACGACGGCAGCGACTACCTGAACTACGCCGTCATGAAGACGGTGCTCGACAACCTGATCGAGCGCCTCGAGATCCCGGACATGATCGTGGCGTTCACGGACTCGCCCGATCGCCTCCGCGAGTACGCGGCCGACGAGCGGCACGCGCGCTTCCTCACGGAGGAGCTCTTGCCGGACCTGACGAACCGCCTGCCGCTGCTCGATCGCCCGCAGGCGCGCTGCCTCATGGGCGCGAGCTTCGGCGCCGTCGCGGCCTTCTCGACGGCGTGCCGCTACCCGGGCACGTGGGGCCGGCTCCTCTTGCAGTCGGGCTCCTTCGCGTTCAGCGACATCGGCAAGTCGAACCGTCGCGGCCCGCTCTTCGACAACATCGTCAAGTTCGTGAACAAGTACCGCGAGGACCCGAAGCCGATCAGCGAGCGCATCTTCATGAGCTGCGGCGTCTACGAGTCCTTGATCTACGAGAACCGCTCGCTCGTCCCGCTGCTCGACTCGACGGGCATGCAGGTGAAGTTCGTCGAGGCGCGCGACGGCCACAACTGGGAGAACTGGCGCGACCGCCTGCGCGAAGGGCTCTCGTGGCTTTTCCCGGGGCCGTTGATGTTCATCTATGAATAGGCTCCAGACTCCAGGCTCCAGGCTCCAGGGGTTCCGAGCGAGACGTCCCCGATTCTCTCGCTTGGAGATCCGGGGCGCGAGCTGGAGACTGGTCAGGCCGGCGTCCTGTTGGAGACTGGAGAGTGGAGTCTGGAGACTGGAGTCTGATCAGAGTCGACGTCCTGCTGGAGCCTGGAGCCTGGAGCCTGATCAGAGTCGACGTCGTGCTGGAGACTGGAGACTGGAGTCTGGAGACTGACCATGGCTGAAGTAACGAGGCACATCGGACTCTCGCTCGGCGCGGACATCTGCTGGCCGCTCTGCTTCGAAGCGATCATGAAGGAGCTCGACCTCCGCATCCCCATGAACGGGGACACGATCCGCTTCGAGGTCGAGCGGGTGACGATCGAGCCGTTCGACCTGCGCCAGGGCTGCAAGTACGACGTCGTCGTGGACCGGCTCACGCACTGGTACCACACGAGCCGTGAGTGGATAAAAAAGGCCGTTCTGATGAACGACCTCTACGTGTTCAACAACCCGTGGAGCGTTCAGGCCAACGAGAAGCACACGACGTACTGCGCGATGATGCGCCTCGGCATGCGCATCCCGGACACGTGGATGGTGCCGCCGAAGTCCTACGAGGAGAACCCGGACCTCAAGCTCACGCTCACGCGACACGCCAAGTTGTTCGACCTGGGCGCCCTCGGCGAGCGGCTCGGCTTCCCTCTCTTCATGAAGCCGTACGACGGCGGCGGCTGGCGCGGCGTCACGAAGGTCGACAACGCGGCCGCGATGAAGAAGGCCTACGAGGAGAGCGGCAAGGCGGTCATGCACGTCCAGGCCGCCATCCACGGCTACGACCGGTTCGTCCGCTGCATCGGCTTCGGCCCGCAGACGCACTGCGTGCTCTACGACCCGTCGGCGCCGCTCCACGAGCGCTACACGACGAAGACGGACTTCATCAGCAAGGAGGAGGAGCAGCACCTCCGCAAGATCACGCTGACGATCAACGCGTTCTTCGACTGGGAGTTCAATTCGTGCGAGGCGCTCCGCAGGGACGGCCTCTGGTACCCGATCGACTTCGCGAATCCGTGCCCCGACTCCCAGGTCACGTCGCTCCACTGGCACTTCCCGTGGCTGGTGAAGGCCTACCTCCGCTGGACGATCTTCTGCGCGGCGACGAAGCGCAAGATGCGCAAGAACCAGGACTGGGCGCCGTTCATCGAGATCGCCGACATGGATCTGCCGTTCGAGGAGAAGCTCGAGCGGTACGCGGCGATCGCCGAGAAGCGCTTCGACACCGATCGCTTCGACGAGTTCTGCATGAAGCACCTGGCGCACCTCGACGAGGTGACGTGGAAATTCTTCGGCACGCCTGCGGCCAAGGACGCGGTCCGGCAGAAGGTCGCCGCGCTCTACCCGCCGCACGAGCACGAGAAGTTCACCGAGCACTTCTGGAGCCGCATCCAGGAGTGGCGCGCGTGGGAGGAGGCGCGCATGCGCAAGAGCGTCCCGGCGGATCGTCCGTCGGGAAAGCTGCCCTGACGGGCGCGCTCCCTCCGCGGGCCGCGAGCGGCGCGTGCGCGCTCACTGGTCGCGCATGAACAGGCAGCCCGCGATCCAGGCGCAGACGACGACGACGGCCAGGAGGCCGACGAGCGCGAGCATCGTCGCGTTCCGCTGCTGATCCAGCCGCTGCCGACTGGGCGTCGTCGGCTGCTGCCGCCTCGCTGCCCACGGCGGCGGCACGGGCGCGTACGCGGCGACGGGCGGCATCGGCTCGTGCGGCGCCATCGATGCCGCGTGCGGAGGGAACCCCTCGACGAGCGGGAGCGTCGAGCGGTTCGGATGGGGCGCCGGCACGTAGTGCCTCTGCACGGGCTGGAGCGGGGCCGCGCGCGTCTCCACGTCGGCGACGTCCTCCTCGAACGCGTGGGGCGGATGCCGATCGATGCGGGGCGGATGGTGATCGGGGAGCGGACGGTCCTGCGCCGGGCGTCTCGCCACGGGTGGCTCGGCCAGCGCCACCGTCGGCGCGTCCGTTCCTTCCTCCTCCTCCCACGACGCGCGCTCTCGTGCCTCCGCCCTCGAGCGAGAGGGCGCCAGGCGGGTCGGCATCTCCTCGACGACCTCGCCGTCCGCCACCGGCGCCGCTCCGTGTCTCGCGGGGGCGGCGTGGAGCAGCGTCGGCGCCGAGGCCGGGCCTGGGGACGGCGGATCGGACGGAATCGGATCGCGTCCCTCCGAGGCCGGTCGAGCGCGCGCGGGACGGAGGTTGCGGGGCGCGGTCGTCGTGACCTCGTCGACGACGGGCGGCGGAGGCGTGGGGCGAGGGAGCCGCGACTCGGCGCGCGCGGGCGGAGACAGCGACGGCGGCACGCGTGCCGGTGGAGGCGGCGGTCGCGTGGGAGATCGCGCCGGCGGCGGCATCAGCACGGTCGCGGGCTTCGGCGGCGGCAAGAGCGAGACCTGCTCGCGCGTGGGCGGGGCGTCCGCCGAAGGCGTCGCCGGCGTGTCGGTCGCGGTGAACGCCTCCGGCATCGCCTTGCGGAGCGCCTCCTGCATCGCTCGCGCGGACTGCCAGCGACGCGCCTTCTCGAGCGCGAGCGCCTTGTCCACGACGGCGACGAGCTCGCGCGGTATGCCCTTGAACGCGACGGACGCGAGGGAGCGCGCCTGACGCGTCGAGGTCGCGATGAGCAGCGCGCTCAAGTTGTCGTGGACGTGGACGGCCTCGCCCGAGAGGAGCGTGAACATCGTCGCTCCGAGCGCGTAGACGTCCGTCCGTGCGTCGATCGTGCCGCGTTTGCCGACGGCCTGCTCGGGGGCCATGAACTCGGGCGTGCCGAGCAGGATCCCCGTGGCGGTCGGCTCGTGCTCGAGCACCGACTCCTTGATGTGGGCGATCCCGAAGTCGAGCACCTTCACGGTGCCGTCGTTCTTCAAGAAGACGTTCTCGGGCTTGATGTCGCGGTGGATGATGCCCTTGTCGTGCGCGGCCGCGAGCACGTCGAGGACTTGGTCGCAGACGCGAACGACCTCGTCGGCGGGCAGCCGTCCGCCGAGGCGCACGCGGCGATCCTCGAGGTTCTCCCCGTCCTCGAGCAGCTCCATCACGATGTACGGCGAGCCGCTCGGTGTCACGTCGTCGTCGATCACGCGCACGACGCCCGGGTGGCCGACCTTGTTCGCCGCGTAGCCCTCGCGGAGGAATCGCCGCCGCACGTCCTCGTTGCGGCAGAACTGCGGGAGCATGATCTTGATCGCCGCGCGCTGCCCGTGCCGGTGCTCCGCGCGGAACACGGTGGCCACGCCACCGCGGGCGATCTTGGCCACGATCCGCCATTTGTCCTGGAGGACGGTGCCGATCCAGCCCGAAGAGCGGTCGATGTCCTCCATGGGGATTTGAGGTGTATCACGACGAGCACGGTCGTCGTCGGGGTGATGCGGCCCCATCCCCCGTTCCCGTTTCCGAGCCAGGTGCGCCGAGCATGCCCGTCGTGCGCGCGCGTGCGCCGATCTCTCCCATTTCTCGCTTGCCCTCGCGCCTGGGCCAGCGCGTCCGGGCCGGTCCGGGAAGACAACTGCGAGGATGCGTGCCGCCGTCGTCTCGTCGTCGATTCTTGTCGGCCTCGTGTTCCTCGCCGCCTGCGGTGCGACCGTGTCGGGCGGCGATGGATCGAGCAGCGGTACGAGCGGCAGCTCGGGCTTTTCCTCGAGCGGCGATCTGGCCGACGGGGGCAGCTCGGGGGGCGCGTCGGGCGGTCCATCGTGCGCGACCGGGGAGACGGCCGCCCTCCGCGAGCCGGTCTACATCGACATCATCCTCGACGGCTCGCGCAGCATGGACGGGCACGGCAGCAAGAACGCCGGCTGCGACGACACGTATCCTCCGCCGGGCAGCGCATCGACGTGCTTCGTCGCGAATGCGCGCGAGACCGATCCGCTCGTGCCGGATCGCTCGCTCAAGGTCTGTCACGACGAAGGGGACTCCGTCTCGAGCTGCCCCTCGTTCCGGGGGCTGACGGGGAAGAAGTGGCTCGCCGTTCGCGGCGCGCTGCTCGCCTTCTTCGACGCCGCGAAGGAGAGGGGCGACACACGCTTCGGCCTCGGCATGTACCTGTTCGGCAGCGAGGTCCAGAGGCCGAACGACGCGTGGGACGTCGAGCCGGCCTTCGTCGACGACGCCCAGCTCGACGAGCTCCGCAAGCGGATCCTCCCCCCGAACTTCCCGACGTCGAGCGGCACGCCGCTCAAGGGGAGCATGAACGGGCAGGCCCCGCTCCTGCTCGGTTACACGGCGAAGCCGCCTCTCGAGCCGAACGGGAAGCGGGTCTTCGTCATCGTCACCGATGGCGCCGCGACGGACTGCAGCCGGAACGATTGCCGCGACATCGTCGACCGTGCAGCAGAGCTGCGCGAGGGGACGCCGAGCATCACGACTTTCGTCATCGGCGTGGGCGATCCCGCGGCGACGGACGACTCGGTCTACAACGAGACGTTCCTCAGCCGGCTCGCGAAGGCGGGCGGCGCAGCGCCCGAGGGATGCAACGAGAACTGGGACGGGCAGAATCCGACGGGCACGCCGTGCCATTTCCAGATCACGCCCGGCGAGAAGAGCGCCGCGCAGATCCAAGCCGAGCTCTCCGCCGCGATGAACGCGATCGCCGCCAGCGTCCAGAGCTGCGAGCTCGCGTTGAACAAGACCTCGCCCATCGATCCCGCGAAGGTCAACGTCGTCTACGTCGACGGCGCCGGCGGTGAGACGCAGATCCCGAAGGATCCCGCGAACGGCTGGGGCTACGACGACGAGAACGACCCATCGAAGGTGATCCTCCACGGTTCCGCGTGCGAGGCCCTCAAGGGCGATCCCTCCGCGAAGGTCACGATCGTCATCGGGTGTCCGACGGGGACCGACGTCCGCTGATCGTGTTTCCCAGGGCTCGACGTGGCGTACGCGGTCCATTCCCGAGGGGCGCTCGACGGGATGCGCCGCCACCGGGCCGTGACGGACGCACGGGTCGCCGCCATGACGAACCGCCGACCCTGCGGCCGGTGTCCCTCACCCGGCCGGGGCCGGCGGCGGGCTCGGGCGTGAGAGGCGGGCGGGGTACGGCGGAGCGGAGCCGTCCGTCCCCGGGAGGGCCTGCCGGACGGGCCGGATCTGCGGGGGACCGTCGAGGCGCTTGCGACCGGCCGCGAGCGCCGCTACGACCGGCAACCAAAACGGCCGGGAACTCGGCCCAGACACGCCTACCGTGAGCACGGCCCATCGGCCGTGAGTGACATGTTCGAGAAGTCTCGCTGGTATTCGTCAAGGTTGCAGTGCGAAGCGACGCTCGCCCGTTGGGGGTACTCGGGGCAGCCGGTCCTGATCTTTCCGACGGCCGGCGGTGACGCCGAAGAGATCGATCGCTTCAAGTTGATCCACGTGCTCGAGCCGCTGCTCGCGGCGGGGCGTATCAAGGTCTACTCGTGCGACAGCGTCGCGGGGCGGGTCTGGTTCGGCAAGGAGGGGAGCCCCGAGCACCGGATGTGGATGACCCACCAGTTCCACCAGTACGTGAAGCACGAGGTCGCGCCCGCGATTCGGGCGGACTGCAAGTCGAACGACATCCCCATCTGGGCCGCCGGATCGTCGATCGGCGCCTTCCATGCCGTCGCCGTCGTCTGCCGCTTCCCGGACATCTTCCACCGGGCGCTCGCCGTGAGCGGGACGTACGACCTGCTCCGCTTCATCGAGCGACCGGATCCGACGGAGTACTTCTTCGTCAGCTCGCCGCTGCACTTCGTGCCGACGCTCGCCGGGCGGCACCTCGACGTCCTCCGCACGCGCTACATCCACCTCGCCTCGGGCGAGGGCCGGTGGGAGAACATCGGGGAGAGCTTCCGCATGGGCAAGGTGCTCGGCGACATGGGCATCCCGAACTGGGTCGAGTCGTGGGGCAAGGAGTGGGACCACGACTGGGTGACGTGGCGTCACTTCCTCCCGAAGTACTTCGACGACTGGACGTCGCCGGAGGGCCCGAAGATGACGAAGGGCCTTCGGCTTCGCGAGGCGACCAGCTGACCATGGAGGGCGGGCCTCGGAACGACAAGACGTCCGCCGGCGAGCTCGAAGGGCCGGAGAGGGCGCGGTACGTGCGTGCCCTCCTCACCGATCTGCGTGCGCTCGAGCGCATGCTGGCGGAGGGGCTGTTCGAGAAGGGGGTCGCGACGATCGGCGCGGAGCAGGAGATGTTCCTCGTCGATCGGGCGTTCAACGCGGCGCCGTCTGCGCTCGAGATCATCGAGCGCATCGACGACCCGCACTTCACGACCGAGCTCGGGCTGTTCAACCTCGAGATGAACGCCGACCCGCAGCCGCTCGCCGGCAAGGGGCTCGCGCGGATGGAGGCGCAGCTCCATCACCTCTACAAGCGCGTGCAGGAGGTCGGCGCGCAGCTCGCGGTGCAGCCGGTCCTGACGGGCATCCTCCCGACGCTGTCGCGCTCGGATCTGTCGATCGACAACATGGTGCCCAACCCGCGGTACCTCACGCTGAACCGCGTGATGTCCGCGGTGAAGGGCGATGCCTACGACATCGCGATCAAAGGCCTCGACGAGCTCGTCGTGAAGCACGACTCGCTCATGTTCGAGGCGTGCAACGCGAGCTTCCAGGTGCACCTGCAGTGCGTGGACCCCGAGAGGTTCGCGCACGACTACGACGTCGCGCAGCTCCTCGCCGCGCCGACGCTCGCGATCGGGACGAACTCTCCGACGCTGCTCGGCAAGCGGCTGTGGGCGGAGACGCGCATCACGCTCTTCGAGCAGTCGTGCGACATCCGCACGCGCACGCTGCACGCGCGGCAGGACGCGCCGCGCGTCTCGTTCGGGAAGAACTGGGCGACGCCCGGCGGACCTACCGGCCTCTTCAAGGAGGCCGTGACGCGCTTCCGTCCGCTCGTCGGCATGAGCGTCCCCGAGGACTCGCTCGCGGTCCTCGACAGCGGACGCATCCCCGAGCTTCGTGCGCTGCGCCTGCACTGCGGGACGATCTACCGCTGGAACCGTGCGTGCTACGGCATCTCCGCCAGCGGCAAGCCGCACCTGCGCATCGAGCTCCGCGCGCTCCCGTCGGGCCCGTCGATCGTCGACGAGGTCGCGAACGCCGCGTTCTGGCTCGGCCTGATGACGGAGCTCACGCAGACGATCGAAGACCTTCCGTCGCGGATGGACTTCGACAACGCGCAAGCGAACTTCTACGCGGCGGCGCGTGACGGCCTCGCGGCGCGCTTCACGTGGCTCGACGGCGAGGAGGTCATCGCGCAGCCGTTCATCCTCGATCGCCTCCTGCCGCTCGCCGAGTCGGGGCTCGCGCGCGCGAACGTCGACGACGCCGACGCGAAGAAGTACCTCGGCATCGTCGAGAAGCGCGTGCGGACGCTGCACACGGGGTCGCGCTGGGCGCTCCGGTCGCTCGCCGACATGAAGTCGCGCGGAGCGCCGGGCGAGCATCTGACCGCGCTCGTGGCCGCGACGATCGCGCGTCAGGACACCGGGCGTCCCGTCGCGGAGTGGGAGCGCGCGCGGCTCGACGAGGTGCCCTCGCGTCGCACCGGGTACGCCAAGGTCTCGCAGTATATGCAGACCGACCTCATCATCGTCCGCCCCAGCGACCCGATCGAGCTCGCCGCCGACATCATGAGCTGGGAGCGCATCCGGCACCTGCCGGTGGAAGACGAGAACGGGCGCTTCGTCGGGCTCGTCACGGCGCGCGCAGTTCTCAAGTATTTCGCGAATCTTCCGGGCGCGAGGAGCGCCGACAGCTCGACGTCGTTGCCGGCGCTCGGGTCCTCTCCCGACATCACGAAGGCCATCTCACCCACGAATGCGACCGTCGCCGACGTGATGCGGCGCGACCTGGTGACGGTGTCTCCCGACACCTGGACCCTCGACGCGATCGCTTTGATGCGCCGGCACCGAATTGGATGCTTGCCTGTGGTCAAAGATGGCCGCATCGTTGCAATGGTGATGGAGGAAGATTTCATGGGTATCGCCGCCGACCTCCTCGAGGAGCGGATCGGCAACCCGGATCCTCCTCGCTAGTGCGGTGAGCCCGCCGTTCGGGCCCACGCACGCAACGAGAAATGCAACCGTCCGCAGTGAGTCACTCTTCGCGTCCGAGCCTCGCCGATTCCGGCTCGCGCGCGCGCGCAGAACGGCAGCCTTTCGCGCGCGCACGTGCGAAGGTCGACGCGCTGCGCTCGCACTCCCGGAGGCGCACCTAGTGAACGGGCTTCAGCCAGGGCACGCAGTCGAGTCCGAGGTCTTCCACCTGCCCGAGCGCGAGATCGGCCGTGTCGTCGGAGAGCTCCCCGGCCCGACGTTGATCGCGATCGCGGGCATCCACGGCAACGAGCGCGGCGGCGTCACCGCTGCGCGGCGCGTCCTCGAGACGCTGTCGCGGCGCGACGGCGTCCTTCGCGGCGAGATGGTGGCTCTGGCCGGGAACCTCGGCGCTCTGCGGCAGGGGCGGCGCTATCGCCTCCGCGACATGAACCGCGTCTGGACGGAGGAGACGATCGCGTCGCTGGAGGCGAGGGCGAAGGACGATCCGACGCGGTCGACGCTGGACGAGGAGGAGATCGAGCAGCTCGAGCTGCTCGGCGCGATCCGCGAGGCGGTCGCGCGCGCGCGCGGCCCCGTCTACCTCATCGACCTGCACACGACGAGCGCGCACGGCGTGCCGTTCGTGCTCTTCGGCGACACGCTCGAGCAGCGGCGCTTCGCCGGAGCGATCCCGCTCCCGATCGTGCTCGGCCTCGAGGAGCAGCTCGACGGCGTGCTCTCCGCCTACCTGACGCGGCAGGGCGTGATCACCTGCGCCGTCGAGGGTGGGCAGCACGACGATCCCGCGTCGATCGACAACCTCGAGGCGGTGCTCCTCCTCGGTGCCGAGTCGGCGGGCATGTTCGGCTCTGCGCGCCTGGCCGAGGCGCAGGCCGCGCACGCGCTGCTCGAGCGTCGTCGCGGTGATCTGCCTCGCGTGATGGAGGTCGTCTCGCGTCACGCGATCACGAGCGAGGACGGGTTCGTGATGGAGCCGGGCTTCTTGAACATCGCCCGCGTCCGGAAGGACCAGCTCCTCGCCCGCGATCGCAGGGGAGAGATCCGCGCTCCGAAGGACGGCTTCGTCCTCCTGCCGCTCTACCAGGGCCAGGGCTCGGACGGCTTCTTCTGGGGACGCGAGGTCGGGCCTGCGTGGCTTCGCCTCTCGGAGGTCCTGCGCAAGATGCGGGTCGAGCGGCTGCTCGAGCTCTTGCCCGGCATCGAGCGGAACCCGGCGCGACCGACGCAGCTCGTCGTCGACGAGCGGCTCACGAAGCTCTATCGCGTCGACATGTTCCACGTGCTCGGCTACCGCCGCATCCGCAAGGCGACGGGCACGGTCACGATCGAGCGTCAGCCCGACGCGTTCGCGTGACGCTCCGGCGCGTGACGGGGCGGCTCAGTACCCTGCCGGCAGGACGAAGTACTTGAGCGGCGTGTCGAGCCAGCAGTCGTTCGTGCTCGTGCCGTTCTCCTGCCGGCAGTGGAGCATCGGGCCGTCGAGGTAGGCCATGAAGAGGTCGTTGTACCCGCGGCCGATGAGGAGCGGGTCCGGCATCGCCGTGCCCCACGAGTTCTTGATTCGGATGAACTCGATCTCCGCCTCGGGCAGGAGCGCGGCGGCGAGGGCGTCGGCGCGCGTCTCGACGACGCCCGCCGGCAGCGTCCCGAAGCCCGGCACGTCGTTCACCTGGTAGTCGTCGACGACGACGAGGTGTCCGCCTTGCGATCCCGGCTGCGCGGGGGGCGCGAGGAAGCGGCCCGACGGATCGAGCGCGGCGAAGTCGACGTGCCAGGAGAGGACGACGGGCTGGCGGTCGTGCATCGCGCGCTGCATGCGCGCGAGGACCGTACGCCGGGCGGCGGGATCGGAGGGATACGTCACCGTCTTCCACGCGAACGGGCCGCTGCGGTCGCCCCACGTCGACGTGCGTGTGCCGATGGCGTCCGCGAGCGTGCCGAGGTACGGCTCTTTCGTCGTCGGGTCGCGGAGGAGCGCCTTGATGTCGCTCGGCCGCTTGATCGCCGTGCCGCTCAGGTCGACGCTGCCCTCTTCGAGCGTGCGCGTGACCTGTGGCTCGAAGACCCGATCGAGCTGCTCGACGACCTCGGGCGCGAGCTCGAACGCGGCGTCGAGCTGCCGGCGGACGAGCTCGCGGTCCTGACGGGCCGCAGGCGTGGAGAGGGCGCCGGTCGCGAGCGCCTCGTCGATCCTCGCGAGCGCCGCCATCTGGCGGAGCGACCAGGGGCGCGATCCTTCGTCGGCGATGAAATCGCCCTCCGACATCACGCCGTAGCGCGCCATGAGATCCACGGCGGTGGTGTACCGGCCTGCGGTGTCGATCTTGGTCGTGGCCCTGCCGCTGACGATCTGCTCGAACCAGTGCCAGTAGGTCCAGTACGACTCGCTCATGTCGAGGTCGCCCTCACCGGCGCTCTTCGCGAGCGACTCGGCCCAGCTCGCGGCCGCGTAGAGCCAGCAGTTGCCGATGAGCTGCCACTTGACCGAGGTGTGATCGATGTCGACGACGGCGTCGGAGGTCGTCGCGGTCTCGGCAGTCGGCTCGGGAGCCGAGCATCCGCTCGCCGCCGCCGAGCAGCCGGCGACGACGAGAGCGAGGATCGAGGAGCGAGCGAGCAGGAAACGCATGGAGCCATCCCCCTGTGCGCGCGGGCAGGCGAGCGCGCGCATCGACCCCGCCGGTGTAACGAAGCCACGCGCGCGTCAACGCGATTTCGACGCCGTCTGCCGATTCTCCTGCGAGGGTGCGTGGCCCATGCATCGGCGCTCGAATCGATGGCGGATCGATCGTGAGGGGCGAGCGCAGCACTCGCTCGGCTCCGAGCAGGTGCTTGCTGCTCGGTGGCATCATCGTCGTTGGACGGGGAGGAGCGGGGAGACAGGGGCAAGTCCTCGCACGCAGCGGGAGGGGGGCGTGCAACGTACGCGGCACAGGCGGCGTGAGGGGACGTAAAATGTGTATTTTGCACGCGTCTCGAGCGCGTGCAGGAGGCCGCCGCGGGAGAAAAAAGGCATGCGGCCGGTTCGCGAACGATGCGACAGTATGGTCCTCGTCGGACGCGGCCCGTGTCACCGGAACGAACGACACGTCGAATCCGTCGAGCGCCCGTCCGTCTGATCCGAGCCGGACAATCGATCCGGACACGAACACGAGTCTCGCGCCGTCGATCGGCCCCCGGGGGGGGACGATGACTCGCAACGTCAACCCACCTGGGAGGTCTTCGATGAAACGCTTCTTCGCCTGTCTTCTCTGCGCCGCTGTTCCGGTCGCGACCGCGTGCACGACCGGGACCGAGACCACGGGAGGTGACGCCGGCGCGAGGGACGACGGCGGCGCGACCGGGACCGACGACGCGGGTGACGCAGGTGCCGAGGCCGGGGCCGGGCTGCTCGGGTTCCGGCCCTCCAACCTCGACAACAGCCCCGATCTCGAGCCGACCCTCGCCGAAGAGCTCGGCGATCTCGTGCTGTCGGATTGCGGTCCCCAGGTCGACGCGAACGACGAGGGCAGGGCGGGCTGCGATCCGCCGGGAGGGGTTTATCGGCGGATCGATGGACACGACGGCGCGGGCCAGAAGTACGTCGTCTACGTCGCGCGCAACATCCGCGTGGCCGAAGGAAAGACGCTCACGGTGGCGAGGGGTGACAGGCCGGTGATCCTGGTCGCGCTCGATACGATCGAGGTTGCCGGTGGGATCTTCGTGCCGCCCGGCACGGCGGGAGGCTTCTCGCCGGCGGATCCTCCGGACGGACAGGGCCCTGGGGCAGGAAAGGGCTCGTCGGCCTCGACGAGTGGATCCGGCGGCGGCGGCGCGTTCTGCGGCAAGGGCGGCAACGGCGGTGCTCCCACGGCGACGGGCGGAGAGCCGTACGGGAGTCCCGAGATCATCCCGCTCCAAGGCGGCTCGAGCGGAGGCGGACTCTTCGCCGCGAAGGGCGGCGGTGCGATCCAGCTCGTCGCCGGCAGGGAGATCATCGTGGCGAGCGAGGGCTTCATCGACGTGCCGGGCGACGGCGCCGTCACGGGCGGCGGTGCGGGCGGAGCGATCCTGCTCGAGGCGCCCGTCGTGAAGGTGGCCGGATCGCTCACCGCCAACGGCGGAAGCGGCGGCGCCCCCGGCGGGCAGGACGGAAAGCGTGGCGATCGATCTTCGACGCCGGCTCCGGGCGCCACGAACGCGCAGAGCATCAACGGAGGCAACGGAGGCGCCGGCACGCAGGTCGACGGTACCGACGGCGTGACGAACGCTTCGTCGCCGGAGGCCGAAGGCTCGGCGAGCGGCGGCGGCGGCGCGGGCTGGATCCGCATCAACACGCGGAGCGGCTCGGCCGAGATCACGGGCCTCGTCTCGCCGGACTTGTCGACCGCGTGCGCGACGCAGGGCACGCTGCGCTGAGACAGAAAGCGAGAAGGAGACAGGGGGCAACAGGGAGACAGGGAGAGCGGGCGAAACGCCTCGCGTTTCGCCCGCGAACGGGAGTCTCCCTCGCGACCTATGGTGCCTGGCGCAACAGCGGCCTGGAGCACGAGCACGAGCAGAGCACGAGGGTGAGGCTCGGGCTTCGTCTCGGTTCGGTGTGAGCAGAGCACGAGAGTGGTTCGCGACCTCCCAACAACCGCAGAAGCGACTCAACGCGCAACGAGGTGCTCGAGCCCGAGCCGCCGCGGCGTGTCCGCGTCCATTCGGCGGATTCGCTCCGTCAGCTCGCGCATTTTCGCGCGCAAGAGCGGATCGGATGCGAGGAGCGTCCGCATCAGCTCGGCGCGCGTGACGGCGAACGCGAACGTCTCGGCCTTGTCCTCCTCCGGGCCGCTCGTCGCATAGGCGGACACGAAGCCCGGGATGTCGGTCGACGGCTTCGCGGCCCAAGCGCCCCGCAGCGTGCGGCCGCCGGAGCCGTACGCGAAGCCTGGCGCGTTGAGCGCGGCCCACTCGGGATCGGGCGAGAGCCGGCCGTCGTCGGCGAGATCGAAGAAGTGGAAGACCTCGTGATGCAGGCACCGGACGAGATCGCTCTTTACGCTCGACACGTCGAGGAGCAAGAGCCCACCGACGTTGGGCAGGGAAGGGATCGCCATGCCGCCTTCCCTCAGGTCCTGCACGAGGACGATGCCGGCGAGGCGGATCTTCCGGAGGAAGCTCGCCGGGTAGCGATCGATCTCGCGCCGGACGATCGCGACGCCTCTCGACGCGAGCGCCGGATCGGGACGCGTCCCGCGCACGGGGCCGTTCGCGAGCGAGAGCTCGAAGTCGCGTGTGGATTCGAGCAGCGGCACGACGCCGGCGCGATGCCGGACCTCGAACCCGAAGAACGGCGCATCGCTCGGGAGCGGCGCCGGCTCCTCGTCGGTCGCGCTCGCGGATGCGTGCCTCGCCGCGACGCCCGCGCCGATCGCGAGCGCGACCGACAGCGCCACGAAGACCGACGCCGGCGATGCTTTCATCCGCCCATCCTAGCAGACGGCACGTGCCCGACGGGGCTGCCGGCGCATTCGAGCATTCCGTACCGCGTCCCGAGCGGGCACGGTTTCAATGCTTGCCGGAGCCGATCCGGTGATGCTCGGCGATCCGCGTCTCGTCGAGCGCCTTGTCCTAGATCGCGACCTCGTCGAGCAAGCCGACCCAGTTGCTGCCGAGGAGCACCTTCGCGGAGATGTCGGGGATGTCGCCCGTGTGGGGCTGGCTGTCCACGCGGGCGCCGTCGACGAAGAGCACGCATCGATTCGCGTCGACGACCGCGGCGACGTGCGTGAAGCGATCCGTTTGCACGAGCGAGCGAGACGCGGCGTACTGCTTGATGTTCCCGCCCGCCCAGCGCTCGATCGACAGCGGGGTCCGATCGTCGTTCTTCACCCAGAAGTACGTCCCCTGGTGCGGGCTGCCGTTCCTTCGTTCGAGCTTCTCGAAAATGCTCCGCCACGTGTTCACCGGCGGGTCGGGGCGGATCCACGCCTCGATCGTGAACGGGCTTCGTCCGGGGAAGTCGAACTTGTCGCCGAAGATCACGCCGCCCCGCCCGTCGAGCCGGAGCGCCGTGCCCTCCGAGCCGGGGATCCCCTCCTGTCCCCAGAGCGGGCGTTCGCGCGACTCGATCTCGCCGTCGTGGCCGTGTCCCGAGACGTCGCCCACGGTCCAGCCTGTCGTCTCGTCGAGCGGCCAGTACGCGACGGGACCGTCCGCGAGCACCACGTCGCGGTACGCCGACGCGGCAACTCCCGAGTCCTTCTCGCCCGCGAAGTTTTTTCCGCCGTCGGGGCCGTTCAGACCGGGCGTCTCGCCTCCGTTCGGTACCTGACCGCTCGAGTACCCGTCGTCGAGGAGCAACGAGCACGCGGCGAGCCCCGTGGCGAGACCCATGGCCGAAGCGACGCGCATGCTCATGCTCGACCAGCATACCATCCTCGCTCGGAGCGGGGCCGAGCAGGAGGGGCGCGACGAGCGCAGCTGCAATCGCGATCGACGACGCTGCGAACGATGTCGCGTCGTCGTCACCGGGGCGGGGCGGCCTCGGGCTGCGTCGCCGTGGCCTGCGCGCGAGCCTCACCGTGGCCTTCCGCGATCTCTTCGATGAGCTTCTTCGTGAACGCGGGGATGTCGTCGGGCTTGCGGCTCGTGACGAGCCCCTCGTCGGTGACGACCTCTTCGTCGACCCAGCGCGCGCCGGCGTTGACGAGGTCGGTGCGCACGGACGGCCACGAGGTCATCGTCTTCCCTTCGACGCAGCCGGCGTCGATGAGCGTCCACGGGCCATGGCAAATCGCGCCAATGGGTTTGCCTGCGTCGAAGAACTTCCGCACGAACGCGAGCGCCTCGGGGATGACGCGCAGCTTGTCCGGATTGATCACCCCGCCGGGCAGCACGAGCGCGTCGTAGGCGTCGGCGTCGGCCTCGGCGAGCTTCACGTCGACGTCGACCGAGTCGCCCCAGTTCCCGTGCTTCCAGCCTCGAATCTTGCCTTCCTTCGGCGAGACGACGTCGCACTCGGCGCCCTCTTCCTCGAGCCCTTTCAGCGGCTCGAGCAGCTCCGACTGCTCGAACCCGTCCGTCGCGAGGAAAGCGATCCTCTTGCCCTCGAGCTTCGTTCCCATGGCGGCCTCCCGATCGCGGTCCGTGCGAACGCGAAGCCAACCCGGGAGGAGGCGAGGGAAGGCTCGTCAGCCGGCGCGCTCCATCACGACCGGAGGCGGCGCGGTCGTGGCCGCGTCGCGCTGGAGTCCCATCCGCTCGGCGACTCCGTCACGGTAGCGATGCCAGCGTACGAGCGCGTCCATGCACGTGTCGACGACGGCCTTCTCGATCTCCGGATCGGTCACGTTGTCGATCAGAATCTTCCACGCGTCGGCGCGGTGGCCGCCTTCGACGTCGCCGTGCGCGCGCGTGAGCTGCATGGCGGACGCCGGGCAGCCGTAATGGACGACGAGCGGATGGCGCGCCACCGCCGCGTCACCGCGCGGCCTCTGGTACGTGCCCGCGAGCTCGCCTCGCTCGTTGACGCTGCCCTCGACGAAGATGGTGAGGAGGGCGGCGGCCGCCTGCCAGGGACCTTTCGCCGACGTCTCGAAGAGCCACTCCTTGTACGAGCGCGCCGCGGGGTGGAGATCGCGATCGTGGAAGTCGGAGCGCGAGAAGCCCAGGCCTTCCATCATCCGCAGGAAGAGCTCGGGATGCGGGCCGCTCTTCGACAGGCCGCCGGTCTGCTCTTCGTAGAGGTTCTCGGCGAGGGCGCGACGCACCTCGGGCAGATCCGGCACCTGACCGAGGCAGCGCGCGAGCAGCACCGGGAAGTCGCGCACGTAGACGGAGTACTCGTGCCGGAAGTGCACGAGGAGCTGCTCGCGGGAGAGCCCCGGCCGTGTGAGCGCCGGGTACGCCCAGTGGTGCTTCTGGTCCATGATCGCGAGCAGGCGCTCGACCGTGGGATGCGTCAGCGGGATCACGCTTCGATCGTGGCACTCGATGTTGCGCTCGTCACGTTTGTGGTCGTGCGCGAGCGCTTCGGCGCTTCACCGATTGAGCGCGATCGCCGTCGCGAACGCCCAGAAGAGGTAGAAGCCGACGACGCTCGCGAGCACGACCGGCAGCGCCGCGCGGCTCGCACGACCGAAGAGCTTTTCGTACCAGGCGCGTCGTCGAAGGCGCGGAGGAGCGCCGCACGTGCCGCTTCCTCGACACGGCGCCCCGGAGCGCTCGTGACCGGATGCGCGGGCAACGCGCGGAGGGCACGGAGGAGGTCGTCCTCGCCGCTCGGATCGGGTCGGGTCGCATCCTCGGGTTCTCGTTCCTCGCGCTCACGTCGATGCTCGTCGCCGTCGGCAAGCGCAGCTCGCGCCGCACGCGGCGCGAGCTGAAGCGTTCGGCGGTCTGCCACTTTTTCGGCCGTCCGGCGCTCTCGGGATAAAAGCGGCCTGTGCGGGCCGTCGCTTCGCTCGGGTGCCTCCTCGCGCTGCTCCTTTGTGCAGCGTGCGATCGCTCGAAGGCCGACGCGCCCTCTGCGGTCGGAGCCGTGGAGACGACGGCCGCGACCGTCGAGGTCGACGCCGGGTTCGTCAGCGCCGCCGCCGAGCTCGCGGCGGGTGCGGTCGACGCCGGGAGCGCACGACCGCTCGCCCCGCCCGCGATCGCGGGGCAGACCGTGGACGTGCCCGCCGGCACGTTCCCTTGCGGCAGCACGCCCGGCGACGAAGGGCGGGAGCCGGCGATCGAGCCGGCGCTCGCGCCCGTCACCCTCGGAGCGTTCGCCATCGACGTGCTGCCGTACCCGAACGATCCGACCGCACTGCCCGTGCTCGTCGAGTCTGCCGAGGAGGCGGAGAGGCTCTGCGCCGAGCGCGGCGCACGCCTCTGCACGGAGCTCGAATGGGAGCGCGCGTGCAAGGGGCCGGGGCTGGATCCGTTCGCGACGGGCGCGAAGTGGAACGAGGCGTGCGACCGCACGCCCTCGCGCTGCGCCTCCGGCTACGGAGCTCGCGGCATGGGTTTCCTCCACGAGTGGACTTCTCCGGTCGGCGAGGACGCCCGGGTCTGGGTCCGCGGAGGTCCGAGTCATCGGTGCGCGGCTCGGTCGCGCGCGAGCGCGAAGGACATGCCGTCGCGGATGGCGTTTCGTTGCTGCCACGGCGAGAGGAACGAAGTCGCCGTCCCGGCGATCCCTCGGAAGCCGCCGTTCCGGACGATGCCGCTCGAGACGGCGGACGTCGCTCGGATCTTCGCGGAGGTGCCCGAGCTCTCGCGCATCAAGGAGGGCGTGAGGCTCTTCTCGGAGGACGACGCGAACAACGTCCTGATTCGCTCGGGCTCGAAGCCCCCGGTGCTCACGCTCACGACCTCGCCGGTCATGTGGAGCCCGGAGCCCGGCGTCGAGGTCCTCGTGCTCACCGGGCGAGCGCAGCGCTCCTCGTTCGTCGTGGCGCTCTACCCGCTGGCGGAAGACACGTATCGCTTCGCCTCCGCGTTCGTCGTCCTCGGCGAGACGCGACCGATCGCCCTCGCGTACGACGCCTCGCGCCGCAGGGAGCTTCGCTGGTCGGCGTGCTGGGGATGCGCCGGCGAGCAGGGCGAGGTGAAGCTCCGCGACGACGGCCGCGTCGTCATCGTGCAGTACTGAGCGCCTGCCGTCCTCCGAGGACGTCCGGGCCGCGCGTCCTTCTGATTTTGCGCACTTGTTCTGCGGCTTTGACGCGCACTTGCCTGGACTGTCGCGGCGCGTCAAATGGGCTAGAGCGTAGCCATGTTCGTCACGAGCGTGCTCTTGCTCGTCGCGTTCGCTCTCGGATTCGCGTTCGCCCATCGGGCGACGCTCTGGCCGAAGGTCGTACGGCTCGCGCGAACGCTCGCGGCGTGGGCTGTCGCGAAGCTGCGACGGCGCATGCCTGCGCGCGAACCGCCGGCCGAGCACGGAGCACGCGAGCTCGCCGCTCCTCCCGAGGACCTGCCCGAGCCGCAGCCCGCGCCCGATCCGGAGCCGGCCGGGCCGCCGCCCTCGGCCGCCTCCGAGGCGGGCGCCCTCGCTCCGGTGTCGCGGCCCGGGAGCGTGTCGACCGTGCGCTTCGATCCGCTCGTGCCGCGCGGGACGGCCACGACCGAGCTCGAGCTCCACGCCGACGAATGGCGCGCACGAATGGCGGCCGTCGGCGAGCGGTTCGCGGCGGCGAAGGTGAACGCGATCGTCTTCGTGCACGGGACGTTCGCCGGCAGCGATCCACTGTCCGCGTACGGCATCGTCGAGCGCGCTCTGCCGAACATCGGGCCGCAGCTCGCGCGGACGCTTCGGAAGGCGACGCGCGGGTACATCGGGCGCATGCTCGGTGACCTCGGCAACTTCGGCACCGCGTACATACGTCTCCTCGAAGAGGCGCTCCGGCCGCGCGGCGCGCGCATTCCCTGCACCGACTTCGTGTGGTCGTCGGAGAATCATCACGTCGGCCGTCTCGAAGGCGCGCTCGGTCTCGTCCGCACGCTGGCGACGCACGCGGAGCTGGGCGGCGCCGTGCGATCGGGTTGGTCGACCACGGGCAAGCCGCGGTTGCTCGTCATCGGTCACAGCCACGCCGCGCAGCTCTTCGCGCTCGTCACGCAGCTCCTCGCACGGACGATCGCCTCGGAGGCGATCCTCGACATCGCGCGCGCGAGAGAGCTCGACGTGACCACGCTCGAGGGCGACCTCGCGACGCTCGAGGATCACGCCATCGACTTCGTCACGTTCGGAGCTCCCGCGCGGTACGCATGGGCGCCGGTCGCGAACGTGCGCGCGCTGCACGTCATCGCGGTGCCGCCGGAGGGGACGCGCGCGCCGCTCTCGGGCGACGTCATCCGCCGGCTCGGCGTCGAGGGCTCGGATTTCCCTCCGCTGCGGCCCGAGGAGCGGAAGCTCAACGTGGCGCTCGCCGGATCGCTCGGCACCGCCGGCTTCGCGCCGTCCCGCCTCGCTGCGGCGCTTCGAGCCGGGGAGTCTCTCCCGACGTTCGGCGACGTGGTGCTCGTCGAGTATCCGGAGAGGGGGCTCGTCTCGACGGGGCTCGGGCACGGCGTCTACACCCGTCTCGACGGGATGCTCTTCCACGCCGTGCTCGTCGCGGACCGCCTCTATCCGCAGACCGAGGCACCGGAGTCGACCGCGCCGCACCCGCCGCCCGCCAACGCCTGGTCGCGCATCCGCGCGATGCTCGACGTGTGACCCTCACTCGAAGTAGAGCGTCTCCGCCTCGCCGCGCGTGGCGATCTTGCCGTCGACGATGGAAAGGAGCTCCTCGATGCGAGCGGCGACCGTGCGGACGACCGCCGGCGCGAGCAGCAGGCGTCCCGGGGCCTCCTCGCCGAACACGGACGCGAGGCGCTTCTCGTCGAGCGTGCGAGCGGCGGCGACGAAGCTGCGCGAGAAGCGATCCGTCTTCTCGAGCATCGCCTTGTTCCACCCGAGACGATCCTTCGGCGCGCCCTCCATGAACGCGGCGTCGTTGTCGACGTAGAGCACGCGCATGCGGTCGCTCTTGCCCGCCTCGGGCCCTTCCGTCGGGTGCGATGGCGGCGGGCCGACGACGCCGCCGTGATCGGCGTCGACGATCCCGACGTTCTCTCCGCTGTAGCGATCCCAGTTGCCCGTCACGAAGTCGAACGCGACGAGCGTGCTCGTCTGCCGCGCGAGCTCCACCTTGTCCTTCGGGATCGTCGTGCCTGCGGTCAGCCAGCTCCTCGCCTCGGCGCGGAGCGGGTCCTTCTCGAGGGGCCAGAAGCGCAGGCCGTCGACCCACGGCATCCGGGCGCCGTAGATCTTGCCGTCTTCGGCGATCACCTCGTCGGCGAGGAGCTTCGCCGCGGCGGGGTTCGATCGGAGCGCGGCCGCGGCGGCGTTCGCGTCGATGACGGTCGCGCACGCGGGGATCACGTTCGCGGCGACGCCCAACGCCTCCGCGAGCCGGTACGCGGCGATCTCGCCCTTGTAGCGGTTCTTCACGCGCTTCGCGTTCGGCTTCCACGCGACCTTCGTCCCGTCCTCGAGCTCGAGCTTGAAGACGACGGACGTGTGGCCGACGCTCTTCCCCGAGCGCGGGACGAAGGGCGCGCTGCAGTCCCAACGCCACGGCGACGCCTCGCCCGAGACGGCGACGACGCCTGCATCGGCAGCGGGGGAGGGCGCCGCCGACGCGACGGCCGGGGCCGACGTGCGCGCGGTGGCGTCCGGGGACGCCTCTACCGGCGCGGGCTTCTTCTCGCAGGCGGCGAGCAGCACCGCCAGCGCGAGCGCGGGCAGCGGCCGGCTATGCCGAGGCGACACGCTCGACGAAGGCACGGATGCGCGGTCCGACGACCTCGGGCTGCTCGAGGGGCGCGACGTGGCTCCCTCCGCTGACCATGAGCAGCTCGGCGTTCGGGATGCGCTCCGCCATCGCTTGTGAGAGCGAGGCGGGCGTGAAGGTGTCTCTCTCTCCGGCGACGATCAACACCGGCACGTCGATCTCGCCGAGCCAGTCCTCGGCGCTGTGGTCTCCGGCGGCGCGGAGCATCTTGAGGAACATGGAGAAGTCGACGTGGGTCATGTGCTTGAGGTACGGCAGCATGTCCTCACGCCGGATGTGGTCGGGATCGACGTCGCGCGAGATCAGCGCCGCCCGGAGCGCCATCTCCGGCGGGATCCGCGACCAGACCGCGCGCGCGATCTCCGGCTGCTTGTCGACGATGTCCATCAGCTTCGGGAGGATCAGCTCGAGGATCGGGACGCCACGGAACGACTGGGTCACCTTCCCGTAGCTCCCGCACACGAGGACCATCCCCTTCACGTTGGCGGGGTAGCGACGCCACTCCTCGAGCGCCACCTGCGTCCCCATCGAGTGGCCGATGATCACGCAGGGCGGATCGGCGACGGCCTCACGGACGCGCTTCAGATCCGCCGCGTGGGAGGGGATGTCGATCCGAGCCTTGTCGACGGGCGCGCCGCTGCGCCCGTGACCTCGGTAGTGCCAATGGACGACGTCGCAGACCTCTGCGAGCTCCTTCCAGAGGTACTTCCATATGAAGCCGTCGCAGAGGACCCCATCGCAGAAGATCACCGAGACGCCGAGCTTCTGCGCCTCGTTCCTCGCCGGCATCGTGCGGACGAACAAGCGCGTCCCGTCGTCCGCGGTCACCGTTTGATGGCGCTCTGCGGGATCGGGAGGCGGCGGCCTGCCCGAAGGCGGCGGAGGAAGGGAAGGGGGTACGCTCTCGCTCACGGAGCTTCGTTGTCGGGGGCGGAGCCGCCCCGGGCGCTCCAAGTGAGGCTAGCGCCCCGGCGGTGGGCACGGGGCGCTGCTCGGTTGCGCGCGGAGGCCTCAGCCCTCGTCGTCGTCGTCGCCGCCTTCCGGTTCGTTGACGCTCGGCAGCTTCTTGATCTCGAGCCGCGAGATCTTCCAGGCGCGCTGGACGACCCATGAGAGCGAGCGATCGAGCCGTGCTGCCTCTTCCTTGATCTCCTGGAGCATAGACTCGGGGAAGTAGAGGCTCTGCTTCCTCTTGTCGGTCTTGGAGCTCTCACTCCGGAGATTGCTGATCGAGTCCTTGTCGTTCGCCAAGGCAGGCCTCCTGTGGTGGACGGTCGGGGTCGCATGAGCCCCGGCCATCGTGATCCTCGGCAGGCCGGTGGCGCATATGAGCCCTGTTGCCCCGTGCACCGACAATGATCCACTTACGCATTGAATCCGTCCACACGTTTTTGACGTGGGCATGATGGGGCCGTTCGCGGGCCCGGTCGCTCGCCTCGGCACCTCGACATGGCTCTTGATCTTCGCTCGAAGATGACTTTCGGCCCTCGCGTCTTCGAGCAGGTCCGCCGTGGTCCGCGGGCGCTTCGTGCGGCGGACGGTCTTCGCGGTGCGGTCGGCCCGACCGATCCTCCGAGCCGCGCCGTGGCGCGCGGATGGGCATTCGGCGAACGCTGCTAGGCTTGGCCGCGTGAAGCCACTCCGCATCCTGTTCCCGACGCTCGCGGCGTTCGCCGGAGGCGTTCTGGTCGGGGCGTACCGGGCCGAGGCGACGCCCGAGAACCAGAACCCGTATCAGTCCGTGAACCAGCTCGGGCGTGTGCTCGTCCAGATCGAGAACCACTACGTCGACCCGGTCGAGCGCAACAAGCTCGTCGAGGGCGCGATCCGGGGAATGGTCGAGAACCTCGATCCGCACTCCGCGTACATGCCGCCGGAGGAGTGGCGTCAGTTCCAGAGCGACACGGAGGGCAAGTTCGGCGGCGTCGGGATCGAGGTCGACGGCCGCGGTGACAAGCTGATCGTCATCGCGCCCATCGAGGGATCGCCCGCGCAGCGCGCCGGCATCAAGAGCGGCGACCAGATCGTCGCCGTCGACGGCGAGGACGTCATCGGCCAGCCGCTCGACAAGGTCGTCAAGAAGATGCGCGGCGCCCCCGGCACGAAGGTGAAGATCACGGTGCTGAGGGGCGGCCCGAAGGCGACCGCCAAGCACGCCAAGGAGCTCGAGCAGGACGCAGGCGCGGCCGACGCGGCGCCGCCGGAGCGTCCGGGGCAGACGCTGAGCTTCGAGCTCACGCGCGAGGTGATCCACGTCTCGGCCGTGCTCTACAAGCTGCTCGACGGCGACATCGGCTACCTGCGCATCAAGCAGTTCCAGGAGCGCACGCACGCGGAGCTGATGACCGCCGCCGCCAAGATGCGGCAGGAGGCGAAGAGCGGCGCGCTCGCGGGCGTGCTCCTCGACGTCCGCAGCAATCCTGGCGGGCTCGTCGACGAGGCGACCGAGATCGCGGACGAGTTCCTCGGAAGCGGCGGCATCTACTCCATGCGCCACCGCGGCCGGGTGATCGAGGACCTCAAGGCACGCCCGGGCGGCGCCTTCGTGAACCTGCCGGTCGTGGTCCTCGTCAACGAGTGGAGCGCGAGCGCGAGCGAGCTCCTCGTCGGCGCTCTGCAGGACAACAAGCGCGCGACGGTGATCGGCGCCAACACGTTCGGAAAGGGCAGCGTCCAGTCGATCCTTCCGCTGCCGAACAACGCCGGCCTCAAGCTGACGACGGCGCGCTACTACACGCCGAGCGGCCACGCGATCCAAGCCGACGGCATTCACCCGGACATCCTGATCGAGCCGGGTACCCGCGCCCCCAGCGAGTCCCCGAAGATCGTGCGCGAGCGCGATCTGCCCGGCCACCTTCCCGCCGAGGGCCCGCAGGGCGGCAACACCCGCCGCGACCCCAGCGCCACCCTCCACGTCGACGCCGGCACGGACGAGGAGGTCTCGGGCTCCATCGCGCGCGACATCCCGAAGGACCCGTCGACGTCGAGCGACGTGGTGCTGCGCGTGGGGTATCAGATGTTGCGGTCGCAGATTGCTTCGAGGGGGCCGCTCTGAAAGAGGCTCCAGGCTCCAGGTTGGGCTCCGGGGCGGCAGGCTCCAGGTGGTCACCGCGCTACGGCGACCTCTCGCATCATTTGCTCTTCGTTCGCGAAGAGCTTCTCCCCGTGTGCTCCGGCGCCTGGCGGCGCCGGATGCGCCTCGTCGTGTCGGCGTTTTGGTCAGAGGGCGACGCGCGCCGGCATGCGACGCCGTGGCGAGCTCTCGGACACTCCCTGGAGCCTGGAGCCTGGAGCCCGGAGCCTCTCTTCAGTTGTCATCCCTCAACACGATCGCCGCATGGACGAGCGGCATCAGCAAGATGAACGTCACCGCCACCAGCGCGAAGCTCACCCATGTCCAGTCGGCGGGGGGCCCGATGCGCAGCAGGGAGAAGAGCATGACGCCGATGCCCATGATGGCGTGCATTCGGGTCGGGGCTCGCCATACGAGGGCGCTCGTCGTCACCGCGAGGATGGCGCAGCCGACCGCGAGGACGCTCTTCCAGTTCCAGGGCACTTCGCTCCGGTAGAACCAGCCGACGAGGGCGAAGCCGGTCAACGCGGCGAAGGCCAAGAGCGCGATCGATGCCAGGAACGCCGCCCGCCTCGAAACCTGATCGTCCACGGAGTGTCCCGAGTGTAACTCATGAGCGGGCCACAAGGGCCCCGGGAAACGACCCCGGGCGGGGTCGTGGGCATCAGCCCCGGATGCGGATGGCGTACGTCAGCTTCCCGACGTTCTTGAGGACGTTGGGCACCCGCTTGAAGAGGTTGATCGAGGGGGGCCGCTTCTCGATCACACGGACGGGGATCTCCTTCGTGCGTACGCCGCCCCGGTCGGCGCGGATGACGAGCTCGCTGGCGAAGACGTCCTTGTCGACCAAGCACGAGCGTACGATGTCGAGCAGCGCGACCCGCCGGAAGGCCTTCAGGCCGTGCGTATCCGTGCCGCGGAAGCCGAGGAGAACCCTCAGCATCGCGGAGTAGGCGAGGCTCGCGACGTGGCGGATGAGGGGGCGGTCGTCCTCGGCGCCATGGACGAGCTTCGACCCGATGACGAGGTCCGCCTCGCCGCTCTCGAGGATGTCGACGGCGCGCCGATGGAAGTCGACGTCGCACAGGTCGATCTCGTCGCAGATGACGAGCTCCCCTCGGGAGAGCAGGATCCCCTCCTTGAGGGCCTTGCCGTAATTCGGCTCACCCAGGCTGATGATCTTCACCTGGCCCTCGCCGCTCCCGTATCGGGCGGCGAGCTCCTTGCCGATCTCGACGGTCCGGTCCTTCGACCCGTTTTCGGCGAGGATGATCTCGTACGTCCAGCCGAGCGGCTTCAGCCGCTCGCGCAGATCCACGATCGCGGCGTGGAGGATCGCCTCCTCGTTGTAGATGGGGATGACGATCGAGATGCGCGGCGGGTCGGCAGTGGCCATGAGCCCCCGAGAAAGAAGAAGCGGTGACCTCGGTGAAGGGTGAGCTTGTGGTGTGGAAAAACGCCCGCCCTTTTAGTACGGGCGAGGTGGCGTCGCCAAGTCGCGTCTAGTAGGGTCCGCCGCGATGAGACTCCTTCGCGCTTTACCGTTGTTGGCGTCCGTCGTGCTCGCTCCCCTCGCGCTCGGGGGGTGCGAGAAGGACAAACCCAAGCCGGAAGAGACGAAGAAGAGCGAGCCGGTCCCGGTCCCGTCCGGCCTCGTGTTCAACGACTTCCTCCCCACGGAAGGGCCCGTGACGGGCCTCGGCGTGCGCGACGCCGGGCTCGAGGGCGGCCTCGCCGCCATGGCGGGCGCCGAGCCGGGCGAGGCCGATTCGGCGCAGGATCACGAGAAGCTCCGGGTGACCGAGCCCGGAGCCGAGCCGCGCGCGGTCCGGAAGTACACGTTCGTCGCCAATCGGACGGACAGGCGCGTGCTCACGATCGTGCAGTCGATCGCGCAGAGCATGGGCGACCAGGCGGCGCCCACGCAGGAGATCACGATGAAGCTCCACCTCGACCTCACGCCGAAGCAGGTCACGCCTGCCGGCGCGTCGGTCGAGGCGAAGGTGGTGAAGGTCGAGCTTCCGGGCGCCCCGCCGCAGGCCGCCCAGATGCTCGCGGCCCTGAACGGGCTGTCCGCGACGTTCGACATCACGTCGCGCGGCGAGGTCGGCGAGGTCTCGTTCGTGGCCAGCCAGCAGCTCAGGAACCAGCTCGCGGAGACCGTGGTTCAGGGGCTGAGCCAGGCCGTCCAGCTCCTGCTCGCGCCTCTGCCCGAAGCGCCCATCGGCGTCGGCGCCAAGTGGGAGATGGGCTCGTCGAGCCCCGATCAGCCCGAGCAGGGGATCAAGAGGTTCACGCTGAAGGAGGTCAGCGCCGAGGGCGGCGTCATCGAGGCGGAGATCCAGATCAAGGTGCCCCGGCGGGCTCAGCAGGGACCGCGCGGCGGCATGGTGTTCGTCGAGGCCGACGGCACGGGGAAGTACACGTATCAGGTCCGCTTCGATCGGATGTCGACGAAGGTCGAGGGCGAGCTCGCCCTGAACGAGAAGATCGAGGTCCCGGACGGGAAGGGCGGCGGCAAGCAGACGATCACGCAGTCGCAGAAGGCGAAGCACCTCATCGAGTCGCCGGCTGCGCCCGCGGCAGCGCCGGTCGCCACGGCGAAGTGACTCGTCGCGGAAACGTCTTTGTGCACAACCTCCGGCGCGGGCGGCCGACTCCGGTCGCGCTCACCGTTGACGCGCGGAGGGCTACGATGCAGTGCCTGTCGAACAGAAGGAGCGTGCGATGGCGGAAGGTCTGAACAAGGTGTTGTTGCTCGGGAACCTCGGCGCGGATCCGGAGCTGCGGGTTACGAGCGGCGGTCAGGCCGTGCTCAAGCTTCGCCTCGCGACGACGGAGTCCTACGTCGACCGGAACAACACGCGGCAGGAGCGGACCGAGTGGCACTCGGTGTCGATCTGGGGCAAGCGCGGCGAGGCGCTCGCGAAGTTCCTGACGAAGGGCGAGCGCATCTTCGTCGAGGGTTCGCTCCGCACCTCGAGCTACGAGAAGGACGGCGAGAAGCGCTACCGGACCGAGATCGTCGCGAGCAACATCATCCTCGCCGGCCGCGGTAGGGGCGGCGAGGCAGGCGAGGGCTTCGCCCGCCAGCCCGCAGCCCGCAGCGCAGCCCCCGCCGGTCGCGATCCGTCCCCGCCGCCCCCGGTCGAAGAGGACTTCGGCGATTACGTGGGGGGGGATGACGACATTCCGTTCTGAGGACGCTCCAGGAAAGGGCTGAGGACTCATCGTTCCTCGTTGGAGAGTCCTCAGTCCTCAGCAGCACGGCGTGACGACCTGTCCGGGGACGTCCACGAACGGCGCGGCCCCGGCCCATCGGCGAGCTCCTATGGGAGCGCTCGGCGAGCTCCCCTCGACTCCGCCAGGCTCTCGAAGCCGGGCTCAGGTTTTTCGAGCGGGGCATCGACTCGTCGGGGCGCGAGGACGAGACGTTTCTCGTCAGGACGCGGCGGTTCGTCTTTGCTGAGGACTGAGGACTGAGGTCTGAGGTCCGAGGTCCGAGAACTGAGGACTGCCCGTCAGGGCACCGTCACCTCCACCGCGTTCGTCGTCGCCTGGCAGCTCGTCGTGCTGGCGAGCAGGCGCTTCACTTCCTCGTCCGTGTCGTTGTCGATCTCGATGGTCGGATCGTTGCGGTACGTGAGGCGGACGGTGTAGCGGCCGGCGGGGAGCGACAGCCGCGGGAGCCACTCGCGGATCTCGCGCGAGGCGCCCGGGGCGAGGGTGAAGATCTCGTCCTTCTTGATGCGGTTCATCAGGCCGCATCGGGCGAGAGGTGCGGTGCTGGCCGGCTTGCCGTCCGCGGTGGCGGTCCACGTCAGCACGGGCGTCCGCCAACCCGACTCGCTGCCGTCGCCCGGCGTGACCAGGTGGAGCGGTGTCGAGCCCGTGTTCGTCAGGACGAGGACGAATTCGGAGCCGTCGGGGCTCGCGCCTTCGGCGCGAAGCCTCGCATCGAGCGCGCACGATCCGGGCGCCGAGAGCGCCGGGCTCGGGGGCTCGTCCGCCGGCTCGCCGGCGACCGCCTCTCGTTCGGCGACCGGGGGCGGGGCGGGGGCGACGGTCACGGGGACCGGATCCGTTGCGGGGCCGACCTTCTTCGCGCATCCGGCGAGAAGGAAGCCTGCGAGGAGAGCGCGTCGAGCGGGGCCCACGTCTCGATGCTACGTCCCGGACTGCCGCCGGCGAAGCTGAGCCGGTCCGGGGCGGAGAGCCAGGCGCCGAGGGGCCGGGCGAAAGCGCCCGAGCTCGCCCGCAACGAGCCATGGCATCGAGCCATGCTTGCGGAGGGCCAGGGCTTTCGCTAAGAAGGCCGGCCCCCTCCTATGGTGCCGGTTCGGCTCGACGGAGGCGGTCCGAGGAGTCCCATGCGAGAAGGCATTCATCCCGAGTACCTGCCGGCCACCGTTACGTGCGCCTGCGGCAACACGTTCGTGACGCGCTCGACGCGCGGCGATTTCCAGGTCGACGTCTGCTCGAACTGCCACCCGTTCTACACGGGCACGCAGAAGCTCATCGACGCGGCCGGTCGCGTCGACCGCTTCCGCAAGCGCTACGGCGACGCGGCAAAGGGCGACAAGAAGGCCGCCGCGAAGGCCGCTCCCGCCGCGAAGGCCGAAGGTGCCTCGGAGACGCCCGCCGCCTCCGAGTAGCGCTCTCGCCGCGCGTGCGTAGAGTTTCCAATCAATGCCCGAGCCCACTCCCAGCGGCGAACCTACACGACCGTACATCGGTGGCCAGGCCGTCCTCGAAGGCGTGATGATGCGGGCGCCGAAGTCGTTCGCGATCGTCGTCCGACGACGCGACGGCTCGCTGCACGTCCGCGAACGCGCGATGGTCGACAAGCGGAAGGGCTTCGCGAAGCTGCCTTTCGTGCGCGGCGTCGTGTCCCTCGGGGAGAGCCTGACGCTCGGCAGCGAGGCGCTGCGGTTCTCCGCGGAGCAGATGGAGCGCGACCTCGAGGAGGAGGAGGCCGAGAAGAAGCGTGCGGCTCGCAAGACCGGCGTCGGCGGCGCGATCCTCGGCGCGCTGCAAGCGCTCGGCTACACGCTGTTCCTCCTCACGACGGCGGACGCCGACACGACGAGCGCCTCCGACGCGAAGGAGCCGAGCGACGATGCTTCCGGACCGCGCGAGGAGCCCGCGACGTCGGCGGAGAAGCGGGGCTCACGGGCTCCCATGACGATCATGATCGTCATGATGGTGGCGTTCATGATCGCGCTCCCGCAGGCTGCAGCGGCCGGCTTGAACCGCGTCCTGCACCTCGATCTCGACGTCCAGTCGCCCGCGTTCCAGGCGATGACCGGCGCGTTCAAGCTCGCGATCGTGATCGGCTATCTGCTCCTCGTCCGGAGCGTGTTCTCGGACATCCGGCGCGTGTTCCAGTACCACGGCGCCGAGCACAAGACGATTTCCACCTACGAGGCGAACGAGCCGCTCACCGTCGAGAACGCGCGCGCGAAGACCACGCTCCACCCGCGTTGCGGCACGACGTTTCTCGTCATGGTCGCCCTCGTCTCGATCCTCGTCTTCACGGGCGTGGGCGGCTTCCTCCCGAAGATCCAGACGGGCAACGCGGCGCTCGACAACGTGATCTTCTTCCTCGAAAAGCTCCCGTTCTTGCCCCTCATCGCGGCGGTGACGTTCGAGATCCAGCGCCTCTTCGCGCGGTACTGCACGACGGGGCCGCTGCGCGTCCTCCTCTGGCCGGGCTTCTTGTGCCAGAAGATCACGACCATCGAGCCCGACGACAAGCAGCTCGAGGTCGCGCTCGCCTCGCTGCGGGTCACGCTCTTCCGCGAGCGGGGCGAGGACACGAAGTCCGGCGGCGACGTCCGCTACGCGACGTTCGAGGCGCTCATGCGGTCGCCGCAGCTCCGCCGCGCGGCCTGAGCGACGCTCGCGGTCGAATCGGCAGGCACCGGGAGGTAGTTCTCCGGGGCGGGCGCGTTCTGCGTCCGCAGGAGGAATGCCGTGAGCGTGCAGCTCGATCACACGATCGTCGAGGCCCGGGACAAGCGGGCCACGGCTCGGTTCTTCTCCGAGGTCCTCGGCCTCCCCGAGCCGGTGCCCTTCGGGCCGTTCGAGACCGTGCGGACCGACAACGGCATCACGCTCGACTTCGCCGACGCTGCAGGCGAGATCGCGCCGCAGCACTACGCCTTCCTGGTCGGAGACGGCGAGTTCGACGCCATCATGGGCCGGATCCGCGAACGAGGGCTCGCGTACTGGGCCGACCCGCATCACCGGCAGCCCGGGAAGATCAACACCCGGGACGGCGGCCGCGGGCTCTACTTCGACGACCCGAACGGGCACAACCTCGAGATCCTGACGCGCCCGTACGGCTCCGGCCGCTGAGGGAGGCGCGAGCGAGGGCCCGCGTGCCGCGCGGCCGACCGGAGCTCGCCCAGGCGTCGTGTCGGCTGAAGCTCGCCTTCGCCTGCCAGCCTCGGGCCTGGTAGCCTCGGGCCAATGCTTCCCATCGAGAAGCTCGAGCAGCTCAGGCGCCGGTATGCGGAGCTCGAAGAGCTCATGTGCCGGCCCGACGTCCTCGGTGATCGCAACCAGCTCGCGAGCCTGACCAAGGAGCGGAGCGATCTCGAGGCGCTCGTTCATGCATTCGGGCGGTACCGGGAGGTCGAGAAGAAGCTCAAGGAGGACGAGGAGGCGCTCGCCGATCCCGAGCTCCGCGAGCTCGCACAGCTCGAGATCCCGGAGCTCCAGGCCGAGCGCGCCAAGCTCGAGCGCGAGATCCAGATCTTGCTTCTGCCGCAGGACCCGAACGACAAGAAGAACGTCATCCTCGAGATCCGCGGCGGTGAAGGCGGCGAGGAGGCGGCGCTCTTCGCCGCCGACCTCTTCCGCATGTACGGCCGCTACGCCGAGACGAAGGGCTGGACCGTGGAGGTCCTCTCGCTCAGCGAGAGCGCCACGGGCGGCTACAAGGAGTGCATCGCCCTCGTCAGCGGCAAGGACGTCTACTCGCACCTCCGGTTCGAAGGCGGCGTGCACCGCGTGCAGCGCGTGCCCGTGACGGAGACGCAGGGGCGCATCCACACCTCGACGGCGACGGTGGCCGTGCTCCCGGAGGCCGACGACGTC
This sequence comes from uncultured Myxococcales bacterium, assembly GCA_937949945.1. Taxonomy (GTDB): domain Bacteria; phylum Myxococcota_A; class Polyangia; order Polyangiales; family Polyangiaceae; genus Labilithrix. The sequence goes on from CALFEQ010000194.1 coordinate 35,224, forward strand.
GACGTTCAGATCGACGAGAAGGACATCGAGATCTCGATCGCGGCGAGCGGCGGCCCCGGCGGCCAGGGCGTCAACACGACGAACAGCGCCGTCCAGATCCATCACAAGCCGACCGGCATCATCGTCAAGTGCCAGGACGAGCGCTCGCAGCTCAAGAACAAGGCGAAGGCGATGAAGGTCCTGAAGAGCCGCCTGCTCGAGCTCGAGCGCGAGAAGCAGGAGGCGGCCGTGTCGGCCGAGCGGCGCGGGATGGTCGGCACCGGCGAGCGGAGCCAGAAGATCCGCACGTACAACTTTCCGCAGAACCGCGTCAGCGATCACCGCATCAAGCTCACGCTCAACAAGCTCGATCGCATCATCGAGGGCGATCTCGAAGAGCTCATCACCGCGCTCAGGACGCACCGTCAGGCCGCGTTGCTCAGCGAGGCGAACGGCGGCCCGGCGGCGGGGCTCTTCGCCTCGAGCCAAGACGACGAGGGAGACGCATGACCGCGTCTGCGCCCCCGCGCATCCTCGGCGAGAAGCACGTCGAGGCGCTCACCGTGGCGATGATCGTCGCGCCCGGCGTCTACGTGCGCAACCGGATGTACGAGCTGTTCAAGGCGCCCGGCGCGAGGCGCGCGCGCGTGCGCGCGGGCATCGTGCGCGGCCTCGTCGCGCACCTCGCGCGTGCGAGCGCGGTGACGCTCGAGAGCGAGTCGCGCGCGGGCGAGACGGTGTTCGTCCTCCGCTACGCCATCCCCGCGGTGCGCCTCACGCGCGTCGTCGAGCTGTCTCCGGCCGAGCTCGCGGCCCTTCGCACCATCGCCGAGCGCGCGAAGGTCCACTGCCTACCTCGAGGCGCCGACGACGACGTCCTCGTCGCGCGCGCCCTCTCCCGACTCCTCGAGCCCGACGTCGAACCGGAGGTCGCCTCGCTCGCTCGCAGCATCGCGCCGCCTCCGCCGGGGGAATGAAGACGAGGAAGACGGGGAGGACGGGGGAATGCGAAGCATTTCCTGCGGGCTCCCTGTCTCCCTGTTGACCCCTGTCTCCCTTTCCCTCCTCCCTTTGGAACGAGGCGTCAGCGCAGGCGCGTCGGGTTTCTCGCGAACCTCATCGCCAGCGCGTCGAGCGCGTCTCGTTGCGCGGGCGTTGCCCTTCTGCGCGCCTCTTCGATCAGGGCTGGGGTCTCCGGGGCGTCGACGACCATCAGGGCGTTCGACGCTGCGACGCGTACGTCGCCGTCGTGGTGGACGTAGGCTTCGACGAGGGCGCGCGCGGCCGTCGTCCGGATGCGCGACTCCTCCTGGCGGTCGGCGAGCGTGCGCCACGCCCACGCGTTCCCGGCGCGGCCCAGGGAGCGCGCGGCCGCCCGTGCGAGATCGTCGTCGGTCGTGGAGCGGAGGCGGCGGGCGAGCTCCTCGGTGACGCGCAGGTGGCGGCACTCGCCGATGCCCGCGACGATCGCCCGCTCGCGCTCGCCGCGCGCGTCGTCGAGCGCCGTGAGCAGATGCGCGGCCGCTTCGTCCGTGCCGATCCTCGCGAGCGCCTCGGCCGCGGTGCGCGTCGTCTCCGCGTCTTCCGTTTCGTCCTCCAGGATCGCCGCGAGCACGGGTACGGCGCGCGTGTCGCGGAGGAGGCCCACCGCCTCGACGAGGTCGCGTCGGACGACCGAGGCCGTCTCGTCGCGCGGCGGATCGAACGCCAACCGCTCGAGGATCGGCAGCCCTGCGTCGCGGCCCAGCTTCGAGAGGAAGAGCCCGACCGGCGCACGACGGCCACGCGACCGTGCGTGCGTAGCGGGTGCATCGTCGACGAGCTTCGCGGTCGTGAGGAACGGGCGCGGATCGAGCGCCCGCGCCTCGTCGATCGCACGACGCAGCGCCTCCGCCTCCGTGGCGGGGAGGCGCGGCACCGCGCGAGGCTCGCCGCGAGCCGTGAGCACCGAGGCGGCGGCAGGCGTCGCGGGCGCAGGCGTCACGGTCACACCCGCTGCCGCCTCGGGTACGACGGGTGCGTCGGCGGCCGTCGCGGCGGCGAAGGCCAGGAGGCATGCGACCATGCTCTTCGAGCGCTTCTTCGACGTGCGTGTCTCGCTCATCGTCCGCTCTCCCACCAGCGAGCCTCGGGGATCCGTCGCGTCACGTTCGAGGCGCAGTGCACCTCCCCCTGGAAGCGGTGGAACGCGTCCCAGTCCTCGACCCAGTCGACCGTGATGCCGATCGCGGCGAGTCGTTCTTCGAGCGCGGCCTTGAAGACGTCCTTGCCTCCGATGACCGGGCCGTGAGGATCCGGCGCCGCCAGCCGCGTGTCGGAGACGTAGAGCGCGTTCACCATCGCCGGCTGGTAGGCGATCGACATGCCCCTGTAGATGCCGTGGAGGAACGGGACCTCGATGATCTCGTCTTCGGTGAGGCCGAGCTCGTGCTTCAGGATCTCGAGCTGCGCGTCGATCTCGGCCGCCGCCTCGGCGCTCGCCTGCATCACCTGCGTGTCGGCGAGCACCTCCGCGATCGTCGCTTCGGCCGGCACTTCGTGTCCGGTCGCGTCGTCGAGCCACTTCTTGCCGACGAACATCGGCGTGTCTCCTGCGCCCGCTCGGACCGCGTCCTCGAGCATCTGCTCGGCGAGGCGAGGGGAGGCCACGAGGAGCATCCAGCCGCGCGGTGTCGGCGCCTTGACGAAGGAGACCGTCTCGTCGACGTGACCGATGAAGAGCCACGAGGTGTCGATCTCGATCGGTGGCTGGAGTCCTTGCGCGTCGAGCATCTTCATGAAGCGCTTGTCCGGGTAGAACGCACGCGTCGAGCCGCGCAGGAGCCTGCCGAAGGGGAACGAGACGCCGTCCTTCTCGTAGGGCGGCACGGTCTCGAAGTTCCCGAGGGAGTCGAGGTCGTCCATCGCGATGCCGTGGTCCGGGTCGAACTCCTGGACGCCCGCCACGTCCTTGCCGCGCATCCGGAACACGACGCGCCCGGATGGTCGGAGGCGCACGCCCTCCTCCGTGCGTCCGATCATGTTCGCCGAGCGGTAGTTCACGCGGATGACGTGCTGCCTGCCGCCTTCGGCGGGCATCGACATGAACGCGGCCTCGAAGTAGTCCTGCGCCCACTGGTCGGAGACGTCGAGCAGGCGGACGGGCCCGACGCCCGCGGCGATCGAGGAAGCTTCGATGTCTTCCTTCGTGACCTGGAACGAGGGAGCGGAGTTGTCCGCCATCCAGACGATCTCCGCCGGGAGCAGGTGATGGAACGTGAGCACCGGCGCCACGCGCAGGCGCACGGTGTCCTCCGCGTGCGTCTTCGCGCGCGTGGTCACGCTGAACGTGACGTCGACGTATCCATCCCAGGCGTCCCTGTCGCGCACGATGTCCTTCGCCTCGATCGCGAGCTCGATGCCCGCGGCGATCTCGCGAGCGGAGAACATGCTCTCTTCGTCGATCGCCTCGAAGTCGGTCGGCCCGGGGCCCGTCCGCTTGAAGAGCCGCACGAGGCGCTTCGCCGCCGCGGGCGCGACGCGCACGCGCCCGACCGTGCCCGGCGGCGCCTCCGGCCACGGCCTCGTTCGCAGCCGCGCGAGGTCGAGCGCGTCGTCGGGGCCGTTGACCACGTCGTCCGCAGCGTCGTTGCAGAGGGCGATCTTCGCGTCGTCGAACGTCCGGGGGCAGCGCTGCGCGTCGTCGTCGATGTTCGCGAGGAACACGGCGCCGACGGTCGCATTCCACTCGGTCTTGTTCGCGTCCGACTCGTCGAAGCGGACCTCGCCGTCGCGGTTCGAGTCCGCGCGCAGATCGACGACGGGCGTCGCGCGGACGCCGGACCCGTCGTCCGAGGCGCAGGCCCCGAGCCCGAGCCCGAGCGCGAGCACGAAGGTGGAGCGAGCTCCGCGAGGCATCACGACGAAAGAAGAAGGAGCAATCCCCGGACCTCGCCGTGCCCTCGCCGGCCGCGCCTCCACCGCCGCGCGGACGCGCGCGACCAGCGTCCGGACGCACGACGGCTGCAGTGCGACACGCGCCGGCGAGGATCCGCCGCGCCCGTGCCGTCACTGGGCGATCACCAGGATCGCCTGGCACATCTCGTCGAAGCTCGTCGAACCGAGCCGGATCGGGGGAGGGATCCGCTCGCCGCGCTCGTGCGTCACGCGCGCGATGTGACGGTTGTCGAGCGTGTTGTCGTACGTGCACGTGATCCGCAGCGTGTCCCCGCCGCGCAGGACCGGCAGCCGCTCGAAGGGCGCGTCGTACGCGTACGTGCGCTGCCAGTCGAAGTCGTACTTCGTCTGGAGGAGGCACTCGGACGAGCCGCTGCGGCCGCCGTCGCGGAAGACCTCGACCTTCATGCCGACGCCGGCCCAGTGCATGTGGGCTCCGATGCCGGCGAGCCTGGCGGGCGGGGCGCCCTCGGCGACGGTGACCTCCATCGCTTCGACGTGGTCCTTCGCGTTGGCGGGGATGAAGAAGGCGGGGCCGTGCGCCGGATCGGCCGGCCCCGGGAGGAGGCGGAGGCCGTCGCCGCTGGCGGAGTCCGCGTTGCCGAGGAGGACGAACTCGGCGCGCCGCTCGGGCCTCGACGGCAGCGTGCGGAGCTCGATGCTTGTCCGGCCCGTCTCGGACGTCGCGATGGCGTGGTAGTGCACCTCCACGACGAGGTGCGCGCCCTTCGGGAGGAGGAGCCCGGCGCCGTCCCCGTAGGTCGTCGAGGTCCCCGCCGGGGACCACGCGAGCAGGAGCTGCGGCTTCGTCAGGCCGGAGCCCGCGAAGCACGAATAGCTCTCCGCGCCGTTCGCCTGGGCGACGCCCTCGTGATCGCGATCGATGTACACGAGCGCGTGGTGGACGACGCGCGGATCCGCCGGGACGACGATGCTCTCGGCGACCCACGTGTCCTCCGTGAGCTGCGGATCGAAGGGGAAGCAACGAAGCTCGTCCGCGGACCCGCCCTCGACCACCCAATTCTGCGCGACCTCGAACGTCATCGTCTTGTTCACGAGCCCGCTGCCGAAGGCCGGTACCGACTTCGGCTCGAGGCCCGCGACGTCGTCGCCGCGCGGCATCCCGTCGTCGACCCAGCGAACGAACGCGTCGATCTGCGCCTGCGTCAGGCTGAGATCGCCGACGAAGCCGACCTCCGGCGTGCAGTCGGGGGCGTCGTAAGGTCCCCACGGCGGCATTTCGCGGCGCGCCACGACGTCTCTGGCCACCGGTCCGACGGCTCGGACCTGTTCGTACGTCTCGAGCGAGAACGGCGCGATGCCTCCCTCGCGATGGCACGGCAGACACTTCTCTCGGACGAGGGGCTCGATCGTCGACCCGAACGTCACCGTGCGCCGGGACGCATGCGACGCGGGCGAGGACGACGAGCACGCCGTCGCTGCGACGGGCGCCGCGAAGAGCGCCACGACGGCCGCGATCGTACAGCACCGCTTCACCATGGGCCGGCCTCATACGTAAGGCCGGCGCCCTTTCGAGCAAGCGCACGTCGATCGCGCCGAGCGAGCGGGCTCAGCGCGCGAGGATTTTCAGCTCGGCGATGTTCACGTGGAAGAACGGACCGGACGCTCCGCCCGTGCCCGCCGTGTACGCGGCGAAATGCTCGAACGCGGACATGTTCGCGCTGCGGACGTCGTGGCTCACGCGAATGCGGTAGCTGCGACCTTTCGTGAGGTCGGCGCGGACGAAGGACGACGTCCCCCACGACGACCAGTCGCCGCGCTGTGGCATCACGAGCCAGCCGGTGCCCACCGTGCCGCCGCCGATCTCCTCCACGTCGACGCGCTTCACCGCGCACGTGATGCCCGTGTCGATCGGACCTCCGCCGTTGCCGTAGACCGCCTCGATGAGATGCGGCCCCGTCCGGTCGGCGGTGAAGGTCGCGGTGATCGTGTGTCCCGGGTCGCCCCATGCCTCGTGGAAGGAACGGCCCCAGCGGTTCGTGGGAGACCCGCCCTGGTACGTGAGCTTCGAGGCGTCGAGCGTCTGGATGCGCGCGCCGTCGACGCCCCACCAGCAGACCGGGCGCGCCCGATGCGAGACGTTGCCGGAGCTCGTGAAGCGGGTCTCGACCGTGTAGCAGTGGCTCGGTGAATCGGGGCCGGCGTTCGGGTCGACCCAGCTCGTCGTCGTTGCGGAGAGGCCGTCCGCGACGCGGACGCCGTCGCGGTAGATCGTCGCGGTCACGTCGCCCTCGCCGGCGAAGTCGAGCCCGAGCGCGAGCTTGCCGCCCTCGACGCCGATCCCGGTGACACGCGGCGTGCGCGGAGCGAAGAGCACGCGCCAATCGGAGACGTCACGGATCAAGGTGAGCGGCTTCGCCGCGTCCACGGGAGGCGGCGCGAGGTCGACCTCGACGAGGTTGCGCTCGCGGAGCGCGGCCTCCGGCGCGACGCCCCAGAGGAGCGTGCGCCCGTTGAGGCGGATGCGCTCGATCGCGTACGGCGCGCTGTCGCTCCGGCCATCGTCCGGCGGCAGGTTGACGACGACGGTGACCTGCTTGCCACGGAGACGCGCGTTGTTGAGGACGATGCTCTCGGCGGCGGGGAAGAGCTTGCGCCGGAGCTCCGTCGTCACGAACGGCGCGATCCTGAGCCCGTCGCGCTCCGCCTCGAGGCCGAAGATCACCTCGTGCACGTGTCCGAGGTATCCGGCGACGCTCCAGAGCTGGCGCTGCGAGTTCACCACCGGGCCGGAGGCCGCGCCGTCGTCGAGCCAGGCGCGGCCCGTCACGACCTCGAGGTTCTCCATGTTCGACAGGTTGAGCGCGGCGCCACGCACGAGCGAGGTCACGGCGAGATCGACGGCGGCTGCGTGGCCGGCCTTCTTCGCCGCCTTCGCGAGGTACGCGGTGACGAACGGCCAGATCGCGCGGTTGTGGTAGATGGGCACGAACTGCTGCTGCGGGAACACCACCGGCGGTCCCTTCGGCAGCATCGGGTAGCGCGAGAGCGCCGATTGGGCCTGATCCGGGGTCGCGACGTCGAACAGGATCGCGAGCGAGGTGCCGAGCAGGTCGAACCGCCGCGTGGGCGCCGGATCGAGCTCCGTCGCGATGAACGTCGCGAAGCCGCCCTCCTCGGGGAGCCAGAAGCGCTCGCGGATGCGTGCGCGCAGCGCGTCCGCCATCGAGCGCAGGCGGCTCGCTCGCGCGCCGTCGCCGAGCTCCTCCGCGAGGTCGGCGCCCGTCTCGAGCAGCGCCAGGTGGGCGACGTTCGTCGAGAGCGCCTTGCTCATCGCGATGTGGACCGTGTCGGGCGCCGCCCACTCCGGATACGTCTGCGTGCGCCAGTCGAGAAACGACTGCTCGCCGCGGTAGAGGCCGTCGGCCGCGTCGAACACGACGTCGCGATCGTGATCGATCGTCTCCCAGATGGCGCGCGCCGCTTCTTGGGCGAAGGCCGCGCGCGCCTCGCCGGAGAGGTGCAGGAGCGCGCGCCGGGCGCCGATCGCCCAGACGGCGCGATCGCTCGAGACCGGGTAGCTGCCGCCGGTGCCGGTGTCCTGGACGATCTGCGTCGGCCCGCCGTCGCGCCGCGCCGAGAGCTTGAACCGCAGCGACTGCGCCGAGCGCTCGGGATCCGCCCAGCCGAGGCCGAGGTCGACCGCGTAGGCGGTGTCGCGCGTCCAGACGTAGTTCCACTTGCGTCCGGTCTCGAAGCAGCCGCCGCAGCTCACCGGGTTTCCGTCGTAAAACCCCCAATCGCGGATCTCGTCGACCGCGCACTCCTCCACCTCCGTGAGCGCGAGCTGGTAGAGCGCATCGAACATCACGTTCCGCGTCTGCAGGCTCGGACGGTCCTCGCGCTCGGCGAGGATGCGCGGCCCGGCGGGGAAGTCGTCGCGGCGCGGCGCCGTGCTCTCGATGACGAGCGTGCGCGTGCAGCCGTCGCCGCTCGCGCGCGCGTACGCCTCGCCGATGTCGTCGATGACGTCGCCGGCGATCGGCGCGGCGCCTCGCGCGAGGACGCATGGCGGCGGCGGCCCGAGCTCCGGCTCGTCGCCCACGCCCGGGATCGACTCGCCCGGAGGCCGGCGGCTCTCGGCGCCCTCGTCGAGCGCTTCGTCGTGCGGGCTGCAGGCACCGAGAAGGGAGGCGGCTGCGATCGCGATCAGGCGAGGCATGCGCATCGAGAAAGCTCCGGCGTGAGTCGGGCACACCCTACGGCGGGATTTCCCGATGCGCGAGAGGGGTCGTCACTCAGGCTTGAGTGTCGGGTACCGGCGCTGGGGCTCGACCCACGAATTTCCGAGGGTTCCGAGCGCTCCGCTGCTCGATCGGGGGCCGATCGAGACGTCATCGAGACGCCCGCGCGGCACGCCTCGAGGCGGCCTGGACGTCGGCGCGGTACGCGCGGCGGCTCTCAGCCGGGCGGCCACGTCATCGGACGGCCGCCGAGGACGTGCACGTGGATGTGATGCACGGTCTGTCCGGCGTGGTCGCCGTCGTTGATGACGAGCCGGAAGCCGTCCTTCACGAGACCGAGCTGATCGGCCACGCGACGCGCCGCGAGCATGACCTGGCCCATCGTCTCGACGTGCTCCGGCTCGAGGTCGTGGATGGCCGAGATGTGCTTCTTCGGAATGACGAGCACGTGGGTCGGCGCGACCGGCCGAATGTCCTGGAACGCGAGCGCGTGATCGTCTTCGTAGACGACCGTGGCCGGGACCTTCTTCTCGAGGATGTTGCAGAACAGGCAGCCCATGGGCAGCGAGCTTACGCTGGTTCGGGCTCGATGGCAGCGACCGCGTCGAGACCGCGCGCGGCTTCGCTCACGCAGCGCCGGCGCCTCCGTGCCCGCTCGAAGGGCGTCGAGCCGCCGCAGCGCGTGCGACGATCGCCGCGGCGAACCGGTCGACCGCGCGAGGGCATTGCTTCAAGAACAGCGAGGGCTCGATGAGCTCGAGCTCCATGAGCCGCGGCGATCCATCCGCGTCCCTGACCATGTCCACGCGCGCATAGAGCAGCGACGCCTCGAGCGGCGCGAGGACGCGTTCGGCGAACGCGAGCTCCTCCGGCGCGATGGGAACTTCGTTCGCGGAGACGGACTCGTGGCCGCCGGAGAAGCGCGGCGCCTTGCGGACCGCGTGCGTCACCTCTCCGTCGATCCACACGAGCGAGCGCTCGCCGTAGCCGTCCACCGACGGCATCCATCGCTGGATCATCGCGTCGCGCTCCGCCGTCAGCTCGTCGAGGAAGCGCTGCGCGGCGACGACCTCGGACGCGTCGAACCGCTGCGTCTTGAACGAGCCTGCGGAGACGACCGGCTTGATCACGACGGCGTCCCATCCCCGCCTTCCGAGGACGTCCTCGACGCGCACCGTGCAGGAGCGCTCGACGTACTCCGTCGGCACGACGGCGATCCCGCGGCTCTCGAGATCGGCGAGGTACGTCTTCTTCGCGTTCGCGCGGACGATCGACGCCGGATTGAGCAGCGTCGTGCGCTCGCTCGTCCGCTCCGTCCAGCGGAGGAAGGCGTCGACGTCCTCGATGTAGTTCCACGTCGAGCGAATCACGACGAGCTCGTCGTGACCCGCCTCCGTCGTTTCGTCGTCCCAGGCGAGCATGCGGACGTCCACGCCGCTCGCGGAAAGCGCGCGGACGAGGATCTCTTCGTCGACGTCGGGCTCGGGGAGCTTCTTGCACGTGGCGAGCGCCACCTTGGGTCGGCTCATCGAGCTCGGTTTACGAGCGCCCGCGGCCGCATGGAACGAGAAAAGCCCGCCTTCTCACGAGGGCGGGCTTTCTCGCGGTGGAAGGAATCCCTTCCGCCACACTAGCTCGTGCGGGTCACCCGCGCGGCGAGCTCAGTTCTGCGGAGCGTCGGACGACTGCTGCGAGTCCGAGCTCGGAGCGGCCTGGTCCGTGCTGGCCGGGGCGGGGGTCTCCGACGACGGCGTCGACTCGGTCGACGGGGTCGCGGTCGTGTTGGTGGTCGACGGGTCGTTGGCGGGCTTGTTGTCGCTTCCGCCGCAGGCCGCGAGGACCGCGATGGCAGACAGAACGAAAAGCTTCTTCATGGTTGTTGCCTCCGAGGGCGACCTTTTCCGATGTTTCTCGGTCTCTCGTCAAGGAAAACTCGCAGTTTCTGACGAACCGCACAGCCCGAGCGGAAGGATCGAGGCGGTTCGTGTGTTAGGGTCGAACCGGTTGTGACGATGGAAAAGCGCAAAGATTTCAGCAGTCCTTCGCGGTTCGTCCGCGTGCGAAGCGTGCTTCTCGGTGCAGTGACGCTCGTGTGCGCGGCGTGTGCGTCGCAGAAGAGCTCCATCGCGTCCGACGCTCACGTGACGGGGCAGTCGAGCGAGCACGCGCATCGGCATCCGCACGGGCACGAGCACGGGCATGGGCATGGCCACGGACACGCGCATGGGCATGGCCACGGACACGCGCATGCGCACGGCCACGGCCATCATCTGCATCGCCACGAGGGCGGGCACCACCATCGCTTCGACGATCCCGAGCGTTGGTCGAAGATGTTCGACGACCCCGCGCGCGACGAGTGGCAGAAGCCCGCGCGCGTCGTGGAGCTCATGGCGATCACGCCGGGGATGACGGTCGCCGACGTCGGCGCGGGCACGGGCTACTTCGCGCCGCATCTGTCTCGTGCGGTCGGCCCGTCGGGGAAGGTGATTGCGGAGGACATCGAGCCCAAGATGGTCGAGTGGCTCGAGGCGCGCGCGAAGCGAGAGCGCCTCGACAACGTGCGCCCGCTCTTGGGTACGGCCGACGATCCGAAGCTCCCTGCCGGCGAGGTCGATCGCATCCTCGTCGTCGACACGTGGCATCACATCGACGATCGAGCTGCCTTCTCGAAGAAGCTCGCCGCGGCGCTCAAGCCGGGCGGCGCCGTGTTCGTCGTCGACTTCACGCTCGACTCTCCGCACGGCCCGCCGCGCGAGGCTCGCCTCTCACCGGACACGGTCGCGGCCGACCTGCGCGCCGCGGGGCTCACGGCGGAGGTGCTCGCCGACGCCGGGTTGCCTCATCAGTACGTCGTTCGCGGGCGTCGTTGAGGCAGACCTCGGACCTCGCGCCTCGGCAGTACAGGCCGAGCCTCGCGGCGAGCTCGAGCGAGAAACGGATGCTCGGGATCAGCACGCGTCGTCGGTCAGTGCTTCACGGTCGAGCGAGCTCGGAGACTCTTCCTCGTCGTCGAGGATGGGCTCGTCCCCGTTCGTGACGACCTCGTCCTTCGGGTCCTTCGTCTCCGTCGGTTCGTCGGGCATCATGCGCGGGGGGCAGCACGCCACGTGCCCGACGCGATCCCGCTCGCGAGAGCGAGATCGTCGAAACGCTCGCGTGACCCTTCGCCATCGTCGTGCCGAGATCCTCCGCGTGAGGGCGGCGATCGCATCGCGCTCTCGACGTAGCCGGCGCATCTCTGCCGAGCGGCCGCTCGGCGAGCATGGAGCGGACGTCGCGCGTCCCCACCATACTCGCCGTCCCATCAGGCCGTGTTGCGAGCGCGCGCGTCGACGGGGGAGGGATGCTCGGTCCGTTGCCGTCCGTCGACGAGACCCGCGCGCGACAGCACGCGGACGTGAGCCCCTTTCGCGGCGAGACGCTCGGCGGCCGCGAGCGCGTCTTCGAGTGTCGGGTACGCCTCTGCGGCGCATCCGATGGCGCGAAGAAGCCAGATCTCGCCCATGGGCATCACGTAGTAGACGGCGTCACGCTTCATTCATCGACCTCCATCCCAATGCCCTGCTCGAGGGCGGGAGCGCGCCGAGAGCAACCATCACGCCATGGAGGTCGAGCGGTCTCGAGCTCCGCAACGCCGCGTCGAGGCGAGCGTGGAGCGCGTCCAGTCGTCGTGAAGCGTGGCGAAAAGGCGACGAGCGCCGTGCGCGTTGCCAGAACGCCTCGCCGGCTCTCGGCAAGAGCTCGGTTTTCCACAGGCTCGCGCGAAGAGCTCGTCCGCGGCCGAGCGCTCGACGTGCCGTCCGTCGCGGTCACCCGCGCGAACGCCGCGTCCGCCCGGGCGTCGAGGGCCGTTCTCCGGCACCTCTTCCCACACCGGGTTGACGGCGACCGGCGCGGCCTGTATGCCATGCGTGGTCTATCGACGGTGCGGTAGCCAAGTGGTTAGGCAACGGTTTGCAAAACCGTCATACACGGGTTCGAATCCCGTCCGCACCTCCGGATTCGCCTCGGGCGTTCGAGCGCGCGACGGTCGCTGACGTTCGCTCCTGAAAACGGGAGCCCATCGACGAGCGCGGTGCTTCGATGAGCGAGCGTGCACGGTGCACGAAACGCGGGTGACGCGCGCGCGGCGATGCGTGCCCACCGCTGCGTGCGCGATGTACGACGGAGGAGCGGTTCGGCGAGATCGTCCGACAGCGCCCCAACCCTCTGGAGGCTCGAAACACGCGGTGGCTAGGTTTCCTTTCGTGGGGCCTGTAGACTTGCTATGTGGCAGCTACGTCGGACGACGACGTCCCCCGGGGGGCGACGGCGACGGGGAGTGACGACAACTCCGACGGCGATACGACCGCCGCTGCGACGGCGCCTGCCACGAGGGCTCCGATCAAGTCGCCCATCGACGACGAAGAAGAGGACCGGACGGTTCAGCAGCCCGTCAGGCCGAGAGTCCGTAGCGCGCCGGCGATCCCCACGGCGCCGCTCAAGGGCGTGACGCCCCCGCGTCCGGCCGTGCCCGCACCGCCGGCTCCGCCCGTTCGGATCACGTCGAAGAAGAGGACGGCGGTCGGGCTCGGCGCTCCGCCGCCCGTGACGAGGCCTGCTGCCGGCTTCGAGCCGCCGCCGCCGATGCCTCCGCCTCCGGCGCTGCCGAAGCCGCCGCCGCTCCAGCCGTCGACGGAGGCGGAGGTGCCGGACGACAGCATCACGGCGACGGCTCCTGCGCCGCGCGTCGCGGGCCCTGCGCCCACCGGCCTCCCGCTCGCGGTGCCGAACGCGGTGAAGATCACGGAGCTGCCCGAGCCGGTGGAGCCCCTCGACGAGACCGAGGCCCGGACGGTCGTCGCTGCGCCCAAGGAGGCACCGCCGATCGCGCACGCGCCCGCGACGACGCCGATGGCGCGAGGGGGCCCGCCGCCGGACGAGGCGAACGAGGCCGACGAGCCCGACGACAGTGTGACGACGCAGGCTCCGTCGCCGCTCACGGGCGGGCGTCTGCCCGGCGAGGACGAGCCGAGGACTTCGCCGCCCATGCTCGCACCGCCGAGCGCCGCTGCGGGGCGCATCGCAGCCTCGGCAGCCGCGACGGGCCCCGCCGAGGAGAAGGACGCGTACGACGACGACGAGAGCGTCACGACGCGCGGGCCCGTGATCGGAGAGTACGAGGACGACAGCGTGACTGCGCAGGCGCCGGTGACGCGTGGGGCGACGGCGCTCCCCGAGGCTCTCCAGCATCCGCCGACGTTCGACGAGACGGACGGCACGACGAAGAAGCTCCCGAAGCGCGATCAGGTGCCTCTCTTCTCGACGCCCGCGACCGGGCTCGAGGGCGATCCGCTCGACGACTCCGCCGAGGTCCGCACCGCCGTCATGATGAACGCTCCGCTGCGGCCGACCGGCGGCGCGCCGGGACCGGCGCGTCTGGCGCGCGCGCCCGTCGTCGCGTCGGGCCCGCTCGGGGGCGGTCTCGCCGCGATCGCCGACCTCCGCTCCGAGCTGCGCGAGCCCGCGTCGGACAGCGGCCTGCGCGTCGCGCGCGCGGAGGCTCCGAGCGGCGATCACGCGAGCCTCGGCGCGATCATGGCGAGCGCCGGTCTCCCTCCCATGGATCGAGGCGAGCGCGGCTCGGGCATCGGACCCGTCGAGAGCGCCGTGCTCGACGCGTCGATGAACCCTTACCGCGAGCAGGCTTACGGCGCACCGCTAGGCCAGCCCGGTCCGCACAACTTCGACTTCGGGGGAAAGAAGCCTCGCTACGGATTGATCGTCGGCGTCGTCGCGACGCTCTCGTTCCTGATCCCGCTGTTGCTCTTCTTGTGGCTCCACTCGAACAACGTCGTCGAGATGATGCCGCGCGAGCGCTCCGAGCTGTCGTCGGACCGCGTCGGTCGGGCCGATGCGCCGCGGCCGAAGGCGACGACGACGGCGACCTCTGCGCCGCCGAACGCGACGACGACCGGCCGCTCCGCACCGAAAGGGCCGGTCCTCAACCGACGTCGGTGAACGAGCTCAGCGCTCCGGCTTGAGGACCTCGATCCCGTTCATGTACGGGACGAGAGCCTTCGGCAGCACGATCGACCCGTCCTCGCGCTGGTGGTTCTCGAGCAACGGGATGAGGATGCGCGGGCTCGCGATCGCGGTGTTGTTGAGCGTGTACGGCCACGTCAGCGTGCCGTCCGGCATGCGCAGGCGGATGTTCGAGCGCCGCGCCTGGAAGTCACCCAGCGTCGAGCACGAGTGCGTCTCGCTGTAGGCGCCCTTGCCGTCGTCGCGCCCCGGCATCCACGACTCGATCTCGTGCTTGCGGGTCTGACCGAGGCCGATCTCGCCGGTGCACGCGATCGCGACACGATACGGGATCTCGAGCTTCTGAAGGATCGCCTCGGCGTTCGAGAGCAGCCGGTAGTGCTCCTCCTCGGCGACCTTCTCGTCGGGCAGGCAGAAGACGACCTGCTCGACCTTCGTGAACTGGTGGACGCGGTAGAGCCCCTTCGTGTCCTTGCCGTGCGCGCCCGCCTCGCGCCGGAAGCAGTTCGACATGCCTGCGTAGCGGATCGGGAGCTGGGACGCGTCGAGCGTCTCGTCGCAGTGGAGCGAGACGAGCGGCACCTCGCTCGTACCGACGAGGTACAGACCGTCCGCCGTGATCGAGTAGGCCTCCTCGATCCCGAGCGGGAAGAAGCCGGTGCCGACCATCGCGCGCTCCTTCACCATGACGGGCGGGATGATGAGCGTGTGACCGCGCTCGACGAGGATGTCGATCGCGAGCCGCGTGACCGCGAGCTCGAGGAGCGCGCCCATCCCGCGGAGCGCGTAGGACCGGCCGCCGGCGAACTTGCGCGGGCCGTCCCACTCGACCATGCGATGGAGCGTCATGAGCTGGACGTGATCGCGCGCGGGGAAGTCGAACTTCGGAGGCGTGCCGACCTTGCGGATCTCGACGTTGTCCTCCTCGCCTGCGCCGATGGGGACCTCGGGGCGGGGGATGCTCGGAATGCGGAGCATCAGATCGTCGAACCGCTTCTGGATCTCGGCGAGGGCGGGCTCGAGCTGCTCGATCTCCGCCTTCACCGCCTTGCCTTCCTCGACCAGCTTCGGTCGCTCTTCCTTCGACGCCTTCGGGATGAGCTGCGCGATTTCGTTCTTGCGCGCGCGCTTCTGCTCCAGCTTCACGATCGTCTCGCGCCGCTCCTTGTCGGCCTGGAGCAGATCGTCGAGGTTCACGTCCACGCGCTTGTTCTTGATCGCTTCGCGGACGACGTCGGCGTTCTGACGGATGAAGGCGATGTCCAGCATGCGGGGGACAAACTACACGACGGGGCGTTGGGGTGGCAGGGACTTCGAGGCCTCAGGCCTCAGGCCTCAGGCCTCAAAGAGGCCTCAGGCTCGCAGGCCTCCATCAGAAGAGTCCTCGGTCCTCGGCGGCGGACGCTGCGATCGCGACGCGGTGCTGCGAGCTCGCGTCGTGCTGCGACCTAGGCGGTGTCGTGATCTCACGGCGGAGCCCACAAAGCGAAGCCGACCCGAGCAGGCATCGGACGATGCCGCCCTGGGTCGGCTGGTGCTGGTGGCGCTGGATGGCGCAGATGAGGCCCGCTGGCCCGAGGCCTTCTCGAGGCCCGAGGCCCGAGGCCTCCTCACTTCACGTAGAGCTGCGCTGCCGCGACGCCCGAGCCCTTCGTCGCGCGGACGATGAACTTCGCGTTCGCGGGGAACGGGCTGAGCGGCTTGAGGCAGTTGCCCTTGCCGCCGATCGACGCCTGCGATCCCGTCTGCGAGTCCTTGCCGATCTGCGGGTTGATGCCCGGGATCGGCGTCACGTACTGCATCTCGATGTCGATCTCGGTGATGCCCGCGCCGACGGCGAGGACCGTGTAGCACTTGCCCGGCTGGAACGTGAACGAACCCTCGAGCGTCTGCCCTTCCTGGAAGTTGCCCGCGAGCGTCGGTCCTTCCGGCGCCATGCCGGGGGCCTCGGTGTTCGCGAAGACCGTGAGCGGACCCGTCGCGAGCGCGGCGAGGCTCGGATCGATCTGCTGAGCCGTGCCGCCAGCGGCGCCGCCGCTCGCCGGCTGCTGGCCGGGCAGGCCGGGGAGGCCCGGGATGCCGGCGGTCGCGGTCGCCGTCGGCTGAGCCGTAGGCTGCGCCTGCGGATAGCCCTGTTGCGGGTAGCCCTGCTGCGGGTAGCCCTGCTGGGGGTAGCCCTGCTGCGGGTAGCCCTGTTGCGGGTAGCCCGCCTGGTACTGACCCTGGTACGCCTGCGGCTGGTTGGCCGGAGGCTGATCCTTGCTGCACCCGGCGAAGAGCGCAACGGCGGTGGACACGGCAAGCAACGACAGAAGGCCGGTTCGATTCACGGCTCGGCTCCTTGGTTTCGGTCCCGGTTCACGATGAAGCGGGAGCATACCCCACAATGCGGATCGAGTGGGGCGACGAGAGTGAAGGGTGGGCGAGGACCGCCCGCGCCGTTGGACGGAGGACGCCCCGTTCCGATGCGCCGCCGATCGTTTTTCGCCGGGATCTCGGGGCCGTGGGAGACGCGACGGTCGAGGTCGTCTTCGCCATTGGTCGAGCAGAGAACGGCGCGTGCGCCCACGGCCTTACAGCCGTCGCGACGCCGCCGACCGTCGCCGTCACGGGTGCAGCGCGTGGACGATCGCGATGGCGTCGAGGTCGAAGCCGCTGTTGTTCGGCCGAGGCGGTGGGCCGTCGCACGTGCCGATCGACTTGTCGCGGATGCGTACGAAGCGCGCCGTCTTCAAGCCGACGTCGGAAAGATCGTACGGATCGCCGCCCGCGCGCTCGACGTCGAAAGGCGATATGCCGTTGCCCGGCGCCGAGTGGACCGGGCGCCACCCCGCGCACGCGCCGTACGGCGGAGACTCGCCGGGCTCGCAAGGGAAGGTCACCCACGTGACGCCGTCTTCGCTCACGCTGACCTCGCCCGGATCGACGTGCGGCTGCGTCGCATCGCCGCCCGCGTAGAACGCGTTCTCGAACACGATGAAGTCCGGGCCGGGGCCGTCGACGATCGCGTTCGGCTCGAACGACACGACGATCTCGCCGCCGATGCCGAGCGAGACGACGTCGAGGCTGCCGGTGAGGTTGCCGGTGCCGACCGGCGGGCCGAGCACGATGTCCGGCATCTCCGACGCCCCGAAGCCGCCGCATCCGCCGGGCGTGAAGCTCACGACCGTGGTGATGAACCGATCGGGGCGAAGCGCGCCGCCGTCCGGTCCGAGGAAGCCGCCGTCGACGCGCTGCTTGTCCCGACCCGGGCTCGCGGCGTCGACGAACCCGCCGTCGTCGAGCGGAGGTGAAGGTGAAGCGACCGGATCGGTCGCGTCGCAACCAGCGATCGCGAGCGCGATCGCGATACGAGACGAATACTTGATGTGCATCGACCACTCCTTCCGCGTGGCTCGCGCGGAGTGGGTCGCCGAGGCGACCCGAAGGTTGGAGGGAGCTCGCACGAGAGGTCTTCTGGCTCCCGGATCGTCCTCGCTCGACTTTCACCTCGAGCCCTGGGGCCTTCCCCCTCGGCCCCTCGAATGGGGCGTTCGGAGTGGCTGACCAGGAGAGTCCCCGGCTACAGCGGCGGCACCGCGTCGGCTTTCGACCGACTTCCCGCCTCGTGCGATTGCCGCGCTCTTAGCCGCGCCACGTGCGGTGCGCAACTCGTTTGCGATGGACGGCGCGCGTCGCAGCGTGCGCGAGGCGCCCGCGCGCTCGATCTCCGAGTCCCCGCCGTTCGATGCGGCGCTCGCGGATCAGTTGGGGAGGGGGTCGATGCGGACGATGCGCCCCTTGTTGCGGTCGACGAACCAGATCTTGTTGTCCGGACCGAACGTGAAGCCGGCGAGCGATTTTTCGGGCAGGCCGGTCTCGAGCCTGCGTACCTCGTTGCCGGACTTGTCGAAGACGTAGAACGTGCTCGTCGCCGTGTCCGTGACGTAGACGTGGTCGTTGCGGACCTCGAGGCCGCTCGGCATCTCGAGCACGCCGGGCGGGACGACCTCCTCGACCGACGTGCCCTCCATGATCCCGCTCCTCTTCAACGGCTCGTTCCTCCGCGGCAGGCGCGGGCCGAGCGTGCCGGACGTGGTGTCGAGGCGCACGATGCGCTTGTTGCCCGTGTCGGCGATGTAGAGGAACTTGTCCTCCGGATCGAACGCGAGGTGGCTCGGCACGCCGTCGACGCCTTTCACCTGGCCTTCGACGTACCGGTAGATCTCGCCGTCCGAGTGATCGTCGCCGCCGGGCTCGTGCGGCTCGTTGAAGTTGTACTTCTCGATCGAGCCGAGCTCGCCGTTGAACGTCCAGTAGATGTTCGCCGTCTCGTGCGCGATGCCGCGGCAGAACGACGTGTTGTGCAGCATGTCGTAGTGCGAGCCGAGGCGCGTCTCCGGGTTCTGCTTCGTGAAGATCGAGAGGTCCGACGTGAAGAGCGCGGGGCCCATGAAGTAGTTGGGCTCGCCGGCGCCGCGCGGATCGTTCTGCCCGTTGTCGTTGTCGCCGCAGACGCCCCAGAACCCGTTGTCACCCCACGCGATGGCCGGCGGCTTGTGCATGAAGTGGATGGCCGCCGGGTCGTGATAGACCTTCCACGAACCCTTGCCGTCGAGGACGCCGGTACCGACGTGGACCGTGTCGTCGCTGTAGCTCACGGCCCAGAGTTGCTGAGGATTGTCCTTGTTGAAGGCGAGGTCGACGAGCTCCGTGCCGGCCCGCGCCTCGTAGATCTCGGTGAAGACGACGGACGACGGAGAGCCGTCGCCCGTCCCGAGCTCGATGCCGGGCGGGATCGCCTCGCACGTGCCGCTCTCGACGTTGCAGGTCTCCTTGCCCGCCACGCACTGGGTGTCGTCGGTGCACTTCGTCGTCGTGCTTCCAGGTTGCTCTTGGTTGGTGATCGTGGTCGTCGAGGAGCACGCGAGCCAGAGCGAGGAGAGCAGCGTGAGAGGGAGAAGCGGATGACGAAGCGCGTACATCTCCTCACGATCTAGCCCTCTGCCGTTGGAGCGGCAAGGCGCCGATGTGCGTTCGGCCGGATGCGCGATCCGTCTGCTCGGGCGAACACGACGCGGCGTTCGGCGTCGCAGCGGCGAGCGGCATCGCGCTCGGCGCGAGCCGCACGCGCGCCGTCTCTCACGACGGGCCGAGCGGCCCGCCGGGCTTCTTCATCGGGACCTCGGCGCGAAGACGCTCCGATCGAAGCATGCGCTCGATCACCTCGAAGCGCTTGGTGGTCTCGGCGCGCAGCGCTCCGACCTCGCGCAGCAGGGTCTCGATCCCGACCTCGTTCTTCAGGTTCACGCGGAAGTCGGTCTCGGCCGTCGCGCGATCCTTCATCGACTGGCGGTTCTGGCTCATGACGATGAGCGGACCCTGGAGCGCCACGAGGATCGCGAGCGCGAGGTTGTAGAACTGGTAGGGGTACTCGTCGAACGGCTGCGGCAGCCACTTGTTCGCGGCCGCCCACGCGAAGGTGAGGACGAGGAGGAAGATGATGAACGACCAGCTGCCGTTGAGCTCGGCGACCTTGTCGGCGAGGCGCTGGCCCCACGTGAGGTTCTCCTCGATCTCCTTCACCACGTCACGCGCGGCGCGCTGGGAGAGGAGCGCGTTCGTCTCGCGGAGGCGCTCGGCCATCTCGGCGAGGATCGCCATCGCGGCGTTCTTCGACCGCGAGAGGTGATCACCGAACTCCTCTCGCGTCAGCTCGAGGAGCGTCGTATCGACGATCGCCTCGACGCTCGCCGAGCGCGGCTTGTCGTCGAAGAGGGACAGCTCGCCGAAGTACTCTCCCGTGCGGGCATCCTTCAGGACGACGCGCGGCTCGCCCTCGTTCTGCGGCGGCAGGAAGATCTGCACGGCGCCCGAGAGCACGATGTACATGCTCGAGCCCTTGTCGCCCATGTCGAAGACGCGCTCGCCCGCCTTGTACTTCCGCTCCGTCATCCGGCTCGCGAGCGCCTCGAGGTCTTCGGCAGCGAGCGTGTCGAAGAGCGGAATCTGGGCGAGGAGCTCGGCGTGCATGGCGGCCTGCGCGAGGGGCGCCGCTCGATGATCGCGGGCATCCGGCTGAGGCGCAAGCGATCTAGGAGTCCTCAGTCCTCAGCTCGGACTCAGTCTCCAGTCTCCAGGGCTGGCTCAGGTTCCAGGCTTTGGTCTCCAGGCTTCGATGTCGGGCCTGAGCTCGAGCCTTCGTTTTCTGATGGCCCTTTGTTGTCCTCTGTCGGCCGCCTCGAGCCGCGAGTTTGGACGAGGGGTCCGAGCGGTGGCGGTCGATCACTGCTGAGGACTGAGGACTGAGGACTCACAAAAGCCCGCGGCGCCGCCCGGGGTGGGCAGCGCCGCGTTGCGCTGTCAGTCGACGAGGAGCCTCACTTCACGATGATGTCCCCGCCCTCCGGCTTGCACGCCGCGCACGCGCCGTAGTCGATCGTGTCGTCCACGCAGCCGGAGACGCCGGCGCAGCCACCGCAGTTCGGACCATTGCAGTACGCGCCGTCGGGAGCAGGCGGGCAGACGTCCGGGTTGTCGGCCGAGCCCTCGCACTGCTCGGCGTCGCCGTCGGGACCGCCGCTCGACGCGCCGCCCGACGAGGAGCCCGCGCCGCCCGACGAGCCCGCGCCGCCCGAGGAGGAGCCACCGCTCGAGGAGGAGGCGCCGCCGCCCGAGGAGGAGCCGCCGCCCGAGGAGGAACCGCCCGACGACGAGCCGTTCGATCCCGAGGAGGAGCCGTTCGAGCCGCTGCTGGAGCCGTCGCTGCCGCCGCTGCTCGACGAGCCACCGCTGCTGCTGGAGCCGTCGGTGCCGCCGCTGCTGCTCGAGCCGTCGGTGCCGCCGCTGCTGCTCGAGCCGTCGGTGCCGCCGTTGTTGCCGTTGCCGCCGGCGCCGCAGTCCGCACCCTCGCAGATCGGGGTGCCCGGGCAGCTGTCGTCGCCCTCGCCGTCGGTGCCGCCGCTGCTCGACGCGCCACCGCTGCTCGAGGCGCCGCCGCTGCTGCTGGTGCCGTCCTCCGGACCGCCGCCGCTGCTCGAGGCGCCGCCGCTGCTCGTCGTCTCGCCACCGCCGTTGCCGCCGCCGCCGCTCGAGCCGGGCACCGTCGTGCCGCCGTCGAGGTGGCCGCTACCCTTGCCGTTGCCGCCATAGCCGCCGGAGCTGCTGCCCCAGCCGCCGCCGCCCCAGCCGCCGCCCCAGCCGCCGCTGCTGCCGCTCTCGGGCGTGCCGCCGTAGGAGCCGCCACCGTTCTCCGGGTTGCCGCTGCCCCAACCGCGGGTGCTCAGGCCCGTCGAGCACGCGACCGAGCTCTTGACCCAGTTCGCGTAGCCGTCGACGCGCGCGATGTGGAGGAGGCCCGAGCTCTTGCCGCGGCCCGACACGACGCCGACGATCTGACCCTTCGCGTCGAGGACCGCGCCACCGGTGTCGAGCCACTCGTCGTCGTCCATCTCGACGAGGTAGTTGAGGCGGAAGCCCATGTCGGCGCCGCTCTTGAGCACGGTGCTCGTGGGAACGTGCTCCTTCGACGCCTCGGACTCGCGGCGGAAGCGCACGCCCTTCGAGCCGTCCTTCGCGGGCTTCGCCGCGATCGCCGGGTAGGCGTCGAGCTTGATGGCCTCGTTCAGCATGATGAGGCCGACGTCCGAGTGCTCGGGGTGCGAGAGGTCGGAGCGGAAGGCCTTCCACGGCGTGGACGCGACGGAGGCGGTCGCGGTCCCGGCCGACGAGGTGACCTTCCACGCCTTGGCGCCGGCGATGCAGTGCCCGGCGGTCAGTACCATCTTCGGGCCGACCAGGGTGCCGGAGCACGACCCGATCGTGCTCCCGTTCGCGTCGAGGATGTCGACGACGACGCTCGAGGCCTGCGTGGTCTTTTTCGCGTCTGCCTCACGCGAGATGTCGGGGGCGCTACACGCCGCGACCGCGGCGACGGCGCTTCCAAATCCAATGAGCATCACGCGCTTGTTGCGAAGACGTGCGGTCATGTGAATCGGCCTCCGAAGGTGCTGCCCTCTCGTAGCTGCCGAGCTTGAATGCATCTTCGGGTCCATCCGCGCAAAACACGCGGACCGAGCGCGTGACCCTGTAATCGTCGAAAATTTCAGGGTGGGAGGTTGTACGTCGCGAAGCCCCTGATCGGAGTGATCGTGCAATCCACTCCCCGACCTTCCTGGATCATTTTCCCGTCGTTGAGCGCCGCGCCGTCGGGGGCGCCTCGTTTGGCGCTGGCCATCGGTGGATGTGTGTGTGCTCGAAGTTTTTCCGTGAGAACCGACACGCGGCGGGCGTCGGTCGGGCGCCCGTTTGAAGTACGGACCGAAATGTCCTCAACTAAGCACGTCGGCACCTTCGTTGCTGAGCTGGGGAGACGATGGTCAGGTCTCGTTGGGCGTACATCCTTGGACTGGTCTTGGCGGCGGCGACGGTCTCGGCGTCGTGCTCCCCGGAGGAGCAGACGCGCCGTCCGAAGCAGGGGCAGAAGAGGAGGATCACCGACCCGGAGACTGGTGAAGAGCTGCCCGACTTCAACGACCCGCGCACCAAAGAGAAGGAGGGCGTGCCCGACCCGTTCGAGGGCTTGCTCCGCGGCCAGAAGCAGAACGAAGCGCTCTGCGCCCGCGCGGGCGAGATGGTCGACACGAACCCGAACTTCAACGCGGTGACGAACTTCTTGTGCAAGGAGAAGCGCACCGTCACGAGCATCACGGAGCTCCTCGACGTGTTGGGGCTCAAGTTCACCCGGACGGACCGGAACGGAACGAACGGGTCGAACGGCAACCCCGGCTTCGCGCTCCTCGGTCACTCGAGCTCGCTCGTCGCGCGCAACATCTCCGCGATCAACCCGCGGGCGATCATCTTCACGGCGCCGCCCGGCCGGCCGGTGCGCATGCCCGGCTACGTCGCCGTGGGGTTCGCGCGTGGCGAGCCGTTCGTCGAGATCGCCGCCGAGTCGCCGCGGGCGGGGAACAAGCTGACGCTCTACCTGCTCAAGTTCGACATCGAGTGCGAGCTCAACCACAACTGCACGAACGCCGATCTCTTCACGCCCGCGATCGAGAAGAACTGGAAGGGCATCACGGTCTACGACGACGAGGACCTCAAGAACACGATCCTCGATTGCCGGCACTGCCATCAGCCGAACGGCCCCGGCACGCCGATGATGCTCCGGATGCAGGAGCTCGAGGATCCGTGGACGCACTGGTTCCGCAGCGATCGTCCGGGAGGCATCGCCCTGATGCAGGACTTCTTCCGCGCGCACGGCACGGAGGAGGACTACGGCGGCATCCCCGCGGCGCTCATCCCGAAGTCGGACGGCCGCGCGCTCGAAGATCTGGTCAAGGGACAGGGCTTCGGCAACCAGCCGAACATGTTCAACTCCCAGGTCATCGAGCGTGAGGTCAAGGCCTCGTCGTCGCTGCAACCGGACATCAACACGCCGCCTGGGCGGAGCCCCACGTGGGAGGTCCTCTACGAGCGCGCGATGCGCGGTGAGTTCATCCCGCCGCCGTACCACGACGTGAAGGTCACCGACCCGGACAAGCTCCAGTACGCGACCGACGCGTACCGGAAGTTCATGGCCGGGGAGACGAACGAGCTGCCGGACATCCGCCGCGTCTTCCTCGACGACGCGCTCGAGAAGATGACCTTCATCACGAAGGAAGGCCTGTCGGGTCGCGAGGTCCTCATCCAGGCCTGCGCCCAGTGCCACAACCCGAAGCTCGATCAGACGATCAGCCGCGCGAAGTTCGACGTCACGAGGCTCGACTCGATGACGCGCGAAGAGAAGGACATCGCGATCGCCCGCCTCAAGATGGGCTCCGCGAATCGCCTGCGCATGCCGCCCGTCATGATGCGCTCGCTTCCGGACGATGCGCGGGAGGCGGCGATCAAGTTCCTGGAGCAATGAGGCTCTAGGCTCCGGGCTCCAGGCTCCAGGGAGGGTGACCCGCGAGCAACGAGGCTCCAGGCTCCAGGGAGGGGCGCCCGCGAGCTTCTCCGATACGCGTAGCGTCGTCGCCCGCGCCGAGCGCGAGCGGAGCCTCCGTGCGCGCTCGGCCCGGCGCCGCGTCGCCCGAGCGTCGAGCCCTGCTGTGTGCACCGATCGGCGGCTCCGAGGCCTGGCCCCCCACTGGAGCCTGGAGCCTGGAGCCTGGAGCCTGTATTAGCCCTCCATGCCCGGCTGGCTCTCCGAGCTCCTTCCGATCCTCGCGCTTCTCGCCCTCATCGTCGTCATCGTCAAGAGGCTGCCGCGCGTCGACCTCGGGCACTCGCAGGCGTTCTTGCGACGGCGGTTCCTGAACTGGTTCCCCGTCGGGCTGACGTACGCGTTCCTCTACATGGCGCGGTACAACCTCAACGTCTGCACCAACATCGTCTTCGACAAGGCGCAGTTCTCGACGATCTACTTCTGGGGGACCCTCACGTACGGGGTGTCGTTCGTCATCAACGGGCCGCTGACGGACCGCCTCGGAGGCAAGCGGACGATTCTGGTGTCGGCGATCGGCGCGCTCCTCGCGAACAGCCTCATGGGGCTGTTCGTCATGCGCGCCATGCAGGGGGACGCGGTCCCCAAGGAGGCGCAGGCGGATCTCGTGCCGATCCTGAGCTTCCTCTACGCGCTGAACATGTACTTCCAGAGCTTCGGCGCGGTCGCCATCGTGAAGGTGAACTCGGCGTGGTTCCACCTGCGCGAGCGCGGCACCTTCGGAGGCATCTTCGGGATCCTGATCTCGCTCGGCCTCTACTTCGCGTTCGACTGGTGCAGGTTCATCGTCGAGAAGACGAGCGCGCCGTTCGCCTTCTTCATTCCGGCCGGGATCCTGGCGTTCTTCGCGGTCGTCGACCTCGTCCTCGTGCGCGACACGCCCGGCGAGGCGGGGCACCAGGACTTCGATCTCGGCGACGCGTCCTCGGGCGACGACGGCCCGCGGCTCCCGGTGATCGAGGTGTTCTTGCGCATGATCAAGAACCCCGCGATCGTCACCATCGCCATCATCGAGTTCTGCAGCGGTTACCTCCGCAACGCGATCCTCCAGTACTACAAGCCGTTCGCGGAGGAGACCCATCGCGCGGCGTCTCCGATGATGAAGCAAGCGGCCGCCAAGCTCGGCGCCGACGCCGTCGCGGCGCTGCCGACGGAGTTCGTCCACGACAACTGGGGGATGCTCAACTGCATGGCTGGCATCACCGGCGGCGTCATCGCCGGGCTCATCTCCGATCGCGTCTTCGGGTCCCGGCGCGGTCCGGTCGCGTGCGTGCTCTACGCCGTGATGCTCGTCGGCTCGTTGCTCATGTTCCCGACGCTCCCGACGCGCGCGCTCGGATGGGTCGTCGTCGTGATGACGCTCGCGATCATCGGCGTCCACGGCATGCTCTCCGGCACCGCGAGCATGGACTTCGGCGGGAAGAAGAACGTGGGCATCGTCGTCGGGATCATCGACGGGATGGTCTACCTGGGCACGGCCGTCGAGGCGCGCGTGCTCGGCCGTGTCCTGCCGAAGGACGGGGCGCAGCACGATGCCAGCAACTGGTGGACGTGGCCGGCCGTGATGGTGCCCGTCGCGCTCGTCGGCTTCTTGCTCGCGACGCGGGTCTGGAACGCGCGCCCGAAACCGAAGGCCTTCGCGGCGCACTGAAAGCCAGGCGGCGGGCGAGTCAGCGCATCCGATCGAGCTCGCGTTCGATCGCGTCGAGCAGCGCGGACTCCTCGTCCGAGAGCGGAGGATCGAGGTCGATGCCGTCCGTGGGGAGGGACGGGCGCCGGGCCTTCGCGAGGTGGACGCGCAGCCAGACGTGCTCGATGGTCCCGAAGCGCTCGCCGGCGCCGAAGAAGAGCGCGACGAGGTCGGGGCCGACGGAGCGTCGCGGCGCCGGACGGATCTCGAGGCGGCGTCCGTTCGTGAGCGTCGCGGTGAGGCCCGCCACGAGGTGGTCGACCGGATCGTGGAGTTGCGAAGGCGCGCCCGGCGCACCGCTCGCGAGCCAGTCGGCGACGGTCGTGTCCGTCGCGGGGATGCCGAGCGTCATCCCTTCGGGGGCGAGGGCGCGCTCGATCGCGGCGAGCGTCGCCGCGCCCGGCACGCCGACGAGGAGGCTTCTGCGATCGATCTCGAAGCTCATGCGGTCACCTGCCTGGGGTGCGCGTCGTCGACGTACGGCGTCGGCGCGTCGGGCATCAGGTTGCCGGGGTTGAGGATGCCCTTCGGATCGAACGCGCGCTTGAGCGCCTTCACGACGTCGATGCCCGTCGAGCCGAGCTCGGTCGAAAGGCGCGGCGCCTTCGAGCGTCCCGCTCCGTGGTGGTGGGCGAGCGTGCCGCCGGCCTCGACGGCCGCCGCGAGCGCGGCCTTCCACGCGCGGTCGTACGTGGCCTCGCAGCGAGCGTCCCAGCCCTCGCGCCCGCTCTCGGCCGGCGCTGCGGTTCCGGCGAACGAGAAGTAGATGCAGCAGCCGTCCGGGTACGCATGGCTCAGGTGGGCCATCACGAAGACGTGCTTGCCGAGCGCCTTGCGCACGCCGTCGTAGAGCGCGCCGAGCTTCGACCACGGCGCGGCGACCTCCATCGTGTCGGAGAAGAGACCGGCGGCGAACACCGGCGCCTGCCGGTAGCTCACGGAGTAGCGGTGCAAGAGCCACTTGCGCGCGGGGCCTTCGCCCTCGTAGCGCGCGCGCATCCCTTCGAGCATCCTCCGTGCGGCCTCGAGGTCGCGCGCGGGCTCGTCGCCTTCGCCTTCGAAGATGACGACGAGGAGCGAGCCTCCGAGCAGGGCGCTGCCGAACGATCCCTCGAGCAGCTCGTTGATCGCGCCCGGGTGACGGAGCAGGCGGCGCAGCGCCGCCGCGCCGAGCCCTGGCGCCTCGCCCGAGTCGACACCGCCTTTCTTGACGGAGCCGCGCCGCGCGAGCATCGCGTCGAACGGGTCGTACAGGCGCGCGACCGCGGGGCGCAGGCCCGCTTGGAACATCGCGCGCATCGCCTCCCAGCCGTGCTCGGTGGTCGGGAACGAGAACGCGGCGAACGCCCGCGCCGTCGGGCGCGGGTGCAGGCGCAGCTTCGCGCTCGTGACCACGGCGAGCGTGCCTTCGCTCCCGACGACGAGCGGGATCAGGTTCGGACCGCTCGTGCGGTGACGGAGCGTGACGACCTCGCCGGTGCCCGTCACGCACTCGAGCGCGAGGACCATGTCCTCGATCTTCCCGTACTTGCCCGAGCACTGGCCGGCGCTGCGCGCCGCGATCCATCCGCCGACGGTGCTGCACAGGATGGAGGAGGGGAAGTGGCCGAGCGTGAAGCCGCGGCGCTCGAGATCCTCCTCGAGCGGCAGGCCCATGTGCCCGGCCTCGACGTCGAGCGTGCGGGCGCGCTCGTCGAGCTCGCGCCAGCGCGTCATCCGTTTCAAGTCGAGCACGATCATGCGCTCGTGAGGCAGGACGCCGGCGCAGACGCCGCTGCCTGCTCCGAACGGGACGATGGGCGTCTCGGTCTCGTACGCCCAGCGAACGACGCGCGCGACCTCTTCGGTCGAGGACGGCCACACGATCCCCGCCGGCCGGTGCTGGGCGACGTTGCCCGCGCGCACCGCGAGGTGATGGCGTGGCCACAGGTCCCTCGCGTAGGCGACCCGGTCCGCCGCGTCTGCGCTCGTACGCACGCCGGGCACGGCGCGGGAGAGCTCGAGGGCAGGGTCGGAGCGCATCGGTGAACGACTATACCTTCGATGGACGGCCGCGTCCCGGCGGTCGTCGGGCGCATCCCTGCTTGCGTTTCGCGCCTCGGGCGCGCTACTTCCGGCCGCATGCCCACGCTCCTCGAAGCTCTCTCCGCTGGTCCGCTCGTCGTCGACGGGGCCATGGGCTCGCAGCTCTACGAGCGCGGCATCCTCTACAACGTCTGCCTCGAGGAGCTCTGCGTCTCGAAGCCCGACGTCATCCGCAAGGTCCACGAGGATTACGTCCGCGCGGGCGCGCAGGTGCTCGAGACCAACACGTTCGGCGCGAACGCGATGCGCCTCGAGAAGCACGGGCTCTCGGGCAAGGTCAAGGAGCTCAACGAGGCCGCGGTGAAGGTCGCGCGCGAGGCTGCCGGCGCCAAGGCGTTCGTCGTCGGTGCGATCGGTCCGTCGGGCTACTTCCTCGGCGAGGCGATCCCGGACGACCTCGCGAAGGTCCGCAACGTCCTCCTCGAGCAGGCGAGGGCCCTCGTCGGTGCCGGCGTGGACGCGGTCCTCGTCGAGACGTTCCGCCAGACGAACGAGCTTCGCATCGCGATCGAGAGCGCCGTGCAGGCCGTCCGTGCCGCCGGCGTGAAGATCCCGGTCATCGCGTCGGCGTCCGTCGACGAGCAAAGCCGCATGGCCGACGGCACGAGCGCGGCCGAGATCGCCCGGCTGATGCGCGAGTGGGGCGCGGACGTCATCGGCGCGAACTGCTGCGACGGGCCGATGAACGTGCTCGAGGCGATCCAACCGATGCTCGAGCTCGGTCTGCCGGTGTGGGCGGTGCCGAACGCGGGCCTCCCACGGCGCGTCGACGAGCGGCTCGTCTACGTGTCGACCGCCGAGTACTTCGGCGTCTACGCGCGCCGCATGTTCAAGCTCGGCGTGAAGCTCGTCGGAGGCTGCTGCGGCACGACGCCCGATCACGTGCGGCGCATCGCGGCGGCGGCTCGCATGGCGGGCGCCGCGGAGCGTGGCGCTGCCTCGAACGGAGACTCCGACGCGCTGATCCGAACGACGGAGTCTTTCGAGGCGTGGTCGGCGGATCCTCCCGAGACCCACGGCGCCGCGAAGTGCGTGCCGTTCGCCGAGCGCAGCGAGCTCGCCGCGAAGCTCGCGCGCGGTCGGTTCGTCGTGTCCGTCGAGGTGAACCCTCCGATCGGGCTCGACCTCTCGAAGGCGATCGCCGCGGCGAAGATGCTCAAGGACGGCGGCATCGACGTCATCAACATCGCCGACGGCGCGCGCGCCCAAGCACGCATGGGCAACCTCGCGATGGCCGTGCGGATCCAGGAGCAGGTCGGGATGGAGACGATCCTCCACGTCTGCGGCCGCGACCGGAACCTGCTCGGCACGCTCGCGCACCTGCTCGCCGCCCAGGAGCTCGGCGTGCGGAACCTCGTCATCATCACGGGCGATCCGCCGAAGATGGGCGACTTTCCCGACGCGTCCGCGGTCTACGACCTCGACTCGATCGGCATCCTGAAGCTCGCCACGCGCCTCAACCACGGCATCGATCCGGGCGGCAAGCCGCTCGGCGGCGCGACGCGGTTCGTCCTCGCGACGGGCGCCGAGCCGGCGGCCCTCAACTACGAGCGCGAGCTCGAGCGCCTCGCGCAGAAGAAGGCCGCGGGCGCCGAGCTCGTCATGACGCAGCCGGTCTACGATCCGGCCGTCCTCGATCGGTTCCTCACGGACATCGCTCCGCTCAATCTCCCGGTCCTCGTCGGCCTCTTGCCGCTCGCGAGCTATCGCAACGCGGAGTTCCTCCACAACGAGGTCCCCGGCATGCAGGTGCCCGAGGCCGTCCGCGAGCGCATGCGGAAGGCGGGCACGGGCGCGCAAGCACGCAAGGAGGGCGTGGCGATCGCGCGCGAGATGCTCGCGGCGGTCCGCTCGCGCGTCGCGGGCGCGTACATCATGCCGCCGCTCGAGCGCTACGAGCTGGCGCTCGAAGTGGTGGATGGCTTCTTGGAGGCTCCCGGCGGAAGGCCCCAGGCTCCAGAGAAGAAAGTCGGCAGCTGACGTGTCGTGAGGCTCCAGGCTCCGGGCTCCAGGCTCCAGTGAAGACGAAGGCCGGGAGCTCGTGAAAGGATGGCGAGCTGAGATGAGCGCGGGGCATTCCCGATTCGACCGGGCGTCGACGCGGAGGAGGCTCTCCCCCTGGAGCCTTCTGCCTTCTGCCTGGAGCCTCCTCTTCTTGGGCCTCTCCGCGTGCCACTCGTGCAGCAAGGAAGACGCGCGCGGAGGTGCAGCGGCGGCGGACGCGTCCGCTGCTTCTTTGCAGGAAGGCGCGCGGTGCCGCGACGACGGCAAAGCCCTCGCGCTCTCGGGCACGGACGTCGTCGTGGGCGACGCCGCGGTCGGGCCGAGCGGGCTTCTCGTCGGCGTCGTTCGCACGGAGGGCGGCAAGCGCGTCGCCGGGGTCCTGCGCGCGTCGCTCGACCTCGCTTCGTCCACCGTGATCGACGTGGGGCCGGCATTCGGAGACGATCCTCCGCCCTCGCCGCGCTTCCACGGTACGAAGGCGTACGTGGCGTTCCTCACGCGCCAGGCGACCGACGGCGGACCGAGGCAGCGGACGCTGAACGTCGCGCCCCTCGGCGATCGAGAGCTCGGCCCCGTCGAAGCGACGGTCGTCCAGCAGGCGGACGAGTCGACCGCGTTCGACGTGGCGTGGACCGACGACGGCGCTGCGCTGGCGGCCTGGGACGAGGACGCGCCTCCGAGGCCCGACGGCGGCGCCGGAATCCCGGGCGCGCCCGATCGCGGCTTCGTCAAGGTGCAGGCCCTCTCGGTCGCGGGATCGCCGGTCGCGCCGCCGAAGGACAACCCCCCGCGCCGCGTGGCCTCTCCCGACACGTCGGACGCGGAGTCGCCGCGCTTGGTCGCGCGCCCCGGCGGCTTCTGGCTCGCGTGGCTCGCGCGTCGCGTGGAGGAGGACGGCCACACGATCGAGGGGCCCGGAGAGAAGCGTACGTTTCGCTGGGTCGAAGCCGTCGCGCTCGACGCGCGCGGGGAGCCTGCGGGGCCGGTGCGCCGGGTCTCGCCCACGAGCGGCCGCGCGGCGGCGTTCGAGCTCTCGGTCCGCGGCGAGGATCTCGTGGTGCTCGTCCAAGACGAGGCCGCGCACGCGGAGGGCGGCGGCTCGCGCATCGTCCGCTACCTCGTGTCGAGCGAGGTCGAGTCGGCCGATCTCGTCGACGGAGGCGTCGGCGAGGCGAACGCCGAGCTCGTGCCGTCGGCGCCGGGGCAGGGGACGCGATGGCTCGCGTGGGGCGATGGTACGGAGCGCATGCGTTTGACGCCGCTCGATGCCGAGCTCGTCGCGACGGGCAGGACGTCGGCCGAGCCCGCGCTGGACGGAGCGCGCGTGCTCGCGTCGTCGCCCCCGGACGTCGTCTACGCGCTCGTCGGCGCAGCGCCACGCCCCGAGGGCTCCGGCGAGGCTGCACCCCCGTCGCATCCCGAGCTGCGCCGGTTCGTCTGCAAGTGACCGGCGCGCCGGCCGAAGTCGGCGCCTCGCAGAGCGCCACGGCCCAGCGCCGAAGCGCGCGTCCGCCGACGTCGCACACGCGGCACGCCTCCTCGGCACGCAACGTGCCTCTTCCCCCGCGCCACTGCTTCGACTAGCTTTTCCGGCGTGGCAGGCAGAGCGCCTGAGAGACGAAGCTCGACGGATGCGATAGCGGGGACGCCGTCCCGGCGAACGGCATCGGACATGCGAGCGAGCGGGGCCCATAGCTCAATCGGTAAGAGCTCCCGGCTCATAACCGGGCTTGTCCTGGTTCGAACCCAGGTGGGCCCACAGGTGCAACGAGAAGGAGTACGCGGTTGAGCAACACGGACCAGATCCGCGCGCTGGAAGAGCTGGCGGCGATCGACGCCGAGGTGAAGGCCCTCGAAGAGAAGCTCGCAGAGGAACGGGGAGCCCTCGGAGCGCTGAAAGAGAACCTGAAGAAGCTGGACGAGAAGCTCGCGGCCGATCGTGCGACGGTGGGAGCTGCGGACAAGCAGCGCCAAGAGCTGCAGATGGACATTCGCACGATGACGGCCCAGATCGAGCACTCGCGCGAGAAGCTGAATCGCTCGCGCACCGAGCGCGAGACGCAGGCCGCCCAGCGCGAGCTCGAGGAGCTCAGGAAGCTCGTCCGCGATCGCGAAGAAGAGATTCAGCGGCTCGAGGGCGACACGGCGGCGATCCGCAGCCAGCTCGAGATCGCCGAGGCGGAGCACAAGAAGCTGTCGGAGGAGCTCGCCGCCAAAGAGGGAGACATCCAGGCGAAGCTCGCGCAGCTCGAGGCCGATCGCCAGCAGAAGGGGGGCGGGCGCGAGGAGATCGTGAAGCGGCTGCCGCCGCAGCTCTACCGGCGGTACGAGATGATCCGCGGCCGGCGCGGCACGGCGATCGCGCAGACCCACGACGGCACCTGCAACAAGTGCAACATGGCGCTGCCGCCTCAGCTCTTCCACAAGCTCCGGCGCGAGCCCGTCCTCGACCAGTGCCCGTCGTGCCACCGGCTCATCTACTTCGCGCCGCCGCAGCAGGCCACCAAGGTCGACTGACGGTCGGATGAAGGCGCCGGTCTCCAGACGTCGGTGTCCTCCGGCCCTCGAGGCAGCCCCGACCACTTCTGTCTTGTTCCCTCTTTGCTTGGTTCGTGTTGGAGTTTTGGGGGCTGACCCCGAACACTCCGAGTCGCGTGGGACTTCGGCCGGTGCGCTTCGCACCGGGGGGGTCGAGGCTGGAGACTTCGCGTGAAGAGCTGCCCGAAATGCATGCGCGTGTTCCCCGACGATGCGGGCTTCTGCCCTGCGGACGGGAGCCAGCTGCAGTTCGCGAGCATGGTGCCGGTCACGAACACGTCGGACGACCCGCGCCTCGGCGCGAAGCTCTGTGGTCGTTACGAAGTCCGCCGCGTCGTCGCCGACGGCGGCATGGGGCGCGTCTACGAGGGCATCGACAAGCAGACGCAGACCCGCATCGCGGTGAAGGTCCTGCACGACGACGTCGCGAAGGACGAGGTCGCGCTCGAGCGCTTCAAGCGCGAGTACGAGATCTCGAGCAAGCTCCCGCACGATCACATCGTCAAGGTCCTCGACTTCCAGCGCGATCCGCCGAGCGGCGTGTGGCTGCTCGTGATGGAGTTCCTCGACGGCGAGGAGCTGCGTTACGTCCTCAAGCGCGAGAAGACCATCCCGCCGGAGCGGCTCATTCGCATGCTCTCGCAGGTGGCGATCGGTCTCGACGAGGCCCACGCGCGCCAGTTCGTCCACCGCGATCTCAAGCCCGACAACCTGTTCTTGTGCGGCACGCGCGAGGGCGACATCGTCAAGATCCTCGACTTCGGATCGGTCAAGGACAAGAACAAGGACGCGAAGAAGCTCACCGTCCTCGGCACGACGATCGGCTCGCCGTATTACATGGCGCCGGAGCAGGCGCAGGGCCTCGACACGCTCGACGCGCGCGCGGACGTCTTCGCGCTCGCTGCCATCACGTACGAGTGCGTGACGGGCACGGTACCGTTCACGGGAAACAACGGCCCGTCCATCCTGCTCAACATCCTCACGAAGGATCCCGATCCGCCGAGCACGAAGGCCGCGACCGCGAGGTATCCGATCCCGCCGGCGCTCGACGACGTGATGGAGGTCGCGCTCGCGAAGAACCCGAACATCCGCACGAAGTCCGTCGGCGAATTCGCCACCGCGGTCGGTCGTGCCTACGGGCTCGAAGGGGATCACCGCGCGTGGGCGCGCATGCCGCAAGCAGAGCTCGCGAAGCTCGTCGCTGCCGGTCTCGCGCGGATGCCGGCGGCGCCGAAGGCCGCGCCCATCGAGGCCGCCGCCGATCCGTTCGCTGCGCCGCCAGCGCCGAACGCTCCCGTCGCTCCGATGGGACCCGCGCCGGTGCAACAGCCGCAGCCGCAGCCCATGGCGTACGCGAACCCGCCGCCGCCGCAGCCTCACGTGGCCGCGCAGAACGACGAGCCCATCGGGCGGATCCCCGGGCTCGACACCAGCCGACCGCCGTGGCTCATTCCGGTCGTCGTCGGCATCGCGGCGCTCGTCGTGGGCGGCGGGATCGTGATTGCGCTCGCGCGTTGATGGATGTCGTAGGCGCGGCGCCGACGTATCCGAGTGCGGGACGGAAAGCGTGACCCAGGGGGTGGATCTTTCGACCCTCGGCTGGGTGGGCGTTGCTCACGCAGCAACGGAAGGATTGCACCGAAGTTGTAGACGGCGCTGTGCGAGCCGCTCCTACTCGGCGAAACGACGGGCGTTTTTCTCGTAGTCGAGAAGTGGTAGCTTTGGATGAAGCTCCCGGTTCTCTGGTCTGTCCTTCGCATGGATCAGGAGACCATAGGGACATCGGAGGATCATGCTCCCGTTCACCAAGCGCCCCGGACGTGGTGGTGATGACGCAGCGGTCGTCACGAAGGAGGACTCGCCGAAGTCGGCGAGCCTGCCTCCTCCCGCGTCGAACGTGAAGCGCAGCTTGCCGCCGCCGCCGATCTCACGTCCCGAGTTGGATGACGACGAGATGACGAGCGTCCTGCCGTCGCGCTCGTACACGGGACCGATTCCTCCGAACAAGGTCCTTCCCGCAGCAGGCACGCCCGCCGTGCCGCCGTCTTCGCGCTCGCGACCTGGGAGCCTGCGACCGCTGCCGCAGACCGTTCCTCCGCCGGCGTCGTCCGCGCGCGCGGCCGCGATCGAAGACGATGACGACGACGACGATGGTGGTCGTACCGTCGTCCGCGGCGCGCCCAAGATCGTCAGGCGGACGAACGCCGGCAAGAGCATGCAGCCGGCGTCGATCTCTCCTGCCGCCGTGATCAAGGCGACGCTCGAGTCGGCGCGCGCGAATCGTCGCGAGCTGTTGCCGGGACCGCCGCCCGAGCTGCTCGAGGACCGCTCGGACTTCGATCGTCCCGACGCCTACGATCGGAAGGATCCGTTCGAGTTCGACAGGAAGGATCAGCTCGAGTTCGATCGCGACCTCGCGCGGAACGATCCGCACGATGTCGATCGCGATCACGGAGCGCCGGCTCCGATGCAGACGGAGCGGCAGCAGCCGGCCGCGTTCGCGCGAACGCTCCCGGCGTCCGTGTTCGAGAACCCGGCGAACCGACCTCCGCTCGAGGGCCCGCCGAGCTACCCGCCGTCGGCCAACTACGGTCAGCCGATGCACGCACCGGTGAGCGTGAAGCCCGTCGGCGGTGCGTACGGATCGTCTCCGCAGGTCGGTCAAGCGGTCCCGGCCGCGCCGCCGAGCGTGCCTGCGCACTTCATGACGCCGCAGGCTCCTTACTCGGCGGATCCGCCGGGGACGGCCGTTACGTCCAGCAGCCGGGTGGCCGGGCGTCCGGCGATCTCGTGGGCGGCCGCGCTGCTCGCGTGCGGTCTGTTCGTCGGTGTGGCCGCGGTCGCGGTCATGCAGAGCAGCGAGTCGGTGGCGGACACCACCGCGTCCTTCGTCGATCCGTCGCGCGCGCCGCGGAGCAACACCGCGCAGCAGCAACAGCAGCAGCAGCAAGCCCAGCCGACGCCCGTGCCGGTCGCGGCGACCGCCGCCCCTGGCCCCGTGGCCGATCCGAGTTCACCCGCCGGTCTGCTCGGCGCGAGCCCCGTTCCGGTGCCTCCGGCCGCTCCTTCGGCGCCGCCGGAGGCTGTCGCGGCGGTGCCGCCCATCGTCACGGCGCCCATGGCGACGGCTCCGGTCGTCGCGACGGCGCCCGTCCTCCCGGCGCCCATCGCGACGGCGCCGGCGGTCGCGCCGCAAGGTACGGTCGTCGGTGGGTTCGCGCCGGTCGCGGTCGCGCCCGCGCCCGAGCCTGCTCCGCAGCCGCAGGCTGCACCGAAGAAGCCGGCGTGGAACTGGCGACCGCCCGCACCGGCGCCCGCCGCGCCCAAGCCGGTCGCGAAGGCGGTCGACGACTCGCCGAAGAAGGAAGCGAAGGCTCCGCCGAAGGCCGCGTCGGAGAAGCCCTCGAAGAAGAGCGCCAACAACGACGCGGACGACGAGACGAGGAAGGCGCTCGAGGCGCTGCAGAAGGCGCAGCTCGAGAGCGCGAACTCGTTCGGCAACGACTGACGAGCCACCTCGCGCGCGGGAGATCCGCACGGCCGGCGCACGGCGTGTGCGTGTCCTCGATCCCGGGATCGTTCAGGGCGGCGTGCACGCCGCGAACGGGCCGCGCGTCGGCGGCGGCATCACGCAGCCCCCGAGGCCCACGCTCGCGCAGCTCAGCTCGAACAGCTTCCCCTGCGCGCAGCTCCGGAGGACGTCGCCGTTGCACTCGTCGGGACCGGAGCACTTCGTCGCCGTGTCGTTCGTGCAGGCCGTGATCGGATCGATCGACGACGTGGGGATGCACGGCTGTCCGATGACGTCGCAAGCGACGGCGACCTCTCTCCCGTCGAGGCATCGCCGCGCGACGCCTGCGTCGTCGCAGGTCAGGACCGAGCTGCCGCCGTCGCACGAGCCCGCGTCGTCGACGGGCGCGCAGCCGACACCTGCGTCGTCGGCCGTGCATCGCCCGGATCCGAACGAGGCGCAGTCGAGACCGACGTCGGTCGTGCCTTTGCACTCGACGGCATGCGTGCCGTCGCACCGCGGGGAGCCGTTGCACGCGAGCCCGTCCTTCCCGGTACACGCCGCCGTCGACGTGTCGATGCGCGTGCAGCTCCGTCCCTCGAGCACGCAGGGCTCGACCCCGACGGGTGGGCTCGCCGCCTCCGGACGACCGCACTCGACGACGGCCTCGTCACCGAAGCTGCACGCCGTGAAGGTGCCGCTCGCCACGGACTGGCATGCAGGCGGTGTCTCGCCGAAGATGCAGGCGCGGACCCGTTCGCACGATCGTACGCCGACGAGACACGCCCACTGCGCATGCGCCTCTCCGCGAGGGCGCAGCGACGGGTTGAAGCGGCAGTCGTAGGCGGCGAGGGCGCGGATCATGCACGCGCCGAACGAGCTATTTTCGAGCGCCCCGAGGCATGCGCCCATCCAGGCACACGCGCGCTCGGCGTTCGCCCGCGCCTCCTCGCTCGTCCATGCGCAGAAGTCGATCGGCGGCGGCTCGGCATCGCTCGCCGCGTCGATCCCTGCGGCGTCCGCGCTCGGCTCGGCGTCGGGGGTGCACGCGGCGGGGTCGACGGTGCAGAGCGTGGCGTAGTCGGTCGAGTGGAACAGGTCGATGCACGCGACGATGCTGGCCGCCGCGATCGCGAAGAGGGACGCACGGATCGAGACGCGAGCCCGCACCATCTAGAACACACCCTCGAGCCGCAGCCCCGAAGGCGCGGGACGGACGGCGACCGACGGGCCCGGGGCGCTCGCCGCGTCCGGCTTCGCCGTCCAGAGTCGCACCGAAATCACGGCGAGCGCGGCCGCGCCCACGAAGCCGCCGAGCGCGAGCGTATCCAAGAGGCGAACCTCGTCGCGTTCGTCCTCGCAGCTCCGGCGGGTCGGGCACGTGCGCTTCGCTTCTTCGTGCGTGCCGTCGGCGATCACGTAGGCGGCGATCCCGCCGCCGGCGAGCACGACGGCGCCCGCCGCGGCCAAGATGGCGTTCATGGGCGGGCCCGAGCGCGGCTCCTCCTTCGGTGGCTCGGTGAAGCCCGCAGGGCGTGACGGAGTGGCGGGAGGCGACGGCGGAAGCGTGATCTCGACCGAGACCGTCGCGCCTTCCTCGATCGACACGCGCTTCTCGAACCTCTCCCGATCCGGCGCGTGTGCCGTGATCGTGTGCTCGCCGGGATCGATTCGGAACGGCTCGCCGCCGAGCATGGCGGACGCGACGGGCTTGCCGTCGAGGAGGACCTCCGTGTCCTTCGGCACGGGCGCGGCGACGGTGAGCGCGAGCCGAGGGACGCGCGCCTTCAGCGGCTCCATGCGCGCGCGTGTCTGCGCGACCACGTCGGTCTTCTTCTGCTCGATGGCGAGCTTCTCGACGGTCTCGTACTCGTCGAGCGCGGACGCGAGCAGGCCGGTCATCTCGAGGCAGAAGGCGGCGTGGAACCGGTTGCCGACCGTCGCCTTGAGCGACATCGACTCGCGGAACTTCGCGAGCGCCGCCGCGTAGTCGCCTTTCTTCTCGAGCGCGACGCCTTCGTCGAACGCGCGGCGAGCGAGATCGTCGTTCGCCGGCTGCGCGCGCAGCGGCATCGCCACGAGCATCACGGCGAGGAGCACGCGCAGCGCGTGCCATGTGCGATGATCCTTCCCCCGTCTGGATCGCATGGCTCCCCGCACGCGCGAAACGTGGCAGACCCCGATGCTCGGCGTCAACACCCTCGAGCGCACGCGCGGCGCCTCGCCCCTCGTTTCGTCGCGCGAGTGAGGAATTCGACGGGAAGACCGGAAGGGTGGAAGGTCGGATTTTCGAGGGCCGCGCCGCGCAGGGCCTAGGGCTCCTCGCCTCCGGGGTCCGACCCGGCGTCGTCCTCGTCACCGCCGTCGAGGCCGTCTCCGGCGTCGTCCTCGTCACCGCCGTCGAGGCCGTCTCCGGCGTCGTCCTCGCCGCCGTCGAGGCCGTCTCCGGCGTCGTCCTCGCCGCCGTCGAGGTCCCCACCCGCGTCGCTGCTGCCGGCGTCGCGGCGGCCTCCGCCTCCGCTTCCTCCTCCGAGGAAGTCGAGGACCGAACGGCAGTCGGGGCCGCACTGCTGCATGACGCACTGGACGACGGCGAAGACCTGGAGAGCGCTCGTGGGATCGCCGTCTGCGGCGCACCGGATCATGCAGGTCGGATCGAAGCCGCCGCCGCTCCCGCTGCCGAAGCACTCGGACGCGACGCACGCGAAGAGGGCGCGGCATTCGTCGGACTGGAAGCACGCGAGGATCGACTGCCCGCACGTCTCGGCCACGCACGCGGCGCAGGCGATGACGCCGGGCGCGTCACGGCTGGCGTCCGCCGGCGTCTCCGGCTCGGGCGCGGCGGCTTCCGCGGGCGCTGCCTCCTCGGTCGCGGCGTCGGCGACCTCTTCCGTGTCTTCGAGCGGTCCGCGGCTGCAGCCGTGGAGGGAGACGACGACGGTGCCGAACGTGGCGAGCGCGGCCAGGAGACGGCCTGCGGTGCTTCTCGTGGAGCGATTCCGAAGCATGTAGCGAGGGCTCTGTCTTAGCATGTCCGCCGATGCCGGGTCCCACCGTGTTGAAGAATCCTTCGGAGCTCCGCGCGGCGTGCGACGCTGCACGCGCGCGTGGGGCGAGCGTCGGCTTCGTCCCCACCATGGGCGCGCTCCACGAAGGACACCTCGCTCTCGTCCGAGAGGCGAAGCGTCACGCGTCGTTCGTCGTCTGCTCGATCTTCGTCAATCCCACGCAGTTCGGGCCGAACGAGGACTTCGCGCGCTACCCGCGCGACCTCGAGGGCGACGTGAAGAAGCTCGAGGGCCTCGCCGACGCCGTCTTCGCTCCCGAGGCGGATGCGATGTATCCGTCCGGCGAGCGCACGCGCGTCCGCGTCGACGACTTGACCGCGCATCTCTGCGGCCCGCACCGTCCGGGACACTTCGAGGGCGTGACGACGATCGTCGCGAAGTTGTTCGCGCTGGTGGGGCCGTCCGTGGCCGTCTTCGGGAAGAAGGACTACCAGCAGCTCGCGGTGATCCGGCGGATGGTGAAGGACCTGTTCTTTCCCGTCGAGATCGTCGGGCATCCCATCGTGCGCGAGCCGGACGGTCTCGCGATGAGCTCGCGGAACGTGTACCTCTCGGCGGAGGAGCGGACGCGCGCGCTCGCGCTCTCGCGTGGCTTGCGGGCGGCGGCGCGAGCGTTCGAGGGCGGCGAGCGTCGAGCCGGCGAGCTCAGGAGGCTCGCGCTGCAGGAGATCGAGCCCGCGGCGTCTTCCATCGATTACGTCACGATCGCCGACGCCGACGCGATCGTCCCGCTCCCGGACGAGTCCACCGTACCCGACCGCGTCCTCTTGGCGGTCGCCTGTCGCGTGGGCCGGACGCGGCTCATCGACAACGTCGTGCTCGGCGAGGATCCGGTCCCGGCCGCTCTGGGGTGACGTCCGCCCCGAGCTGGGATATTCGACTCCGCATGGAGAAGCGACCTGGCCGGTTCATCGTGCTCGAGGGTATCGATGGGGCGGGGACCACGACGCAGACCGTCCGGCTCGTCGAACGCCTCCGCGCGGAGACGAAGTCTCCTGTGAGAATGACTCGTGAGCCGAGCGACGGACCGATCGGCTCGCTCGTACGTCAAGTGCTGACCGGGCGCATCGTGATCCCGGGCGGGCGTGCCCCGGGGTGGACCACGATGGCGCTCCTCTTCGCGGCCGATCGCATGGACCACGTCGAGTCCGAGATCGAGCCCTTCCTGATGCAAGGCGGGATCGTCGTCTCCGACCGTTACGACGCATCCAGTCTCGCCTACCAGAGCGTCTCGAGCGGCCGGGGAGGGGAGGCCGCCGTCGAGTGGATCCGCCAGCTCAACAAACACGCCCTTCGCCCGGACCTCACGATCGTGATCGATCTCCCTTCCGAGATGGCCGCCGCACGCCGCGAGGTGCGCGGCGAGGCCGCGCAGCTCTACGAGCAGAACGAGGTCCAGCGCGCGCTCGCCGAGTTCTACCGCGACCTCGCGAAGCACATGCCGGAGGATCACGTCGTGATCGTCGACGGGCGAGGAAGCGTGGAGGAAGTGCACGCGCGCGTGTGGAACGCGTACGTGGCGCGGTTTGGATAGGAGGCCTCGGGCCTCGGGCCTCGGAGAGGCCTCAGGCCAGCAGGCCTCGAGAAAAGTCCTCAGCGCCATGAGGCTCCAGGCTCCAGTTGGTGGTCTGGGACTGCCGTCGTCAGCTCGTCGCGACGAGCTGCTCCGAAGCGCTCGAGCGTCGAGTGCCGTCCGGAGAACTGAGATCTGGAGCCCGGAGCCCGGAGCCTAATCCACGATCGGCAACTCGAGCGTCCGAGGCTTCCCGTCCCGCTCGTAGTCGATCTTGAGCGACGCCGCCTTCTCGAGGGAGCGGAGCGCGGCGTCGGCCTCCTCGGGGTGCTCGGGGACGATGCCGTTCACGCGCGTGATGACGTCGCCCGGCTTGATGTCGACGTTCCAGTCGGGGTTGATCGACTTGATCTTGAACCCGTGGAACTTGCCCTCGTGCATGACGGGCCAGTCCTCGACGGTGACGTTCTGGAGGAAGGCGCCGACGCCGCGGGCGATCGTCTCCTTCACGTCGGCGCGCTTGAGCGCGGTGATCGGCGGCCGCTCGGAGCGATCCGAGGGCGCCGATCCGGTCGTCTCGCTCGGCGGGGCAGTCGCGACCCGAGCGTCCTTCGCGGGAGGCGTGGAGCCTCCGCACGCAGCGAGGAGGACGACGAAAGACGCAGGGAAAAGAAGCCGAGACAGTTCGCCCATGGATCGTTCTTTCGCTGAGCTCGGAGCTCGGGCCCCGAGCCTCGGTTCCATCCTCCACACGTCGGGTCACGCTCGCAAGTTTTGGCCCGAGACGAGGCGTGCGAGCGCCAGACGATCGAGGTCCACCGTCGCGGTCGGGCCGGGAGGGGGCGCGAAGGCGAGGGTCACGCCGCCGGACTCGTCGACGAAGACGTGCGCCGCGTCGACGGCCCCGTGCGCCTCTCCGAGCTCGTGGAGGCGGTCGAGCGCCTCGCGGAGCATCGCCGCCTGCCCTGGGGTCGGCGTCCCGGTGAGCGGCGTGCCGCGCGGGGCCGCGAGCCAGATCACCTGATTCTCCCGATCGACGCGCAGCACGGTCTGGAGCGCCGGGTGGTCCGCGCGCGCGAAGACCGCCGCGCGGGCGAGCATCGCCGGCTCGAGCGGGATGCTCACCACCCGCCGTCCGAGCCATTGATCGACCTCGGCGCCGGTCTCGTCGGGCATGACGCGGAGGGCCGTGGGTCGAACGCTGGGTTGCTTGCGCGCGGGGCGCGGCGCCGCGACGCGCTCGATGGTGTTCGGCCACCGGAGCGAGCCGAGCGCTCTTCGCGCCGCGAAGGCGTCCTCGGGTCGCCGCGCGGGATCGGCGGCGACGAGCGAGAAGACGACGGCGTCGTGGCGGGCATCGAGCTCGCGGTGCACGGCGCTCGGACGGATCCGCGGGCTCACGCCTTCGTCCGGCGAGGACGGCGCGGCGTCCGTCACGTCGGAGCCGAAGGTGGACGCGCCGTCGGCCCGCGCCTCCGGCCGCTCGCCCGTCAGCATCTCCCAGAGGATCGCGCCGACGCCGAAGATGTCGCTGCGCACGGTGGCGGGGCGCCCTTCGCGCTGCTCCGGGCTCATGTACCCGAGCGTGCCGATGACGCCCGCCGTGGCCGTCGCGGACATGTCGCTCAGGTGCGCGACGCCGAAGTCGCCGAGGCGCGTGACGCCCGCGTCGTCGAAGAGGACGTTCGCCGGCTTGATGTCGCGGTGGATGATGCCCAGCCGATGTGCCTCGCCGAGCGCGGCGAGGACGGCCTGCGCGATCTCGACGGCGCGCGCGGGCGTGAGCGGCTCGCGGGCGAGCATCTGCTCGAGCGTCCCGCCGCCCATCCACTGGAGGACGAGCGCAGGACCCTCGGGGAGGTAGCCCCTCAGGGGCACGATGTTCGGATGGTCGAGCGCGGCGAGCACGCGCACCTCGCGCTCGAAGCGCGCGAGCGCGTCGCGACCGGCGCCGCGCGCGTCGTACCCGGCGAAGATCTTCACGGCGACCTTCTCGCCGCGGACGCCGTCGATGCATTCGAGCACGCGTGCGTGGGGCGAGGACGCGACCTCGCGGACGACCTCGTAGCGACCGAAGAGGCGCGAGCGGACGGAGGCCGGGTTCGCGACCGGGCCCTCCGTCTCGACGGCGCCGCCGAGCTGCTGGAGCTCGGCCTCCGCCTCGACGCGCGCCTGCGCGAGCCCGAGCCGGTCGAGCGCCGCGACCAGGATGGTGAGCGCCTCGCGCCGCTCCGGGGCGTCCGGCGGGACCTTCTGGAGCGCGCGCACCGCCGCGTCGGTCTTGCCGTAGCGATGGAGGAGCGAGCCGAGCGCGACGAGCAACGCGGCGTTGCCCGGCTCGCGTCGAAGCTGAGCTTCGAGGACGCGCGCGGCGCCCACGACGTCGTTGTTGGACTCGAGCAGCCGGGCGGCGTCGATCGCGCGTCCGGCCCGCTCCCACGCCCGAGCCGCCTCGACCTTCTTCCCGATCCCCT
Source organism: uncultured Myxococcales bacterium (assembly GCA_937949945.1). GTDB lineage: Bacteria > Myxococcota_A > Polyangia > Polyangiales > Polyangiaceae > Labilithrix. Next base: position 78,218 of record CALFEQ010000194.1, read on the forward strand.
CGAGGAGGCGTGCCGCCATCGCGAAGTCACCGCGTCGCTCGAGATGGAACGCGACGCGTTCCGCTGCGGCTCTGTCGGCCACGAGCTCGGGCAGCGCGGCCTCCGCGATGTCGTCCGCCTTGCCGTCGAGCGCGAGCGGCAAGGCACGTGCCCAATCCTTCGCGCGCAGCGCGTGCTCGGCGGCGCGCCGAAAATCGCACGCCCGCTCGAAGAGCATGCTCGCGGAGCGCGAGTCGCCACGCGAGCTCGCGAGCTCGGCGGCCTCGATCAAGCGCTCCTCGCGAGCGAGCCGGGCGACGTCCTCGTCCACGTCGAGAAGTCTAGTGCACCGCGTCCGCCTTCGGGGCCGACGGAACGCATCCGTCCCCGGCTCAACCGTCGTCGTCCTCGTCCTCGTCCTCGTCGACCTTCGGCTCGCTCGTCGTGGCCTTGGCCGCGGTCGCGGCGAGGGCCGCGTCGAAGTCGGTCGAGATCGAGAACGGGTCGACGCCGCGCTCGCCGCGGGCGAGGGCGCGTGCGTCGCTCTTCGCCGCGAGGTCGGCGAGGATCCCGCGCGTGCGGTTCCTCTTGCCGGGGGCGCTGTAGTCGACCCAGAAGAACGATCGCTCGCGGACGTCGATGTGCAAGAAGCCGCTCGTCGGGTAGACGCCGACGCCCACGAAGCCTTGCTCGCGAACGAACTTCGCGACCTCTTCGTCGGTCCTGCCGGGCACGACGAGATCGACCGCGCGTCCTTTGGCGTGGTTGGAGGCCCTCTTGCCGGGGCGCGGCGTCCTGTAGCCGGAGATGATGCGGATCTCCGGCGCGGAGAAGTGGACCGCCACGCGATAGAGCACGTCGAGCAGGCGAGGGTCGATGGGATGCTCGTTGCCCGTGCGCGTGTCCCTGAGCAGGTGCGCGGCCCGATCGAGATCGTGAGCGCCGAATCCTCCGCGCTCGCTGGTCGCCGTGAGCTCCACGCGTTCGGGGACGTTCAACGCCTGCAGCACGAGCATCGGCCGGCCGTTCGCGTCGAGCGGAGCCGTCCTTCCGGGAGGCGCCGTGTGCCAGAGACGAGACACGGCCGCGCGGCTGGGTCGTTGCGGCTTCTTCGCTCCCTTCTTGGTCGAGGACGCCGGCGCACGCGCGGGCGCCTTCGCCGCCGGCTTCTTCCCCTGCGTCGCTTTGGGTCGCGCGGCCGCCTTGGACGCCGTCGCCTTCTGCGCCGGCCGCGCCTGCTCGCGCGCGGGCTTCGCATCGCCGTGCGCACGCCCGGGCACGACGGCGAGGGCGAGGGCGGCGAGGGCGAGGAGCTGGCGAGCGAACATGCGGGCGGGACGTTCTACGCGCCTCGCCCCCGTGGTGCAAAGCAGACTCGGTCAGCCTCGGCGTCGGGCGCGCTTTCGGCCGGAGCGTGGAACGGCCTCGGCGGACCTCGAGAGGACGCGCCGAGGACCGAGGACTGCCCTACCGCCTGAACGTCACCACCCGCGCGACGTCGAAGCGGACCTCGCCGGGCTCGATGCCCTTCGCGCGGAAGCCTTCCTTGTGGAGGCGGTGCACGGCGATCTGGCCTTCGTCGATGCCTGGGATCTGCGGGACGAGGAGGCGGCCGGTGTCCGTGCTCGTGCAGCGCAGGACGACGCGCGGGGCGGGGGAGAGGACGTCGACGTAGACGAGATCGTGCGGGTCGGCTTCCGTCGCGTCCCACGTGACGTCGAGGCCGGCGGGCATGGGCGTGACCCGGACGTCGGCGACGTCGTGCGGAGCCGTGACGGTGACGTTGAAGCCCTCGGCCAGGTCGGTGCCGCCGTTCGAGCGGAGCGTCACGCGGGAGCTCGGCGAGAACACGTCCGCCGAGCGGGAAGAGTAGACGACGCCGGAGACGACCCCTGCGGGGTCGGGGATCAGTCGGGGCACGAGCACCGTGCTCTTCGACGCGCCCTCCGTCGCCTGGCTGCTCAGCGTGACGGGGCCGACGTCGAGGAGCTCGACCGCGCGGCCGAGGACGGCCGGCGCGTCGTCGCTGGGAGTCGAGCAGGTGCCCACGGGTGGGATGTCGGCCGCGACGCCCGCCATGCGCAGGGCGGCGTCGTCGACGGCGCCGCCGCTCACCCGCACGAAGCGGGCGGTGACCGCGTCTCCGCGGACGGTGTCACCCGGTCCTGCCGTGCGCTCGACCACGATCACCGCCGTGGCGGTGGAGCTGGTCGTCTCCACGGGCTCCGGCTGCTCCGTCTCCGGAAGCGTGCACGCCACGAGGCTCGATCCGGTCAGGCCAGCGAGGAGGAGGAGATACGCACGCATGAACATTGGTAGCGTAGACGGCGGGCCTCAGGTGAGCAACCCGGCCCGCGCAGCCGCGCGTCTCTTCTATATGTGTGCCAGCACGATGGGAAGACCCCCGAAGGTCCTCGTGGTCGCAGCGTGGGAGCCCGAGCTCGAGCGATTCCGCGCGCTCGTCGCGGAGGACGAGGCCCTGTCGCGCGGCCTCGACCTGAACACGGATGCCGTGGGCATCGGCCTCGTGGACGCGGCTTCCGGCGCGACGCGTTGCATCGTGCAGCACCGCCCCGACCAGGTGGTGCTCCTCGGCACGTGCGGCGCGATGCCGTCCTCCGGGCTCGCGATCGGCGATGTCGTCGTAGGTCGCTCGGCGGTCGTCGCCGACGCAGCCGTGGTCGAAGGGCGCGCGGCGATGCCGTACCCGAACGAGGCCGTGGCGCTCGACGCGTCGATGCTGGGGGAGCTGGAGGCCGCGGGCGCCCGGCCGGCGAGGATCGTGAACACGCTCGGCGTCACGACGGACGACGCGCTCGCGACGAAGCTCGCCGAGCTCGGCGACGTCGAGCATCTCGAAGCGTACGCGGTCGCGCGCGCGTGTCTCGCCACGTCGGTCCCGTGCGCCGTCGTCCTCGGGATCGCGAACGTCGTCGGAGCGAGCGGACGCGAGCAATGGCGCGCCCATCACCTCGAGGCGTCCGCGCGGGCGGCCGAAGTCGCCGCGCGGGCGATCAGAACGTCCACCAGAGAGCGCTCGCCGGCGTGATCGTCAGCCCGCGGACGGTCACCTCGTTCGCGTTGTAGTCGCCGCTCACGACCTGGTAGGCGACCTGAGCTTCGAGCGCGACGTGGACGTGGTTGAATCCCGTCGCGAAGCCGAGCACTCCGCCGGCATGCCATCGGGTCGCGTCCAAGCGGATCGGCGGCATGCCGAGCGTGACGTCCTTCGGCTCGCTCGTGACCGTCTCGACGATGACGCGCTCGAAGCCGCCGCGAGGCCCGATCCAGATGGTGTAGAGACCTCCCGTGCTCTGCCAACCGACGAGCACCGGGACGTCGGCGCCGTATCCGTGGAGCGCGCCGAGGTCGACGTTCGGCAGGTCGGTTCCTTGCTGTCGGCCGTAGAGGGCCGCCGACGCGCCGAGCCCGAGCGAGAGGGACCACGGTCCGTCGTCGAAGGAGCGTCGCATGTCGGCGCGGACGCCTCGGCCCGTGTACGAAAGGCCGCCTTCGAACGCGTTGCCGACGCCGACGCGCGCACCGACGAAGGGCGCGAGCCCGGGAGCGACGGAGGCGGAGACGAGCGCGCCTTTCGCGTAGTCGGGATTCGATCCGGGCGGGCCCGGCAGGCTCTGTCCGCTCGGATCGCCCGCGGCGATGTCCCGCGCGCGGCGGAGGTCCTCGCCGAGCGAGCCTGGGACGACCTGCGCGCTCACGCCGCCGGCGGCGCGGACCTCGCCGCCCTGGAGGGTTCGTGCCGGGTGCAACAGCGGCGCGCCGCCGCCACAGCCGACGCTCGCCGCGGCAACGGCCGCGATTGCGAGCGCTCGCATGCGCGGCCCCATCCGTGCGTGGCGGGCTACTTCCGGAAACGCGAGGGGAAGTTGTTCTCGGCGACCCGCTTCTTCAGCTCCTCGTCGTCCGGGTGGAGGCGAACCGCACGCTCGATGAGCGATTTCTCGTCCTCGACGTGGTTCGGATCCGGTAGGCAGCACTCGACCGGACACACCGCTTGGCAAGCCTCGTGATCGTAGAAGCCGACGCACTCGGTGCAGAGCTCGGGATCGATCACGTAAATCTCGTCGCCCTCGCTGATGGCCTCGTTCGGGCACTCGGGCTCGCAAGCGCCGCAGTTGATGCAGTCTGCGGTGATGTGGGTCGCCATGGCGGCGTTCTTTAGGGTCCATGGCGCTTGATGTCAAACCGCAAACGGGACTAGAGCAGAGTCTGCTCTTGTTCCTCTCCGTCGTCCTTCGGCGCCTTTCGCCCTTCGGTCCGCGCGCTCGCGCTGGCCTCTTCTCCGTCGCCGGCGCCCTCCTGGTCGCGTGCACGCCGGAGATCGGGGACAAGTGCCAAATCTCGACGGACTGCTCGATCCGCGGCGATCGCCTCTGCGACCTCTCGCAGCCCGGCGGCTACTGCACGCAGCTCAATTGTCGCGGCAACGGCTGTCCCGACGAGGCCGCGTGCGTCCTCTTCAACAGCGCCGTCCCGGGCTGCGCGTACGACGATCGCGCGGGGCCGTCCGGGTCCCGGCTCGCGCGGTCGTTCTGCATGGCGGCCTGCGAGTCGAGCTCGGACTGCCGCGAGGGTTACGTCTGCGCCGATCCGCGGACGCCGCCGTGGAACGCGGTGATCCTCGACGACGATCAGAGCAAGCGTGCGTGTCTTGCGGCTCCGCTCGACTGGGACGCAGGCGCCGCGGGGCCGGGCCCGACCGCCCCCGTCTGCGGCCCGGCCGCGCCTCCGATGTCCCCGATCGATGCGGGGCCGGCCGTCATCCACGATGCCGGTGGGCCTCCGCCGCTCTTCGATCGGAACCCCGGGCCCGAGGACGCCGGCGCCGGCGGAGGTTGACCTGTCCGCGGTCGAGCGGACTTCGACGGGACCGGGCTCGGCCGGTCTGCTCGGGGGACCCGCGAGGGACGTGTCTCGCGCGAGAGGGCGAGGCGCGGTCGTGCGCGTGGCGCGCGTCGTCGTGGCCCGTCTCCTCGAGGCGGCGCTCGTCGTCCTCCTCCTGGCGACGGCGGTGTTCCTCGCGCTCCGCATCTTGCCGGGCGATCCGGCGGCGCTCGTCCTCGGCGACCAGGCGAGCGAGGCCGAGCGCGCCGCTTTGCGCGGCAAGCTCCACCTCGACGAGCCGCTCTGGCTCCAGTACGTCCGCTTCGTGCGCGGGCTCGTGACGCTCGACCTCGGCGAGTCCGTTCGCCGGCCGGGCACGGCCGCGCTCGATCGGGTGCTCGACGCGGTCGGGCCGACGGCCTCGCTCGCCACGCTCGCGGTCTTCCTCGGAGCGGCCGTCGGCGTCTCGGCGGCCGTGCTCGGCGCCGGGCCGTGGCTCGGAGAGCGCCGCCGATGGGTCGATCGGATCGCGACGGCGATCGCGGCGACGCCCCTCCTGGCCTTCGCGCCGATCCTGACGTTCGCGCTCGCCGCCCGCCTGCGTGTCGTTCCGCTCCCGGGCGATCCCGATGCCGGTGTCGCCGGGCTCCTGTTCGCGAGCGGCCTGCTCGCGGTGCCGCTCGCCGCGCACGTCGCGCGCGTGTCGCGCGCCGCGCTCGACGACGTCGCGCGCGCGCAGTTCCTCGCGGTCGCGCGTGCCAAGGGCGGAAGCCATGCGCGCGCGCTCTGGCTGCACGCGCTGCCCGCGTCGGTGGGCCCGATCGTGACCGTCGTGGGGACGCAGCTCGGCGCGCTTCTCGGTGGCGCGGTCGTCCTCGAGCGGCTCTTCGAGCGGCGCGGTCTCGGGACGTTGATCCTCGAGGCCTACGCGTCACGCGACCTACCGGTGCTCGAAGCAGCCGTCGTCTTCTCGGGCGCGCTCTTCGTCGCAGCCCAGCAGCTCGCGGCGGCGGTCCACGCCGCCGTCGACCCGAGGGTTCGCCGGTGAGGCTCGGAAGGATGCTACCGACGAAGCGATCGACGATCCGACGGAGGACGCCATGACGGCGCGCAGCCACCCGCTCGGCGCGAAGCTCGGACCCGCGCTGCGCGTGCTCCCGCTCGTCGTCGTCCTCGGTGTCTCCGCGGTCGTCGCGGCGAGCGCACGCTCGCCGGTGATCCTCGAGCCCGAGCTGTCGTGGGCTCCGCCCTCCGCCGATCGTCCGCTCGGATCGGGCGAGGGCGGCGTCGATCTGCTCGCGCTCGTCGCGCACGCGAGCCTGCGCGCGATCGTGCTCGCGGTCTGCGTCGCGCTCGCCGGCTTCGTGGTCGGCTGTCCGCTCGGCGCGGCCGCGGCGCTGCGTCGGGGACGGCTCGAGCGCGCCGTCGTGAGGGCGTGCGACCTCGTCCAGGCGTTCCCCACGTTCCTCCTGGCGCTCGTCGTCCTCTCCGCCGTGCGCTCTCCGTCGCGCGTCCATCTCGGGATCGTCTTCGCGCTCACCGCATGGGCTCCGTTCGCGCGCCTGGCGCTCGCACAGACGCGCGTGCTGCGCGATCAGGCGTTCGTCGAGGCCGCGCGCGCGATCGGCGTCGGCCCGGCGCGCGTCGTCGTCCGTCACCTCGTCCCGAACCTCCTCGGCGTGGTCGCGGTCCAGCTCGGCGGTAGCGCGGCCGCAGTCGTCGTGAGCGAGGCCGCGCTCTCGTTCGTGGGCTTCGGCGCGCGCGACGGAGTCTCGCTCGGCGCCGTCCTCGACCAGGGCGTCTCGGCGATGCTCCGGGCTCCGCACGTACTCGTCGTCGGCGCGTGTGCCGTCTTCGTGACGAGCGTGAGCTTGATGGTCGCGGGGCGTGTCTTCGATCGAGGCTTTGCACGCGCGCCGCGACGGAACTAGACAGTGGCCATGCTTGGCCCGCCGCTCTTGCCGCGCAACCTCGAGGCGAGCGTGCGCGATCTGTCGAGCGCGCGTCCCGACGTGCGCGCGTCCGCGATCGAAGACCTCGTCCGCAATGCGCGCGGTCGGGACGACGTGCGTGCGCGTGCGGTGCCTCTGCTCATCGAGCGTTTGAAAGACGAGCACCCGCGCGTACGAGCCGCCGCCGCCGTCGCGCTCGCGGATCTCGAGGCCAGGGAGGCGGTGATGGCTCTGCTCGTCTCGATGGAAGACGACGATATGCACGTGCGGCAGATGGCCATCAACGCGCTGGGCGAGATCGGCGATCCTCGCGCGCTGCCGCGCCTACGGCGCGCGCTCACCGATCCACGGCCGGAGGTCCGGTACCAGACGGTGATCGCGTTCGCGCGCGTGGCCGATCGCTGTCGCGAGGAAGACGCCGGCGGGCTCGACGCGTCCGAGGTCGACGATGCCCTCTTCGAGGCCGTGAGCGACGAGGACGACGCCATCGCGCACATCGCGTTCCGCGTCGCCGAGGAGCGCCTGGAGGAGGGCCGCGTCCCCGACGGCCGGTTGCTCGCCCGTGCACGCGCGCTCGTCGCCGCGGAGGCGAGCGACGAAGCGCTGTCGCCTCACGTGGTGCTCGTCGCGGCGATCCTCCTCGCGAAAGCGGGTGACGATCGCGGGCACGACATCATTCTCCGCGTCGTGCGCGGCGAGCGGATCCGCGGTCAGGCTCCGAACAAGGAAGACGAGCGCGCCGCCGTGGAGCTCGTCGGCGAGCTCGGGCTGGAGCAGGCGATCCCCCATCTCGAGCGGCGGGCGTGGGGCCTCGCGCGGTTCGTCCGTGACACGTGCCCGTTCCACGCCCGGATCGCGCTCGCGCGCATGGGGCACGAGCGCGCGAAGAAGGAGATCCTCTCCGAGCTCGGGTCGACGCGGCGCGAGGTGCTCTCCGGAGCCGTCGTCTCCGCTGGGCGCGCGCGCATGACGGAGGCGCGGGACGCCATCGCCAGGCTCACGGCCGCGGCGGTCGATCCGGAGCTGGTTCGGGAGGCGCTCCGGCGGATCGACGGCGAGGATCTCGGAGGCGCAAAGCGCTCGTGACCTCGGGGCGTGGGGCGACCGGCGAGCCGTAGGAGCTTCCGACCGCCGAGGCGCGAATTTTCCTGGAGCGTGGAGCCTGGAGCCCGGAGCCTGCTCGGCGTGGCCGCGTGTGTCGATGTAGGCATGTACGTTGCATCTTCCTCGGGCGCACTTCGCGCGAAGGAGGTTTCTGACGGGCGGGGTGCGCATCGTCCACCGACGGCGTACGCCGGCGGACGGTGGGGACGAGAGCACGAGGGTGCGGACATGACGGCGTCATCCTTCATGAATCGGCGCCGTCAGCCCGTGACTCGAGTGCGAGGGCAACGAAGCGAGCGCCTTCGGGTGCGGCCGAAGGGTCCGATGCCCGAAGGCGTCAGCGTCGGGGGCTCCCGTTAGGAAGTTATCGGTCGGAATGGATTGTCATAGCTCGGCACTAACGCTTGACGGACCTGCGGTCGGTAGCTAGCGTGCGCGCGCTTTTGGCCCCGGACCGTCGGATCTTCGGGCTGACACGGTTCGTTTCCTGAGCTCGTCGAATCGCCGCGGCTCAGACCCGAAGGCGCAGTACCCCACCGAATTTGTGGCTTGGCGGCGATGAGCCCGCGAAAGCAGTAGGAGGCGACGGACATGGTTAAGAAGTTGTTCGCTCTTGCGAGTGTCACGGCCCTTGGGGGTCTGGTGGCCGCGGTCAGCGCCGCGGGCTGCACGACGACCGAAGTCATCACGCAGTCGTCGGAGGGGCCTGCGGACGCAGGGCGCAAGGATTCCGGCAATCGTCCGCCGCCGTCGACGGGCGATGACGAGGATCCGACGGACGAAGATCCCGTGACGTGCCTCACCAAGGACCCGATCGACGTCTCGGAGCTCACCTACAAGCCGCCGCGTACTCCGCAGTCCGCGTGCCCGAAGGACGTCGGCGACGTCGTGAGCAACTACATCAACACCGCCGCGAAACCCACGTGGCTGGGCCTCAGGGATGAGGTCGCCCAGAAGGTGAGCGCGGACTGTGCCGCTTGTGTCTTCAGCAATGTGAAAGAGCCCGAGTGGGGTCCGATCGTCGTCGACGACAACGGCGCGGGAACGTGGAACTTCGGCGGCTGCGTCCAGACCGTCGCCCAGAAGGAGGCTGACTGCGGCAAGGGCATGGAGCAGATGAACCTCTGCATGGAGCTGGCTTGCGAGTCGTGCGACGAAGACGACCAAGATGCGATGAGCGAATGCATCCAGGCCTCGATCGGCGCGAAGGGGCCGTGTGGTGACGTGTACGGGGCCGCAGCTACGGCCTGCGGCGGCCCGGGAGCCATCAGCAGCGCCGCTCAGCGGTGTTCGACTGGGCTCGACATGATCACGGTGGCGTGCATCAGCGGTGGCGACGGGGCACCCGACGCTGGTGCCGATGCCAACGGCGATGATCCAGAGGAGTAACTCGGAGGAGTAAGAGCTTCGGCCGTCGCCTCGGAAGGCTCGGTCCGCGCTTGCGGGCTGAGCCTTTCGTGTTTTTCGAGGTAACCCGCGGTGAGCGGCCTTTCATCGGACGCGTCCCGACGCTAGAACCGAAGCCCAGCTCGTCGGCTTCGAGGTGCGAACGGCACGACGAGCGGTCACGAGGAGACTCCATGAGAGCATCGAAGGCTCGTTCGACGATTCTCGTTGCCGTGCTCGGGATTCCGCTCGCCAGCCAAGCGTGCGCGAACTGCGAGCGAACGGACGATGGCGGGGCGACGGGAGCCAAGGTGGAGTCACTCCCTCCGGTACGCGACGACGAAGGGGAAGGCGGGGCGAAGCTCCCGGCCCAGGCGAGCACCACGGTGGTGACCAAGGGGCCCAGGGTATTCAAGGCGCTGGCCATCGACGACGGCGGGACGCATCCTCGACCCTGAAAGGGCGCGGCACGACACGTCCGCCGTGGTGTGCGCGAGGCGCCCGTGCGTCCGACCCGCGACGTCGACTTCGCGCTGACCGCGTCGCCGGCTCGATGAAGTGGCCGCCAATCGACCGAGCGGAGAGCGGCCGGAACGATTTGTGTAGAGTACACATGAGGCGCGCGTCGTTCGAGGACGAAAGACCTCGATCGGCGGTGTCGCTCGTCGAGGCACACCGTCGAATGCGTTGACGACGCCGAGCTCGAACGCTGGTCGAGCATCGCTCCGTCGCTCCGAGGCGGAGCGAGCGGGAGAGACCTCTCGAGCCGAGATCGCACGGTGCTCGACGCCACGGTCGGATCTGCGTGCAGCGCTCGATCACGTGGTCGTCGCGATCGCGAGTGAAGCGGTCGCGAGGCGACGCGCTCCTTCCATCGCTCTGGCTAGAGCCTTGCGTTCCTCTCGGAGACCGCGTCCGCCCTGGCGTCGCGATCGAAGAGGCGCGATGCGAAGCGGCTTCTCTGCGTCAGACAAGACCGACTTCGTGGGCGCACGCACCGGGGAAACAGACCGCCGAAGAAGCGGTAGGAGGGACGGACATATGATCCGAAAGCTGTTCGCGCTTGCGAGTGTCACCGCGCTGGGAGGACTCGTCGCCACGACGGGTGCGACGGGTTGTTCCTCGACCGACAAGGTCACGCCGGGCGGGGACGCGGGGCCCGCCGGCAGCACCGACGTGAAGAACACGGACGCACAGAGGCCTCCGCCCAAGGAGGACGAGCCCGAGGACGAAGCTCCGACGTGCAAGGCCGACATCCAGTTCACGCCCGACGCGACGAAGCCTCCCGCGCCGCAGCAGGAATCGGCATGCACGAAGGCGGCGATCGATGCGCTCGCCGATGCGTGCATCGAGGACGCGACCGCCGAGAAGTGCACGGAAGCCCGTGCGGCGGCCGCGAACAAGACCTGTGCGGAGTGCGTTTTCGGCACGAAGGCCGACGAACAGTGGAAGGCGATCGTCCTCGCTCCGGGCGAGAAGCCCTCGGCCATCTACAACCAGGAGGGCTGCGTCGATCACCTCACCGGCGTGGAGGGCTGCGGCCACAAGTACGTCACGGTGCTCTCGTGCTTCAACGCGTACTGCGGCGACTGTGATCCGACGAGCGTGCGCGACTGCGTCGAGTACATCGCCGAGGGCGAGTGCAAGAGCCACCGGATCGCGGACGAGACGTGTGCGAAGGCGCTCAGCGCGAACGAGGTGATGGTCGACCGTTGCTTCCCCGCGTCGACCGACCAGGCAGGCGTGAAGGCGCTCTTCGTGCACATGGCCACCGTCGCCTGCGCCTCGAGCCTGCTCGAGGAGGGTGGTGGCGGCGGCGGCGGCGGCTGACGCCGCTTCGCGAGGCACCGCGTCGGGCGACGAGCTCGCCCATGCGTGACGAGAGGCCGCCGGGCACGCCCGGCGGCTTTTCGTCTCGTGCGCCTCGAGAGGTCGTCACGAACGTGCCGTGCGCCGTATCGCGAGCGAACGTGCGCGCGCGTCGCGGGCCCTTCGGCCGCTTCACGCGCGCGCGGGCGCCTCACGAGCCTCTCCCTGGCGTCGGGCTTGCGACCGGGGACGTGGGAAGGCCCAAGCAGGAGGGACCGAAATGATGAAGCAGTTCTACGCTCTGGCGACCATCGGCGCGCTGAGCGGGTTCGTCACGCTCACGAGCGTCGCGGGCTGTGGGTCGCAGGGAGGGGGCGACGACGCGGATCGCTCCGGGTCGAACGACACGCCGACGAATCCGAGCGATCCCGCCGCCCAGAGCACCGATCCACCCGCGTGCAAGGCGAACATCGACTTCAAGCCCGCGGAGACGAAGCCGGTCGCTCCGAAGATGGCCTCCGCGTGCACGTCGACGGCCATCAGCGCTCTGGCCGACGCGTGCACCGACGAGCCGAACGGGACGGCCTGCGAGAGCGCGCGCAATGCCCCGGGCAACAAGGCGTGCGCGGACTGCATCTTCGGGATGAAGTCCGATCCCACCTGGAGGGTGGTGGTCCTCGCCCCCGGCGAGACGCCCGAGGTCATCTACAACCAGGAAGCCTGCGTCGAGCACATCACCGGCGTGGAAGGGTGCGGTCACAAGTACATGACCGTGCTCGCGTGCTACGTCGACTACTGCGCCACGTGCAACAGGCAGTCGGGCATCCAGTGCCTGCAGCAGGTCGCCGAAGGCGAGTGCAAGCCGTATCGCATCGACGACGAGGCATGCGTCAAGGCGACGGAGGAGAGGCAGAGCGCCATCGCCGGGTGCTTCCCTGCCACGGAGGACGCGAAGGGCATCCGAGCGCTCTTCAATTACATGGCGGCGGTCGCGTGCGGCGGCGGTCAGGTCGGCGCGGCGGAGGAGGGCGGCGGCGACGACGCCGAACCGTAGCCGTTCGACACATGGGCCGTGCGTGAGCTCCACGCGCGGCGAAGCCCGACGAGCGTGATGGCGTGCCCGGTGTCTCGGCGTCGCCGTCGGGACGGGGCGAAGGTCGCGCGCGCCCCCTCGCCACATCGGAGCGCCGGCGACGCGTCGCCGTGCCATCCGGGCGGCAGGATGACGAGCTTTCCCCGCCGGCCCGGCAGAGCTCGGAGGAGGGGACGTGAAGGCGAGCGCGCCCCGACCTTCTCGCACGGCCTTCGCCGCCGCGCTCGTCGTGCTGCTCGCCCCGGCGTGCGGTTCGTGCGACGAGGCGGAGGGCCTTTCTCCGGGCCCGAGCCCGTCCGCCCGCCCCTTCCACTACCGCTGGGACGGAGGCCCCGCGTGTGGATGAGGCGTCTCCGCGAAGCGGGCGCTGCCCGTACGGACGCCGCCGACGACGCCGGCAGTACGGCCGAGGACGCAGCCCCGTGACGCGGGCTCTCGGGTCGACTAGCTTGCGGTCGCGATGATCACCGAGCCCAACGCGACCTTGCGCGACTCCGACCCCGACGTCGGGCTCTTCACCGTCCTCCGAGAGGACGGGACCGCCGATCCGCGGGTCGATCCGAAGATCCCCACGGAGCGGCTGCTCTTCGCGTATCGCCACTTGCGTCGGCTGCGCCTGCTCGACGCGCGCATGATCCTGCTCCAGCGCCAGGGCCGGATCGGCTTCTACGGTGCGTGCACGGGCCAGGAGGCCGTGCCGATCGCGACGGGCCTCGTCGCGCGCCCGGACGACTGGGTCTTCCCCGCGCTGCGCGAGCAGAGCGTCATGCTCGTGCGGGGCTTTCCGCTGCGCGAGTTCGTGGCTCAGGTCTTCGGCAACTCCGGTGACGTGCTCAAGGGGCGGCAGATGCCGAGCCATCCTTCGGGCAGGCGTGTGAACCAGGTGAGCTGGTCGTCGTGCATCGGCCCGCAGATCCCGCAGGCCGTCGGCGCGGCATGGGCGATGAAGCAGGCGAAGAAGCGAGGCGACGCGAAGGGCGATCCCGACGCGATCGCGTTCGGCTTCTGCGGAGACGGCGCGACGAGCCAGCCCGACTTCCACGCCGCGATGACGTTCGCGAAGAGGCTCGAGGCGCCCGTCGTCATCGTGTGCCAGAACAACCACTGGTCGATCAGCGTGCCGACGTCTCGTCAGACGGCGTCGCGCACGATCGCCGTCAAGGGCCGCGCATACGGCATCCCGAGCGTTCGCGTCGACGGCAACGACCTGCTCGCGATGTACGCCGTCCTGTCCTCGGCGGCCGACCGCGCGCGACGCGGCGAGGGGCCGACGTTCGTCGAGGCGCTCACGTATCGCATCGGCGCGCACTCGACGAGCGACGATCCGAGCCGTTACCGGACGGACGCCGAGGTCGAGGCCTGGAAGAAGAAGGATCCGGTCGATCGGCTCGCCCGGCACCTCCGAAAGCTCGGCGCGATCGACGACGCCTTCGAGAAGACGCTCCAGGAGGAGCTCACGGCGGAGATCGCCGCGGTCGTCAAGGAGGTCGAGGAGCTGCCTCCGCCTCCGCGGACGAGCCTCTTCGACGACGTCTACGCCGAGCCGACGTGGAACCTCCGCGAGCAGCGGGAGCTCCTCCTGAGGACTCCGCCCGCGCCTTCGCACTGACGATGCACCGCGGCGACGCGGCGGCGCATCGTGCTTCCGCTTCGCTACTTTGCGCGGGGCTTTCCTTCGTGTAAACCGGCCCTACTTCCTCATCATTCACGGAGAGATCGATGGCGAACCGAACGTGCGATGTGGTGGTGATCGGCGGAGGCCCTGGAGGCTACGTCTGCTCGATCCGGCTCGGCCAGCTCAAGCAGAAGGTCATCTGCGTGGAGAAGGAGGAGGTCGGCGGCGTGTGCCTCAACTGGGGCTGCGTGCCGTCGAAGGCCCTGATCAGCGCCAGCCACACCTACGAGAAGGTGAAGGACCAGGGCCAGACGATGGGCATCCTCACGGAAGGCCTTCGCGTCGACGTCCCGCGCATGCAGGAGTGGAAGGACGGCATCGTCAAGAAGCTCACCGGCGGCGTGAAGGGCCTGTTCCGTGGCAACGGGGTCGAGCTCGTCTACGGTGAGGCGCGCGTCACGAGCCCGAGGACGGTCCAGGTGAAGACGCGCGAGGGCGCGACGGAGACGATCGAGGCGACGAAGGCCATCGTCATCGCCACGGGCTCGTCGACCATCGAGCTGCCGGCCTTCAAGTTCGACGGCAAGCAGATCATCGGCGCGAGGGAGGCCGTCAGCCTGAAGAGCGTCCCGAAGCGCCTGCTCGTCATCGGCGGCGGCGTCATCGGGCTCGAGCTCGGCACGGTCTATCAGAAGCTCGGCGCCGAGCTCACGATCGTGGAGGCGACCCCGAGCCTCTTGCCGGGCGTCGAACCGGATTGCACCGCGGTCGTGGAGAAGAAGCTCCTCAAGCACGGAGCGAAGATCTTCAAGAACGCGAAGGCGATGGGCTACGAGCGCAACGCCGACGGCTCGCTCGCGGTGAAGGTCGATCTCGGCGGCGGCAAGTACGACACGCTCGTCACCGACATGGTCCTCGTCGCGGTCGGCATGCGCCCGAACGGCGCCGGATTCGGCCTCGAGGAGATCGGCGTGAAGGTCGAGCGCGGCTTCGTGCCGACGGACCAGTTCGGCCGCACCAACGTCGAGGGCGTCTACGCCATCGGTGACGTCAGCGGCCACCCGATGCTCGCGCACAAGGCCAGCAAGGAAGGCGAGGTGGTCGCCGAGATCATCGCGGGTCACAAGGCCGCGAAGGACTGGGTCGCCATCCCGGCGGCCATCTTCACGGACCCCGAGATCGCCACCGCCGGCCTCACCGAGGCTCAGGCGAAGGAGAAGGGCTTCGAGGTCCGCATCGGCAAGTTCCCGTTCGCCGCGCTCGGGCGCGCCATGGCGGTCGGGGAGACCGACGGCTTCTTCAAGGTCGTCGCCGACAAGAAGACGAACGAGCTGCTCGGCGTCCACATCGTCGGCCCCGAGGCGAGCGACCTCATCAGCGAGGGCGCGCTCGCGCTCGAGATGCACGCGTTCCTCGAGGACATCGGGCTCACGATCCACCCGCACCCGACGCTCGGCGAGGGCTTCATGGAGGCCGCGATGAACGGCCTCGGCCACGCGATCCACATCCTCAACCGCGGCAACTGACCGCCGCCGCGGAAAGGGGCGGCGCGACTAGCGCCGCCCCTTGAAGCCCATCATCTGCTGGACGACGGCCTCGCTCTCTTCGGCGATCTCCGCGCTCTCGCGCGCGCGGTCCGCGCAGTCCTCGCACAGCTTCTTCGTCTTGCCGTCGATTTTCACGGAGACGAGCCGGTCGACCTCGTCGTCGCAACCCTTGCACGTCGGCATGTAGCCTCCTCCCGTTTTTTCCGGCGCTGCGCGCGGACGGAACTTATCATACGAGGCTAGGCCAGCCGCGGAAGGGTATAGTCTTTCGTGGCGTTGGAGGCGTGAGCGATGGGCATCTTCGACCGCATGGGCAAGGTCATCTCGAGCAACCTGAATGCGTTGCTCGACAAGGCCGAGGACGACAGGAAGCTCCTCGAGCTCAACCTCGAAGAGATGGCCGAGCAGCTCAAGGCAGGTCGACAGGACGTCATCGCCGCGGTCGCCGCAGAGAAGCAGCTCCGAAAGAAGGTCGACGACCTCAAGGCCGAGGTCGAAAAATGGGAGAAGCGCGCCGAGCTCGCGCTCAAGAGCGAGGACGAGGCGCTCGCGCGCGAGGCCCTGCGCCAGAAGAAGCGCTGCGAGACGGAGCTCGAGGCCGCGGAGAAGTCGCGCATCGAGCAGCGCGACACGGCTTTGAAGATGAAAGAGGAGCTCGAGCGGATGGAGCGGAAGCTCGAGGACCTCAAGATGCGGAAAGGGACGATCGCCGCGCGCGCCCAGCAGGCGAGGTCCGGCGGCGGCTCCGAGTCGCTCGGGGCGCGCGGAGGCTCGAGCGCGTTCGAGAACTTCCGCCGGATGGAAGAGAAGATCGAGGGCCGTGAGGCGGAGAGCCTCGCGATGGCCGAGGTGGAGGCCGCGCTCGGGACGACGGAGCGGCGCGATCTCGAGGAGAAGTTCCGCGAGCTCGAGCGAGGCCTCGGCGGCGGTGGCTCGGCGAAGGACGCCGATATCGAGGACGAGCTCGCCAAGCTGAAGAAGCGCATCCGCATCTAGTCGTGGAAGCGCGCGTCATCGCGAGCTTTCGGACGATCGGGGGACCAGGGAGGCCGTTCCTCGAGCGCGCGCGATCGCTCATCGAGCGCATGACGTCCCTCGGCGGCGTGCACGTCGGATGGGACGTCCTCAAGATCACCTTCGCGTTCGAGGCGTCGCAGCTCCCCGCGGTGCTCGACGCGGCCATCAACCCCGGGCCCGAGACGCAGGGGGAGGAGCCGCCTTGGGCCGTCGGGCTCGCGCAGGGCGACATCCGGCAGGTGAACGAGCCGGGCTCGCCGCTCACGTCGAGCGGTCTTCTCTGGTGGGGGCCGCCCATCGTCGCCGCCTCCGCGCTCGCGGGCCTCGCGCGGCCGGGCGAGATCCTCTGCGCGCAGACGATCCCCGCGCTCCGCTCCGGAGACCTCGTGACGTCGGGGCTCCGCATCGCGCGCGAGGGGACGCTCCGCGTCCGTGGCGCGCGCATCTACAAGCCACAGCCGTGGAGGCGACAGGCGATCGAGAACCTGGCGCGGATGAGGGAGCCGGGCCTCGTCACCGCGCACTTGCCACGGGTCTCGCTCGAGCCCGGCGCGCTGGTCGTCGTCCGCGCGGCGCCCGGCGCCGGCGGGACGCGCCTGTTGAACGAGCTCGCGGCGCGCGAGGCGCGCGCGCTCGTCATCTCGCCCGCGGGATCGGGCTTCGAGCCGCTGGGCGCGCTCCGTCGCGCGCTCGGACGAGCGGCGGGGCGCACCGTGAACCCGCTCCTGCTCGAGCTGCAGGAGCCGCTCGACGAGCTGCTCGCCGGCAAGGGCGTCTCGCTCGACATGGCCGCGAGGCTCATTACGGCGTTCCTCTGGCCGAAGGTGTCGGGGACGAGCAGCGCGATCCTCATCGACGACGCAAAATGGGTCGATCCAGCGACACTCGAGGCGTGCGTGCGTGCGGTGCGCAAGGCGCCGGCGTTCGGCGTCATCGCCCGTCTCGACGCGACCGGAGGGCTGCCCTCGGTGCTCGCCGGGCTGAACAAGGTGGCCGAGCACGAGGTGCCGGCGCTCTCGCGCGAAGGCGCGGAGGACGTCGCCGTCGGGTGCACGGGCGACGCGATCGACGCGCACGCGCGCGCCCGCTGGGCACGTCTGGGAGGCGGCAGCCCGCTCGCCGTCGTGGAGGCGATCGCGCACGGCATCGCGAGCGGCGACCTGACGTGGTCCGGTGAGGTGGCGACGCCACGCTCGCGTGCGGCGGGACGAGGGAAGGTGCGGTCCGCGGCGAAGTGGATCCGCAAGCGCGCCAACGCCGAGAAGACGCCGGTGCGCGTCCTCCTCTCGCTGCTCGCGGTCCTCGGTGGCGAGGCGAAGCTCTCCCTCGTCGAGCGCGTGCTCGAGAAGGCGTCGCTCCGCGTCGATGCGGCCGCGACCCTCGCGTACATGGAGCGCGCTCGCTGGGTGGTCCGCCCGCAGGAGGGTTGGTTCGCATTCCCGTCGCGCACGCACAAGGACGCGCTCTTCGCGACGCTCGAGGAGGAGGTCAAACACAAGCTGCACCTCGCAGCCGCGCGCGCGATCGAGGAGAGTGAAGGCGCGTTCGGTCGCGTCGAGGCCGCCTGGCATGCGGCGCAGGCGGGCGAGGGCGCGAAGGCCGCCGCGGCGCTGCTCGAGGCCGCGCGGGCGACGGGCGCGGCCGGCTTCCAGGCCAGCACGACGCAGCTCGTGGCGTTCGCCCGCCGCGCCGATCCGTCGTGCGAGGAGGCGGCTCTCGAGCTGCTCGGGCAGGTGCTCGATCGCCCGTCGAGCGAGAACCCCGCTCCTGCATCGATCCCGCCGATGGCGCCGCCTTCGGCTCCGCCCGTCGCCTTCGGACCGTCGCCGTCGCCGTCGTCCCATTCGTTCTACGCGGCGCGCCCGTCCAACGCGCCGGTTCGGTCGGTGCCCGAGCGCGTCGCCGCGATCGCGTCCGTGCCGCCCGTTCCGCGGTCGGTCTCGGTCCCGCCGCCGGCGGCGCCCGTGCCGCCGGCGCCGGCCGTGCCTCGGGCTCCGCTGGCTTCGCCGGCTTCGCCGCGCGTGCCGATCCCGCCGGCCACGATTCCGCAGATCCCGGACAACTTCGACGACATGGTCGAGCACGCGCTCTCCACGGGCGCAGAGCCGGACTCGATGGTGGAGCACGCGGTGATCATCAACCCGGACGGCCCGCCGCAGGCCGATCGATCCGGTCCGGCCACGCGAGCGACGATCGAGAGCGAGCCGCCGACGATGCTGGACGAGGAGGCAGCGCCGCCGGTGCCCGACGAGTCCGCCCCCGCGCGCTCGGGACCGTCGCTGTCCCGTGACCCGTCGAAGCCGCCCGCGTCGGACGGCGGCAGCCTCGCGCGCCGACTGGCGGAGCTCGCGAAGGAGGTCCTCCAAGCGGCGGACGACGCCGCGCTCGCGCGATGGGCCGACGGCCTTCCTCCGGCCGGCGAGAGCGCCGCGTTCACGGGACGTATGCGCGCGATGGAGCAGCTCGGCCGCGGAGACATCGGCGATGCGCTGCGCGTCCTCCGCCGAACGCGCGCGCAGCTCGATCCATCGGATCACCGCCGCCGCTGCCAGACGTCGCTCGCGCTCGCCGTCGCCCTCAGCGTCGCCGGCCGCCCGCAGGAGGCTCTGCTCGAGGGCCTCGACGCCCTCGCGCGCGCCCGCCAGGTCGGCGACGACCGCGGCGCGAAGGCGTGCCTCGCGTTCCTCGCGAAGCTCTATTCGTCCGTCTCGCGCGACGAGGAAGCAGAGTTGCTGCGAGCTCGGTCGATGAGCTGACGCACCTTACTCCGAGGCCTTCTCCTCCGGCGGCCTCTCTTCCCAGGCCTCTCGGAGAATCTCGGCGACCGCTTCGTAGAGCGCCTCTGGGATCTCGTCGCCGACCTCGAGCTCTATCAGGGCGCGTGCGAGCGGGACGTCGCGGAGGACCGGGACGCCGTAGTGATGGGCCGCTTCGACGATGCGCCTCGCCAGGTCGCCACGGCCGGAGGCGACGACGACGGGGGCCTCGTCGCCTTCGCTCTCGTCGTACTTCAGGGCGCACGCGATGTGGGTGGGGTTCACGACGACCACGCTCGCGTTTCGGACGTTGGCGATCGTCGCGGCGGCGAGCATCTCGTGATGCGCGCGCTCGCGCGCCGCCTTCTGTTGCGGATCTCCCTCGCTCTCCTTGTGCTCACGCTTGACCTCCTCCTTCGACATCATGAGGCGTTTGCGCCAGGAGCGGCGCGTGACGACGATGTCGAGGACGGCGAGGAAGAGGCCGACGACCGCCGCCTTCTTCGCGACGTCGATCGCCACCGTCGTCGCGACGACGATGGCGGCGTCGAGGCGGCCCGCCACGCGGGCGAGCGACGGCGCGTGCTCGCGGAACGCGCCATGGACGATCCACGCGACGGCGGCCGCGAAGAGCGCGGCGCGTAGCACGGCCACGAGGCGCTGCGCCGAGACGAGGCGCTTCATCCCCTCGATCGGGTCGAGCTTGTTCAGGCTCGGGACGAGCTTCTTCGTCGCGATCACTCCGCCGGTCTGCACGACGGACGCGACCGCGCCCGAGACGCCCGCCGCCGCGAGGATCGGCGCCGCGAGGACGAGGACGGAGGAGGCGAGGGAGCTCGGATCGAAGCGGATCTCGGGCGAGGCGTCCCCCGCGCGCGCGATCGCGGCGCGGAGCTCGGTGCCCGCGGTCGCCGCGAGCGCCGCGACGGCCGACGGTGCGATCGCGACGGCGCAGAGGAAGGCGATCGACTGGCTCGCGAAGACGCTGAGCGGGCTGTCGCCTTCCTCCTGCGCCTTTCGGATCCGCTTTGGTGTCGGCTCCTCCGTCTTGTCGCTCACGCTCGTCTCTTCGCAGGCCTCTTCGACGACCTCTTGGTGGAGGCCGTCCGGGTGGACGTCTTCGCCTTCGTCTTCTTCGGCGTCGCCTTCTTCTTGCTCGCCTTCTTGGTCGTCTTCGAGGTCTTCGCCTTGGCCTTGGCCTTCGCGCGGGCCTTGGCCTTCGCTTTCTTGGCCTTGGCCTTGGTCTTGGCGTTGGCTTTCGCTTTCGTCTTGGCCTTGGCCTTGGTCTTGGTCTTGGTCTTGGCTTTCGCTTTCGTCTTGGCCTTGGTCTTCGCGGCTTTCGCCTTGGCCTTCGTCTTCGCCTTCGGGCTCTTCGTCTTCGCCTTCGTCTTCTTCGCTTCCTCGACCGGCTCCTCCTCCTTCGGCTCGCCCTCGGGCGCGCTCTCTTCCATCGGCCCAGCCTCGGTCGCGGTTGCGGACTTTTTCTCCTCGGCCGTCGTTTCCTCTCCCTCTGCGAGCTCCTCCTGATCGGTCGGGGCGTCGGGCGCCGCATCGGGCGACGCCTCTCGTCCGACGGACGGCGTCGTCTCCGCTCGAGCCGGCGCGGCGGCAGGCGGCTGCGGCGCAGGGAGCTCCCAGTCCTCGAGCTCGGACTTGCCGGTCACGAGCTTGTAGAGGTCGATCGTGAGGTCACGCACGCCCTCGCCGGTGACGGCCGAGATCAGCCGGATGGGGATGCCGCGCTCGGCGAACTGGGCGGAGACGCGAGGAAACGCCTCCCGAACCTCGGGCAGGTCGGCCTTCGTCATCGCGACGATCTGCGGTCGCTTGGCGAGCTCGGGATCGAAGCGCTCGAGCTCGTTCATGAGGGCGTCGTAGTCGGCGAGCGGGTCGCGATTCTCGTCGAAGTCGAGCGTCACGAGGTGGAGCAGCGCGCGCGTGCGCTCGACGTGCTTGAGGAAGCGATGCCCGAGGCCCGCTCCGTCCGCCGCGCCCGGGATGAGCCCCGGGATGTCGGCGATCACCATCGTGGCCTCGTCACCGATGCGCACGACGCCGAGGTGGGGTGTGAGCGTCGTGAAGGGGTAGTCCGCGACCTTCGGGCGGGCGCGCGAGACGGCGCGGATGAACGTCGACTTCCCGACGTTCGGGAAGCCGAGGAGGCCGACGTCGGCCATGACCTTCAGCTCGAGCCGGAGCTTCTTCTCCTCGCCGGGCTCGCCCGGCTCGGCTCGTCGCGGCGCACGATCGTAGGGCGTCGCGAAGTGGATGTTGCCGCGGCCGCCCTTGCCGCCCTTCGCGACGACGACGCGCATC
Source organism: uncultured Myxococcales bacterium (assembly GCA_937949945.1). Lineage (GTDB taxonomy): Bacteria > Myxococcota_A > Polyangia > Polyangiales > Polyangiaceae > Labilithrix. The sequence continues at coordinate 99,637 of CALFEQ010000194.1, forward strand.
CCCGGCCGATCGATGTCGTAGAGGAGCTCGTTCGTCTCGCGGTCGAAGACCTGCGTGCCGACGGGGACGCGGACGACGAGGTCGTCCGCGCCACGGCCGTACATGTCCTTGCCCTGACCATGCTCGCCGTTGGCGGCACGGAGCGTGCGCGCATACGTGAGATCGGAGAGCGTGGAGAGCCCTTCGTCGGCGACGAACACGACGTCGCCGCCTTTGCCGCCGTCGCCGCCGGATGGGCCACCGAACGGCACGTACTTCTCGCGGCGGAACGCGATCGCTCCGTTGCCGCCCTTACCGGCGATCACGTCCACATCACATGAGTCGACGAACTTCACGGGAGCGCGATACTAGTGCCTCGTTTCCATCGAAGCGAGGGGGCATCGGCTCGATGCTCGCGGAGCGCGAGGGCGCCTCGCGGCTCGGCGTGCGTCAATGGGGCGCGAGGCGTTTCTCCCCTGAAGATCCATCGATTCGGTACAATCGGACGCCTCGTCGGCCGACCGCCGCTCGTTCGTCGCCGGCGAGCACGAGCGGCACGCTCGCCCACGAAGGCTCCGTCTCGCGATGAAGATCCACCACCTCAACCTCTGCACGATGTGTCCTTTCGGGGGTCGGCTCCTCTCCGGGGGAGCGACGCCGGTGTACGGGGCCGCCGAGCTCGTCGTGCACGCGCTGCTCGTGGAGACGGACCGCGACGGGCTCGTGCTCGTCGACACCGGAATCGGCCTCGAGGACGTCCGCTCCCCGCTCCGCCGGCTCGGTGCAGGCTTCGTGGCGCTGACGCGGCCGAGGCTGCGCGAGGAAGACACGGCCGTGCGGACGATCGAGCGGCTCGGGTTCTCGCGCCGTGACGTACGGCACATCGTCGTCACGCACCTCGACCTCGATCACGCGGGCGGCATCCCCGACTTCCCGGAGGCGACCGTTCACGTGTACCGGCGCGAGCACGAAGCGGCGACGCGCCCGCGCACGGCCAGCGAGCGGAGGCGGTACCGGAAGAAGCATTTCGAGGGCGCGCGGTGGAAGCTCTACGACGACGGCGGTGACACGTGGTTCGGGCTCCAGGGCCTGCGCGTGATCGCGGACGAGGTCGTGCTCGTCCCGCTGCCCGGCCATACGCGCGGGCACTGCGCCGTCGGCGTGCGGGTCGACGAGCCGGCCGGCCCCGAGTGGCTCCTCCACGCCGGCGACGCCTACTTCTTCCACCTCGAGAAGGAGGACCCGGAGTGCTGCCCGCCGCTCCTCAAGGCCTTCCAGCGCGCGGTGGCCGTCGACGACGCCGAGCGGCGCGCGAACGCGAAGCGCCTCCGCGAGCTGTACCGGAAGCACGGGCGCAAGGTACGCGTCTTCTCGGCGCACGATCCGACCGAGTACCGCGCGCTCGCCGCCATCCAGCGCGACCGCAGCGAGCCGCGCGTGGCGGTCGGGAGCTGAGCGGTCACCGAGCCCAGGCGGTCACTGGATCGAGAACGTGACGCGCCCCGATCCGGCGTTGTCCGGGGGCAGCCCGGCTCCGTCCACGAACACGTAGTATCGCTTGCCCGCTTCGACGGGGAAGGTCAGCGTCTCGCCGCCGACCGAGCCGTTGTCGTTGACGCATGCGAGCCACTTGATGGAGTCCGCGGCGCACTCGTCGGAGACGTAGAGGAAGCTGTTGTAGTCGACGTCCTCGGTGCGCACCGTCATCGTCCCCGTGGCGTGCGCCACGACCGAGAAGATGCGGTCCGGCGCGGCCGCTCCGCTCGTCGGATTCGGGCCGCCGGTGCAGTTCGGGCTGACGCTCCGATTCCCCGAGCCCGTCGTCTGGACGACGATGGAGGGGCGGTGCTCCCCGCCCCAGACGTGCACGTCGATCCCGGGGCACGCGTTGCTCCTGGCGGGCGCGATGCCGGCGAGCTTGCAGCTCGAGTTGCAGCCGTCGGTCTCGTCCGAGTTCCCGTCGTCGCAGTCTTCTCCGTCCTGGACGACGGCATCTCCGCACTCCGCTTTCGACGGCGCACCGGAGTCGCGCTGAGGACGCTCGCCGTCGATCGGGTCGTGAGGCTCGAACGGATCGTCCGGATCGAACGGAATCTCGGGGTTGTCGAACGACTCGCACGGCTCGCAGGGCCCGAAGCTCTGGCCGTCTTCCTTGCAGAGCTTCGTGCCCTCCGACCGATCCTGGCACCGGCAGAAGACGTATTGGCCGGGCGTGCAGAGCTTCTCCTCCTTGGCCTTCGGCGACGTCGCGCAGGCGATCAAGACGGTGGCGGCGATGGCGGCGGCGCCGAGGGCGCTCGAAGCACGAGAAACGAGGGGAGGGAAGAACATGATGAGGTCGACGCTGCTACTCGAGCTCGAAGCTTATCGTGTAGTCCCCCTTGTTGCTCGTCACGCCGCCTCCGTCGACGGCGACCCAGATCTTCTGGTTCGCGGTCACACTGACCGTGAGCCTCTCGGGGCTGCTGCTCACGCCGAAGTCGTTCACGCACATGGCGGCCGTCATCGTCGACGGATCGTCGCAGCTTCGGCGCGCCGTGAGCATGAAGTTCGTCGCAGTCGCCGGCGTGACCGTCACGACCATCGTCCCCGACGCGTGCGGGGTGACCTCGTAGACGTGGTCCTGATAGGCGTTCGAGAAGTCCTTGTCGCACGCCGCGGAAGGCTTGTTCCACGCGTTGCCGTAGGCCGCGGTCGATCCCGTGCCGGTCACGACCTGGCCCGGCCAGAGGTGGAGCGGGTGGCCCGGACAGCCGCCGCCGCTCGGCGGGTTGCCGTTCACCTTGCGGCAGTCGTTCGAGCACCCGTCGTCGTCCGTCTTGTTGCCGTCGTCGCAGGCCTCGCCCTCGTCGATCTGTCCGTCGCCACAGAACGACCTCGTCGTGAGCTTCGCCGTGACGACGTACTTGCCCGTCGAGCCGGACGCGCCGTCGATGACGAGATAGTAGCTCTTGCCGGTCACGACGTTCGTCTTGAGCTGCGCCGTCGATTGTGCCGTCGGCGGGGCGCACGCGACCTGCGCCTCCGCGTCGTCGCAGGTCGTGCGGATGTACGCGAGCGGGTTCAGGCCGTCGGACCCTTTCACTTGGATCTCGAGCGAGCCGCTCCCGGACGGGATGAGCCGGTAGACGTGGTCGTTCGCGCCGGCGCCGACGGCGCATGCTCCCGACCTGCCCTCGCGATCGCTCGTCGCCTTCGAGGTGTCGCCTTCGATCTTCAGCTCCACGTTGGGCAGGACGGCCGTCGACTTGCCGGGGCACTCGTTCTCCGCGTCGAGCGGCTCTTCTTTGCCGGGCTCGTAGTCGTCGGGCGGCGGGATGATCTCCTCGTTCGTCCGCTCGTCCGGGATCTCGCCGCCGCGGCACTCGCCGTTCTCGCTCGTCTGGCACGGCTCGAACGACTTGCCGTCCGGCTTGCACAGCTTCGTGCCCTCGGTGCGGTCGGCGCATCGGCAGAAGACGTAGGCGCCCGGCGTGCACAGCCGCTCTTCCTTGACCGGGCGCTCCTCGCCGAGCAGCGCGCAGCCTTGCGCCGCGATCAGGACGATCCCGAACGCCGCGACCGTTCCGAACAACCTACCGAGCCTCATCCCACCCTCCGAGCGCACCGGCTTGTGCCGGTGGGTCCACCCTCTTCGACGATGCGTCGATACGGGGCGAAGCCTTCCGCCGACGCGCGCGCGCGGCGAGGAGCCCCGAGCCGACGATGATCCCCGCCACGCCGTAGGACGCTCCGGCGCCCGGCTGGATCGAGCACACCGTGGCCGGCTCGGGATCGTCGCAGCGCGGGCCGAAGCCGCCGCGCGGCTCCGTGTTGCACGGCGCGTCCGACGTCGACGGGTAGATCGCGCACACGGCCTCGATGTCGTCGGGGTGGAGCTCCCTCTGCGTGATCGAGCCGGGCGCGTACGACGGGTACATGACCGCGCCAGGGTGGGGCGAATGCGCGATGCCGATGAAGTGGCCGACCTCGTGCGTGAGGATCGCCTGGAGGTCGTACTGGACCTTCGCCGGATCGTCCGTGATCGTGACGGTGTTGTTGGCCGTGTTGATCTCGATGTCGGCGTCGTAGATCTCGCCGGTCTCGTCGTTGTACGTGACGCTCGTCTTGGCGAGCGTGCCGTCGATTCCGCGGTACTTCCAGTCGTCGTCCTGGAAGAGGACGACGTTCACGTTCGGACCGTTCTTGTTGTATTGGCTCTTCTTGCACGGGACAGGCTCGCGCTCCTGGAACGTCATCTTCGCGATCGTCCCGTCCGGGCATTGGACGTCGCTCCACGCGAGGAACGTCTTCTTGATGACGGCGCGCGCGTCGGCCGGATCGAGATCCTGCGTGCCGAGCCGGTTCATCGCGTAGCTGACGCACGACGTGGGCCAGAACAGCTTTGCGCCTTCGATCGGGCAGCCGTCCTCGTCGGTGGCGCACTCCTTCTGGGGGGTGGAGCGGCACGTCGTCGATCGGCAGAACGCGGACGCTTCGCCCGCGGAGACGAGCAAGCCCAGCGCGAGACAGGCCGAGACGAGGAAGCGGGACATCGGTCCTCTCCGAGCCCGAGTGCACGTCCGATGCCAGTGTATGACAAGGTGGTCGGCCCGCGGGCTCGGCGAAATCAGCCCTCATTCTATCGCCGGCGGACGACGTCGTCGTCCCGCAGACCGGGTCCTGGATGAACGGCGATCCACCGCGGCCGCGTGCTCGTGTGCCGTTCGCGGAGGATGTTCATCGAGGGCGACGAGGCCACGCGAGAGGAGAGGGGGAGCGGTTGGAGCGTCGCCTCGTCGCCTCGATGTCTGCCCTGGTCCTTGCGTGGAGCGTGCCGAGCTCGGCGCCGCTTTTCGCTGCGGTTCGTCTCCGGCGTTCGTCGCGCGTATCGGCGCGACGAGACTGGGATCGTCGGGCGGAGCGCGGGGACTGCGGGCGAACGGTCTCAGGGGCCTCGTGCATCCATCTCACCTGGTCGTGTTTTCCGCGGTCGGACTACGATGGGAGATCGTGGTGCGCTCCATGATCGGTCACGGATCGTTCGTCCTGGTCTCGACGGTCTTCGTTCTCGGTTGCGCACGATCGACGGCGGACGCTCGCGGAAGCGACGACGCGGGCGCTGCGACGACGCGTACGACGAGCGCGACGACGCGCATCGCGAGCTGCGAGCGGACCGCCGTCACGGGCACGTGCTCGGAGTACGCGGGCAACCACCTCGCGAAGAACGAGGTCTTCCTCGCATCGAGCTGCGCGAAGCTCGGCGGCACCTTCGTCTACGCCGAGTGCCCCAACACCTCCGTCATCGGAGACTGCACGCTCTCCACGAGCGAGGTCCGGAAGTTCTACGGCACCGGTGCGTCGGCCTGGGATCCGGAGCGCGCTCGGAGCGAGTGCACGGGAGCGCTCGGTGGCTCGTGGCAGCCACGTTGAGCTCGGACGAAGTTGGGAAGAGCGGAGGCGGTTCTCCGGTTTCTAGCTCTGGCAGCCCGCGCGGACTTCACGAGCGCTCGTTCGTTGCGTTTCGTGACAACGACATCGCGTTTCGTGACGTCGACATTTGCCACGTGCGAGAAGGGCTGAAATCGACCGTATCGCGCGAGGGGAGCGTGCTAATCCGTCACGTATGCACCTGCGTGCTCGGCACCGGCAGGATCTCGCCGGAGCGCGCGGCCTGCGGCGGCGCGCGCTGCTCGCCGTCGTGCTCATGTTGGTGGTGACGGGTTGCAATCGGTCGAAGCGCTACGAGACCGAGGTGGAGGTCACGCGCGTCTCGGCGGTGCAGAAAGATCACGAGGGCAACACGCAGACGCTCGACGTGGAGATGCGTTACGTGGAGTGCCCGGGCTCGCAAATCGAGATCGTCCGCGGTGACGCCGCGTTCGCGGCCTGCGCGGGCAGGTACAAGGTCGGCGACAAGCTTCGCGTGTCGATCGATCACGTGCTCTCGTCCGACGGCTACTACCGGTGGAGGATTCGCAAGCTCGGTGATTGCGTGCGGCCTGCCGATCCGGCCGACGAGACTGCCTACGCGATGATCCGCGAGTGCGACGACTCGGTCGTCAACGGGACGCGCGTGGGCTTCCAGTGCAAGCACGTCCCGGATCAGAAGGTCGTCGAGAAGTGCCCGTGGTTCCGCCGGCGCTGACGCTCGGCGCCGCGATTCGGGACGAACGCGTCACGGCGCGTCGCTCGGCGTCGTGGACTCGCGCTCGTCGCGTCACTTGGCGATCGTCGCAACGACCGCCGCGAGGGCGAGCATCACGCCGAGGACGATGGCGAGCAGCCGGATGGACGCGAGCGTCGACGGGCGCCTGGGCGGTGCGTACGACGCTCGCGGTTTGTCCGCGGAGGCGGCTGCGAGCGTGTCCGTCTCTTCGTCCTCCGTCGCGGCACCGTTCACCTGCGTCGAGGCCGCCGACGGCGCGCGATCGACGGCGGCCGCTCGATCGCGGCGATCGCGGCGCGCGCCGCTCTCCTGCGTCTTCGACGCGGAGCGGCTCTTCTTCGTCTTTTGCTTCTGGCGCATCGCCGCGGCGCGCGCCTTCTGGCGAGCGCGCTTGGCCTCGAGCTTCGCGCGCTTCTTCTCTTTGCGTTTCGCCGCGCGCTCCTCGCGCGCTTTGCGGGCGGCCGCGTAGGCCTCCGGGTCGAGGCGCTCGTCGGGCAGGGAAGGCTCGGGCTCTTCGTCGGTCTCGTCCTCGTCCTCGTCCTCGTCTTCGGGGAACAGGTCGTCGAGCCAGCCAGCGTCGAGGGAGTCGACGTCCGGCTCGGAGGACGCCGGCTCGCGGGCCTCGCCGTTCGTGGACGCGGCAGCGGCCGGCTGCGGCGGCGGTGGCGTCATCCATCCGTCTTCCAGCTCCTCGAGCAGGTCACGGGAGCTGTCTTGGCGCTGCCGTTCGACCATCCTTGAACCCCGTGAACACGAGACCCTAACCGCGATCGACTGCGATTTCCAAGGCCCATGCGGCGGCCGGACGCGGAGGAGCTCTTGCGTGCGTCGCGGGACGACGGCGCGCGGCGATCGAAGGGCACGCCGTTTCCGCAGCGGCGACAAAAAAGCCACGAGGGCGATCCGGTCACCCGGTCGCCCTCGTGGTCGTTCGCTTTCCGTGGGGGAGCATCTTCTGCCCCGTTGCGGATCTCTGTCCGCCCCATTGGACGTTGCGTCAGGGGGCCTTTCCACCCGCCTGCGCCATCGTCGCGTTCGTATCGGGTGCCGTCACCACGACCCCGGCCATTCGCGTGGTCAGGGAAGGGGACGATCGACGAAGCTATTCGCTGTCGTCAGCTTCGGCCGAGCACGATGCGGCGCACCGCTGGACCGGCGCCTTTTCAGCGCCGAGGATGCGGACTCCCCGTGGACCTTCTCGGACCTTGAAGAGCCTTCACCGAACCGCGTCGACCTCTGACGTTCCCATCGTCACTCGCAGGCACACCCGAGTCGAAACCCGCTTCGCCCGATGTGCTGGCCGGGTCACGTCCTCGCGGACGTCACGCGGCGTTGACCTGCGAGCCGAGGACTCCCGTGCCGCCCTGCCGGTGAGAGCCTGACGGCCAAGAGCCCGGGAACGCCTTCCATCGTATCGAGACCTCGCGAGCCGAAACCCACGAGTCGTGCGAAGAAGAACTGGTTGGAACGTCTTCCCACGCGCACCGTTTCGCCTTCTACCCATCCGCGCCCCGCGTCAGACGGAGCTACGGACTTCCTCCCGGCTAGCGCCCTTCGACACCACGAGGTCTTGCGACCTCCCGGTGGGAAAGACGCGCGATGCGTCCGACCGATGTCTGCCACCCAATCGAATCGCGCGCACCCGCACCTCGCTCGTTCCCGGCTCGCTCTCGCCGCTTTCGCGGCGGGGACGCCCCACGGAGTCTAAGGCTCCGCACGGCATGACCGGGGGACCGGACGTTTCACGACGTCCGAGACCGCTTCGGCGGATCGTCATCGAACACGAACCTCGTGGTTTCGGCCGCGTTACCTCTGCCACGAGCGTGGGCGTTGTCTTCCCACGGCGCCCGATGCGATCGAGCCTCTGACACCCCTGTCGCGGACCCCCGTTCACCCTCCGCCTCTCCAGGCTTCCCCGGAGCTGCAACCTGGCCGTACGTCCGTTCGTCGTCCGGCTCGTACGGGTCGGAAGATGCGGAGGCCGCCGAGATCATCGTCCACGCCGCCCCGTGAAAGACGACGCTTCGTGATGATCCGGGATGCCTTCCACCGGTAGGAGACCCTTCGTAGGATCCGGTGGCCATTACAGCCCCGGTCCCGCGACCGCATCACCGCTCGAGGCGATGCTGCGACCGCTGGATGGCGATCTCTCGCCACCCTGGGCCCCGTGCCGGTCCTCTCCCGTCTCAGCGGTGAGGCCGACCCACGATTCGTCCCTTCGCCCGGCGTGCTCGCCGACGGTCGCCCGCCGACGCTCGCGCCGTGCTAGGCCCCCGTTCACTCGACCCTGACCGCCCTTTTTGGGGCGCGTGTGCCGAGCTTATTCGAGGCCAGACGTCGCCTACCGACTTGCTGCAACGAAACAACGACGTGCGGGCACCAACCGGAGCTTCCGATCCTCGCAGGGACGGAGACCTCGATCTCCTTCCTTTTCTGACGTGCCACGCCCTCTCCCATCGAGGGGAGCGGTGACACGCGGCGAGCCGCGCGACGCCCGTTCGACCGACCCCAGGGCTGGTTCCTTCGGAAGATCCGATTTGCCCAGCCGTGATACCGGACCGAACGCCTCACCACCGAGGCTTTCGCCGCGGTGTAGAGTGAGGATCGACGCGCACGGGTCGAAGGACCGAGCGAAGGACGCGTCCTCCGTGGCAGCACGCGTGCTTGCCAGGAGTGCATGCGCTTAGGGCGCATGCCCGACGGCGTTCCCCTCCTCGGCGACCTCCGGACATCCGCTGTCATCGGCGCGGCGCCGGCGCGGAGGGGATATCCGCGTCGTGCGACGGACCGATCTAGGTCCTCGTTCCGACGGCGCCCCGCGAAGAACGCCGCCTTCCGGAAGACCGGGATGCCTTCCACCGCCACGGTCGCCGACGGATCGCGAAGGGAATCCCTCCGGCCTCGGCGCCGGCCCTCTCGCTCACGCCGCCCACACTTCGTCCCCAGGTCGGAGACGGTGCCTTCACGGGCATTGCAAGCTCACGGCGCGGTCACCCGCGTTCCCGTGATTTCGAGAGTGCAGACACCTTTTTCACCCGCTGGATTCCGCGCCTGGAGCTGACGACCCAAGCACGCCACCGGGCTCGGCCGGCTCGGCCGTCGACGAGGTCAGGTTGCCCCGCTCGCACCGATGCCGGCCGCAGTGCCTTGACGGCTTCTACGACCAGAAGCTCACGGCCCGATGTGCCGCGAACTTCATGAGCGCTTTATGCCCGAACGGCTCCGGCATCGCAACGGAAAAATTCGCGGCTCAATCACTTTTTTATCCACAGGATTATCCACAGCGCACTCCACTGTGTGGGTGCCTTGAATTTACGGTTGCCCGTGTTTTTCGACGCGAGAGCGCGCGGAAAACGCGAGGCGTCGTGCGCCCTGTGGAAAACTCATGCAATTGATTTGTAATCGTATTGGCTAGAAAGTGGATTTGATTTTGGTGTTTGATTTTCTCGATTGATCGAGGCGAAGGCCGCGCGACGACGGCGTGCTTTGCTCGCGAGCTCCTCCGCCGCAGGTCATCGCGCCGCACGTGCGCCTTCGCGCGATCCGAGAGCGTCGTCCCGCACGTGGAACGGTCCTTCCCGACAGCCGTCCTTGTGGCTCCTCGCTCGAGGCCCGACATTCCGAAGACGATGAGTGCCTCGATGCCGACCCTCTACATCCCGCACGGAGGCGGGCCGTGCTTCTTCATGGAGTGGACGATGGGGCCGCCCGACACCTGGGATCGCATGGCCGCGTGGCTCCGCAGCATCCCGGGCTCGCTCCCGCGCGCTCCGTCGGCGCTGCTCGTGGTGTCGGCGCACTGGGAGGCGGACGTCCCGACCGTCCTCGCCTCGGAGGCGCCGCCGCTGCTCTACGACTACTACGGGTTCCCGCCACATACGTACGAGCTCGAGTGGCCGGCGCCGGGATCGCCCGCGCTCGCGAGTCGCGTGCGCGAGCTGCTCTCGCGTGCGGGCATCGCCTCCGCGGCGGAGACCGAGCGAGGCTTCGACCACGGCGTGTTCATCCCGCTGAAGGTCGCCTTCCCGGAAGCTCGAATCCCGACGGTGCAGCTCTCGCTCCAGCGTGGGCTCGATCCGAAGACGCACCTCGCCATCGGAAGGGCGCTCGCGCCGCTACGCGACGAGGGCGTCCTCTTGATCGGCAGCGGGATGAGCTACCACGACATGCGCGGCCTCTGGTCCGGCACCGGCCGCGCGGTCTCGGAGGCATTCGAGCGATGGCTCACCGACGTCGTGTCGAAGGACGCGGCGGCGCGCGAGGCCGATCTCGTCGCGTGGGAGAAGGCGCCGGGCGGCCGCGCGAGCCATCCGCGCGAGGAGCACCTGCTACCGCTCATGGTCGTCGCCGGGGCCGCCGGAGCGGACCGCGGCGAGCGCGTCTTCTCGGACGAGGTGATGGGCGCACGCGTCGCGGCGATCCGCTTCGGCTGACATCGGTCTCCAGACTCCAGACTCCAGTCTGCGGTTCTCTCCAGCCTCTCGTCTTCGAGCGCGACTCGGTCATCAGATTTCGACTCGAAACAGAGACGAGACCCGCCGAGGACCGAGGACCGACCTCAGGGCTTCTTCGGCGCGGCGCCGCTCGGCGGCGCCGTCTTGTCCGCCGGCTTCGGTGCGGGCGTGGGCGCCGGCGCGGGCTTGGCGTGCTTCTCGAGCGTGTGCTGCTTCTTGAGCTCCGCGAGCCACTTTTCGAGCGCGCTGTCACGGCCGCGGGGGCGGACCATCGCTTCCATCGGCCACACCGCGATGGGGCGATCGTTCAGCGTGAAGACGACGTCGTATTTCCCTTCGCGTGCGACGAGCGGGGTACCGCCCGTGCCCGAGCACTGCCACGTCTGCTCGGGGCGCATCTCCGGGCGCAGGCACCCGACGCCGCGGCCCACGATCTTGCCGTTCTCGTCGAGGACGAAGGCGGTGATCGCGACGTTCGTCCCGCTCCAGCCGCGCGAGCCTCGGGCGTACCAGGTGAAGTTCACGCGCCGCGGGTAGCGCCACTCGACCCACCCGGAGCGGATGCCGCTCAGCGCGAACGGATCCTCGCGGCCGTACGACGCGACGACGACGTCGACGCGCGGCTCGCCGTCCTCGGAGTCATCGACGTCGTCGTCGTCGATCGGTTGATCGTCGTCGTCGGGATCCTCGATCCAGACGGTGGTGCTTCCGATGCGCCTCGCGCCGATCTTCGCGACGACGTCGTAGCGACCGGAGACGACCGGGTCGAAGCGGAAGTCGGCGCGCGTGAACGTGACGCGTTCGCGCTCGGCGACCTTCACTTGCTTCTTCACCGTCGCGATGACGGCGTCGTCCGGGTCCTGGAGCTCGAAGGTGATGTCGTGCTTGCCCGGGCCGAGCCCGAACAGCATGGCGACGACGGGGACGCGGGCGATGTCGTCGGGGCCCGTCTCGATCACGCGCTCGTTGCCGCTGATCGCCGCGGTCGTGAGCATCTGCGGATCCCGGTGGACCGAGAGGTTGCGCGTGATGAACAGCTCGGCGCGGCGCTCCGAGCCCTTCGTCTTGGCGTACTGCGCGAGCTTCGACTCGATCGCCGGCGGGCGCTTCGCGAGGACGTCTCGGATGTCGGCGACCGACGCCGCGCTCGAGATCGTCGCGACGGGCGTGAGCCCGCCCGTGAAGAGGATGGCGTGGTTGACGCCCACCACGGCCGGCCTGCCCGCGCCGTCGAGCGTGACGACCGGGCCGCCCGAGAAGCCCGGGTACACCGGCGCGTCGAAGAGGACGAGCTTGGACCCGAGCAGCTCGACGATGCCGGACGTGATGCCCTCCGAGATGCCCCACGACAGCGCCCAGAGGCCCGAGCCGGTGTGCCCGAGGGCCCAGACGCGGCGACCCGGGGTGGGATCGGCATCGGCGAGCCGGAGCTCGGGCACGTCCTTCAGCGGCGCCTTCGGCTCGAGCAGCGCGACGTCCCGGACCTCGTCGATGTGGACGAGCTCGGCGTCGACGGTCTGGCCGTGGCGCGTCGTGAGCCGCAGCAGCTCGGGCGACTGGATCACGTGCGCGGCCGTGATCACGGTTCCGCCCTCGACGACGAAGCCGGTGCCGTGCGGTGTCGGATCCTTGCGCAGCGAGACGTCCACGACGGTCTTCGGCGCCCGCCTCTCGAGGCCGACTTGCCGCATCGCCTCCTCGGCCTCTTCTTCGCGCACCGCGCGGTCGTCGTTGAGGATGGCGACGACGGACGGCGAGACGAGGTCGAAGACCGACTGGGTGGAGTGGCCCGCCGGAGGCGAGCCTACGTTGGCGTTGGAGCCGGCGCAGCCGGCGAGCACGGCGACCGCGGCGGAGAGGACCAAGGCGCGCATGGCGCCGCAGCGTACATCAACGGGGCCGTCCGATGGCCTGGAGCGCGCGCGGCCGGGCCGCTCCGATGCGCACCCGGCCGCTACGGACGTACGTTCACTCCGGATCCGACGTCTCCCGGGTGCAGGCGGCGGAGCAGCCGTCACCGTTCACGCGGTTGCCGTCGTCGCACTGCTCGGGGCCCTGCACGATGCCGTCGCCGCAGCGCGGGCCGAACGTGCACTCCGTCGTGCACGAGCCGTAGGCGCCGGAGTCCGTGTTGTTCTGGCCTTCGTCGCACTGCTCGAACGGGAAGTCGACGACGCCGTCGCCGCAATGACGCGGCTTCTTGCAGCCCGGGGCGCAGTCGTCGGCGCCGGGGTGCTTGACGTACGACGACAGATTGAACCCGTTGTCGCACTGCTCGCCGAACTCCTGTTGGACGACGCCGTCGCCGCAGCGCGGTCCGCGCGTGCAGTCCTTCCGGCACGCGTTGTAGGCGGCGGGATCGTCCGTGTTCTCGTTGCCCTCGTCGCACTGCTCGCCGAAGGCGCTGTCGATGATGCCGTCGCCGCAGTAGCGAGGAGCGGTGCAGCTCGGGGCGCAGGCGCCCGAGCCGGGGTTCTGCGTCCAAGGCGTCATGTTCACGCCGTCGTCGCACGCCTCGGGCGGGGAGGTGACCGTCTTGTCACCGCAGTACGGTCCGAGGGTGCAGCTCGTCGTGCACGCTCCGTACGGGACGGGCCCGGCGTTCGGGTCGGCGTTGTTCGGGCCGTCGTCGCACTGCTCCTCGCGCGTCCGGATCCCGTCGCCGCAGACGTTCGTGCAGACGCTCTTCTTCTTCACGAAGCCGCGCAGGGTGAGCCAGAAGTTCGACTTCGCGGTGGTGCGGCGCTCCGCGTGGAACAGAGCGACTTCGTACAGGTGCTCGTCGACGAGCCCGAGCTCCGCCGCCTTCGCGGTGTCCAGCGTGAAGGATCGCTCCCGGCGGGGATGGATCCCGCCGAGGTCGAGCGCCAGGCGCCCGTTGATGAACACCCAGACGTCGTCGTCGCCGCTGAAATCGAGGCGCGGTGACTGGGTCGCGTCGTAGGTGAACCAGTAACGGAGCTCGGTCGTGAAGTGGTAGTTGTGAGAGCGGCCTTGGTTGCCCCAGCCGCGGTCGTCGATCGGGAAGAAGCCGCCACGCGACTTGTAGGGTTCGTCGGTCTCGCTGTCGAAGACGTACGAGTAGTTCCCGGCGGTGCCCGTTCGCGTGAGCCGAATCATCAGATCGGAGATCCGTTGCGAACGTCGCCTCGGTGACCCGTTCACCGGGATGTCGATGTCACGGTACCAGTCGGTGAAATCGAGGGCGCCAGTGAGCTGCCGGCCGCAGCTCCCGTTCGTGTCGGTCCCCGTGTCGGGGTCGTTGCCGGCGCCGTTCCAGCGGAAGGTGGGCACGCCTCCGGTCAGCGTGGCGTTCACGAGACCCACGTTGATCTCGTTGCACCAATCGTATTGCTGGAAGTCCGGGTGGTTCCGCGGGTCGTCTCCGGAGCTCCAAGCCCGGAAGTCGCGTACGACGATCGGTAGGTCGAGGAACGGTGGGAAGTCCTCCACCTGCGGCGTGCACTGGTAGCCCGGCTCGACCTTGCACGACGACGAGCAACCGTCACCGTCTTCGAGGTTGCCGTCGTCGCACTCCTCGTCGGGCTCGCCGTCGCCGTCGGCGTCGAAGTCGAAGAGCAGGCCGTCACCGCACCGCGCGACGCACTTTCCGTCCGGGCAAGCCGGCTCGAGCTCGCAGCTCGGCGAGCAGCCGTCGAAGGCGACGTTGTTGCCGTCGTCGCACTGCTCGGTGCTGTTCGGCTCCACCACGCCGTTGCCGCACGTCGTCTCCACGCAGACCTGTCGGAGCGGCGTCAGAGGCGGGTCCGGGTAGTAGCACCGGTAGTGGTGGATGATCGTCTTCGGGCTCCGGTTGGGGGCCGGCGCGATCACCTCGGTCACGGCCTGGAGGCGGCACGTCGAGCTGCAGCCGTCGCCGTCCGCCGTGTTGCCGTCGTCGCACTGCTCGTCGCCGGCGACGATGCCGTCGCCACACGCCGCTGCTCGGCACGCCACGCCGGGGATCGGGCACGTCCACCCAGGCTCGAGCTGACACGTCGAGCTGCAGCCGTCGCCGTTCTGCTCGTTGCCGTCGTCGCACTGCTCGGTTCCGGTGATCACGCCGTCACCGCAGACCATCGTGGAGACGCACGACTCTCCCGGCGTCGGGCACACCCAGTTCGCCTCGATGTCTTTGCAGTCCGCCGAGCAGCCGTCACCGCCGGTGACGTTGCCGTCGTCGCATGCCTCGCCGGGATCGACGACGCCGTCTCCGCACGCGGGCTCCTTCGGCGGCATCATGCATCCGGCGTCGCCCACGATGCCGGCGTCGGCGAGCGCCGCGCAGTCGCGGACGTCGACGCACGCGACGCCGAATCCGCACGCCCAGTACGGCCCTTCGATCTGGCACTTCGACGAGCAGCCGTCGCCGTCGTCGGTGTTGCCGTCGTCGCAGCTCTCTCCGAGGCCGGGCTTGCCGTCACCGCACACGCTGGGGGGCGCGCATTCGGCCGGCGAGGCGTCGCAGTCGACCTCGCCCGGCGGAGGAGCCGGGGAGGAAGGCCCGCTATCCGTGATGACGAATCCGCCGCTCGACGACGTCACGCCCGAAGACGTGCCTCCGTCCTCCTCGACCGGCGCGCCGGTGGACCCCACGTCGAGCCCGCAGGCTTGCGACAGGCTCAGGATCGATACGACGGCCCCCGCGAGCCAAGCACCCCTTCGCAGGGCAGCAGCCCTCCAACGTTTCAGTGCATCGGGGGCTCGCTTCCGGCAGCCTAGAAATCGCGAACGCCGGAAACGAATGGGCGCTCGGCCCTCGAGGGCGGCCCCGGACGCCCTCGAGGCGACCTCGGCCGTCGGGAGCACGCTCGCGTTCGTCGTGCCGCGGTGAAAAATCCCGGGGATCCCGCGCTCATAGCGCCCTACGGCCCCCCTCTTGGACGCCACGGTTTACGCGGTGACCCTCCACATGGTAAGAGCGCGCCACCTCGCACCGGCGGTTTTCTCGCGAAAAACGACGTATGCGAGGCGAGGCGTGCTGAAGCGCCACCGCGCGTCACCAACGTGGAAGCCCCACGTGACCGGCGTGCCGAGGCGGCCAACCCCTCGAGTCGCTGGGCTCGATAGGGAAGCTGGAAGTCCCCGAGAGCTCACTCAACTCGGAGAGGACTCGGTCCATGATGTCTCGCAATTTCTCTAGCGTCGCGACCTCCGCTCGGGGTGGTTGGGCCAAAGCCCCGAGGAGCGCGACGAGCTGGCTCCTGAGAGTCAGCACGTTCCTGTTGTCCCTCATCTACGGGCTCCCCGCGTTCGCCCAGGATGTCACCGAGAACGCGCCGCCGAGCGCGCCTCCGGTGCATCACGGCGGCGAGGCGACCCTCGTCGTGCCGAACTTGGGTGACACGAACGTCGCCCAGTTCTTCGGCGGCATGTCCGGAGCGAGCCTGCTGACCGGTGGCCTCGTCGTCGCCGCGCTCGGCATGATCTTCGGCTTCGTGATCTTCATGCAGCTGAAGAGCCTGCCGGTCCACAAGGCGATGCTCGAGATCAGCGAGCTGATCTACGAGACCTGCAAGACGTACCTCGTCACGCAGCTCAAGTTCATCTTCATCCTCGAGGCCTTCATCGGCGCCATCATCGTCTACTACTTCGGCGTCGCGCAGCACTACTTCGCCGAGGGCAAGACGCTGCAGGTCCTCATCATCCTCGCGTTCAGCCTCATCGGCATCGCGGGCTCCTGCGCCGTCGCCTGGTTCGGCATCCGCGTGAACACGTTCGCCAACTCGCGAACGGCCTTCGCGGCGCTGAGGGGCAAGCCGTTCCCCACCTACGCGATCCCGCTCAAGGCCGGCATGAGCATCGGCATGCTCCTGATCTCGGTCGAGCTGGTGATCATGCTCGCCATCCTCCTCTTCATCCCGGGCGAGTACGCGGGTCCGTGCTTCATCGGCTTCGCCATCGGCGAGTCGCTCGGCGCCTCGGCGCTCCGCATCGCGGGCGGCATCTTCACGAAGATCGCCGACATCGGCTCCGACCTGATGAAGATCGTCTTCAAGATCAAGGAAGACGACGCGCGCAACCCGGGCGTCATCGCGGACTGCACGGGTGACAACGCGGGCGACTCGGTCGGTCCGTCCGCCGACGGCTTCGAGACCTACGGCGTCACCGGCGTCGCGCTGATCTCGTTCATCCTCCTCGCGGTCCAGAACCCCACGGTGCAGATCCAGCTCCTCGTCTGGATCTTCGTGATGCGCATCGTGATGGTCCTCGCGAGCGCCATCGCCTACTTCGTCAACGACGCGCTCGCGCGGGGCAAGTACGGCAACGCCGACAAGATGAACTTCGAGCAGCCGCTCACGCAGCTCGTCATCATCACGTCGATCGTTTCCGTCATCCTCACGTTCGTCGTCTCGAAGCAGCTCATCCCCGGCATGACGCCGGAGGAGGTCGCGGCGGCGCGTCAGGCCGGGCAGGCGATCGGCATCACCGACCAGAGCCTCTGGTGGAAGCTCTCCGTGATCATCACCTGCGGCACCCTCGCGGGCGCGATCATCCCCGAGCTCATCAAGGTCTTCACGTCGGTCGAGTCGGGCCACGTGAAGGAGGTCGTCACCTCCTCGAAGGAGGGCGGCTCCTCGCTCAACATCCTGTCCGGTCTCACGGCGGGCAACTACAGCGCCTACTGGATGGGCATCGTCCTCATCGGCCTCATGGGCACCGCGTACATGGTGTCCAAGGAGGGCGTCGGTGAGATCATGATGGTCGGCACCTTCGACCCGTCCGCGGTCTTCGCCTTCGGCCTCGTGGCCTTCGGCTTCCTCGGCATGGGTCCGGTCACCATCGCGGTCGACTCGTACGGCCCCGTCACCGACAACGCGCAGAGCGTCTACGAGCTCTCCGTCATCGAGGGCGTGCCGAACGTGAAGGAGGACATCAAGAAGGAGCACGGCTTCGACGTCCAGTTCGAGAAGGCGAAGCACTACCTCGAGGAGAACGACGGCGCCGGCAACACCTTCAAGGCGACCGCGAAGCCCGTTCTCATCGGCACCGCCGTCGTCGGCGCGACGACCATGATCTTCGCGATCATCGTCGCCCTCACGCACGGCTTCACGCAGAACACGGACAAGATCTCGCTGCTCTACCCGCCGTTCCTCCTCGGCCTCGTCGCCGGCGGCGCCGTGATCTACTGGTTCACGGGCGCGTCGACCCAGGCCGTCACGACGGGTGCGTACCGCGCGGTCGAGTTCATCAAGGCGAACATCAAGCTCGAGGGCGTCGAGAAGGCCTCGATCGAGGACTCGAAGAAGGTCGTCGAGATCTGCACGGTCTACGCGCAGAAGGGGATGTTCAACATCTTCCTCACGATCTTCTTCGCCACCCTCGGCTTCGCCTTCTACGACTCGTTCTTCTTCATCGGCTACCTCATCGGCATCGCCCTCTTCGGTCTGTTCCAGGCGCTCTTCATGGCCAACGCCGGCGGCGCGTGGGACAACGCCAAGAAGATCGTCGAGGTCGAGCTCAAGGCGAAGGGCACGCCGCTCCACGACGCCACGGTCGTGGGTGACACGGTCGGCGATCCCTTCAAGGACACGTCGAGCGTCGCTCTGAACCCGGTCATCAAGTTCACGACGCTCTTCGGCCTCCTCGCCGTCGAGCTCGCGGAGCAGATGAAGGGCAACGACAAGACGATGCCGACGATCCTCGCGGCCGTCTTCTTCGGCCTCTCCCTCGTCTTCGTGTACCGGTCGTTCTACGGTATGCGCATCCAGTCGGGGTCGGAGGTCACGGCGGGCACCGCGGAGAAGGCCGCGGAGTCCTGATCGGACAGCGAGCCTCACGCTCGTGATCGAAGGCCGGCGCGCTCGAAAGAGCCGCCGGCCTTCGTGCGTTCGGGCGTCCGCGGGTCCCGCCGAAGGAGAAGAAGGGGAGCAGCTTCTGGTTCGCGCTACGATCGAGGCCATGCGGAGCTGGGGCCTCGCGCTGCCCGTCCTCGTGAGCTGTCATCTCGCCGAGCCCGTCGATCCGCCGCGATGCCCGCCGGGCTTCCACGTGGAGCTCCAGATGTGCGTCGCCGACGAGACGGCCGAGAAGCGTGTCAGCATCGCGCCGCCGCCCGGGGGCACCTCCTGCGGAGGGGACCCCGCGACGGAGCGCGCCCCGGTGCTCGATCCCGAGACCCTGACCGTGAAGGCCGGCGAGCCGTTCCAGTTCGAGAGCTCCGACACGATCGAGCACGAGATCCGCGGGCTCGACGGGACGGTCTGGGTGAAGGTGCCGGCCGGCGGGCGCTCGGACATGGCGTCGATCGCCAAGCCGGGCTCGTGGCCCTACCGGGTGTCGGGCTGCCGGGGCGGCACCATCCAGGTCGAGTGAACCCGCGCCCTCGGCGCGGAGTCCTCGGTCCTCGGTCCTCAGTCCTCAGCGGGGCAGCGTCAGGGCTCGCGTTCACGCCCACTCTCCTTGGCAGGCGCAATTCGCTGGACGCGCTCGTGGGCACGCGCTCGCGTCACCCAGACGAGGACGACCGAGGCCCGAGGCCTTTCTTGCTGAGGACCGAGGGCCTCGAGACGAGGCTCCTTGCCTCCGCTCTTGATCGTCCACACCTCTCCATCGGGCTGCTCCGCGCCGGCCAGGCGAGCGAGGACCTGTGCCGCAATGCGGCCTCGGTCTCGGGCAACAGCTCGAGGGCGTCGCCGAGCAGCGTCATCAGCGTGCCGTCGACGTGAGCGACCGCGATCTCGGCGCCGGAGGCGAGCGCGGCGCGAGCGAGCAGGACGCCGTCTGCGAGGCTCTTCGCGATCGCGGCGGCCTCGACGGTCGCGGCGCGTCCCTCGGCGTTGGAGCCCGTGCGCATGTGCGGCTCGCCGGCGAGGACGAGCCCCTCGGCGCGCAGCCGCCGGTCGACGCTCGCCGGACCGATCATGGCGGTCGCGCGGCCGACGATGGCGATGACGTCCTCGAACGCGAATGTCTCGGCGGCGTGGCGAGCCGCGTCCAGAGCGGCGCGGAACGCGCGCTCGGGACCGACCACGTCGATCGCCTCGAGCAGGTGCGAGGTCACGCGCGACGAACTGGAGGAGCGCGAGCGAGGACGGATCGGCGGTGTGGATGTCCTCGAACAACAGGGCGAGGGGAGCGTCGCGATCGGCGATCTCCCGCAGCGCGTCCACCACCTCCTCGAAGAGCGCGAGCCGCGCCTGCGTGGGATCCACGACCGCGGCGGCCGGCTCTTCTCCCTGGAGCTGGGGCGAGAGACGCTCGAGCGTCGCCGCGTCCTTCGACGAAGAGCCGCGCGCGCGGGCACGACGGATCGAACGGAGGATCTGGATCCAGGGCCAGAACGCCGGTGCGCCGCCGACCTCGGCGCACCGGCCCCACGCGACGGTGAAGCCGCGATCGATGGCGCGGCGCGACAGCTCGGTGACGAGGCGCGTCTTTCCGATCCCACCCTCGCCGGTGATCACGTGCAGGCGGCCGCGCCCGGCCGCCGCTCCGTCGAGGCCCTCTTCCAGCTGTGCGAGCTCCGCGGATCGGCCGACGATCGCCCCCTTCTTCGTCACTTCCGTCTGCGGCGCTCCTTGCATGATTGCGCTCTACGGACCGGCTAAAGTACCGCCATGCGAACGTTCCGCGCCGCGACGCTCAACATTTGGAGTCGCTTCGGCCCCTGGGAGGAGCGGCTCGTCGCGATACGCGAGGGCCTTCGCACGCTGCGTCCGGACGTGATCGGCCTCCAGGAGGTCCTCCGCTTCGAGGGGTTCGATCAGGGCGCCCTCGTCGCAGAAGGGCTCGGCTACGAGGTCGTGTGGGGCAAGGCGTCGGAGAATCACGGCTACCCGACGGGCAACGCCATCCTGTCGCGCTGGCCGATCCTCCGATCCGAGGTCATTCGGCTACCGGACGGGGGCAGCGACGAGGAACGCTGCCTCTTGTTCGCCGAGATCGACGCGCCGTTCGGCAAGCTCCCGTTCTTCTGCACGCACCTGAACTGGAAGTTCACCGACGGGCACGTCCGTGTCCTCCAGGTCAAGGCGATCGCCAAGGAGGTCGAGCGTCTCGCGCCGGTGCACCGCTCGTTCCCGCCCGTCGTCGTCGGCGACTTCAACGCCGATCCGGACGCGGACGAGATCCGCTACATGAAAGGCCTCACCGGTCTCGGCGGACGCTACGTGTACTTCGCCGATGCCTTCGGCGTCGCAGGGGACGGCTCGCCCGGCGCGACGTTCTCGAAGAAGAACCCCTTCGCGGAGCCGATGCGCGAGCCGGAGCGCCGGATCGACTACGTCTTCGTCCGGGGCCCGGACGACGCGCAGCGCGGCGAGCCGACGGAGGCCCGCGTGTGCTTCGACCAGCCCTACGACGGCATCTTCCCGAGTGACCACTTCGGCGTGATCGCGACGATCACGGCCGGTCGCTGACGCCTCGCCCGGATCCCGGCCGACCATCACCCGTCGGCCGACGGGATCGGCAAAAGACGCCGCTCCCTTCCGAGACATTCGGATAGGATGCGGCGCGTGCGGAGGCGTGCCGGACGTCGCTTCGTGGTCGCGTTCCTCGGCGCCGTCCTCGCCGCCCCGAACGCCGCGCAGGCGCAGAAGCCGATCTCGCAGACGACGGAATACTCGCCGTACGAGAAGGAGGCCATCGACGAGGCGCTCAAGAGCCTCGGCCGTGAGGTGGACCCGAGCCCCGAGGGCAAGACGATCGGCGAAGTCCACTTCGTCCGCCTCGAGATCCTCGAGCCGCGCGATCCCGGGCCCGAGCTGTTGCGGCCCATCCCGATCCTCTCACCGCTCGGCAAGTACGTCACGAAGCGGACGCTGAACTCGCTCCACTCGCTGTCGAAGGAGTGGGTCATCGATCGCGAGCTGCTCCTGCGGCCGGGGGACCCCTACGTCCAGGTCGTCATCGACGAGACCGCACGGAACATGCGCAGCCGCATGCCGCTGCAGATCTCGCTCGTCGTCATCCTGCCTCTGAAAGCGAAGGACCCGGACAAGGTAGACCTCCTCGTCATCACGAAGGACATCTGGAGCCTCCGCTTGTCCTTCGATCTCGCGTACACGCCGGGTGGTCTCGAGAATCTCGTCGTCGTCCCGCAGGAGACGAACGTCTTCGGTTTGCACCACACCGCCCAGACGTCGTTCCAGCTGCGGCCCGAGACCTACACTCTCGGGCTCGGCTACAACATTCCTCGGTTCGGCTACTCGTGGATCGGCGCCGGCGCGAGCGCGTCGATCACGATCAATCGACGCGAGGCGTCCCCCGAGGGCTCGGCCATGGGCATCAGCGTGGGGCAGGGGCTGTACTCGACGCGCACCGAATGGGCGTGGGACGTCGATCTCGGCTACAGCGTCGGCATCGCGCGGCGCTATTCGAACGCGCAAGTCTTCCTCTTCGACTCGCGGCTCACAGCCGAGCGCGAGCGCATCCCTTTCCAGTACCGGAGCCGCTCGTTCGGCGCCTCGGCGTCGATCACGCGCTCGTTCGGGTGGGCGATCAAGAACAACTTCGCGCTGTCGTTCAACGCCTCGACCGCGAGCTACGAGCTCTTCCGCGAGTACCTCGAGGGCGTGGATCCGGTCGCCGTCGCGGACTTCACGAACCGCGCCCTGCCGACGAGCGAGTCGCGGGTGTACCCGGCGATTTCGTGGAGCACGTTCACGACGAACTACCTCCGCACGCTCGACGTCGACACCCTCGCGCTCCAGGAGGACTTCCGCCTCGGCCACAACGTCGGCGTGACCATCTACCCGGTCCCGAAGGCGCTCGGGTCCTCCCGCGATCTCGTCGGCGTGAGCGCGCGAGCAGGCTACACCGTCGCGCTCGGCGACGGCCTCGCCGGCGCGAGCGTCTCGACGTTCGCGGAGGAGCAGGAAGGTTTCCCCGTCCCTTGGCTCTGCCCCGAGAGACCGAGCTGCACGGACGCCTCGATCGGCGCCGCGCTCGGCGCGGTCACGCCGCGCATCTTCGGCGCGGGCCGCATCGTCATGAACGCGTCGTTCAACAACCGTTACAAGAACTACCTGAACGCGCGCACGTTCATCGGCGGCGAGGACCGCCTCCGCGGCTATCCGACGGGCTTCTTCTTCGGAAAGGACACGGTCTTCTTCAACATCGAGTACCGGTCGCGCTCGATCGAGGTGCTCAAGGCCCGCATCGGCGGCGTCCTCTTCTTCGACTCCGCAGACGCCGCGAGGAGCTTCGACATGCTGCGGGCGAAGCAGTCCGTGGGCTTCGGCATCCGCACGCTGCTCCCGCAGATCAATCGGCTCGTGCTGCGCCTCGACTTCGCATTCCCGCTCAAGCGAGGCCCGTTCCCGGAGACGGGAAGCCCGGCGCCGGTCGATCCGTTCGGCTTCTTCTTCGCGTTCGATCAGGCGTTTTCGCCGTGAGCAGGCCGAGTCAGGCTCCAGGCTCCGGGCTCCAGGCTCCAGGGAGAGCAAGCTTCTGCCTCCCCGCATCCAAAGAGTCGGTCGGGCTCACGGCAACGAGCCATAGCTTCCGATCCGAGGCCGAGTCAGGTCCAGGCTCCGGGCTCCAGGCTCCAGGGAGAGCAAGCTTCTGCCTCCCCGCATCCAAAGAGTCGGTCGGGCTCACGGCAACGAGCCATAGCTTCCGATCCGAGGCCGAGGAGGTCCTTCCTGGAGCCTGGAGCCCGGCCTGGAGCCTTCCCCTGGAGCCTGGAGCCTGGAGCCTGGAGCCTCCTTCGTCCCTGGAGCCTGGAGCCTCCTGTCAAGCCGTCGTCTCCGCGACCTGGCTGCCGCCCCGCGGGCGCTCGTGCTCGAGGATCGGCGTCGACGCGTCGGCGGGATCCCGTTCGAGCGCGGCCTCGAGGACCTGGCTCATGTCCTCGACGAGGATGACCTCGAGCTCGTCGCGGACGTCCTTCGGGACCTCGTCGAGATCGCGGGCGCACTTGATCGGGAGGATCACGCGCTTGAGGCCCGCGCGGTGTGCGGCGAGGACCTTCGCCTTGATCCCGCCGACGGGCAGGACGCGGCCGCGGAGGGTGCATTCGCCCGTCATCGCCGTGTCCGATCGGACGCGCCGGCCGGTGAACAGCGAGACGAGCGCGGTGAAGATCGTGACGCCCGCCGACGGACCGTCCTTCGGCACCGCCCCGGCGGGGACGTGGATGTGGACGTCCTGGCCCTGCACGCTGCTCGGGTCGATGCCGAGGCGCTCGGCGTTGCTTCGCACGTAGCTGAGCGCGGCGCGAGCGGACTCCTTCATGACGTCGCCGAGCTGGCCCGTGATCTCGACGGCCCCCTTGCCGGGCATCCGCGAGGTCTCGATGAACAGGATCGATCCGCCGAAAGGCGTCCAAGCCATGCCGGTCGCGACGCCTGGGATCGACGTGCGCTCGGCGACCTCGCCGTCGAACTTCGGCTTGCCGAGGTGGGTCGGGAGATCGGCCTCGTCGATCACGACGGGACCGTCGTCCTTGCCGCGCGCGACCTCGAGAGCTGCGACGCGGCACAGCTTCTTGATCTCGCGGTCGAGCTGGCGAACGCCGGCCTCGCGCGTGTAGTCGCGCACGATGGCATGCAGCGCGGCGTCCGTGATCGTGAGCTTGTCCTCCGGGATGCCGTGCTCCTTCGTCCGCTTCGAGACGAGGTGCCGGCGCGCGATGTGGACCTTCTCCTCCGTCGTGTATCCGCTGAGCTCGACGATCTCGAGGCGGTCGCGCAGCGGCGCCGACAGCGTCTCGAGGGTGTTGGCCGTGCAGACGAACATGACCTCGGAGAGATCGAACGGAAGCTCGAGGTAGTGGTCGGTGAACGTCTTGTTCTGCTCCGGATCGAGAACCTCGAGCAGCGCGGCCTCGGGTGAGCCGCCGCCCCAGCCGACGCCCATCTTGTCGATCTCGTCGAGGAGGATGACGGGGTTCTTCACCTTCGCCTTCCGGAGCGCGTGGATGATGCGCCCCGCGAGCGCGCCGACGTAGGTGCGCCGGTGGCCTCGGATCTCGGCTTCGTCGCGGACGCCGCCGAGGGCGACGCGCACGAACGGCCGGCTGGTCGCGTCGGCGATCGACTGACCGAGCGACGTCTTGCCGACGCCGGGCGGCCCGACGAAGCAGAGCAGGGTGCCCTTGGTGTTGCCGGACAGCTTCAGGACGGCGACGTGCTCGAGGATGCGCTTCTTGATGTCCTCGAGGCCGTAGTGATCCGCCTCGAGCTGCGCGGCGATCTTGTCGAGGTCGATCTCGGAGCTCGCGCGCTTGTCCCACGGCAGATCGGCGATGAGCTCGAGGTAGTTGCGGATGACGTGCACCTCGGCGCCGTTGCCGCCCATGCTCTCGAGACGGCGCAGCTCGCGCGCGACGACCTTCTGCGCCTCCTCGGGGAGGTGAGCGTCCTCGAGGCGCTTGCGGAGCGCGGCGATGTCCTCGCCCTCGGTGTCGCCGAGCTCGCGCCGGATCGCGCGCATGTGCTCGCGGAGCACGGCCTCGCGGTGGTTCCTCCCGAGCTCCTTCTTGACCTCGCCCTCGATCTTGGCGCGGATCTCGGCCTTCACCTTGCCTTCGGCGATGCGCCTGACGAGCAGGCGAATGCGCTTGGCGGCGTCGGGCTCGCCGAGGAGCTCGATCTCCTGCTCGACGGGCAGATCGAGCAGGGCGGCGATCCGATCGGCGAACACGCCGGGGTCGAGGCCCTGGAGCGTCTCGGCCTGGCCGAGCGCGCCACCGGTGTCACGCACGAGGTCGGTGACCTCGCGCGCCAAGGCGCGGGCGAGCTCCTTCGCCTCGAGGTCGTCGGCGCCGGTCTCGGGCAGGTGCGTGACCTCGGCCTTGTACCAAGGGTCGGAGCTCGCGATCGCGTCGAGCCGTGCGCGGCCGAGGCCCTCGAGCGAGAGCTCGTACTCGCGGTCGCTCTTGCGCGTGACGGACTTCACGCGGGCGTACGTGCCGAACGGGTAGAGGTCGTCCTTGCCGAGGTCGACGGGGCGAGGATCCTTCTGCGTGAGCGTGACGACGATGTCGCCCGGGTAGAGGGAGCGGACGAGCGCGACGGACCTGGGACGGCCGACGGCGAACGTGAGCGTCGCGCTCGGGAAGAGCACGCCGGTGCGGAGCGGCAGTGCCGCGACGGGAGAGGGGGGAGTCGGAACGCCTTCTCGAAGATGGGTCATGTCGGGGGAGCTCTCCTGGGAGTTCGGCAGCCAGCGGCGCCTCGCTCGAGGCGGCGCCGTGAAGCGCGGGCATTGAGCGATGAATGAAAGCTAAGTTCGTTCACAGTTCCGTCAACGACCGCAGGCTCGGCCTGCCGTCGCGAAACGCGACCGGTGGCGGAGCATCGAAGAGCGAAGGCGAATCGAAGAAGGAGACGAAAGCGGCGACGTCTCGCTCCGCCCTCGAGCACGAGGGTGGAGCTCGATGCGTCACGGGTCGGCTCGACGACGGCCGAGCCTTCGCATGACGACGGTTTCGCCGACGACGGACAGCGCCGACCCGATCGCGTAGCACACCGTCACAGGCATCGCGAATCGAGGCGCGCGTGTCGTTCCGCTCGACGCTCGCGCTCGAGCTCGAGCGCGCTTCGACGCTCGCGCTAGGCCGATCGACGCGACCGTCCGCGGGCGGTCGTCTGCTTCGTCGACCGCTGCCGCTCTCTGCGCGCGTTCGGCGCTTCGTTCGGACGCGACATCAGCCCGACGAGCACGAGCTCGCACATCTCCGAGGCGATCGCGAGCATGTCTCCGGTCCCCGAGAAGATCCAAGGAGGGGAGAGGCTCGCGAACGCGCGCTGGATGATGGCGGCCTTGCGTGGCGGATCGATGTCTCCGAACACGCCGAGCTTCCGGCCCCGCTCGAGGATCTCGACGAGCAGCGCGTGCTCCTCTTCGCGGAAGCGCTCGTGCGCGGCGCGTACGCCCTCCGTCTTGCAGTGCACGAGCTCGCACGCATGCTGGCCCTTCGCGCGGAGCTCGAGGAAGCGCGCCGTCCGCGCCGTGAGCACGGACGTCAGACACGTCGCAGGGTCCTCGTTCACCGCCGCCGCCCGCATGGCCTCGAGGACGGCGGCATGAGCGGACTGCGAGAGCTCCCGGACGATCGCCTCCTTCGAGTCGAACTCGAGGTAGACGGTCCCGACGCCCACGTTCGCCTCGCGGGCGACGTCGGCCATCGTCGTCTTGGCGTACCCGTAGTGCTCGAAGAGCCGGGACGCGGCGCGGAGGATGGCGGCGCGGCGCTCCTCGGAGCTCATCGCGGCGAGCTTAGCATGAACGAAAACGAGGTTCGTTCATGCTTCGCCGCTCGCTCGGCCCGCGCGTCAGGACCCCGCGCAGGCGTTCGTGGGCGGATCGTCCGTCAGGCGCGCGAATCGCCCGGCCGAGTACTGCGGGAGGATGTGGCGGACGATGATGCCGTCGTTCGTCTCGCTCATGACGATCTCGCCGCTGGACTCCTTCGTCGACGCCTGCAGATCGGGCAGGTCGACGCGCCACACCGTCCCGTCCCACGTGACGGTCCCATAGACGCAGTCGTATGCCTGGGAGTCGGCGCAGCGGACGGAGAGGAGCGCCGGCTCGTAGTACGGCTTCGTGCAACGGCGCGCGATCGCTTTTCCGTCGGGCCGGAGATCGAGATAGAGATGGCCGAACGCATACGCCGACCGTTTGCCGCCGGGAGCGCCTTCGAGCCAGACGAGATCCCAGGCGCCCCAAGGCGCGTTCGACGGGGCGAGCCGTGCGGAGAGCGTCGTCCTCGGTCCCGTCGCGTCACCGCTCCCGTCGTCCTCCTGGATGGCACCGCCGCACGCGACGAGGCCGATGCATGCGAGGGCGACCGAAGAGCAGACCTTGCGCAGCATGCAATGGATCGAAGCAAGCGGCGCGGGACGCTTGCAACGATTTTCGACCCCTGCGAGGCGCGAGCGCGTGCTCGCACGGCCTCGCACGCTCCGGGGACGGCGACCGGAGCGTGGGAGCATTGGTCACCTTCGACGCTTCGGGCCGAGCACGGCCTCGCGCGCGTCGTGCGCGCGCCTCATTGCGAGCCGGGCGGCTTGGGCGCGCAGACGCCCATGAAGCACTGGTTCCCGTCGAGGCAGTCCACGGCGGTCGCGCAGGGGAACGCGCACTTCTGGAACTGGAGGTTGCAGCGGTGCAGGCCGCACGCCGAATCGTTCTGACACGGCAACGCGAGCGGGCCCGGGGTCGCCATCGTGCCGGCCGGCGCCGTGTCCGTCGGCATCGCCGTCGCCGTCGGATACGGCTGCTGGGGGTACTGCTGCGGATACTGCTGCGGATACTGCTGGGGGTACTGCTGCGGGTAGCCCTGCTGGTACTGCGCCGTGGGCGCCGTCGCCGGCTGCGGATCGCTGCTGCCGCACGCCGAAGCCACGACCGCGAGCGCGGTGGCGGCCACGATCACGCCGGCGGAGGTGAGCTGAATCGTCGAGCGTCGCATGGGATCCTCCTTGAAAGTGGGCGCGTAGGCGACCTTCGAGGCCGACGACGTTATCACGAGATGAGCGCCCACGAGTCCATCCTTCGACGGAGGGGGGCGTCCTCGGGACGAGCGTGCGTGGGGGGGGCGACTGGTTGGCGAACCGGGCCCGTCCACGGTACCTCGCGCACGGGGCGCGCGGCCATCGCGCCGACTCGGCGCACGATCTCGCGTCAGCGCCGGGTATCGCCCGGCAATGCGATCTCGCTCGTCGGCTCGTCGTCCTCTTCGTCGAAGTTGTAACGCGGCTGCACGTTGTTCGACATCGGGCGCTTCACGCCGTGGACGAGGTCCCAGCCCATGTCGCCGGGCTCGGCCCGCGGCGGTGCCCACGGCGGATCTTCCTCTTTCGGAATCTCGAAGCTCGGAATCGCCACCTCCGGCTTCGTCACCTGGAACGGAGGAGGCGCGCCGACGCCCGCGAGCGTGGCAGCCGGGGGACGCATCGGCGGCAGATCGCGTGGCGCGGCATCGGGCGCGCCGAAGAGCGCGCGCGGATCCGGCCTCGTGGACGTCGGCGCCGGCGACGCGAACGGATCGGGCTCCACGATGACGCCCGGCGGCTGCCCCTGTCGCGACTGCGGGGCAGGAGGGTCGGGCTCGATGATCACGCTCGGGAGATGCTCGACCGGCGGTGCGCGCGGCACCGGCTTCGCGGCCACGACGACCGACGCGGGCTTCGAGGGCTCCGCGGATCGCGCGCGGGCGGGAGGAGGCGGCGGCGGCTCGGGCTCGAGCTCGACCTCCAGCTCGTCCTCCGGCGGCATCTCCACCACCGGCAGCTCGCTGAAGTCGACGGTCTGCGGTTGCTCCGGGGCGGATGCCGCACCGGCGGGAGCCTTCGAGCTCTCGGTCGCCGCGGGCTCGGGTGTCTTCGCGGGCGCGCCGTTCGTCGCCTCGGCGGCGGCGGCCTCGGGTGCCTTCGCCGGCGCGGGCTTCGCCTCGGATGGGGTGGGCTTCGAAGGCTCGGCGGTGGGCTTCGGAGCGTCGGCGGGCTTCGGAG
>CALFEQ010000195.1 GCA_937949945.1 uncultured Myxococcales bacterium
CGACGCCGCCGCTCGCGACGACGCCGCCGCTCGCGACGACGGACACGGCTTGGGGACGAGACCGCGCGCCGAACGTGACGAAGCGCTCGCCGGCGTTCACGGCGGGCCTCGTCGTCGGCGTCGTCGTCTCCGCAGCCGCCGCCGCGCTCGTCCTCTTCCTCGTGCGCGGCCAGGGCGCGGGCGCTGCTTCGGCGACGGCGACGACGACCGTCGCCGCGGAGTCTCCGCTGCCGCCACCCGTCGAGCCTTCGTCGGTCGCGCCGACGGACGAGCCGCCGACGGTCGCCGTGACGGTCTCGCCGGCCGCGCTTCCGAACGCACCTCCTCCGGCTCCGAGCGGACGAGCGCGCGCTCCGTCGGCGCCCAAGAAAGGCCCCGCGCAGCGGCCGCCCGCGACGGCCGCCTCGAGCTCGGCGGTCGCTTCGGCCCAGACCGCGTCGGTCTCCGCGCCTGCTCGACCCGCGGATGCGCCTGCTCCGAACGGAGCCCCGATCCTGCGGTAGCATCACGGGCAAGTGCCCTCGCGAACCTGGACCGCTCTGTCGCTCGCGCTCGTCGTGCTCTCCGTCGCTCCCGCGGCGCGTGCGGACGCGTCTGCGGAGGCCGAGGCGCTGATCGCCAAAGGCGTCGAGCTCCGGGAGAAGGGGCGCGACGACGAGGCCCTCGGTCTGTTCAAGCAGGCCCTGGCCATGGCTCCCACGCCGCGTGCGCGTGCGCAGGTCGGGCTCTGCGAGCAGGCCCTCGGGATGTGGGTGGCCGCCGAGGCGAATCTGTCCGCTGCGCTCGCCACCGACGATCCGTGGATCAACAAGAATCGTGCGGCGCTCGAGGGCGCCCTCGACACCGTTCGCAGGCGGCTCGCGACCCTCGAGGTGCGCGGCGCCGACGACGCGGAGGTCTTCATCGACGGCGTGCGCGTCGGGAAGGGGCCCGGTCCGTTCCGCGTCGAAGCGGGGAGGCGGATGCTCGAGGTGCGGGCTCCGGGCTTCCATCCGACGGCGCGCTCCGTCGAGCTCCCGGCCGGCGGTGTCGCGCGCGAGACGGTGACGCTCGTGCCGGAGAGCAGGTCGGAGACGAACGAAGCACCTCGGCCGGACGCGCCCGTCACGTCGCTCGACGATCCGGGCCGCGGGCAGCGCCTGCTCGGATGGGGCTTCGTCGCCGCGGGTGCGGCGCTCGTCGCGGTGGGCAGCGCGGGCCTCATCGTGCGCAAAGGAATCGTCGACGACTACAACGCGACGTGTCCCGGGATCGGCGTCGAGCAGCCCGCGTCGTGCGATGCACAAGTGAGCTCGGCGCGGACGTGGCTCACGGTCTCCATCGTCACGCTCGCCGGCGGCGCCGTCCTCGGCACCGGCGGGCTCGTGCTCGCGCTGTCCGCGCCGTCGCGGCAGGAGCCGAGCGCTGGCAGAGGAGCCGTGCGGTTCGCGTGCGCGCCGTCGGGTCCGGGCCTCGCGTGCGCGGGCCGGTTCTGAGCGGAGCACCCGGTGCGTCCCGATCGTGCGCCGCTGCATCGCGCTCGGGCGATCCGCGCCGGCTCGGGGTTGCGAGCGATCGCATCCGCGGAGCTGACGCCGCGCGGTCCCGGTTACGATCCTCGCGCGCGGCTCCGCATGCGTGCGGTCGCGCTTCGGGGCGGGGAAGACGCCATCGTGATCGCGCTCGGGTGGACGGGCACCCGCGTGCGCGTCGAGGTGCTGGCCCACGGCGCGTGCTCGAGCGAGGACGCCGAGCGCGCCATCGACGCTGCACGCGGGCTCACCGCGGTCGACGACGATCCGACCGAGTTCTTTTCGATGGTGCGAGGTCACGCGCTGCTCGGACCGCTCGCGGCGCGCATCGATCCGCGCCTGCCGGCCACGCCCACGGTCTTCGAGAGCCTCACGGTCGCGATCGTCGAGCAGCTCGTCACCGGGATCGAGGCGCGCGCCGCCGTCCGTCGGCTCTGGCGGATCGCCGGTGACGCCGTGCCGGGCACCGATCTCGTCGCCGCTCCGACGCCGCCGGCGGTTCGGCGCGTGCCGACGTGGCGGATGCACGCGATCGGCATCGGGTCGAGGCGAGCGCAGACGCTGCGCGAAGCCGCCGTCCGGGGCGACGCGATCGAGAGGCTCCGCGCGTCGCCGCCGGAGGTCTTCGTCGAGAAGCTCCAGAGCCTGCGCGGCGTCGGGCCCTGGACCGCGAACGCCGTCGCGCGCGACGCGCTCGCATGGTCCGACGCCGTTCCCGTCGGTGACTTCCACGCGCCGTTCACGATCGCGGCCGTGCTGGGCGGCCGTCACGATCTCGGGCTCGACGATCGCGCGGAGGCCGATCAGGTGATGCTCGAGCTGCTCGCGCCGTTCCGTCCTCACCGCGCGCGCGTGGCGAAGCTCCTCGCGCATTTCGCGTCGACGACGATGCGAGCGCGTGCGCCGCGCGTCGACGCGCACCGTCGCGAGCCGTGGAAGTTCTGAGCGCCGCCGGCGCTACTCGAGGCACTCGACGCGATACACCTTGAGGCCGCTCGCCGTGAACCGATACGGCGGGTCGCATGCATTCGCGACGACGGGCGCGTCGATCGGGGCCTCGCGCACGATGCGCACCGCGCGGGCGCGGAGCTCGCGCGCGATCCGCCGGTTCTCGGCGGCCGAGCGCCGCTTCGCCGCCGTCTCGGCTTCGCTCACGGCGAGGTCCGCCTCGAGGTCTTCGGCGCGCGCGACCAGCACCTCTCGATCGTCGCCGGCGGCGCGGTCGGCGCGGTCGCGCGCGGCCTTCGCGCTCGAGCGGAGCGCGGGCAGTCGCGTCGCGATCTCCGCCGCCGCCTTCTCGTCGGCCGTCGCCGCTTCGTCGAGCAGCCGCGCCCGGGCGAGGAGCTCGCGGGCCTTCGCCACCGGCGACTCTTCCGCCGGACGCTCCGTCATCGACGCGCTCGGGGCTCCCCACGTCACGCGCGCCCCGGTGGACGGCATCGTGGTGCACGTCCCGTCGGCGAGGACCGTGGACGAGAGCGCGACGGAGGATACGAGGGCGGCGGCGGAGACGAAGAGCCTCATCGTCGTCGATGTTACGCCTGTTCGTCGCCCGGGCGAGGCCTCCGTCGTCGCCGGGGCCCGCTCTCGGTCGCCCTGCCGGGCATGGCCTGCGGTGGCTCCGGGTGCGAGGGAGTGGTCGGCATCGCCCCCGCCAGCGCCACGAGCGCGCGCAGGACCTCGCCCGGCGCGAGCACCTCGACGAGTCGTAGACGCGGCCGGAGGGCCTCGAACGTCGGCTCGACGAGCACGGGCCCGAGGGCCGCCGCCCGTACCAGCACGACCCGCTCTGCCCCGAGCGCCGGGATGTCCGCGGGCACGTCGTCGAGCGAGAGCGAGCCCGCGGTCTCGGGGAGGCTCCCGTCGCGCCGCATTGCGGTCCAAGGCAGGAGCTCGAACGGGAAAGTCACGCGGGGAGGCTTCTTCGGCGACGTTTCGCCTCGAAGGACCGCCAGCGCCTTCGGGTCGATGCGCTTGCCGGGGAGGCGAGCCTTCTTCGCGTCGGCGAACAGGGCGTCCGCGAGGAGGACGTACAGGTCCAGGTTGGAGGCCAGCCCGTCCGCGACGAAGCGCCAGCCGGCGGCCGCGTCGGGCGCGAGCACGAGGACGGGCGCGTCGTCGAGGACACGCATCGCCTGCACGAGCGCGCCGACCTCGTCGACCGCGTCGGACAGAGGCCACGCCGAGGCGAGGAGCGCGTCGTCCCGTCGAGCCTTCGCGCGCAGCGACTTCGAGCGCGTGAGGCACGCCACTGCCGCGAGGCAACGCGAAGGGAGCGCTTCGAAGGCGGCGGCTTCGCGCGGCATCGCTAGGGCGACGACGGCGCCTGCCGTCCCGAGCGCGTTCTCGACGACGTCGTCCTTCGCTGCAGCGATCGCCGCGGCCACGAACGCGGTGGCTCCGTCGAGCAGCGTAGGGAGACCTCTGGCGAGCGCGGGCCATGCGGTCTCCGGCGATGCTCCTCCTTCGACGAGCGCGCCCAGCGTGAGCGCCAGGACGTGCGCGCCGTGTCCGTCCTTCTTCGCGAGAGCCCGGCCGATGGCACGAACGGCGCCGTCACGCGCCTCGCGCGGCGCACGATCGAACGCGTCGAGCGTCTCCTGCACCGCGCGCTGCAGTCGTCGTGGCTCGGCATCCGGCGTCGCCGCTCTCACGAGATCGTTCACGCAACGGGCGAGATCGCGGCGACGAGTTGCCATCCACGCCGAATAACAGGCTTGGCGGCGGTGAGGGAGCTCCGCCTGGCCCAGGCCACCGCCGAGGTGGCCCGGCCATGGGGTCACGCATTGCAAGCCACCGACATCACTCGAGGTCGCCTCCGGCACGCTGCTTGATGTCGGCGCGCGCATGCACCGTCGGGCGTCATCATCGACATGTCGTGCCGTCGAGCGAAGCATCGGGTGCTTCGTGATCGCGGCAGGGATCCTCTTCTCTGGCTGCGCGGACGAGCGCGCGACCGGGTGGCTACCGAGCGCGCGCGCCGCGAGCGCGCCTCGGACTCCCGCCGCCGCGCCCGCACCCGCGGACGAAGCGCGGCCGGCGATCGTCGACGTGACCGGCGTGATCGCGACGGACCTCGAGGAGCCCGTCGAAGGCCGCATGGTCGTGATCGTCGATGCCCTCGGCGAGCGACGCGAGGGCGTCACGGACCACGCGGGAGCGTTCGCGATCGATGCCGTCGCCGCGCCTTACGACCTCGCCGTCGACGGCGGCGACCTCGGCCATCTGGTGTTCCTCGGCATCCGCCGCGCCGATCCTCGGATCGAGGTGCCCGCGCGACGGGCTCCGGCGCCTCCGAGTCAGCGCGTGCGCGTCGCCCTCCGCGCAGACGCGTGTCCGCCGGACGGATCGGTCACCATCGTCACGGCTTCGCCGTCCGGCGGGGGCTCCGCGACCGTGGCGTGCGAAGGCGCGAGCGCCGATCCGATCCTCGTCGAGGTGCAGCATGCGTGGCGTGCGCGGTCCGTCTCCGAAGACGAGCGCATCGTCGTCCACGTGCTCGCGAGCGACGAGGCTCGCACGTCCTTCGCGCATGCACGCGCGGGCGAGATCCCGGCGCGTCCGGGCGAGACCGCGGACGTCGGGATCGTCGACCCGGCTCCGATCGAGGCCGCGGGGCCCTTCGTGTTCGGGGCGGCGGACGGACCGCTCGAGGGTTGGGCGTGGACGACGGAGGTCTTCGTCGACGTGACGGGGACGGGGAGCGGCTTCGTCCTCGAGGAGGCGAGCGCCCCGCAGGCGATCACGCGCGTTCCGCTCGTGCCGGGCGGGTCCTCGAGGGTCGTCGTGTCGGCGACGCATCCGCGCTCGGACGGACGCGGCGGCTTCCATCGATGGGCGCAGGCGTGGTCCGGGGCGCTCGGGCTCTCGAGCGCTCCGCCGCTCCTCCGGGTCGAGGCGGGACCCGACGTCGTGTGGCCCGAGCCTGACGGCGAGATCGGGGGCGCCCGCGACGGCTTCGCGTGGCGGAGCACGCGCCGGGCGCTCGCGACGCTCGCCGTCGCCGACGTCGCTAACAGCGTACTGCGCTTCCGGGTGCACACGGACGGCGACGAGGTCCCGCTCCGCCGCCTCGCGCTCCTCGGGGTGCCGAAGCTGCTGTCCGGTGACCACGTGCTCGAGCTGTCGACGAGCGAGGGGCAGGGCGTCGACGACGCGTGCAGTCCCGATCCGGCGACACGTCGGCGGCGCGACGATCGAGGCGCGCCGGGCGGAGCGACGTCGCTCCGGACCTTCTTCCGCGTGACGGAGTGATCGCTCAGCGCGAGGGCATCTCGTCGGTCCACCCGACGACGCGGTTCTGCGTCAGGTCGAGCGGCGGCCGCTGCCGGTAGGGGATGAAGAAGGCGTCGGGATCGGCGTCGGGCCGCGGCGGCGGGTGCTCGACCAGCGCGCCGTGGAAGCACCAGTGGTCGCCCACGTGCTCGGCGAAGAGCGCGTGCCAGCGCTCCTCGTCGGCACGCTGCTCGGCCGAGAGCTCCACGAGGACCCAGCGGTATGGGTGGTCGGTCTCGTCGTCGCTCTCGCTCCAGAGCACCATCAGGCACGGCTTTCCGTCGTGCTCGACGACGGCTTCGAGCGGACCGTCGTACCAGTCGTTCACCCACAGCAGGCGGAGGTCGCTCGGCGCGATCTTCGTCAAGGTGCCGAGATCGACCTCCGGAAGCTTCTTCGGCACGGCCCCCTCCCTCGAGGTACGAGCATACGCGCGGGCTCGCGCTCGGGCGAGATCGCGAACGGCCGCCGCGGCTTCCCATCGTCCGCTCGCGAGCACGAGCGCAGCAGCGTCGCGCGGGTGGATGAGCTCCGCGCGGTCGTGCTCGGGGCGCGCTGCGTGCATTTCGCTCGTTGCGAGCGGAGAGCGTCCGAGCTCGACCAGGAGCCTCCCATGGCCCACTGCCTCGTCTGCGCCCACGACGTCGTGCCCACGCCACCGAGCCACGGCCATTGGGCGCTCATCGTGACGTTCTGGGCGCTCAGCCTCCTCTTCGGGATGGGCGCTGCGGCCGGAACGGGTTGGGGGCTGTTCCTCGTCCTCGCGTGGCTGCTGCTCGCCATCACGACGAGCGTGCTCGTCCACCACGCGACGTCGTGGACCTGCCCAGCGTGCGGTGCCGAGCTCCCGCAGCCGGTGTCCGCAGGCTCGCCGCCGCCGCCTTCCAGCCGCTGAAGCCTTGCGCGCCGGCGCGGAAGCCCGTCGAAAGGCCGCGTGCGGACGGCCGCTTCGATGAGCGCTCATCGAAGCGAGGGCGCGCGACACCACGGAACTTGGCCCAAGGGCGCCGATTCGTGGAGGGTCGGTAGGAGGTTTCAGCATGTCGCACCACCTCCTCTCTCGACGAGCCCTCCTCACGTTCACCGCGTCGCTCGGGATGTCCGTGCTGGCTCGGACGGCGCGAGCAGATGCGACGGCCACGACGCCTCCGGAGTCGGAGGCGAGCAACGCGCCGCGGACCGCGACGACGCCGGTCGCGGCGCCTCGTTCGAAGGTCACGTCGCGCGTCGTTCGGACGACGCGCGACGAGCGCGGGACCACGCTGATCCTCGAGCTCGAGCACGCGCCGTTCCCGGCGCCGGGGTCTTGGTATCGCGATCCGACGGTGCTCGTGTTCGTGCCGCACCACCATCGGCCCGGGCCGGGTGGCGCGATCAACTTCGTCGTCCACTTCCACGGTCACCGGACGACGGTGGAGCGCGCGACGGTGAAGCACCAGCTCCGCGAGCAGCTCTACGACAGCAAGCAGAACGCGATCCTCGTGGTGCCGGAGCTCGCGGTGCTCGCCGCCGACTCCGCGGCGGGGAAGCTCGAGTCGCCCGGCGGCTTCGCGCGCATGATCGACGACGTCCTTCGGACGCTCCAGCAGCGGGAGGCGCGCGCGGCGCTCGGCAACGCGGGCGTCGGTCGTGACCCGCGCCTCGGCCGCATCTGCGTCTCGGCGCATTCGGGCGGCTATCACGCGGCCGCATGCGCGATCCGTCACGGAGGCGTGAACGTCCACGAGGTCTGGCTGTTCGACGCGCTCTATGCGGAGACGGACGTCTTCCGCGACTGGGTGATCGCCGGACGCGGCAAGTCGATGAGCAAGCGTCACAAGCTGATCAGCTATTTCACCGCGGGGACGACCGAGACGAACACGCGCCGCCTCTTCGCGGAGCTCGAGCAGGCCGGCGTCCGATGCGCGCGCGAGGAGGTCGAGGGCACGCTCTCGCGCGAGGAGCTGACGCTCGCCGAGGCGGTGAGCATCCGGACCCGGCTCACGCACGGGACCGTCACGAGCGAGCTCAACAACCTCCGCGACTGCCTCTACGCCTCGGCGCTCCCTCGTCGGCTGCGCACGTCGTGGTTCGACGTGAAGCGGGGCTCCCGTCCGCTCGAGCGGCGTCGCCGGTGACTTCGCGGCGGGCCCCTCGTCAGGGCCCGACCTCCGCTGCCGCGGCGACGCACTCGCCGTCCACACAGACGCCGCCGTTGCAGGACTTCCCGCATCCGCCGCAGTTCTCCGGATCGTCGGCGAAGCGCGTCTCGCAGCCGTCGTCCGGGTCCTGGTTGCAGTTGCCGAAGCCGACGTCGCACAAGAACGCGCACCGGTCGGCTTGGCAAGCCGCCGTCGCATTCGGAGGGACGGGACAGACCGTACACCCGGGCCCGCACGCCGACGGATCCGTCGTCACGACGCACCTCGAGCCGCATGCTCGATAGCCGGGCTTGCACGTGAGCTCGCAGCGACCCCCGACGCACTCCACGATCCCGTTGTCGACCTCGGGACACCGGACGTCGCAGTCTCCGCAGTGATTGATGCTCGTGAGCGGGTCGACGCACTCGTCCCCGCAGCGCAGGGGCGCGTCGGGGCCGCACCCCGTCGTGCAGCCGAACCCGCCCCCGGCCGGTGCGCATACGGGCCTCGACGGCGGGCAGACGGCCCCGCAGGCTCCGCAGCTCGCGGCGCGCGACAGGTCGGTCTCGCAGCCGTTCGCGGGATCTCCGTCGCAGTCGGCGAAGCCACGGTCGCATGTTTGTATGATGCACGCACCGTTCTCGCACGCGGGCGTGCCGTGCGCGATCGTGCACGGCGCGCAGCTCGGGTCGCCGCAGCCGTAGTGCGGATCGCCGAGCCCCACGCAGTAGCCGTGGCACATCCGTTGGCTCTCGGCGCACGGGGACGGACGGCCGGCGTCGTCGTTCGCGCCGGCGTCGCCGTCGATGCCCGGATCACGGCGATGCGTCTGCGGCTCGTTGTCGTCGGAGGAACGGACGTCGTCGGGCGGCGGTGGGTTCCTTCGCACGCCGGGCTCGTTGTCGAGGATCGCGTTGCACGCCACGACGGCGACGCCGGCGAAGAGAGCGCGCGCCGGCGTCGACTGGAAGAGAGAGCGACGGGTCACGGCAAGACACCTTCGAGCGTGAGGCCGCCGCCGTTCTTGGCGACCAGCGGATGGGCGCGGAGCCTCGATCCGCTTGTCGGACTCGGCGGCGGCGCGGAGCGCGGCGCGGTGAGGACGAGGACGAGACCCCCGACGACGGCCGCGCCGCCCACGACGGTCGCGACCGTGGCCACGTTCCCGCTCGCGATCGCGGCGTCCCGGAGCGCGACCCCCTCGTCGTCGCAGAGGCGGCCCTCGCAGTGATCCTCGGCGTGCTCGCGCTTTCGGAGGGAGTCGATGCCGAACCCCGCGCCGACGCCGATCCCCGCGAGGCCCGCGCCGGCGAGGATCCAGCCGGCCACGCGCTGGCCCGAGGTTCGCTCGATGACCGGCGCCGGGAACGGAGGCGGCGGCGGCACGGGCAGCGCGCCTTCAGCGTGCGCGGCTTCGGCGGGCGACGCGACGGGAGCGGTCGAGGCCGGCGGCGGCGTTGCGGTCGGCGGCGGCGCCGGCGCGAGCCACGGGACCGTGACGTGCACCACCTTGCCCTCGACGGCGTTCGCCACTCCCTCCCAGGTCACGTACCCGGGCGCGGATGCGGTGATCCGATGCGGCCCCGGGTCGACCGGCATCGGGGCGCCCCACGAGGACGAGCCGACGACGAAGCCGTCGCGCTTCACCTCGAGGTTCGGGGTCGCCGACGCGGCGACCTCGATCGTCAACTTGGGCACGCGGTCCTCGAGCGCCTTGGCCCGCTCGCGCGCGATTCTCTCGCGCTCGGCCTGCCCGCGCGCCCTCGACGCTGCCGCGACCTTGAGGAAGCCCGCCCATGCGGTCGCGAGCTTTCCGAGCTTCTCGTTGCAGTCGGCGAGGTTGAACTCCGTCCCGATCCCGTAGTCGAGACGGAGGCTCTCCTCGAACTTCGCGCACGCGAGCGCGTAGCGTCCTTCTCGTGCGAGCGCGCGCCCTTCGTAGAAGAGGGCCTGTGCGGTCGCAGGATTCGCGTCGGGGCGAGGTGGGTCGGCGAGCGCCGTTCCGGGGAGCACGACCATCGCGATCGAGAGCAGCGCGAACGCGAAGAGCGCGGGAAGGCGAGGGCTGGCTCGCATCATTTCCGTTCCTCGAGGGGGGCGCCGGCATGCGGAGTCGGCTCGGCGCGAGGCGCGGGCTGCGCCGATACGCCGCGCGGCCGGAGCTGGAATCGTTCGAGGCGTTCCGTGATCGGACGTGCCGCGAAGCCGGCGGCGACGAGCAGGACCATCGCCGACACGAGGATCGCCTGGCGGTGGAGCGAGCCGCGGCGCTCCCCGACCGCGCTCGACGGCGTCTCGCTCGCGTCCGGTCTCGCTCGCGCCCTCTCGACCGCGCCGCGCGCACGCGACGTCTCGAGCACCCGCGCGATCGACTCCGCGCGGGCGGCGGCGTTCGCGTCTCCGAACGGCGCGAGCGCCGCCGCGAGCGCCGCGACGTCGGGCCATCGCTCCGCAGGCGTCACGCGAAGGCACCGCAGCACGACGTCGTCGAGCCCCTCGGGTATCCCCTCGCGGAAGCCGGAGGGGCGCGGGGGCGGCTCGCGCACCGCGGCGGCGTAGATGTCGAAGAGCGACTCGCCGTCGAACGGCGGTCTCCCGACGAGCAGCTCGTAGAGGATCGCGCCGACGCTCCAGATGTCCGATCGGGAGTCGGCGGAGGCCCCGGACTCCATCTGCTCCGGCGCCATGTACTGGGGGGAGCCCAGGACGATCTCCGGGTGCGTCAGCGTGAGCGTGTCGTGCGGCGATTGCGACGGGTCGATCCGCGAGATGCCGAAGTCGATGAGCTTGAGGCAGGTTCGGCCGTCGGCGCCGCGCGTGACGAACAGGTTCGCCGGCTTGAGATCGCGATGGACGATGCCGAGGCCGTGGACCTCGGCGAGCGCTTCGCACGTCTGGAGCGTGTAGTCGACGGCCTCCTCGACCGTCGGCTCGAAGCCTTCTTCGAGCAGCGCGCCGAGATCCTTGCCCTCGAGGAGCTCCATCACGAGGTAGGGCGCGCCGTCCTCGGTGGTCCCGACGTCGAAGACGCGGACGACGTGCTCGCCCTTGAGCCGCGTCACGGCGCGCGCCTCGCGCAAGAACCGCAAGACCGCGTCCGGCTGCTCGCGTGCGCGCGGCGCGAGGATCTTGATCGCGACGGGCTGATCCAAGACGCGGTGACGAGCGGCATGGATGGACGCCATCCCGCCGCCGCCGAGGCAGCGTTCGATCCTGTACTTGTCGCCGAGCACGTCGCCTTCGCGAACGAGCTGCGGCGTCGCAGGATCGTTCGCCTCTCGTGGTGCCCTGGACCGCATCGTCCCGCCGGTCCCGGATGCGAGGCTCGATCCACGTCGAATCGCCGAAGAAAGTCGTCCGATCGCTGCGAGCTCCGGTGTGTCGGCCGAAGGGCTCGCACCGGATCGCCACAGAGGGCGCGGGCACCACGCGCGGCGGCGTACCGCGCAGCGCGCGGCCCCATGCCGTAGGGGCCGCGCTCTCTGGCCGCGCGCTCAGCGCGGCTGCCAGCGCGGAGGACGACGCTCGAAGTAGGCGTCGACCGCGTCGCGGTGATCCGGCCCGCTCCACGTCTCGACGAAGGCCTTGCGCTCGAGCGCGCGGACGGCGCCTGCCGACGCGAGCGCCTCGCGCAGGAGGCGCTTCGTCGCGGCGATCGCGCGCGGAGAGCCCGCGGCGACGTCGGCGGCCCAGGCGAGCGCGGTCGCTCGCGCGTGGCCGTCCTCGGTGACCTCGTCGACCAGCCCGAGCCGTTTCGCCTCGGCGGCGCCGATGTCTTGGGCCGTCAAGAGGAGGCGCGCGGCGGCTCCGGCGCCGACGACGGCCGCGAGACGGGCGGCCGTCCCCCAGGCGGTCGTCACGCCCATGCGCACCTGCTTGAACGCGATGCGCGCGCGGGCGTCGGCGATGCGCATGTCGCACGCGAGCGCGAGCTCGGCGCCGCCGCCGATCGCCGGGCCGGGGAGCGCGGCGATGACGGGGAAGGGCAGCTCGGCGATGGCGCTCGTGAGCTCGTACCCGGCGTCGCTCAGGCGCTCCGCATCCGCCGGCGAGTCGCGGCCGCGCAGCTCCCGGAGGTCGCCGCCGGAGACGAACACGTCGCCCGCGCCGGTGAGGACCGCGGCGCGGACCGAGCGATCGTCCGCGGCCTCGCGCATGGCGCGGAGGAGCGCGTCGATGGTCGCGTAGTCGAGCGCGTTCTTCGCCGCCGGCCGATCGATCGTCCAGACGACGATCGAGCCGTCCGTCGCCGACGTCGCCCCCGATGCGGCGTGCTGC
Source organism: uncultured Myxococcales bacterium (assembly GCA_937949945.1). Taxonomy (GTDB): domain Bacteria; phylum Myxococcota_A; class Polyangia; order Polyangiales; family Polyangiaceae; genus Labilithrix. The sequence goes on from CALFEQ010000195.1 coordinate 12,185, forward strand.
TCGACGCGGAGCATTGCTCAGCCCCCGGCGCGCGCGCGGCGGACCTGCGAGCCGTTGCGCCCGAGCTCGAGGTATTCGTTCGTGTTGCGCAAGCGCGAGGTCCGCTGCTCGGCCTCCATCACCGGGTCGCGGTGGGCGCGCCGCTTCTTGCGCTTCGCGAGGAACTTCTCGGCATGGGCGATGATGGCACCGGCGACGTCGACGCCGCTCGTGCGCTCGATGCCTTCGAGCCCGGGCGAGCTGTTGATCTCGAGGATCTTCGGCCCGTCCCGTCCTTGGAGCATGTCGACGCCGGCGACCTCGAGGCCCATGACCTTCGCCGCGGCGATGGCGGCCTGGCGGTACCGCTTCGGCAGCTCGACGCGCACGCCGAGGCCGCCGCGGTGGAGGTTGGAGCGGAACTCTCCCTTCTTCGCCTGCCTTCGCATCGCCGCGACGACCCGGCCGCCGACGACGATGGCGCGGTAGTCTCTGCCCTTCGACTCGGCGACGTACTCCTGGAGGATGATGTCCTGGCCCATCGCCCAGAGCGTCTCGAGCAGCGACGTCACGGCCTGCGGGGTGTCGGCGATCATCGTCCCGATCCCCTGCGTGCCCTGGTGGAGCTTCACGATCGCGGGCGTGCCGCCGATGAACTCGAGCGCCGCGTCGACCGAGTCGGGGGTCCGGGCGCAGACCGTCTTCGGGACGTCGATGTCCTTCTTCGTCAAGAGCTGCATCGCGCGGAGCTTGTCGCGCGAGCGGGCGATCGCGATGGCGTTGTTGAGGACGGGGATGCCCATCATGTCGAACTGGCGGACGACAGCCAGTCCGTAGTTCGTGATGGACGCGCCGATGCGCGGGAGCACGAGGTCGACCGGCGGCAACAGCCGATCACCGAGGAACATCGCCGGCCGCCCGCGGGAGATCACGATCTGGAACTGGAGCGGGTCGGCGACGGTGACCTCGTGGCCGCGCGCACGCGCAGCCAGGACGAGCCGGCTCGTCGAATACAGACTCGCGTTTCGGGACAGAACGAGCAGCCGCATCGCGGGAGACGACGGAGGGTAGGTACACTCCCGCGAAGGCGTCCACCCCCTTCCGCCCGTCGTTCGGAGGTGGTGGGAATGGAAGAAAAACTTGGCTGAAATTCAGTAGTTGAGCGATCGGCTCTCGCCGCGATCGCCTTCTGCGACCTGGGCCCTCGGAGCGCGCGGACGAGGCATCTGGTCGGCGTCGAGTCGGGCGGACGTGGTCTCGGGGAAGTGTGCCTTCGATGCCACGCGTGCGACTGCGCGATCATGGTGCTCCGCCCGCGATCGCGGCCACGACGCCACGGCGAGCAGCACGAGCAAGCCCGAGAGCCGCAAGACGAGGTGCGTCCGCCGAGACATCGCTCGTGCTCGATGCAGCCTGCGTGCCTCGTCGCGCTCCCCGATCCACCCACGTCCTCTCCCGGGTTTTGCGAGGGGCGACGGCAGCGGCGTTCGCCCGAGGAGTCTCGCAGAGGCCACGCCCCGGCGTCCGCCTGCACACATCGAAGCCGCGCCGGGACGGCACGCGGCCGCGAACGGCAGTCCTCGGATCGATGTCTCGAGACCTCTTCCGTAGCCCGGGCGCCGGCGTTCGCGACGAGCCCGAGCGGTCGTTCTCTTGAGGAGGCGTGGCGGTTTGGTACTTTCCGCTACATGCCCTCGTCCCCCTCCGTGCCCGACGAGCTCGATCTCGATTTGCCTGCGCTCGACGGTGAAGAGGACGCCTCGGATGTGGACGCGGCCCACGAGCCGCTCGACACCCTCGCCGACGAAGGCGATCCCTTCGACGACGCGACGGGCGAGAACACACCGTACGAGGATCTCGCCGTCGACGGGAAGGAGTCCGGATGGCTCGTGGACGCGGAGAGCGCGACGTCCCTCGACGTCGGGCCGATCGACCTCGCGTTCGAGCGGGACGACGGCGTCCACGGGGGCAAGGTGCTCGTGGACGACGAAGCCGACACGCGCGCGAGCTTCGACGATCTCGTCTCCGACGAGGAGGACTACGTCGCCGACGGCGGAGAGGAGGGCCCGCTCGACGCCGACGAGGAGCTCCGGGAGGAGGACCTGCCGGCGCTCGACGCCGACGAAGACGGGGACGTGTCGGACGACGAGCTCTTCGACGGGATGGCGCTCGCCACCTACGACGATCTCCGGTGGGACGACCGCGCCTGGACGCGCGTGACCGACGTGCCCTGCGCCTCGGACGACGCGGACGACAGCGGCCTCTTGGCGGTGCCGACGAGCGACGACGGTCGCCAGGCGCCGCGTGACGCCACGTGGAAGCGCCTCGACGAGACGGGCCGGGTGATGGCGGCCACGTTCGTCCCGGGTGACAGCGTGGTCATTGCGCTCGCCGTGCCGGATCGGTCCCGCGCGCTCATCGTGCGGATCAAGCCCGACGGCGAGGCGCGCATCATCGCCGAGGTCGATCCTCGCCAGGCGAACGGCGAGGACGACGGCGAGCCCTGCACCGTGAACTTCCTCCGCTGGGACGCGTCGCGAGGCTGCCTGTTCGTCGGCGGCAATTTCGGCGTCGAGGCCTACCGGCCGTCGGCGTGATCGCGTACGACTAGTCCCCGACACATGGCCGTCATCGTCCAGAAGTACGGGGGCTCGTCCGTCGCCGACGTCCAGAAGATCGCCCAGGTCGCCGATCGCGTGGTGGCCACCAAGCGCGCGGGACACGACGTCGTCGTCGTGGTGAGCGCGATGGGGAAGACCACCGACGAGCTGATCTCGCTCGCACGCCGATCCGCGGCGACCGTGAGCCCTCCCGCGGAGCCACCGCGCCGCGAGCTCGACATGCTCGTGTCGACCGGAGAGCGCGTGACCATGGCCCTCCTGTCGATCGCGATCCACGCGCGTGGCTTCGACGCGATCAGCTTCACGGGCAGCCAGTCCGGCATCCTCACGAACGATCGGCACTTCGACGCGCGGATCATCGAGGTGCGCCCCCACCGCATCGAGGACGAGCTCGCGCGAGGCAAGATCGTCATCGTCGCCGGCTACCAGGGCATGAGCTACAAGCGCGAGATCACCACGCTCGGCCGTGGCGGCTCCGACACGACGGCCGTCGCGCTGGCCGCGGCGCTCGGCGCGGAGCGATGCGAGATCTACAGCGACGTCGACGGCGTCTACTCCGCCGATCCGCGCGTCGTCCCGGAGCCGAAGCACCTCCCGGAGATCGACCTCGCCATGCTCGCCGAGATGGCGGAGGCGGGCGCGAAGGTCGTGAACGCGCAGGCGGTCGAGTGGGCGCGGCGCAACAAGGTCGCGATCGTGGCGCGGCGGACCTCGGATCCGATCGGCGGCCCGTTCCGCGAGACGGTGGCGCGCGATTTCGACGACATGGAGATTCCGCGGACGAGCGACGAGGGCCGCAACGTGCGCGCGATCGTGGGCGCGTCGAACGTGATGCTCGCGCGCGCCGCGACGGGCAATCTCGCGCCGTTCCTCGACGCGGCGGCCGAGCTCGAGCTCGGGGTCGGCGACGTGGTCTGCGCGGGCGACGACGCGTTCGTGCACCTGCCGCTGCTCAACGTCCCCGATTTCTCGCGCTGCGCCCGCGAGATCGATCGCAAGACACAGGGCTCCGTCCAGTTCACGGGTCCGTTCGCGGTCGTGAGCGTCGTCGGCTACGGCCTGACCGGCGCGAGCGGCGCGCTCGCGCGCGTGCTCTCGACGCTCCAGGGCGTCGGCGTCACGTCGCCCGCGGCGCTCTCGGCCGGGCCGCTTCGCATCTCGGCGACGATCGATCCGGCCAAGCTCGACGACGCGCAGCGCGCGCTGCACGCGGTGTTCTGCAGCTAGCCGCGAAGCGCTGGGGGCGCCGTCAGCGGCCGCGCCGCGCGAGCACGCTCAGGGTGCGCCGCACGCCGTCGTCGCGCCCGTTCCCGTCCGGCGGCGAGGCGGCGGGATCGGCCGGACCGACGAGGATGACGAGCGCGCGCACCATCCGGCGGGCCTCGACGAGCAGGCTCGCGTCGCCGGTCGCCTCCGCGCGCGCGAGGATCTTCCGCCAGACCGCGAGCTGCGCGGGCGTCTGGCCGTCTTCGGCGTGCCACGACGCGAGGATACGGAGCGTGGGTACGTCGTCTTCCATCCCGGCGAGCAGGTCCTGCACCGCCTGGGCGCGGAAGCCGAGCGCGCGCCGGACGTACGCGCGCGCGAGCCGCGCGGCGCGGAGCTGCGGCAGGTGCTCGAGCGCGACGGTGTAGACGCGCTCCGCCTCGCGCAGGTCGCCGCGTCGCGCGCGTAGGCTGCCGAGGCCGAGGTAGGCCTCCGCACACGTCGGATCGAGGGAGAGCGCCTCGTTGTAGCGACGCAGCGCGAGATCTTCCTGACGCGCCTCTTCGTGGCCGCGTGCGATCCGGACGAGCTCGAGGGCCGTCGACGCCGGCGCGGGCGCCGCCGACAGGAGCAACACGGCCGCGAGCGCGGCGCCCGCGAGGGCAGGAAGCCCCCTCGGGAGCATCGGGCGAACGACGATCGCGCGGCGGACGAGAACGCGGAGCGAGCGAGGGGGCTTCATCGTCACTCGGGCGTCCACTCCGAGCATAGCGCAGGCCTCGGCGCCGGGCGTGCGTGGGCGAGGCGAGCGGCCGCGCTTCGGGTACCCTAGGCCGGCTCGATGAACTTTGCCGCCCGTATCAGCGAGGCGCTCTCGATCCCGGAGGACGCGCTCTTTCGGATCGTCGGGACGGTCGCGATCTTGGTCGCGTGGATCGTCATCGGTCGTCTCGGACGCCGGCTGATCGCGCGTGCCGTCGACGAGCCTGCCTCGCGTTTCCAGATGTCGCGCGTGATGGCGTACGTCCTGGGCGCCACCGCGCTCGTCCTCCTCACGCGCATCTGGGTCCAGGGCGTGACGGGCATCGCGACGTACCTCGGCCTCCTCTCGGCGGGCGTGGCGATCGCGCTGCAGGATCCGCTCACGAACCTCGCCGGCTGGCTCTTCATCATCATCCGCCGGCCGTTCCGCATCGGCGACCGGATCCAGATCGGGCCGCACGCCGGTGACGTGGTCGACATCCGGCCGTTCCGCTTCGTCATGCTCGAGATCGGCAACTGGGTGAATGCCGATCAGGGGACGGGGCGCGTCCTGCACGTGCCGAACGGGCTCGTCTTCAAGAACACGGTGGCGAACTACGACGAGGCGTTCGGGTACATCTGGAACGAGCTCGAGCTCACCATCACGTTCGAGAGCGACTGGCGCGCGGCGAAGGCGGCGCTGCAGCAGATCCTCGACGAGCACGCCGAGAAGACCGACGCGCAGGTGCGAAAGCGCGTCGAGGAGGCCTCGCACGTGCTCAACATCAAGGTCCCGACGGCGACGCCGGCCGTGTGGACCAGCATCGTGGAGAACGGCGTCCGCCTGACGATGCGATACCTCTGCAAGCCGCGGACGCGGCGGAGCTCGGCCGCCCAGATCTGGGAGCAGGTGCTCGACAAGTTCGCCGCGATGCCGAACGTCGCCTTCGCGTACCCGACCACGCGTCGGTTCGACAACCTGACCGAGGGCAAGCCCGCCCTCCGCGCGGCGGCCGCCTCGGCGGACCGCGGCGACGCGAAGATCGAGGCGGACGCGGAGGGCCGCTGATCGGGCGTCACGGATCGGCGCCGCCGGGCGATGATGGAGGCATGAGCACCCGCGGTTGGAGGAACGTCGTCTGCTCGGTCGCGCTCGCCTCGATCGCGAGCCTGCCGGCGTGCAACAGCCCGGAGAACCGAGGCGAGGCGCGCTTCTCCGGGAGCTCCGCGCCGGCGGCGACGCCCTCGGTGCCATCGAGCGCGGCTCCGGTTCCTTCGGCCGCGCCTGTTCCCGAGACGCCGGCGCCCGAGGCGGCGGCCGAGCCCGAGCCGCTCCCGCCGGTCGCGGCCGTTTACCCGTGGGCGCCGACCGCGGGCCCGAACGATCGCCTCGACGCGCGCTTCCGCGATCCCCCTCCGGGCTTCGTGCGCGTGAAGACGGAGCCCGGCAGCTTCGCGGAGTTCCTCCGGTCGCTCCCGCTGAAGCCCGAGGGGGCGCTCGTCGTCGACCATCGCGGCGCGCCGCTCTACGACCAGGGCCGGCACGCGAACATCGCCGCGGTGGTCGACATCGACGTCGGAACGAAGGACCTCCAGCAGTGCGCCGACTCGGTCATCCGCATGCACGCCGAGTGGCGCTACGGTCGCGGCGACCGCGATCTCTCGTACCGCGCCGTGTCGGGGCAGGCGCTCTCGTATCGCGGCTACGTGCAGGGCGAGCGCACCGTCCTCGACGGGAAGAACCTCGTCCTGCGTCGCGTCGCGGCGCCGAAGAAGGACGACCACGCGCTGTTCCGCGCTTGGCTCGACGAGGTGTTCGCGTGGGCGGGGACGGCGTCGCTCGAGCGCGACGCGAAGAAGGTGGACCTGCGCGACGTGCGAGGCGGCGACTTCTTCGTCATGAGCGGCTCGCCCTTCGGACATGCCGTGCTCGTCCTCGACGTCGCGAAGGACGCCGGCGGGCGCCTCGCGCTGCTCCTCGGTCAGGGATTCATGCCCGCGCAGAGCTTCCACGTCCTCCGGCCCGGCGCCGACGCGTCGCCGTGGTTCGTCGTCGAGCCGAACGCGACGGAGGTCGCGACGCCGTTCTGGCGTCCGTTCCCGACGACGTCGCTGAGACGATTCTGACGCTTGCCGTCCGCGCCGAGCGTTCCGCGAAAGTCCCCAGTTTGGGTGGCTCGAGCCAAGCCCCGCAAGAGTCGCGGGAAAGGAGCCTCCAAACGGGTCGCCGTCGACCCACGCGCGTCGAACGAAGAAGACCCGTGTAACGTTGGCGCATGGCCGAGGTGGAGGGGCTCAGGCGCCGGGTCGACGAGGCGTTCGCGCTGATGCACGACCCGAAGAAGGACTACCCGAGGGGGAAGGAGCATCCCGCGATCCGTACGGCGGTCGAGCGTCGGAGAAGGACGAGACGGCGGTCCCGGAGCTGCGTGTCCTTCGAAGAAGAAGCCGCCGAAGAAGGCTGCCTCGAAGGACGCATCCGCGAAGAAGCCGGCGAAGAAGGCCTCGGCGAAGAAGCCTTCCGCGAAGAAGCCCTCGAAGGAAGGCCGCGTGAAGAAGCCGATGAAGGTTTCTCGACGAATGCCTCGAGGGTGAGAGGCGCGGTGAGGCGCATCAGGCGCCGAGGGCGCACGAAGCGAAGTAGGCGCCGGGGATCCTCTGGCCGATCTCCGGGCCGTTCAGCGTGAACGTGTCCGACCGCCCGCACTGCGCGCAGACGACCAGCGCGAACGTCCAGTGCACGCCCGCCCTCCTCGTCCCGACGAGTCCGAAATGCCATGGCGGCCGTCTATCGGCGAACCGATCGATGGTTCGTCGCGAGTTCTCGCGGCGACGTCCTCACGAATCTTCGTGAATGACGGGATTTCGCGACGCCTCGCATCGCAAGTGCGCGGAATCGTTGCACCGCGGACTTGGCCTGGCGCGTGCTGAGGTCCGAGGGTCGGCGGCCACGGGGCCGCGACGTTCGACCCTCACCAGCAAAGGACATACGGAACCATGAAGCGCATCACGTCCATTCTCGCCCTCATCCTCGTCTCCACCTTCGGGCTCGGCGCGACCGGATGTGCACTCGAGGACGGCACGGACGGCGAGGCCTTCGACACGACCGCGCAGGCCCTCACGCGCGGAGACGTGATCACCGCGGGCGACGACGACCCGCCGGTGCCCCAGACTCGCGAGCACGTCCTGGTCGCGGCCGCGAGCGAGCCGGGATCCGACGAGAGCGTGATGCCGCAGACGCGCGAGCACGTCCTGCTCGCCGCTTCGACGAACGGCCAGACCACGGGCTCGCGGATGCCGCAGACGAAGGAGCACGTCTTGCTCGCGACGCCGAGCGGATCGTCGGACGATTGACCGACGACGGGGGGCCCGAGCGATCAGGTCGCCCAGACCTCGAAGCAGGCGCCGGGAGCGATCGCGGCGCCCGCCGTCGTCTCGAGCCGATGCCCGAAGCCTGCGCGTGCGAGCTCGGCGTTGCACGCTTCGGCGAAGCTCGCTCGGAGCGGCGCATCGAGGCTGTCGTGCGCGCTCTCGACGAACTCGAGCACGTCGCTCGGCTCGACGAGGGAAAACCAGCTCTCGAGCAGCTCGGCGACGTCCTCCGGCATGCGCGCGGGATTGCCCGACAGGGGAGGGGAGCGCCAGAGCTTCTGGACCGCGGGCCGCTCGGTCACCGCGCGCGTCTCGTGCGCGTGCGGGGCGAAGAGGAATGCGTGGACGATCTTCCAGAGCGACGCGCGGAGCTCGCCGGTCATTCGGTGCGAGGACGGATGCGTGCTCGCGACGTCGAGCGAGCTCGTCTCCGACAGAGGACGGTGCCGTCGCGACGCGACGCGCCCGTCGTCCGTCGACGGAACGGTGATGATCTTCGGTTCGCCCATTTCAGCTCCGGTCGCCACCTCGGCCGGGTCGGGGAGTCCGCAAGGATCTTCATGCTCCGGGGCCGCGGGACCGCGCGTGCGAGGACGCCCCTCGGCGGCCTGCACGGCGGTAGCCGCGGCCCAGGAGACTGACGAGATAAGGAAGCGTGACCGACGGTCGGATCTCGCGCTCACGGCGCACGGCGGCGACCGCTCCGTCGGCGCGGTCGCCGCCTCGTCACGCTCGACGGATCAGGAGCAGCCCATCGAGTTGCCGCAGTTGAGGCACTTGTAGCAGGCGCCGTTGCGCACGGTGATGTGCCCGCAGACGTCGCAGACGGGCGCGTCACCCATCATCGCATCGAGCTGGGCGTCGAGCGGGTTCGCGGCCGGCGCCTCGTGCGACGTGCTCGAGGAGTGGACCGTCGGCATGTGCTCGAGCGGCTCCGCCTCGGCGGCCGAGCGGGCGACGGCCTCCTTCGTGTACGCGAGCGAGTTCGGCAGCTCGCTGTCGCTCGCGCGGTCCTCCCTGCGCCCGCCGCCGACGAAGCCGACGTGCGGGATCGCGCCTTCACCCTCGGGCTTGATGTGCGCGAGGTCGTAGCGGCCCAGGTACTCGACGGCGAGGACGCGGAAGAGGTAGTCGACGATCGACGTCGCCATCTTCACGTACGGGTGGCCCTCGACGATGCCCTGCGGCTCGAAGCGCGTGAACGTGAACTGATCGACGTAGGTCTGGAGCGGCACGCCGTACTGGAGGCCGATCGACACGGCCATCGCGAAGCAGTTCATCATCGAGCGGAAGGCGGCGCCCTCCTTGTGCATGTCGATGAAGATCTCGCCCAGCGTGCCGTCCTCGTACTGGCCGGTGCGGAGGAAGATCTTGTGGCCGCCGACGCGCGCCTCCTGCGTGAAGCCGACACGCTTCTTCGGCAGGCGCACGCGCAGGCCCTTCGGCCGCGAGCCGCCCGTCGCGTACGGCCCGATCCCCAGGGTGAGCTGCGTCGGGTCTTGCGGCGCGCTCGTCTTCGGGATGGGCGCGAGCGGCGGGAGCTGCTTGTCGTCGGCGATCGCCTTCGGCTCCTGCGCGGTCTTGGCCTCCGCCTTCTCGGCGTCCTTGTCCTTGTCCTTCGACGACGTCGAGAGCGGCTGCGAGGCCTTGCAGCCGTCGCGGTAGAGCGCGACGGCCTTGAGGCCGAGGCGCCAGCCTTCCTCGTAGATCGCCTGCACGTCCTCGACGGTCGCGTCGTTCGGCAGGTTGACCGTCTTCGAGATCGCGCCCGAGAGGAACGGCTGGACGGCCGCCATCATCTTGATGTGGGCCATCGGCGCGAGGAAGCGCTGGCCGGTCTTCCCGCAGCGGTTCGCGCAGTCGAACACCGGATAGTGCGAGGGCTTGAGGTACGGCGCGCCTTCGATCGTCATCCGGCCGATGATGTGGTCCTGCGCCTCCTCGATCTCCTCCTTCTTGAAGCCGAGGAACTGGAGGAACGAGAAGCCGCGCGTCGAGCGCGCCTCCTTCGTGATGCCGAGGCGCTCGTAGGTCTCCTCGCCGAGGACCCACGGCGCGAAGGCCTGATCGAGCTCGAAGACGCCGTGGAGGGCCGCCTCGGCCTTCGCGAGCTCCGCGTCCGTGAGGCCGCGCTCCTTGAGCGTCTTGCGGTTGACGTGCGGCGCCGCGAGCAGCGTGTTCGTGCCCGTGACGTACGCGACGATCTCCTGGATCTCCGTCGCGCTGTAGCCGAGCCGCTTGAGCGCCGACGGGACCGACTGGTTGACGATCTTGAAGTAGCCGCCGCCGGCGAGCTTCTTGTACTTCACGAGCGCGAAGTCGGGCTCGACGCCGGTCGTGTCGCAATCCATGAGCAGGCCGATCGTGCCCGTCGGGGCGAGCACCGTCGCCTGCGCGTTGCGGTAGCCGTGCTGCTCGCCGAGCTGGACGGCGCGGTCCCAGTCCTCGCACGCGGCCTTGTAGAGATCGGCCGGGCACTTGTCGCGGTTGATCTGGTAGGCCGCGTCGCGGTGCATCCGCATCACGCGGAGCATCGGCTCACGGTTCTTCGCGAAGGCCTTGAAGGCGCCCTTCGACGACGCCATCTCGGCGCTCGTCGCGTACGCCTTCCCGCACATGATCGCGGTGAGCGCCGCGGCGATCGCGCGCCCCTCGTCCGAGTCGTACGGCACGCCCATCTGCATCAAGAGCGAGCCGAGGTTCGCGTAGCCGAGGCCGAGCGGGCGGAAGTCGTGGCTGTTCCGCGCGATCTCCTTCGTCGGGTAGCTCGAGAGGTCGACGAGGATCTCCTGCGCGATGAAGAAGATCCGGCAGGCGTGGCGGAAGCCCTCGATGTCGAAGGTCTGGTTCCCGTTCTCGTCCTCGCGGAGGAACTTCGTCAGGTTGATCGACGCGAGGTTGCACGCCGTGTCGTCGAGGAACATGTACTCGGAGCACGGGTTCGACGCGTTGATCTTCCCGGAGTTCGGGCAGGTGTGCCACCGGTTGATCGTCGTGTCGTACTGCACGCCGGGATCGGCGCACGCCCACGCGGCCTCGGCGATCTGACGCCAGAGATCCTTCGCGTCGTACGTGTCGCAGACCTCGCCGGTCGTGCGCATGATCGTCTGCCACTTCCCGCCGGCCTCGACGGCCTTCATGAACTCGTCGGTCACGCGCACCGAGTTGTTCGAGTTCTGACCGCTGACCGTGTGGTACGCCTCGCCGTTGAAGTCGCTCGAGTAGCCGGCGGCGATGAGGGCCTGCGCCTTCTTCTCCTCGCGGACCTTCCAGTTGATGAAGTCGACGATCTCCGGATGGTCCATGTCGAGGCAGACCATCTTCGCGGCGCGCCGCGTGGTGCCGCCCGACTTCGTCGCGCCGGCGGCGCGATCGAAGACCTCGAGGAAGCTCATGAGGCCGCTCGACGTACCGCCGCCGGAGAGCTTCTCCTGGCGACCACGGATCGCGCTGAAGTTCGATCCGGTGCCCGAGCCGTACTTGAAGAGGCGCGCCTCCGACTTGATGAGCTCGTAGATGGCCATCAGGTCGTCATGCGCCGACTGGATGAAGCACGCCGAGCACTGCGGGCGCTCGTACGCGTTCTTCGTCTCGATGACGGGCGTGGGGCCGCCCTTCGCGTCGTCGCGCGCGTTCCAGTCCCAGGCCCAGTTGCCGCCCGAGCCCGTGATGCCGTACTGCGCCCAGAGCCCGCAGTTGAACCAGACCGGCGAGTTGAACGCGCCGACCTGGTGGATCATGAGGAAGGAAAGCTCCGCCTCGAACGCGTCCGCGTCCGCCTTCGTCGCGAAGTAGCCGCCGAGCTGCTCGCCCGCTTCGCGGATCGTGTGCGCGATGCGGTAGACGACCTGACGGACGCTCTTCTCGCCCTGCTTCGGATCGCCGTAGAGGCCGGCCTTGCGGAAGTACTTGGAGATGACGATGTCCGTCGCGAGCTGGCTCCACGTCGACGGGATCTCCGCGCCCTCCATCTTGAAGACGATCGAGCCGTCCGGGTTCGTGATGACGCTCGAGCGGCGCTCGTAGACGAGCTGCGTCGGCTGGCCGGTCGGGGTCGGGAAGCCCGGCGCGCCGTCCTCGAGCGGATCGATGCCCGGACGCGTGTACATGCGCGCGATGGAGATGCCGCGAGCGCCGCGAGCGCGGCCCTGCTGGGTGCGCTGGCTGGACTCGGCGCGAGCGCCGCCGTTGTGCTTCTGGCCGCTCGAGTCCTTCACCCGGTGCTGCTGCCCGGGTCGCGCCTTGCCTTTGTCTTGCGCTTTCGTCCGCATGTTCCTGGTTGCCTCACCGTTGGCACCAAGGCGCCCATCCCGAGGACCACCCACTCCGAAAGACGTAGCCATATTTGCGCACTCCCGCGAGACCGAGGCCGGCTCGGTTCCCGCAACCGCGAGCGCGACCGTACGCCCGCTCCGTCGAGCCCAAGACCGAATGCGGCCCGGGGGCTCGATCGGCCCGGACGGCCGACGCGCTCCGGCAACGATTGGTTTCGTTCACCTTCGCCCCGGAGAGGGACGAGACGTTCTCCTCGTCGAGCGACCGATTGGATCGGACGGCCGCGCGTCCGAAAAGACAGACCATCCCCCTCGCGGACCCTGGAGCACCCAGCATTCAGCTCTCAGCAAGGCTTCGTCGTGCGGAACGCCGAGGGCTGGATGCACCACGGACCTCGGGGCCGAAGCCTTCGACGCGATGCGCCGAAGGTGGACCCCACCTCACTCCCTGACCACTTCGCTTCGCCGCTTGGCGCATGTCCCGACGTGAAGAACACGTGCAGCTCGTTCAGACTTCCGTTCAGGTGTTGAAAACCTGTTCAGGAACTTCGTGCTTTGCTCGGTTGCCGTGCACTACTGAACAAACTGCACGAATCCTCCCCGTCGATGACGGCCCTGCCGCGCGCACGAGCAAGCTTTGCCCATGCGACCGCGACGGGCGAGGGAGGTTTCTAACCCCAACATCTTGTGGTGTCCAGATTAAATGCATCCATCATCTGGTACCTACATGGACGACGAAAGAGCCCTCGGGGAGGCGTTCTGTCCACCGTACCTAAACGCGCGACAAGACTCACTTCCGTTCAGGTGTCGTGGTCAGGTATCCAACTGGCCAGCCCCAAGCCGTTCAGGTGTTTTCCACAGGTTGAGCGCCTCGTGTGGGGGGCGCGGATCGCACGACATCTAGGGCTTGGGGCGGCGAATCACGGGCGCCGGCTGCACCCGAGCCACCTCGGACGGCGGGCCTGACGTCAGCTCCTCGACGCGCGCGCGCAGCTCCGGAGCGAGCCGCATCGTCTCGGTCTCCTCGTCCTCCGCGAGGGTCTCCGTCGGAGCGATCGCGCCGGGTGGTCTCCCGTGCGCGGACACCTGAAGGGTCCGGTCCGCCGGCTCCCCGAGGCTTTCGTCGACGAGCGCCGGGTGCGCCGGAAGGGCCTCGGTCGCGACGTCGTCGTCGCTCACCGCGAAGCTCCCGGAGTCGAGGCCCTCGAACGCGGGCAGGGCGTCGATCGCGCGCCTCGTTCGTTGGGTCTCGGTCTCGTCCGCATAGACGTCGCCGAAGCGCGGACGCGTGGGCTCGCCGGCGAGGCTCGCCGCTTCGCCGGGCTCTTTCCCGGGCGCGGCAGGCGTGCGGCCGGCGGCGACCTCCTGATCCGGCCGCGAGCCCGGTCGGGCCGGGGCATGTGCGGGCGACGGGCGCCGCACGTTCTCGAAGATCGCGCGGAGCTCGTCCTGCATGTCCTTCGCCGACGTGGGGCGCGCTCGCGGACTCGGGGAGAGGGCGCGCGCGACGAACGCGCCGAGCTCGGCGGGCACGTCGGGCCTACGCTCGTGGAGCGGTACCGGCCGGCCCTGGCAGATCTGGCGCAGGATCCCTTCGAACGACGGGGCCGTGAACGGACGCTCGCCCGTGAGCGCCTCGTAGAGGATGACCGCCGCGACGAACAGGTCGCTCGCCGGCTCGATGCCTTGCTCGCCGCGCGTCCGCTCCGGCGAGACGTAGTACGGGACCGCGCCCAAGCCCGTGCGCGCGCCGGCGGTGTCGGGCAAGGTCTCCCACTCCCGTCGGACGATCTCGAGCGACGTGAGGCTCGCGAGCCCGAAGTCGAGGATCTTCACGAGCGGGCGGCAGCCGCGGCGGTGGACGAGGAAGACGTTCTGCGGCCGGAGGTCTCGCAGGAGCAGATGACGAGCGTGGACGGTCGCCATCGCCGAGAGGATCTGCATGACGACGTCGACCGCGGACCCGAGCGACATGCGGTCGCGCGCGATCCGGGCGGCGAGCGTCTCGCCTTCGAGCCTCTCCGTCACGAAGAACGGCGTCCCGTCCGGCAATGCGCCGACGTCGAACACCTCGCAGAGGCAGGGATGGGTGACGTTCCAGGCGGCCCGCGCCTCGTCGTGGAACACCCTCGCGACGAGGCCCGCGTCGGCGTGACGAGGCCTCAACACCTTCATGACGGCGGGGCGCCCGAAGCTCACGTGCTCGACGGCGAAGACGGTGCCCGTCGCGCCCTGGCCGAGGACGTCCCCGACGCGGTAGCGCTCCGCCACGACGCTGCCGACGAGCGCCTCGTCTTCACCGACGACGGTGGGGCGTCCGAAGGCGCCCATGAGCGTGCAGCCCGTGTAGGCGTCGTGCACCTGACCGCATCGGCTGCACTTCCGCACCATGGCCCGAGCTTCTAGGGTAGCGGTTCGCGCCCCCGAGGCGCGCGAAATCCCGCGCCGGGGCCCGGGCCTCGTCTCCGGAGCTCAGCGAGGAAGCTCGATCCGTGGCTTGTGCGGGTGCCGCTTGTAGAGGAGGAGCGTGCGCCCGAGCGTCTGCGCCAGCGAGGCTCCGGCGCGCTCGGCGAGCTCCTCGCCGGCGAGCTTCCGATCGACCGGGGCCTCGGGCAGAAGCCTCACCTTCACGAGCTCGTGCGCGAGGAGCGCCGCGCGGGTGGCGGCCACGACGCCGTCGGTGATGCCCTCCTTCCCGATCTGCACGACCGGATCGAGGTGGTGCCCCAGCGCTCGGAGATGCCGGACCTGCTTGCCCGAGAGCGCCCGCGCCTGGCGCGCGGCCGCCTTCGCCTCTTCGCTCTTCGGCTCGGCCGCGCGCTGCGCGCGGAAGTCGCCGCGCTTCTCCGGCGACTGCCGCCGCTTCGGGCGGCGGGCCGTCGATTTCTTCGCCGTCGTCTTCTTCTTGGCCGCGCTCATCTCGTCTCCTGTTCCTGGCGCATCGTCACTTCGCCGCCGGGATCGTCTTCGTGACCTTGAACTCGTTCTCGGGGTCGTGGACGGTGACCTCTCCGAAACGAGCGAGCTCGGGACCGATGACGTCGGCGTCGCCCGCGACGACGACGAGCGCCTCGTCACCGTACATCGCGCGCGCCATCTCCGCGGCGTCCTTCGCCTCCGTCGCCCGGATCTCCTTCCGGTATCGGTCCCAATAGCCGTCCGGCAGGCCGAACGTCTCCTGCGTCACGACCATCTCCGCGATCGCGCCGAGCGTCTCCATGCGGATGGCGAAGACGTCGCTCAGGTACCGTCGCGCCGTCTCGGTCTCCTGCGGCGTGGGCGGCTGCGTCCGCATCTTCTTCATGTTCTCGACGAGCCCGGCGACGGCCTGCGCGGTCTTCGCCGTCTCGGTGCCGGCGTACAAGACGACCGGCTGCGGGCCGTGCGACAGCTCGAAGATCTGCGCGCCCGTGCTGTACGCGAGGGATCGCTGCTCGCGCACGTCCGAGAAGAGCCGGCTGGCGACGCCTCCGCCGAGGATCTGGTTGGCGACGCGGACGTGCGCCCAGCGCTCGGTCTTGCGCTCGGGCGCGAGCGTCGCGACGTAGATCTCGGACTGCGCGCTCTTCGGTCGATGGGCGACGAGCACCCGCGTCGCGTCCGGGGCCTTCGGCGCGGGGAAGTCGATCTCGGGGGGCTCGCCGCCGCTCCACGACCCGAAGTGCTTCTGCGCGAGGTCCTTCGCGGTGGCTTCGTCGATGTCGCCGGCGAGGACGAGCGTCGCGTTCTTCGGGACGAAGAAGCGCTTGTGGTGCTCCCGCACGCGCGCGGCGTCGACCTTCGCGATCTGCGAAGGGAGGGCACCGTAGACGTGGTACGGGTGTCCCTGCGGGAACAGCTCGTGGAACACGAGCCACGCGGCGGTGTAGCTCCCGTCGGCGCGCGCCGCGTCCTCGGCTTCGTCCGTCGCGCGCGCCTTCAGTCGCTTCAGCTCCTCGCCGTCGAAGCGCGGCTCGCGGACGACCTCGGACAGGATCGCGAGACCCTCGGCGACCTTGTCCTTCGTGAGCGCCATGGCGAGCACGGTCGCGTCGGGCTCGCTCCGGACGGACAGATCGGCGCCGAGCGTCTCGACCCGACGGAGCACCTCGGCGCTCGACATCGTGCGGGTGCCTCCGTCCTTCAGCATCTGCGCGGTGATCTCGCCGACGCCCGGCTGCGCGCCGTAGCCCGCGCCGGCGCGGACCACGAGCCTGACCTGCACGATCGGCAGCGTCCGGCTCCTCACGACGTCGAGGCTCAGGCCGTTCGCGAGCTTCGAGCGCAGGATCGCAGGGAACGTGACGTCGCGCTGGATGCCGGACGGCGGCGGGCTCTGACGCTTCGGGCTCTCGCTTCGTGCGTGCCGTGCGAGCCCGTCCGTGAAGGGGAGATCGACCTTCCCGGATCCCGTGCTCGTGGCCGTCGGTCCCGCGCAGGCGGCGGCGAGCACGAGGATCGGCAGGCCGGCGGCGGCGAGGAACGTGCGCGCGGACCTCATTTCTTCGCTCCTTCCTCCTTCGCGTGGCCGTTGGTCCCGGGCTTGACCTCGACGATGCTCCGCCGGTTCGCCGTCAGGTACTTCGCGACGACGCGTTTGACCTCGTCCTTGGTGACGGCGAGGTACTTGTCGAGCTCCTCGTTGACGAGCGACGCGTCGCCCCTGAAGAGCTCGAGCTCGGCGAGCGTCTGCGCGCGGGCGAAGTTCGACTGGAGCCCGAGGAGGAAGCGCGCCTGCACGCGGGCGCGGACCTTCTTCATCTCCTCGTCGCTCGGTCCGAGCCGTGCCAGGTCCGAAAGGAGCCCGTCGACGATCTTCCGTGCCTGCGCGACCCTCGCGCCGCTCGCGAGCTTCACGACGAGCTCGAACATGTCCGGGCCTCGGAGCCCGCGCATCCCGGCGTCGACGGCGATCGCGAGGGGTCGCTCGCGCACGAGCGCGCGGTACAGGCGAGAGCTCTCGCCGTCGCCCAGGATCCGCGCGGCGAGCTTCAGCGCGTAGTGATCGGCGTCGCCGCTCGGCGGGCCGGCCCACCCCATGAAGATCGCCGGCAGCTTCGCGTGCGCGTCCTCGACGACCGCGTGCCGCGGCGCCGTCTGCTCCGGGAGCGGCGGCAGCTCGAGCTTCGGCGTGTTCGCGGGCTTCGCGTCGCCGAAGTACTGGCGCACGAGCGCCAGCGCTTGGGACTCGTCGAAGTCGCCGGCGATCGCGAGGACCGCGTTGTTCGGCGCGTAGTAGCGCGCGTGGAACTCGCGGACCCAGGAGAGCTCCGCGGCGTCGAGGTCGCGCATCGTCCCGATCGGCGAGTGCTCGTACGGCCAATAGCCTCGGTAGACGAGCTCCTGCAGGCGCATCTCGGCCGGCACGTACGCGGCGTTCTCGACGCGCATGCGGTACTCCTCCTTCACCACCGCACGCTGGTTCTCGAAGTTCTGCTGCGAGACGTCCAGCGACTTCATGCGATCGGCCTCGAGCCAGAGGCCGAGCGCGAGCTCGCTCGACGGCAGCATCTCGAAGTAGTTCGTGCTGTCCTCGCTCGTCGTGCCGTTCAGGATGCCGCCGTGGCTCGTGACGAGCCGGAAGTGCTCGCCTCGCGCCACGTTCGCCGAGCCCTGGAACATCATGTGCTCGAAGAGGTGCGCGAAGCCCGATCGCCCGCGCTCCTCGTTCCGTCCGCCGACGTCGTAGGCGACGTGGATCGCCACCGTCGGCGTCGTCGTGTCGGGGAGCAGCACGACGCGCAGGCCGTTCTCGAGCTTCACGCGCCGGACTGCGAAGTGGAGCTTCGGGATCGGCTCCGGCTTCTTCGCGGTCTCGGGGCTCTTGTCCGCAGCGGGCTTCGGCGGGCGCGGCGTGGGAGCGGGCTTCGGTGCGGGCTTGTCGGCCGTGGGCTTGTCGGCCGCGGGCTCGTCGGCCGCGGGCTCGTCGGCTCCGGGATCGCCCTTCGCTGGCTTCTCGCCGGCGGGCTTCGCCGTGGACGCGGGCGCGGCGGCGGTCGTGTCCGCCTTCGTGGCGGAAGCCGTCGGGCTCGGTTTCGGCCGCGGCGGAATCAGGTCCGCGTGCGCGGCCATCCCGACGAGGCTCGAAGCGACGAGGACGGCGAAGCAGGCGGCAGGGCGCATGGGCGACACTCATACCACCGATGCCAGCGTTCGACGTCGCGCGGACGCGGTGGACCGGGTGCGTTCGGTCGTCGGCCGCCCGTCATCGGAGCATCTCCACGTGGGGGATGCCGTCCTCGAGGTACTCGTCGCCGGCGACGCGGAAGCCGAATCCTTCGTAGAAGCGGCGAAGGTAGACCTGCGCGCCGATGCGGATCGGTCCGGGCCCGAAAGCGGACTCGACACGCGCGATGGCTTGCCGCATGAGCTCCTTGCCGGCGCCGCGCCGGCGCACGTCGGGGTGGGTGACCACGCGGCCGATCGACGCCTCGGGGTAGCTCACGCCCGGAGGCAAGAGGCGCGCGTACGCGACGAGCCGTCCGCGTTCGTCGCGGCCGAGCAGGTGGAGCGCGTCGCGATCCTTTCCATCGCAGTCGAGGTATGGGCAGCTCTGCTCGACGACGAAGACGAGCTGCCGGAGCGCGAGCGCCTCGTAGAGCGAGGAGACGCCGAGGTCGGCGAAGCCGAAGAGCTCCCAGCGCAATGCCATCGCCTCGCCGGACATGGGCGCGAGGTTAGCGTAAAGTGAGCCCCTTCATGGCCCTCTACGAACGAGACCTCGCGTTCGTCCAGGCCGCGGCGTTCGGCGATCTCGCCGCGCGCGCGACCCCGTACCTGATCGCGCGGCTGCGCGGCGCACGCGTGCCCATAAAGCGCGTGATCGACGTCGGCTGCGGGGCGGGCGTGACGACACGCGCGCTGGTCGAGGCCGGCTTCGAGGTGATCGCGGTCGAGCCTTCCGGGGCGCTCCTCGAGTACGCCCGGATCGCCGCGCCGTCGGCGCGCTTCGTCCAGGCGTCCGCCTACGCGATCGAGCTCCCGCCGTGCGAGGCGGTCCTCGCCGTGGGCGAGCCGCTCACGTACCACGCGCCGGGCACGGACGCGCAGGCGACGCTCCGGGCCTTCTTCGCGAAGGTCGCGGCCGCGCTCTCGCCGGGGGGCCTCTTCGTCTTCGACGTCATCGAGGCGTCGGGGCCGTCGCTCGACGCGCGCGCGTGGAGGAGCGCCGACGAATGGGCGATCCTCTCCGAGACGAAGGAGGACAGGACGACGGCGCGCCTCACACGGACGATCGACACGTTCGTGCTCGACGGCTCGCCCTCGCGCGACCGCTATCGCCGGGCGAGGGAGGTCCACCACGTCGCGTTGTTCGACGAGCCGGATCTGCGCGCGTGGCTCGAGCGCGAGGGCTTCGACGTGGAGAGCTCGCGGAGCTACGGCGACGCGCAGCTCGCTCCGCGGCGGATCGCGATCGTCGCGACGCGTCGGTGACCCGCGCTCAGAAGAGGCGCGACGCGGTGTCGTCGGTGAAGAGCCACGCGCCGCGAGGCACGCGGAGGACGTCGCCCTCGCGCACGAGGCGGCCGCGGGCCACGAGCGTGTCGACCGTGCGCAGGCGCTCGGTCGTCCACGGATCCACGCCGAGCTCGTCGCGTGCGCGTCCGAGGTCGACGCCCTCCACCATCCGGAGACCGAGCATGATCCGCTCGCGGAGGAGCGCGTCGGCGTCGAGCTCTTCGGCCATGACGGTCACGCCGTCGCCTTCTCCGATCGGCTCGATCTCGCCCTGTAGCATGCGCGCGTGGGCCGAGCGGGTGCGCGCGACGTAGTCCTTCGGGACGATCGCGTTCCGCCATCGGACGCCGGTCGAGCCGCTCCGCGTGAAGCCGAAGGCGGCGCAGCCGAGCCCGACGTAGTCGTCGCCTCGCCAATACGCGATGTTGTGGCGGGCCTCGTGTCCGGGCTCGGCGTAGTTCGAGATCTCGTAGTGACGGAGGCCGCGCCGTTCGAGCGCCTCGTCGATCGCGAGGAACGCCTCGGCGACGTCGCCCTCGTCCGCCATGGGCAAGAGCCCGCGCTTCTTGCGCTCGCCGAACTGGGTCCCGGGCTCGATCGTGAGCTGGTAGCAGGACAGGTGGCGGAGCCCGGCGCTCGCGAGCCGTTCCGCTTGGTCGCGGGCATCCTCCGGCGTCTGGCCGGGCAGGCCGAAGATGAGGTCGGTCGACACGCGCGGCGCGCCCGCTTCCATCGCGGCGCGCACCGCCGCCTGCGCGCCCTCGGGATCGTGGAGGCGCCCGAGGAAGCGGAGCTGGTCGGCGCGGAGCGACTGCGTGCCGATCGACAGGCGGTTCACGCCGGCGTCGAGCAGCGCGCGCGCCCGCTCGCCGTCGAGCGAGGTCGGGTTGCACTCGGCCGTGACCTCGACGTCCTCCTCGAACGGGAAGATCGCGCGGAGCCGTGCGAGGACGCGCCCGAGCTCGCGCGGCTCCCACAGGCTCGGCGTGCCGCCGCCGAAGAACACGGTCGCGATCGTCGGGCGAGAGCCGCCCGTCCGGCGTTCGAGCTGGCGCGCGCGGAGCTCCGCCTCGCGGATGACCGCATCGGCGTATCCGGCGTGATCGATCGCGTCGCGCTCGACCGCATAGCTGACGAAGTCGCAGTACGGGCACTTCGCCAGGCACCAAGGGAAGTGGACGTAGATGGATGTCACGGGGTGGGCTCGACGTTGCGAGGCGCGGTGGTGTCGATCGGCGCCGCGGGCGCACGCGCCTTCGTCCCGAGGTACGTGCCCGCGAACGCCGCGAGCACGACGAGCGCTGCGACGACGACGAGCGGGACCATCGGAAGCGAGCGCGGCGCGGGCGCCGCGCCGCCCGTCGCGGGCGGGGAAGGCGTCTCGGCCGGGGTGGCGCTCGCGTTCGAAGGGGCCGCCTCGGGCTGCGCGGCCGGGCTCGGTTCCGGCGCCGGCGGCTCGGGGCGTTTCTCGGCGTGCTCGGTCGGATCGATCTTGGAGACGAGCGTGGGGGCCGCCGAGGAGCCCTTCTTCGCGTTCTTGATCGCCTCGAGCCGTTTCGTCGCTTGTCCGGGCGGCGCGGCCCGGAGCAGGGCGAGCTCTGCAGGAGCTTCGCGCGAGAGCAGCGTGCGGATGGTGCCGTGCGCTCGCGCGTGCGCGGCCTGGCGTTGCACGAACGCGCCGGGGGAGGGCAGCGTCGTCGACGGTAGCTCGAGGGTCGTGCCGGCGGCAGGCGGGGCCGTGTCCGACAGGCCGGGATCGCGGACGGTGTCCGCGATGGAGGCCTCGCGCTTCCGTCCTTCCTTCGCGGCCGCGTCCGACGGCAGCGGTACACGCGGCGGCCGCTGGTGGGCGAGGTCGTCGAGCGCGGTGACGACGTCGTTCATCGACGGGAACCGCTCCTCGCGTGCCCGTTGCATCATCCGCGCGAACACGGCGGCGCCGTCCTTCGGGAACCCGGGGATGACGGTGTCGAGCGGCGGGTGCGTGCCGAGCCGATGGCCTTCGGGGTACCGGCCCGAGAGGACCTCGTACGCCATGACGGCGAACGCGTACTGATCGCTCCGTGCGTCGGCCTCCGCGCCGACGAGCTGCTCGGGCGCCATGTACCGCACCGTGCCGACGAGCTGGCCCATCTGCGTCTGGAAGTCGACGCTCTTCGGCTCGATCGGCTTCGCGAGCCCGAAGTCGAGCACCTTGGGGACGTCGTCCTCCGAGATCATGATGTTCGACGGCTTCACGTCGCGATGGATGACGCCGGCCTTGTGCGCGCACGCCAGCGCTCGGGCGATGTCGGTGAGCCAGCGGAGCTTTCGCGCGAGCGAGATGCGCTCGTCGCCCACGTACGCGAGCAGAGGCACGCCGCTCACGAGCTCCATCACGATGTAGAAGATGCCCCCGCTCTCGCCGATGTCGTGGATGGTGACGACGTTCGGATGCGTCAGCGCCGCAGCGGCGCGCGCCTCGCGGAAGAGCCTGGCGACCGCGTCCGGTCGGTGGTTGTCGGGCCGCAGGACCTTGAGCGCGACCTTGCGCCATAGTCGACCGTCGACGGCGCGGTAGACCTCGCCCATGCCGCCCTTGCCGATCAGCGCCTCGACCGTGTACCGGTCGATCGTCTGCCCGGTGAGCGAGGGCAGCGTTGCCAGCGACACGCGCGTGCCGGGCTCGGCGGCCTTCACCGTGTCGCGAGGGGTGTGGTCTCCACGCCCGGCGGGGGCCTCGTGGGGCTCCGAAGCCGACCGCGAGCGCTCCTGCGACGCCCGGCGCTCGCCGTCCGGATGGCTCGCATCCCCCGGTCCGGCTTCGGGTATCGTCGGTCGCTGGACGTCCAACCGTGGCCTCGCGTTTCGGGTAGAATCGCTCGAGCAAGGATCATAGGTCGGTTCGAGGGCGAGTTTCGAGAACACCCGAGCTCGAAAAGCCCCCGGCGTGCCGGACCGAGCATGACGGAAAAATGACGCCCCCGGTCCCAAACAGAAGCGCGCGCGGAAGAGAGACGGAGACGCCGGCGAGCGACGTCGACTTCGTAGTCGACGGTCTCTCCTCGGCAAGTGGGATGCGGCCGGGTGGCTTCCTGCGGCGACGTTGCCCGGGTTTTTTGGGGGTGTTAGTTTGGAAACTAGGGCTGTGCGTGGCCGGCTTCCGTCCTGACGACGCCCAGTTGCTTGCTACATGATTCAGGCCTCGGAGCTCATCGATCGCGTCCGTGCGTACCAACCCGCAGCGGATGTCGACCTCCTGAAGCGTGCCTACGACTACAGCGAGAAGGCTCACTCCGGGCAGAAGCGCAAGTCGGGGGAGCCCTACTTCATCCATCCCGCCTCGGTTGCCGGGATCATCACCGAGCTGCGCCTCGACACGGCGAGCGTCTGCGCGGGTCTCCTCCACGACGTCGTGGAGGACACGCTCGCGACGACGAAGGACATCGAGCGCGAGTTCGGCGCGGAGATCGCGTCGCTCGTCGACGGCGTCACCAAGCTCGGCAAGATCAACTTCACCTCGAAGGAGGACCGCCAGGCGGAGAACTTCCGCAAGATGGTCGTCGCGATGGCACGCGACATCCGCGTGCTGCTCATCAAGCTCTGCGATCGCGTCGACAACATGCGGACGCTCGAGCACATGAAGCCCGAGGCGCAGGAGCGCATCGCCCGGGAGACGCTCGAGATCTACGCGCCGCTCGCCAACCGCCTCGGTATCCAGTCGTTCAAGAGCGAGCTCGAGGACCTCGCCTTCAAGTACCTGGAGCCGGAGGCGTACGCCGCGGTCCGCGACGGTATCCAGAAGACGAAGAAGGAGCGGGACCGCTACATCCAGGAGGTCTCGAAGACGCTGTCGAGCCGCCTCGCCGAGCAGGGGTTCGCCGCCGACGTCACCGGCCGGGCGAAGCACCTGTACTCGATCTGGCGGAAGATGAAGGCGAACGACAGCACGCTCGACCAGATCCACGACATCATCGCGTTCCGCGTGCTGGTCGAGAGCGTCAGCGACTGCTACGCGGCGCTCGGCGTCATCCACTCGAAGTGGACGCCCGTGCCCGGCCGCTTCAAGGACTACATCGCGCTGCCCAAGCCGAACATGTACCAGTCGCTCCACACGACGGTCATCGGCCCGGGCAGGGAGCGCATCGAGATCCAGATCCGCACGCACGAGATGCACCGCGTGGCGGAGCGGGGCATCGCCGCGCACTGGAAGTACAAGGACCGCAACGGCGGCGGCATCGCCGAGAGCGACGCGCAGAAGTTCGGCTGGCTCCGCCAGCTCATGGAATGGCAGAAGGACCTCAAGGACCCTGCCGAGTTCCTCGAGGGCGTGAAGGTCGACCTCTTCCAGGACGAGGTCTACGTGTTCACGCCGAAGGGAGAGGTCCGCGTCTTCCCGCGAGGGGCGACCCCGGTCGACTTCGCCTACGCGATCCACACGCAGCTCGGCGAGCACATCACCGGGGCGCGCGTGAACGGCAAGCTCGAGCCGCTCCGCTACAAGCTGCGCAACGGCGACGTCGTCGAGGTCGTCACCAGCTCGACGCAGCAGCCGAGCAAGGACTGGCTCGACTTCGTGGTGACGACGCGCGCTCGCGCGAAGATCCGCAACTTCCTCCGCCAGGAGCAGCGCGAGAAATCACTGCGTCTCGGCCGCGAGCTCCTCGAGCGCGAGTTCCAGAAGGCGACGGTCTCGCTCAACAAGCTGCTCCGCAACGAGAACGAGCTCCGGAAGGTGCTCGAGTCGCTGCAGGTCGGCAACGTCGACGAGCTCTTCATCGCCATCGGCTACGGCAAGATCGATCCGAAGGACGTGCTCGAGGTCCTCGCGCCGCCGTCGGTGGACGGCAAGGAGTCGGTGCCGCCCGAGCAGCTGCGTGAAGGGCGCATCGCCGGCTTCGTCCGCAAGGTCATCAAGGGCGACGACGGCGGCATCCGCCTGAACGGCATCGACGACGTCCTCGTCCGCTACGCGAAGTGCTGCAACCCGCTCCCGGGTGACGACATCCTCGGCTTCATCACGCGCGGGCGCGGCGTGACCATCCACCGCCGCGGCTGCCCGAAGGCGTTCGACACCGATCCGGAGCGGCGCGTCGAGATCACCTGGGACGCGAAGGCGAAGATCAACCGCGCCGTCCAGCTTCGCGTCGTGACGGCGAACCGCCCGGGCATCCTCGCCACCGTCGGTCACACGTTCAGCAACATGGGGATCAACATCAGCGAGGCGAACTGCCGAGCGGGTGACGACGGCAAGGCGATCAACATCTTCACCTTCGTCTGCTCCGACCTCAATCAGCTCAAGAACGTCATGAAGGCCTTGCAGAAGGTGCAAGGCGTCGTGGCCGTCGAGCGGGCCTGAGGTCGGCTAGAGATCCGTCTGGACGACGTTGTCCCAGCGGCTGCCGCTGCCGTCGCCGGAGCCGAAGCCGATCGGTCCGGCGGCCGTGATGCGTTTCGAGCCGCTGTCGACGGCGCTCACGGTGGCGACGGTCCTGCCGTCCATCGTCGTGATCGCGCCGTCGAGCTCGACCGGATCCGTGCCGCGGACGCGGAAGACGAAGTGATAGGTCTGCCCCGCGGCGAGCCGCTGGGTGAGCTTGCTTCCTGCGAGCTCCCTCCAGCGTGTGCCCTCTTCGCGATCGATGGCGACGTAGTCGGTGGTCGCGTAGAACGCGTAGCAGCGGAGGACGTCCCACTCGTCGGACTCCGGCTGGAGCCGCGCGTAGATGGTCGGGTCGGTTCGCTCGTCGCGACCGAAGGTGAAGTCGAGCTCGATCTGCACGTCGCGCACAGCCTCGCTCCACGGGCGCCGCACGAAGCGATTCCAGTAATCGCCGTTGCCGTCCTGGACGACCTTGCCTCCCGAGAGGCGGAACGCGTCCTCCTTCTCGAACCAGCCGTTCCCGATCGTCGGGCCGTCCGGACGCTCGAAGTCGTCCATGAAGCCCGGCGGCACCGTGGTCGCCGCGTCGAAGCTCGCGTCGGGTTTCTCGGTCGGAAGCGGCTCGTTCTCCTCTTCCTCCTCTTCACCCGTGTCCGTGCCGCGCTCCTCCGAGTGCCTCGACCCGCCGTCGCCGCTCGAAGGGCTCGAGCCGCCCGCGTCGAGCGTCTGGCTGGCCGGCCGTCGCTCACGCGGCGCGATCTCGTCGTCGTCCGTGGCGACGGTGAGCTTCTCGGCGCCGCTGATCATGTTGCACCCGACGAGGATCAGCGCGGACGCGCCGATGACCTGTCGACGGGCGATCACCGCACGAGCTCTCATCCGAATGGAAACTCTGCGCCTCTCGCTCCGTCGTGTCCAGCCGAGAGGCGAGGGGTGGATCGGTGAAGGCTCGGCGACGATGTGCTCCGCGCGGACGCGGAGCGCTCGCGCGGCTCGTTCGAACGTTCAGAAGGTGCCTTCGATCAGCAAGCCTTGTCCCGACGCGCCGAACATCGGCGCCACGCGCGTCCGTCCCGTGGCCGGGGAGGCGACGGTCGACTTCGGGGCCGTGAGGAAGAGGAAGACACCGCCGGCCATCATCAGCCCGCCGCCGATCACGGTGCCGAGCATGGTGGGGGCCCGCCGGTCTGCGCTTCTCTCGTTGGCCTCGTATCGAGCCTTCAGGTCCTTTCGCTGCTGGTCCTCGGTTCCCGTGCACCCCGGAATGCCGTCCGCATCGCAGCGGTTCGCCACTTCGAACTCTCGGCGGAGCTTGGCTTCCTTGCTCCTGTACTGGACGAACATCACCGTCCCGACGGTGAAGAGACCGGCGCCGACGACCATGGAGCCGAGGCCGGTCCAGTGCTGCCACGTCCACGAGGGCTTCTCGACGCGAACGGGCGGAGGGGAAGGTGCGAGGCGGGTAGGTGTCGGTCGGCGCAGCTCGATCGGCTTCACCTGCTTCGTCTCGACGACCTCGCGCCGCTTCTCGTAGCCCGGCGCCGTCACGACGACGACGTGCGTTGCCGCGTCGTTCGTGAAGATGACCGTCTCCGCCTGGTAGAACCTCTCGGGCACGAGCTTGTCGTCGACCGTGATCTGGATCCCGTCGGGGAGCGGCTGCGGGAGGACGAGGCGGATGTGCGGCCGCTCGAGGAGCGACGCGATCGCGCCGCTGATCTCCCGAAGGCGGTCGTCCTTCTTCGCGCTCGCGAGCTGCTGCGCGCTCTTGTACGCCTCGTACGCCTCCTGCCGGCGGCCGAGCTGCTCGTGGCAGAAGCCGAGGTTGTAGTAACCGCCGACCGATTTCTCCGCCTCGATGCTCTTCTCGAACTCGGAGATGGCGCGCGCGCAGTCGCCCTCGTCACGGAGCTTCTTGCCGGCCTCGAAGTGCCGCCGGGCCGTGTTGGTGTCTCCGTGGGCCACGGAGCTCGAGCCCATGAGCAAGGCGACCACACAAGAGAAGACGGTGATGCATCGCCGCATCGAGGCCCATTCTTTCACAAACGGGCCGAAGCTGTGGATTTCTGGCGCCGCGTCCGCGCTCACATGTACTCGGCGCCGCTCCCGGGGCTCTTCGGCTTCGGGGGAGGCTTCGCCGGCGTCGTCGCGGTCGCGGTGGAAGACGTCTTCGTCGACGTGGTCGCAGGCTTCGTGGTGGTCGTGGGCTTCGTGCGGAGGCGTGAGGTGCTCGTCGATGCAGGCTCCGCGGTGACGGGCGGGCTCGCGCTCTCCTCCGTCGGCTCGATCGTGGGCGTCGGGCTCGCACCGATGACCGTGCCGATGGGCGCGGTCGGCGGGTCGTCGGGGAGCTCCATCACGGCCTCGGTCGGCGCGGGAGGAGGCTCGCTGGCGGCCGCGGCTGCGTTGCTCGACGTCGAGCCCGTATCCGTCACGAAGAGGGCGATGCCCGCGACCCCGATGAGCCCGAACAAGAGCAGCACGCCCATCACCGTGAAGAGCTGCGGCCGCGTGAGCAGACGGCTGGAGCGCCTGTTGGGAACGCCCGAGTCCCACGCGTTGAGCGTCTTCGGGCCGTCGAGCGGGCTCGCCGCGAACACCGTCGGGATGTCCGTCCGCTGCGTCGTCTGCATCACGTGCAGGATGCGCCTCGCCGAGCCCTCGTCGGCCGAGTAGCTCTGGAGCGCGAAGGCGAGCTCGGCGACGGACTGGTAGCGCCGGTTCGGATCCTTCTCGAGGCAGCGGAGGATGACGTCCTCGAGGTCCGCCGGAAGGCCGAAGACGAACTGCGACGGCGGCGGCACCGGGTCCTTGAGGACCATCGCGCAGATCTCGGCGACGCCGGACGCATCGAAGGGGACGCGTCCGGTCAAGAGCTCGTACAGACAGACGCCGAGCGACCAGATGTCGCTGCGATGGTCGACGTCCTTCGCCGAGCGCATCTGCTCGGGGGACATGTACTGCGGCGAGCCGAAGACGGTGTTCGTCGCGGTGAGGGAGACGTCGCCGTGCGACCCGAGCTGCTTCGCGAGCCCGAAGTCGAGCACCTTCACGAGCGGTCGGCCGTCGACCGCGGACGTGAGGAACATGTTCTTCAGCTTCACGTCTCGGTGAATCATTCCGAGCGCGTGAGCCTCGGCCAGCGCCTCGCAGGCCTGGAGGATGTAGTCGACGGCGATGTGCGGCGGGAGCGGCCCGCGTGCGTGCAGCTCCGCGTCGAGGTCGCGGCCCTCCAGGTACTCCATGACCATGAAGGGCTCGCCGTTCTTGAGGCGCCCGACGTCCAAGACGCGTGCGGTATGCACGCTCTTGAGCTGGACCGCGGCTTTCGCCTCGCGGAGGAACCGCTCGGCGTTGGCCTCGGTCATCGCCTCTTTCAG
The DNA here is from genome assembly GCA_937949945.1 of uncultured Myxococcales bacterium. Lineage (GTDB taxonomy): Bacteria > Myxococcota_A > Polyangia > Polyangiales > Polyangiaceae > Labilithrix. The sequence continues at coordinate 40,557 of CALFEQ010000195.1, forward strand.
CATGAACTTCAATGCCACACGCTGGCCGAGATCGATGTGCTTGGCCGCCACGACGACGCCCATGCCGCCGGCGCCGAGCACCCGCTCGACTTTGTACTTCCCGCCCAGCACGTCACCGGGCTTGACGCCGCGTGTGGACATCCGTTTGGAGCGTACCACGACCGTGACACTGCGGCCGTCTCGGTGACGCCCCGCCTGGACTTCCTTCCCTCGGATGGGTAGGGCAAGCTCGCAACGGTTCGCTGTCGGAGGGTGAATGAAGGTCGTTGTCGTAGGAGGCGGGCTCGCTGGATGCGAGGCGGCGTTTCAGCTCGCCGAGCGCGGGATCCCCGTCGAGCTGGTCGAGCAGAAGCCGGAGGCGCGCACACCTGCGCAGAGCAGTGACAAGCTGTGCGAGCTCGTCTGCTCGAACTCGATGCGCGGGACGGCGCTCGTCAACGCCGTCGGCCTCCTCAAGGAGGAGCTCCGTCGCGCGGGCTCGCTCGTGATGCAGGCCGCCGACGTCGCACGCGTTCCGGCCGGCGGCGCGCTCGCAGTCGACCGCGACGTCTTCGCGGCCACCGTCACCGAGCGCATCATGGCCCATCCGAAGATCACCGTCCGCAACGCCGTCGTGCGTCGCATCCCCGAGGCGAGCGCGACGGAGCCGGTGATCCTCGCGACGGGCCCGCTGACCGGCGACGACCTCGCGGCGGACCTCGCGCGCGTCGTCGGCGCCGAGCACCTCGCGTACTACGACGCGATCGCTCCGATCGTCAGCGCCGACTCCATCGACTGGTCGAAGGTCTTCCGGCAGTCGCGATGGGGCAAGGGCTCCGAGGACGCGCCCGAGGGGGAGGGGGGCAGGGACGCGACGGCGGCGGGAGACGAGGCGTACGTGAACTGCCCGTTCGAGAAGGACGAGTACTTCGCGTTCGTGCGCGCCATCCTCGAGGCACAGAAGGTCGAGCCGCGATCGTTCGAGGACGTCCGCTACTTCGAGGGCTGCTTGCCGATCGAGGTCATGGCAGCACGCGGCGAGCGCACGCTCGCGTTCGGGCCGATGAAGCCGGTCGGCCTCACGGATCCGCGCACCGGTCGTCGTCCGTACGCCGTCGTGCAGCTCCGTCCGGAGGACCAAGCCATGACGGCGTACAACCTCGTCGGCTTCCAGACGCGAATGACGTACGGCGAGCAGCAGCGCGTGTTCCGCATGATCCCGGGGCTCGAGGAGGCCGAGTTCCTTCGCTTCGGAAGCGTGCACCGAAACACGTTCATCGATGCGCCGCGCCTGCTCGACGAGAGGATGCAGCTCCGCGCGCTGCCGAACGTGTTCCTCGCCGGCCAGATCACCGGCGTCGAGGGTTACGTGGAGAGCGCCGCGGGCGGCTTCATCTGCGCCGTCATGCTCGCGCAGTCGCTCCTCGGCGAGAAGGTCACGCCGCCGCCGGAGACGACGGCGCTCGGAGGCATCCGCACGCATCTGTCGCGACGCGTGGATCGGTTCCAGCCGTCGAACATCACGTGGGCCTGCATCCCGCCGCCCGCCGACACGCGGCTGCGCAAGCGCGAGCGCTACCAGGCGATGGCCGAGCGCGCCCTGGCCGATCTCGACGCATGGATCGCGAGCGCGCCGTGCGCGCGCGTCGGTCGAGCGTCCGCTTGAGCGATCTCAGCGCTTCGTCTCGGCGGCGCGACCCGCGGGCGTCGGCGTCGCAGGGACGATCGCGGTCGCCCTCGGCCACGCGGTCGCCGTCGGCGCCGTGGCCGTCTGCACGGCCCCCGGCGAAGGGACGGTCGCGACGGGCGTGACGCTCACGTCGCCCGTGCCGGTCATGACGGGTGCCTGACGCGACGCCGAGAGCTTGGACGAGAGATAGAAGCCGAGGAACCCGCCGATCGCGAGGGCTGTGGCGACCGCCACCATCACGATCGTCCAGATGCCGGGTGACCCCGAGGAAGGGCGCTCCGCGATGGTCCGTTTCTCGGGCGGGGCGACGACGACGCGTCGACGGATGCGGCTCGCGTCGCACTCGAACATCCGCATGTCCGTCGTCTCGCCGAAGACGTCGGGACGCGAGATCGGGATCGTCCGATCCATCTGCAGGGTCTTCGCCGTGTCGGAGTAGATCTGCTCGATCCGCGAGCGTACGAGCGAGAGATCGCCGAGCATCTCCGTCGCCGAGGGGTACCGGCCGGCGGGATCCTTCGAGAGCGCGCGGTCGATCACGGCCTGGAGCTCGGGTGGAGCTTCCGGGCGATGCACTCGGAGCGGCAGCGGCGCATCACGCAGGATCGCTGCGAGCGTCTGCGGAACGGACTCTCCGCCGAACGGAAGCCTGCCCGTCACGAGCTCGTACAGCGTGACGCCCATGGCCCAGACGTCGACGCGTTGGTCGATGTTCTCGGCGCGCACCTGCTCCGGAGCCATGTACGCCGGCGAGCCCATCGTCGAGCCGGTCCGCGTGAGCTTCGTCGACTTCGTCACGAGGTCCTTCACCGTTCCGAAGTCGAGCACCTTCACGATCGGCGGTCGGCCGGGCCGTTCGGCGAGGAACAGGTTCTCCGGCTTGAGATCGCGGTGGACGAAGCCTGCGCGATGGGCCGCCGCGACGCCGTCGAGCGCTTGGAGCACCCAGTCGATCGCGACGTCGATCGGCGGTACGCCGTCACGCTGCAGCACCTCCTCGAGCGTCGACCCGACGAGGTACTCCATCACGAGGTACGGCGTCCCGTCGTGGAGCTCGCCGACGTCGATGAGACGCGTGACGTGTTGGCTCGAGAGCCGTACCGCCGCGCGCGCCTCTCGAAGGAATCGCTTGCGCGCCTCTTCGTCGTTGGCGCGTCCGGGCGCCATGACCTTCACGGCCACGCGCCTTTGCAGCGGCAGATCGGTGGCCTCGAACACGACGCCCATCGACCCTCGACCGACCACGCGCTCGATGCGGATCTTGCCCGAGAGCACGCTGCCCGGACGGAGCGCGTCTTTGATGGCCACCCGCGCCACGGCAGACATCGTAGCGTGGTCCTCGCGACTCGCGCCACGCGCTCGTCTTTTCGTCGTGCGATGAGAGCGTGTGTGAGCCGTGTGGTCTCCTCCGCCTTCCGGTGTGTGCGGGTGGGTCGAGGGGCGCGCGCTTTGCGGCGACCTTCGACGCCGCTCGAACGCCACGCCCGTCGTCGACGTGACGCGTCCACCGGCCCATGCCGCCGCGATCACGCCGTGATACGTTCGCCGTGCCCACTTCCGCGGAGACACGGTGCCTGCACGCAAGCGCAATCCTCCTGGCTCCACGTCGACCACATCGAACGCTCCGTTCGAGCGTCGCGAGCCGCGCGCGGAGGCGCGCGCCGGAGCCGTGAACGGCGGCGCAGCGAAGTCGTCGCGCGGACGCGCCGATCGGGCGAACGAGTCGTGGGGCGACGACGTCGGCGCCGCCGAGCTCGCGCGACGCGTGGCCGAGAACGTCCGCCACAAGCGCAAGCTGCGCGGCATGTCGCTCGACGATCTCGCGCGCGCCTCGGGCGTGAGCCGCGCGGCGCTGTCGCAGGTCGAGACCTGCAAGACGAACCCGACGGTGGGGCTGCTCTGGAAGATCGCCGTCGGCCTCGGCGTCCCGTTCGCGGATCTGCTCGGTCAGCCGAGGACGGGCATCAGCATACTCCGTCGCGACGACGCCCAGGTGCTCCGCTCCCGCGACGGCAAGCTCGAGAGCCGTCCGCTCACGCCCGCCGGCGCCTCACCGCTCGTCGAGCTCTACGAGCTTCGCCTCTCGGCACGCGCCACCCACGCATCCGAAGCGCACGCTCCCGGCACGCACGAGTTCCTGGTCGTCCTCTCCGGTACGCTCCGCCTCCACGTCGACGGCGAAGTGCTCGAGCTCCTGCCCGGCGACAGCGTCTCGTTCCCTGCCGACCGCCCGCACGCTTACGAGAACGCGGGGGGATCGGAGGCGAGGGTGCACAACGTGATTCTGTACGAGCGGTGAGGGGCTGGCCTCGTCAGGGCCTCGCTCGGCGCTCGGGAGCAGTCCTCGGCTTCGAATCGTGCGCTGTCGGCCGGCGGGCTCGGCGAGCTACCCGAGGACTTCTCGTCCTCGAGGCTCTCGGGCCCGACCGCTCGGGCCTTGGTTTCGACTTCGTCGAAGGTATCCAGTTTGAAAATTTCCGGAGACGAGACGCTTCGATGTTCGACTCGAGGCTTCGGGAGAGCCGGACGGCCGAGCTGAGGGCTGAGGGAGGACTGAGGACTGACTCGTTGCTGGGCCAACGGCCGTCAGTCGTGCAATCCTGATCCCATGCGAAAGTCACTCGTTCCTCGCTTCTTCTTCGGGGTGAGCGTCCTCGGCGCTGTCGGCGTTTGGGTCGCTTGTGGGGGATCGGAGACCCAGGACGTCGTCGCGGCCGACGCGGGATCACCGAGCGAGGACCGCGATAGTGCGCCGCCGCCTCCTCCGCCGCCGCCCCCGCCTCCTCCTCCCCAGGACTCCGGGACGGAGAATCCGAACCCGTCGTGGGACGCCGGGAAGGAGATCATCTTGTATCCGGATGGCGGGCCGGAGGGCGGAATCGCGTGCTTCGAGGGAGGCGAGCTCGAGGAGGAGCCGAACGACACGCCGGAGACCGCGAACGTGCTGCGGCCGACCCGCTGCGGCATCGTCGAGGTCCCGGACGCGGGCGAGCTCGCCGACGGCGGTGAGAGCGACTGGCTGACGTTCGAGCTGTCGGACGCGTCGAGCCGGTTCTTCGTCTACTACGAGGGCAACGTGAGGGTCTTCGTCGAGACGGACGGTCAGGCGCCGGTCGACATCACGCTGAACGACGCGGGCGACCTGAGCTTCGTGAAGGGGCAGCCGTACTTCGTCGAGGTGAGGTCGAAGGACGGACAGAGCCAGCCCTGGAAGGTCCGGCTGTTCGAAGAGTGAGCATCGCGCGGCGGGCGGGACGGACGCTTTCGGCGGCCGTCCCGTCGCCGCGACGTCGACCGACGTTCGACGTCACGCCTCGCGTGGGTCGCGCCACGGTACGCCCGCGGCATCGAGGCGGGCGCGCGTCGTCGCGATCGCGAGATCGCCGATGTCACAACCTGCGAAGCGCCGGCCTGCGCTCGCGGCGGCGAGGAGCGTCGTGCCGGACCCGCAGAAGGGATCGACGACGAGCGAGCCGGGGTTGCTCGTCGCGCGGACGATGCGATCGAGGAGCTTGAGCGGCTTCTGCGTCGGGTAGCCGGTCGTCTCGGCGCGGAGCGGGGTGTTGGCGGCCATCGACGGACAGTCGGTCCAGACGCTTCCGAGGGCGCGGCCTTCGTCGGCGTAGTAGCGGTACGTCTTGCCGTTGACGACGCGATCGCGATAGCGGCGCCCGTCGGCGTCGACGTTCGTGAAGTGCATCGACAAGCTGGTCTCGGCGAACGGCGCGCGGAGCGCGGGGTCCTTTCCGTTCCAGATCGGATCGGAGCCGCGCGCGTAGAGCAGGAGCGTCTGGTGGCCCATGCCGGGGCCCGTCCGGCTCTTGCTCCCGTTGCCAGGGACCCAGATGACCTCGCCGCGGAAGCGCCGCGCGCCGAAGATGCGATCGCAGAGGACCTTCGCCTCGTGCACGGTCCGCTGATCGAGGTGCAGCCACATCGTGCCGCGAGGGGAGAGGGCCTCGCGGACGACGACGATGCGCTCCTCGAGCCAGGAGAGGTAGGCCTCGAGCGACGGCCAGGTGTCTTCGTAGGCGACGGGCCCCCGGGCGCGTGAGGAGCCGCGGGCGAGGCGTGCCCCGAAGCTCTTCTCCACCTTGAACGGTGGATCGAGGTACGCGAGGTCGGCGCTGCCCGCATCGACGATCGAGAGCAGGTCCTTCGCGTCCGCTCTGGTCACGAGCCCTTCGGCGGGCACCGTCGAGCGGTCGGCGGCGCGATCAGCGTGGGGCTGCATCGGCGGAGGCGGAGGCGTTGCTCGCGGTCCGATCCTCGTTTTCCGGGCGCCACGATCCGAACGGGCGGAGGATGGCTTCGAGCAGGGCGACGTCGGGATCGGGCTCGGGGGCGTCCCCGTCGAGCGCGTCGATCCAAGGACGCCGAGGTCCGGTGTGCTCGCAGCCGGCGACGATCTCCTCCGGCGTGCAGGCCGTCCGCACGTGGACGTGGTCGTCGTGGGGACCTCCGGGGTTCGGCTGGCGCATCACCTCCATGGCGCGCCAGAGCGTCTCGCCCGACTCGCCGCGCGCCCGTCCGTACTCGAGGAGCAGCGCCTCGACGTTCCGATGGGCGAAGACCCATTGCACGCGGGCCTCGGGATCTTCGACCAGCGCCTTCACGAGCAGCCACGTGCGCTCGACGTCGAAGCGGAGGAAGCGTTGGTTCTTCTCGTCCCAGGCGAGCCCGTCGGGACCGACCGGGATGAAACCCGGGCTCTCGACCGGGGCGCCCTCCAGGGTCGTCATGTAGAGGAGGAGATCCGCGTCGCGTCCGGTGCGGTGCGAGAGGTGCGGAAGGAGCTGCCCGCCGGTCCGGGTGGAGAGGTCGCCGACCGATAGGATGCCGCCCGGGCGAGCACGCGCGACGCTGGCCGCCGCGCGCTCGATCGCACGGACGAACCGCGGGATCCCGTAGTGGCGATTGTCCTGGCGCAGCCACTTGTAGCCTTCTCCCTCCGGCGGAAGCTCGATGGCCGACGTGAGGACGCCGCGATGCGGCATGCCGATCGAGCCGGCGAACTGGGGAGCGAGCGGGGACGGGGCACGCGCACAGCCCACCGCCGCGAAGGCGAGCACCGCGACCCCGATCGCGCGAATCCGGCCGACGCCCACGACGAGGTTTTACCCGAAAAGAGAGGACGCCCGGAGTTTGTCGCGAGGTTGGGCTCGGTCGAGAAGGGCGATGGACGTTTCGAGACTCCTCGGAGACGTCGTTGGGACGATCGGTGTCTGGATGGCGACTTGATAGGGACAGGTGCGAGAAATCTTAACGTCCTCTCACATTGGTTGCTTGCATGTGGAAAGACTTGGGTTAGAGCAAGGCACCCCTCGACGCGGCTCTGGTGGGGCGCGCGAGAGGGAATGCGAGGAGGAGTGGAATGGCACTCGAGGGACCGCAGCTCGTCTACACGCGGAAGGAAGAGGACTCGGCGGACGTGCTCACGCGGGCGCTGCACCTCGCACGACAGGTCGAGGACTTGCTCAGCAAGACTCCGAGCCGTGACAGCGGCGGAGCGCACTCGACGCGGATCGTGCGGGCAATGGCCGCGAGCTTGGTCGACGAGCTCGACGCGCTCGTTCGGGGCACCCGGAGGAGCGGTCTTTCTTGAACATCTTGGATTGACTTCGATTTGGAGCGCCCGGGGTCGGGAGGACTGGGAGGAGGCCCCGAGGCGGTCCGTGAGGGGGGAAGGGGGCGCCCGAGCATGAGAAGGGCAGGAGCCGGCAAGGCCTCGCGCTCGGCGTGGGGTGGGGAGGAAATGCACAGGCTCGAAGTCGCCGTCGACGGCGACTTGGTGGCCGAATACGGGCCGTGCGTGCGCCCGGCCTGGGAGGTGGTCGACGTCGTCGAGCACGCGGAGGAGACCATCGGGCGCGTGCTCGAGCGAGAGCTGACGCAGCTCTTCTTCGTCAGCCGCCCGTTCGCGCGTCGCGCGCGGCGTGCCGGCACCAGGCGCGCGTCAGCGCTCTGATCCACGCTCGAGCTCGTCGATCGCTCGAGCTCGAGCGCGCACGCCGCGAGGTCAGATGCGCGCGGGCAGGTAAGCCGCGATGCGGCCCTCGATGACGCGGACGGCGTCGGCGCTCGCGTAGCTCTCCGGCAGGACGTACTTGCCGTCGGATCGGCCGAGGTAGCCCTGGTCGACGAAGGCGAGAAATGCGTTCTCCATCACGGGGCGGGTGACGGCCTCGCGGCAGGCGATCTCGCCGGCGAGGAACATGCGCTCGCCGACGGCCATCGCGCGCTTCGCGAGGTCCTTCGGCGCGAGGGGCCCGTTGAGGAGCGCGCTGCATGCGCGTGCCGCGATGCGATAGCCCTCGAGGAAGCTGAGGATCATCCGAACGTGGAGGATCGCGCGTTCGCGGCCCTCGCCGCCGCGCGCGATGCGGATGACGTCATTCTCCTTCCGATCGCCGGTCGTGACCTCGATCTCCTCGTCGGCCAGCATCGCCTCGAGGGTCTCGGCGAAGATCGTCTCGAACGTGGCGTCGGCCCGGAACTGGAACTCGTACTTGAAGAGGCGCGAGAGGGCCTGCACGCGCTCGGCGAGCTGCGCTCGCGTGAGGCCTCCCGGAGCGCCGTCGGCGTCGTCGGCCGGCCCCCCGGACGCCGCGAGGAGAGGCGTCGCGATCATCGCGCGGCTCACGAAGAAGTGCACCATCAGGTTCTTCGCGATGTCGAGCGACAGGCGCGCGACGTCGGGGACCACGTAGACGGCCTCCGGCCCCGGCCGAGGCTGCTCGTGCTTCTCGCCCACCGGCACGCCGGGCTTGTGGGTCTCGATGTGGCCGGCGCGGTGGAACAGCTCGAGCGCCTCGCGGATCGCGCCGTGGCGCAGCGGTGGAGCGTTCACGTCCGCGGACGACCACTCCTCGAGAGGCACGACGAGCGAGGGCGTGAAGCGCGCGTCGTAGCCGCGGAGGATGCGAGCGAAGCGCTCGCAGGCCGTGACGAGATCCGCGTGCGAGATGCCTCGCCGGCCGTGCGTGAGGAGCGCGGCGGCGACGAGGGCGCTCGGTGTGATCGCCGTCACGCGGTTGATCTCGTTCATCACGCGGTAGGCGAGGCGCGTGACGAGCGCCCGCCGGCGGGCCGGCGTCATCTTGGCGGAGCTCTCGCCGAGCTCGGCCATCACGCTCTCGACGGTGAGCAGCTCGCCGAACTGCACGTTGAGCCGCCCGTAGCGACCGAGGGCGCTCTCCGCGGCGGCGACGAGGCCGCGGACGTCCTCCTTCTTCTTTTCGCCGCCGGTGAGCTCCCGGACGTATTCGCGCTCTTCGACGACGCGCTCGTAGCCGATCGAGATCGGGCAGAAGTACACCTTGCGGCCGGAACCGGCGCCGTTGCTCTCGGCGGCGCCGAGGACGGCGTCGACGACGATCGAGAGAAGGCCGAGCTTCGGCGGAAGGAGCTTGCCCGTGCGCGAACGCGCGCCTTCGAGGAAGAACTCGAGCGGCCAGCCGTCGATGATGAGCCGGCGCATGTACGCGTCGACCACGGCGGCATAGAGCCGGTCGCCGCGGAAGCTGCGGCGGATGAAGAACGCTCCGCCGCGCCGGAGGATCGGGCCGAGCGGGAAGAACGAGAGGTTGTCGCCCGCCGCGACGAGCGGCACGGGCATGTTCGCGTGCATGAAGAGCCGCGACAGGATGATGTAATCGACGTGCGACTTGTGGCTGGGGAGCAGGACGAGCGTGCCGTCCTTCGACGCGGCCCGCAGCCGCTCGAGGCCCTCCTTGTCGATCTCGAAGCCGCTGTACATGCGGGCGACGGTGGCGTCGAACGCGGCGTCCAGCGCGCGGAGGGCGTTCGGATCGAGCTCGGCTTCGAGCTCGCGGAGCATGGAGAGCGCGCGCCAGGTCAGCACCCGGCGCTCGGCCTCGCCCTCGCCGGCCATGTCCTTGATCACCTTCTGCAGGCGCGGGCTGCGGATCACCTGATCGCGCAGGCGGTCGGCGGGCTTTCGCGTCGGTCCGACGACGGCGCGGCGCTCGCGCTCGAGACGGCGCAGCAGCGTGTACATGAGGCGGCGGACGAGGACCTCGTCGGTCGGCCGCTCGCCGTTCTCCCCGCCGCCTTCGTTCACGAGGAACTGTTGGACGTCGACCGGCTCGCCCGCGCGGAGGGTGACGTGGCGCCAGTTCATCAAGAACTGGGTCACCGTGCGGATCTGGCCGGGCCACTCGCGCGGGCCGAAGAGCGTGTCGACGATGTTCTGCTTCTGCGCGTCGGGCCTGCGCGTCCAGACGAACACCTGAGGGACGAGCAGGATCGGCTTGCTCGACGCGCGCTGCGCCTCGAGCACGGCGCGGAGGTAGACGTCGCCCTCCGTCTTGCCGCGCGTGGGGAGGGCCGTTCGCGCGGCGCCGCCGCGCCAGGGCACGGCCGGGGGCGGCTCGAGGATCGAGGGCGGTCGCTTCAAGAAGAGCGCCGCCGACGCGCCCGCGTCGAGCGCGCTGCGGAGACGCGCGACGTCGTCGGCCTCCGTCCGCGCGAAGAGCGAGGAGAAGAGCCCGCGCCGGCTCGGCTTCGGCTCGAGCTTCCAGAGCCCGATGTCGTTCGCGAACCGGACGCGCGGGAGCTCGAGCTTCTTCGTCAGGTAGTCGAGCGCGAGGAGGTCGACGAACGAGAGGTTGCGGAGGACGTAGACGACGGTCCCCCGGGCCTCGGCCTCGCGGACGCGCTCGGCCAAGGCCTCGTCGACCTCGATGTGCTCGAAGAATCGCTGGTAGACCCAGGCCAGCGCCGGGTGCGGTTCGTAGGAGGTGAGAGTGACGTTCGACATGAGCCCCCGCGGCTGTCGTTCCTCAGCCGCGGGCTTTCGTCAACGCGACGAGAAACGTCACCCGCCGAAGGCGCGCTGGACGATCGAGACGATCTTGTTGGACGTCGAGTGCGTCAGCCCGGTCTTCGTCCCGTACGGCCAGCTGTAGTTGTTCATCTGGACCTGGTCGCAGGACAGCGAGACGAGCACGTCCGCGGGCGGAGCGGCGCCCGGCACGCCCGGCGGCTGCCCGGGCGGGGCCGGCTGGCCGATCTGGAAGCCGAACTCGGCGTACATGCAGGACTGCGCCGGCGCCTCGAAGTTCGACTCCTTGCCGAACAGCTCGAGGATCTCGTCGCGCATCTTCGGGTCGGTGATGGTCATCGATCCGAGGATGCGGAAGCCGTAGAAGCGCGGCGCGTCCTGGGGCGGCGTCGGCGCGGCGGTGCCGGGCAAGAGCCCCGGCGGGATGAGGCCCGGCGGCAGCGCCGCGGCGGCGCCCTGGAGCCACTGCTGGATCTGCGGCGGCAGGCCCGGGATGGTGGCCGGAGCGGCGCCAGCCTGCGGAGCGGGCGGCTCGTAGTTCTGCAGACGGTGAATGACGATGGGCTGGCTCCGCATGCTCTCGAACGGCTGCGAGAGCGAGTTGCTGCATGCGGTATTCGGTACGGCGAGGAAGAGGAGACCTGCGGCGGCGACGGCAACAGCGGCGATGCGCTTCATGCGGCGGACTCTAGCATGCATGCTCCTGCATTGTCGCAGTAACGTGTCGCGGTTAGGGAGTTAGCATCGCGAGGGAGAGCCCAGGCATGGTGCGCGTCAAGAAGATCGATCACGTCGCCATCTGTGTCGCGGACACGGATGAGGCCGTCGCCAAGTACAAGCAGGTCCTCGGGCTCGAGCCGGGCGTTCGGGAGGTCGTCGCCTCCCAGAAGACGGAGGCGACCCTGCTCCCGATCGGCGAGACGAGCCTCGAGCTCATCTCGCCCAAGGGCAACGACAGCCTCGTCCGCTTCCTCGAGAAGCGGGGGCCCGGCCTCCACCACATCGCCGTCGAGGTCGAGGGCATCGAGGAGGCGCTCTCGACGCTGAAGGCGCTCGGTGTACCGCTCATCGACGAGACGCCTCGCAAGGGCGCGCGCGGACACAAGGTCGCGTTCCTCCACCCGAAGGCCACGGGCGGCGTCCTCGTCGAGCTCGTCGAGCCGGATCACGGCGCACCGGAGGGGACGACTCAGCCATGATCTTCCGCCAGCTCTTCGACAAGGAATCCTCGACGTACACGTACCTGGTGGCGGACGCCGGCGAGGCCGCGCTCGTCGACCCCGTGCTCGAGCACGTCGAGCGCGATCTCAAGCTCGTCGGCGAGCTCGGGCTGAAGCTCGTCGCCGTGCTCGACACGCACGTCCACGCCGACCACGTCACGGGCGCCGGCAGGCTCCGCGAGCTGACGAAGGCGATCACGCACGTCTCGGCGCAAGGAGGCGCGCCGTGTGCGGACGTCGCGCTGACGGACGGCCACGTCGTCCGCGTCGGGCGCGTCTCCATCCGCGCGCTCGCCACGCCGGGCCACACGAACGGGTGCATGAGCTTCCTCGTCTCCGCCGAGGGCGCTCCGCTCCGCGTGCTCACCGGCGACGCGCTTCTCATCCGCGGCTGCGGGCGCACCGACTTCCAGGAGGGCGACGCCGCGACGCTCTGGCGCTCGATCCACGACAAGCTCTTCACGCTGCCCGACGAGACGCTCGTGTACCCGGCGCACGACTACCGCGGCTTCACCGTCTCGACGATCGGCGAGGAGAAGCGCCTGAACCCGCGCGTCGGCGGATCGATGACGCTCGAGTCGTTCGTCGCCTTGATGAAGAGCCTCGACCTGCCGCCGCCGGCGAAGATCCACGAGGCCGTGCCGGCCAACCGGGCCTGCGGCCAGCCGAGCTGAGTCGTACGCCGTCGTCAGGCGGCGCAGACGAAGTCGTCGCCCTCGACGAACCCGTCCTCGGCGAGCCTCTTGCGCACGAGATCGCGCGCGCCGGGCGCCGCGACCGCGACGATCACGAGCGACCGCTCGGCACGGACGCGCGCGAGGCCTTCGTCCACCCCGAGGATCGGGACACCGCGGGCGGTGCGTCCGATCTTTCGCGGGTCGATGTCGATGAAGAACGAGGCCCGCGCGCCGTGGGGCTCGAGCTCGCGCGCGAGACGACGTCCCGCCGCGCCGGCGCCCCACACCGCGAAGGCGCGGTCGATGCGTCGGGCGAGGTGCTCGGCGCGCAGGCGGCGATGCGCGTCCAGCGACAGGCGCGGGTCGTTCCACGTCACGCTGCTCGGGTGGATGCGCCAGCGGAAGAGGACCGCGGGGACCTTGGCGATGCCCCAGCCCGCGGCGTGCAGGCGCAGCCACAGGTCGTAGTCCTCGGCGAAGGGGCCGTCGCGGAACCCGCCGACCGCGACGAGGGCTTCGCGGCGGATCATCGTGGAGGGGTGGCAGACGGGCGACTCGACGAAGATCGAGCGCGCGTGATCCTCCGCGCTGACGATCCCGTTCTGCCACTCGACGTACCGCCGCATCCCCGGCCCCGGCGCGCCGAATGGCTCGACCTGCGTGGCGACGGCGCCGAGCGACCGATCGCTCGCCAGCATCGCGCGCTCGGCGGCGAGGCGGCCCGGGAGCGAGACGTCGTCGGCGTCCATCCGCGCGATCCATTCGCCGCGGCAGGCCTCGACGCCGCAGGCGAGGGCGCGCGCGACACCCACGCCGTTCGTCGCGAGCCTGACGACGCGCCGATCGCTCGCGGCGAACGCGTCCGCGATGGCGGCGCTGTCGTCCGTCGAGCCGTCGTCGACGAGGACCAGCTCGTCGTTCGGCCCCATGTCCGCGAGCACGCTGGCCACGGCTCGTCGCAGCGTTCGTGCGGCGTCGCGGTAGGGGAGGAGGACGGAGATCACGCGGGGGCCTCGGGCGGACGGAGAGACGCGTCCACCTACGCAACTAGCCTCGGAAATCCGCCGGTGCCAGCGCCTCCGTGGCGGCCCGACGGTCGCCTCCGAGCCGTCGCCCTTCGTCGTGAACCATCCCGGAAGTCATCGAAAGGTCGCCCTCACGAAGACGAGTTGGTGTAACGTCCGCCGCCATGATCGTCTTCGGGAAAACCAGAGCCGTCGCGACGGTGGTCGCGGTCGCCTTGGGAATGGCATTGGCCGCGCCGGCGGCCGCGCAGCAGCCGGCCGACAAGCCCGCCGCGCCTGCGGCCCCTGCCGCCACCGACAAGCCGGCAGCAGCTCCGAACCCGCCGGCGGCCCCGAAGCCCGGCGACGCGAAGGCGCTGCTCACGTCCGCGGACAAGAAGTTCAAGGCGAACGACTTCGAGGGCGCGCTCGCCGACTACGAGGCGTCGTACGCCGCGAAGGCTTCGCCCGAAGCTCTGCGAGGCATCGCGCTCAGCCACGACAACCTGCAGCACTGGCAGGATGCCGTCGCCGCGTACGAGAAGCTCATCGCCGAAGACCCGCCCAAGATGAAGGAGCAGGTCGAGGAGGCGAAGAGGCGCGTCGAGGCGATCAAGGCGATGCCCGGCAAGGTCCTCGTCGAGACCAACCCGCCCGGCGCGTCCATCGTCATCGACACCGCCCAGACGCCCTACGAGCAGGTGACGCCCGTCGAGATCGAGCTCACCCCGGGCAAGCACACGCTGCTCATCGGCGCCGAGGGCTACGAGAACACGACGCGAGAGGTGGAGGTCGGCTACGCGTCGAAGCAGAAGCTGGAGGTCGAGCTCCAGAAGAAGGAGCCGCCGCCCCCGCCTCCGCCGGTCGTGGCCGAGCAGCCGCCGCCGCCCCCGCCGCCTCCTCCTCCGCCGCCCCCGGAGCCGCGCAGCAAGGTCCCCGCGTACGTCACGGGCGCCGTCGCCCTCGTCGCCGCGGGCGTCGGCACGGGGTTCGGCATCAAGGCGCTGAACCAGTCGAGCGAGTTCGAGAAGAACCCGTCGACGAAGCTGGCCGACGACGGCGAGAACAACGCGCTCGTCGCGGACATGATGTTCGGCATCGCGATCACGTTCGGCGTGACGAGCGCGGTGCTCTTCCTCTCGAACGACGCGCCCTCGACGGCGAAGGCGACCGCGCCGAAGACGGCCGCGAAGCCGAAGCCGAAGAAGAAGAGCGTCACCATCACCCCGTCCCCGTACGTCACCCGCTCGGGCGGTGGCGCCGGCGCCCTGATCCAGTTCTGAGAGACGAGCCATGAAGACCCGCAGGCTCAAGAAGACCTTCGTTCTCGTCACGATCGCCGCGGCGATGCTCGGCATCGGCTGCGAGCTGATCGTCGACTTCGACCGTACGAAGATCCCGAGCGAAGCCGTCGACGCCGCGATCCCCGACGTCGCCCTGCCCGAGACGAGCACGCCGGACGACGCGGGCGAGGAAGACGCCGAGGCGCCCGAGGACGCCGCCGTCGACGACGCGGAGGCCGACGCGGACGTGGGGGACGCGGCGGACGACGCGGGCGACGACGCCGGCGAGGAGTGATGGCCTAGGAGGCCTCGGGCCTCGGGCTCGGGCCCGGAGAGTCCTCAGTCCTCAGCGATTTCGAGCTGAGGACTGGGGGCTGGCTGCAGGCTCGCGTCTTCCGTCGTGCTCTCCAAGGGAGGACCGTTTCCGAGCTGGAGACGGGGACCCGACGGCAGGCTTGCGTGCCCCGTCGCGTTCTGCAGGTTGAGGCGTGCCGATCTGGAGCCTGGAGCCCGGAGCCTGGAGCCTCTCACCCCAAGTGTCGCACCACCACCTCCACGTCGGGCGGCAGCGGAACCGGCTCGTTCGCGAGCGTCGCGTCCACGTCCGGTAGCTTCTTCTCGTGGTAGCCGAGCTTGAACTCGGTGAACTTCAGCGCGCTCGCCGTCGATACGACGACGACGCGCTCGTCGGGGCCGATCGTGCCGCGTTCGCGTAGCTTGCGCGCGCAGGCGATGGCGACGCCCGTGTGCGGGCAGGCGTAGAGGCCCGTGCGGTCGGCGCGGGCGCATGCGTCGGCGAGCTCGTTCTCGGTGGCCTGCTCGACGACGCCTCGCATCGCCTCGAGGGCGGCGAGGGCGCGCGGCGCGCTCACAGGGTTGCCGATGCGGATCGCGCTCGCCTGGGTCGGCTTCGCGACGACGGGGGCGACCGCATCCTTCTTGCCGGCGGTCCACGCGAGGTACATCGGGTTCGCGTTCGCCGCCTGCGCGATGCAGAGGCGGGGGAGGCGATCGACGACGCCGAGCTCCTTCGCCATCGAGAAGCCGGCCCAGAGCGCGGCCGAGTTGCCGAGGTTGCCGCTCGGGATGACGACCCAGTCGGGCGCCTGCCAACCGAGCTGCTGAAGGATCTCGATGGCCACCGTCTTCTGGCCCTCGATGCGGAGCGGGTTCATCGAGTTCGCGAGGTAGACGAGGCCCCGCGCGGCGAGCTCCTTCACGACGGCCATGCATCCGTCGAAGTCCGTCTCGAGCGCGAGCACGCGCGCGCCGTGCGAGAGCGGTTGCACGAGCTGCGCGACGCTCACCATCCCGCGCGGCAGGAGCACGACGACGGGGAGGCCGCACGCGGCGCCGTAGGCGGCGAGCGCGGCGGACGTGTCGCCCGTCGACGCGCACGCGATCGCGCGCACGCGGAGCGCGCCCGACCTCACCGCCTGGTTGACGACGCTCACGAGCACCGTCATGCCGAGGTCCTTGAACGAGCCCGTGTGCGTCGTCCCGCACTGCTTCACGAAGAGCTCGCCGAAGCCGAGCTCGGCGGCGAGGCGGCGGGCGGGGTAGAGGGGCGTCATGCCTTCGCCCATCGAGACGATGGCGTCGTCGGGCACCTCCGGCGCCACCCACTCGCGCTTGCTCCAGACGCCCGAGCCGCTGGTCGCGCTCCAGCGCCGATCGAACAAGGCGCGCCACTCCGAGCCCTTCGTCTCGGCGAGCGCGGCCATGTCGTGCCGCACCTCGAGCAGCCCGTCGCAGCGCGGGCAGCGGTAGATCGCCTGGGTCAGCGGATAGCTGCCCTCGCAGCCGCGGAAGCAACGGAACGTCGCGGACAGCGCCATGAGGTCCTCCCTCGGGTCGAGATCGCAAGACGTCGGCCCGAGACCCGACGTCTAGCACACGCGCCGCGCTCTCAGGGCTCGGACTCGGCCGGTACGCAGCGCAAGAGCGGGGTCGTGACCGGGGACGGGCGGCAGACCTCTCCGGGCGCGCAGTCTTCGTCGACGCAGCACACGGCGAGGCACTTCTTCGTCTGGAAGTCGCAGTAGCTCGACGCGCAGTCGATGTGACCGCTGCACGACTCGCCGAGCTGCTTCTTGTCGTCGGAAGGCTGGTCGAGGCACCACCGGGCGTAGACGCTGGTGCCGGAGATCGTCCCGTAGGCGCAGACCGCGAAGCCGTGGCCCATCGCGGCGCAGTCCGCGTTGCTGCAGCACGGCGGCCGGCACACCAGCGGGAAGCCGGCGCAGTTGTCGTTCAGGCACTTGACGCCGCCTTGGCACGACTGCCCGGCCTCCACGCCGCCCGGATCGGGCGCCGCGCAGGCCCACATGTCGCGCGCCGGAGGAGGCACCTCGACGCGGAAGATGCGGCACGTCGTGCCCGTCGCGCAGTCGTCGGCGGAGCAGCAGCCGTCGACGCAACGCCCGTTCTCGCAGAGGCCCGAGCGGCACTGGGCGCCGGCGTCGCAGGCTTCGCCGGGCTTGTTCGTCCCCGTCGGGCTCCGCTCCGCCTTGTCGGCGGGGACGCAGTAGCTGCCGCCCGTTCCCGCGCCGAAGCAGATGAACGACGGCGGGCAGTCGTCGGAGGTGCAGCACGACTTCGTGCACATGCCCTTCGACTCCACGATCGTCGGCGTGAGCATGAAGCTGTCGCCGCACAAGAGCCCGTCTTTGCAGTCGCCGTTCTGGAGGCAGGGCTCTCCCATGTCGGCGGGCCCGGCGTCGACGTCCTCCGTCTGGGCGTCGGGCACGTCGTCGTCGACGTCCCTCTTCTCGTCGCCCCCGTCCCGGATCGGCCGAGGCTCGACGCAACGGGACGTGGTGGGATCGCAGACGAGCCCGGGCGGGCACACGGACGGATCGGAGCCGACGCATCGGAACTCCGGCACCTCGTCCGGCACGAGCAGCTGGCATCCGCCGAGCGCTCCGCCGAAGACGAAGAGCGACGCGATCACGTGGCGGACGAAGACGCGCCTCATTCGAACGAACCTGCCACGAAGAGCGCGCCGCCCGAGGCGACGGGACCGGCACCGACACGAGGACCGCTCGACGCCTTCGCGGGCGTGGCCTCCGGGTCGCGGGTCCTGCCGAAGTAGAGCCAGGCGGTGACGAGCGTCGCGACGACGCCGACCCCGAGCGAGACGTCGGCGAGGATCGCGGCGGTGTGCGCGGTCTCGGTCTTGTCCTGGAGCGCGGCGAACGAGCCGTCGCGGCCCGTGACGAAGTCGCTCGGGCGTGTCGCGAGCGCGTACGCGCCGAGCACGCCTCCCCCGACGAGGCCGACGGCGGCGAGCGTACCGGCCGTGACCGTCAGCGCGTCGACGCGTCCGTGCGGCGGCGGCTCTTGCGGCTCCGCCTGCGGCGCGGGCTCCGGCGGCGGAGGCGGCGTCGGAGCGACCGGAGGCGGGAGCTCGCGCTTCGCGCCCTCGACGCGCCGGATCATCGCCTCGGCCTTCGCGCGCTCCTGAGGCGTCACGCCTTCCATGTCGACGTACTTGCGCAGGTAGGCGATCGCCTCGTCGAACTTCCCGAGCTTCTCGTGGACGATCGCGAGGTTGATCACGAGATCCTTCGCGCCCGGATCGAGCTTGTGCGCGATCTCGAGCTCGACGATCGCCTCGCGATAGCTGCCGGACTGGTACAGCTCCTTCGCGCGCTGGAAATGCTGCTGCGCCTTCGTCTGATCCTCGGACGTCCCCGGGCCCTGGGCCGGCGGAGATGCCTCGGGGGCTGCTCCTGGGCGGGACTGCGCCTGCACGGGCGCTGTCGCGGTCATGGCCGCGAAGCACAAAAGCGGAGCCCAGGATCCGCGTCTCATGCGCATGAAAGGATAGCCCAAGACGGTCGTGGCCAGGCGATGCCCGACCCCGCGGGAGGCGTCAAGCACGAGAAGGCTCCGGCACGGTAAGGCTCCGGGCTCCAGGCTCCAGGAGTGAGATCGCTCGCGCGCTGTAAGCCCATGGGCTGCGCTCGCGTTCGTGCGTCGTGATGAGACGCGAAGGCAGCAAGGCGACGGCGGCGGGCATGGCGCTGTTTCTCGGCGTCCTCGGGCTCGGAGGCGAGGCGCGGGCCGACGAAGCGACGGTGACGGTGGACGCTCCGACGAGGTTCGCGGAGCCGCCGGCGTCCTCTCGGCCGAGGGCGATCGCCTGCGACGATCTCATCGCACGCGACCCGGAGCTCCGTCGCGCGCCCTTCCGATTGGCGCTCGGGCCGATGGGCATCACGACGGGCGAGGGGCTCGGCTTCGGGGTCGGCCTCGGCGCGGACTTCGGCACCGGCTCGGTGGGAGGCCGTCTCTCCGCCGCGTGGCTGCGTGGCGAAGGGCGGAATGGCGACGGATCGAGCACCCCGACGGGCGACTCGGTCGGGCACTACACGGGCGAGATCACGCTCGACCTGCGCAGGCGCGGGCCGGTCCACCCGATCATCGGCCTGGGAGCCGGCTTCCTCCACGTGAGCCGCTCCGACGGGCGGAGCGGCTTCGCGGGCACGGGGACGGGACGGTTCGCGCTCGAGTACGCGCTCGGTCTCGACGACGCGGACGTCCGCGCGGGCGCCGGCGTGACCGGCGGCATCGTCGGACCGGTCGATCGCGACGTGAAGGATTTGCGCGCGTACGCGCTCGCGGGGCTCCACCTCGCCATCGGGTTCTGAGGGCCTCCGCTCGAGGTCGCCGCGGCGGCTTCGCCTTGGTAGGGTTCAGGCGCGATGAGCTCGCCGACCACGTCCGCCACGTCCGAAAGCCTCGAACAGGAGGTCCGCGAGGCATGCCTCCGCGCCCGGCGCGCCGCCCGCCTCGTCGCCCCGCTGCCGACGAAGGTCAAGGACGCGGCGCTCGGGGCGATCTCCGATGCGCTCGAGGCGAACGCGAAGCTCGTGCTCGAGGCGAACCAGAAGGACCTCGAGGCCGCGCGGCAGCGTGGCACGAAGGGCGCCTTGCTCGATCGGCTCATGCTCGACGACAAGCGCCTGGCGGCGATGGCGAAGAGCGTGCGCGAGATCGCCTCGCTCCCCGATCCCGTCGGCGAGGTCGTCTCGCGCACGACGCGACCGAACGGGCTGTCCGTCACGCGCGTCCGCGTGCCCCTCGGGGTCATCGCGATGATCTACGAGGCGCGTCCGAACGTGACCGTGGAGGCGAGCGCGCTCACGCTCAAGGCGGGCAACGCCGTCGTGCTCCGCGGAGGCTCCGAGGCGGAGCGCTCGAACGCGGCGCTGGCGAAGATCATCGGCGACGCGCTCGAGGCTTCGAGCGTCCCGCGCGCGGCCGTCCAGGTCCTGCCGTTCACGGATCGCGACGCGGTGCGCGTGCTCCTGCAGCAGACCGAGCTCGTCGATCTCGCGATCCCGCGGGGCGGCGAGTCGCTGATCCGCTTCGTCACCGAGAATGCGCGCGTGCCCGTCGTGCAGCACTACAAGGGCGTCTGCCACCTGTTCGTGGACGCGGGCGCGGACGCCGAGCAGGCTTCGAAGATCGTGCTCGACGCGAAGATGAGCCGTCCCGGCGTGTGCAACGCTCTCGAGTGCCTGCTCGTCGACGCGGCCGACGCCTCGCGCGTGCTCCCGCCGATCGCGAAGGCGCTCCTCGACGCGGGCTGCGAGCTCCGCGGCTGCGAGCGGACGCGCGCGATCGTCCCGCAGGCCAAGCCGGCGGCCGCGGACGACTGGGGGCGCGAGTTCCTCGACGCGATCCTCGCCGTGCGCGTCGTCGACGGGATCGACGGAGCGCTCGCGCACGTGGCCGAGTACGGCTCCGGGCACACCGAGGCGATCCTCACGCGCGACGCATCGCACGCCGATCGGTGGCGACGCGAGGTCGACGCGGCGTGCGTCGTGGTGAACGCCTCCACGCGTTTCCACGACGGCGGCGAGCTCGGCCTCGGCTCGGAGATCGGGATCGCGACGAGCCGTTTGCACTGGCGCGGGCCGATGGGGCTCGAGGCGCTGACGACCATGAAGTGGGTCGTCGACGGGGAAGGGCAGGTCCGGGGCTGACGCGGCAGCCCGTCGGGGCGGCGGCACCGCCTCCGCGTCCGGGCGGACGACTCGGAGGAGCACGTGTCCGGTCCCCGGAGCCGACCGCGCGGGCGCCTGCCGCGCCGCGTCCTCGCGCGGCAAGGCGCCCGGTCGGGCGGGGAACCGCCCGCTCGCCGGCGTTTCGAGTTTGACTTGGCTCCGGCGATCCGTGGACGATCGGCGGCCAAGAGACCGTCGGCCGGCACCTGCCGGCCATCGAAGAGGAGATCGCTTGGCCGCGAACAAACGTCCGTCACGAGGGGCCGACCGCCCGATGATTCGATCCTCGCACGGCGGGGCGCCCACGCGCTCCAAGCGGGGCGCGCCGACGAAGCTCTCGAGGGGCGAGGAGGCCGAGCGCCCGCGCGCGCCGGCGGCTCGTGCGCGTCGCGAGGTCGAGGAGGGCGCCCGCCTCAAGAAGACGAAGGCGCCGGCCGAGGGGAAGTCGACCGCGGCGCGCGTCCCGGCCGGCGTGAGCACGGCGAGCGACGAGGCGCGCGAGGTCGCGATCGCCGTCGCCATCGCCGCCCTCGAGAAGAAGGCCTCGGGCCTCGAGGTCATCGACGTCGCCGGTCGCGTCGACTACGCGGACTTCCTCGTGCTCATGTCCGGCCGCAGCGACCGTCACGTGACGGCCCTGTCGGCGGCGATCGAGGAGGCGCTGCGCAAGCGCAACAAGCGCGCGCTCGCGGTCGAGGGGTTGCCGCACGCGAACTGGGTCCTCATGGACTTCGGCGACGTCGTCGTCCACGTCTTCCAGGACGACGCCCGGGCCGCCTACGACATCGACGGCCTCTGGATGGACGCGCGCCGCATCCCGCTCCCGGTCGAGGAGCCCCGGGCGTAGGCGCGCCGGCCGGCGGGCTCGAGCGTCGGAAGGGAGATCGGACCGGACGGGCGTGTGGTACTTCGGATAGTGCCCGAAGCCCGAGAGCACCGTGCGCCAGATCGACTTCAATGAACTCCCGCGCTCCACGCGCGAGCGGTTCGTGCGATCGCTGGTCTCCTCCTCGCCGATCTCGGCGCCGATCTGTTCTCGGATCGTCAAGCGCCGCAGCGCGACGGTCTGGTACTTGCTGCTCGCCGCGTCGCTCCTGGCGCTCGCCGGCCTCGCGATCCCGAGCTTCGGATCGATCCTCGCGCCCGTGCAGGACCGGCGCTTCCTCGCCGGTTACGTCGTCGCGTGCGCGGTGCTCGGGCTGTCTCTGGCGTGCATCGCGAAGCGGCGCGCGCTCGCCGGCTCGCTGCCCTTCGCGCCGGGCGTCTACGTGTTCCCGCTCGATCTCGTCGACGCGCGGACGCGCGAGCTCGCGCTCCACCCGATGTCGGACCTGATCTCGGTCGAGCCGGTCCACCACCAGAAGAAGGGCGTCTACACCCATTCGGTCCTCTGGCTCGTCTTCCCCGCGGACTCGTTCACCTTCGAGGTCAAGAGCCGCGAGAAGGCCGAGGCCATCGTCGCGAGGCTCCAAGAAGCGCGGCTCGCGGCGATCGCGGCGACGCAGCGCAACGAGCTCCTCTCGCTCGCCTCGATCGACCCGTTCACGGACGCCCGCGCCCGCAACTTCGAGCCGGCCCACGACCACGGCTTGCTCGCGCGAGATGCTCCGATCTGGACGCACTTCGTCTGGGCGATCACCATCGTGAGCGGGCTCGTCCTCGGCGTCGCCGCCTGGCGCGTGCGCAACTGGCAGAGCGACGCGCGCGCGTTCGCCCGCCTGCTCGCCAGCCCGGACGAGGCGACCGCCGATGCGTACGTCGCCGCCGGCGGGCTTCGCGTCGCCGACGTGAAGAGCACGGTCGTCCCGCGCGCGCGGCTCGACGCGGCGAAGGCGGAGACGGGCGAGAAGCGCCTCGAGGCGCTCGATCGCTTCCTCCGGGATCATCCCGGCTCGGCGTTCGAGGCCGAGGCCCGCGCCGCGCTCACGGAGGCGCTGCACGCGCACTTCCTCGCGCAGACGACCGTCGGCGGGCTCCGTGCGTTCGTCGCGCGCTGGCCGAGCTCGCCCGACGTGCCTGTCGCACGCGCGAAGATCGCGGAGCTCTTTCGCGCCACGATCGCCGACTTCCGCCAGCACGCGAACACGAGCGACAAGGCCGTGGTCCCCGTCGTCGAGGCGCTCCTCGCGTGGGCCGAGGCGCACGACGATCCGGTCGAGGTGAGGTTCCGCCGGCGCGCGATGACGAGCCTGCCCGGCACCGAGTACCTGCTCGGCGAGGGCCTCCTCGAGGATGGCGGCCCGGTGCAGGGAGGGAACGCCCGCCTCGCGCCGCACTTCTTGGTCCCGCCTGCCATCGCGGCGCGCGACGCGATGATCGTCGCGGGCCTCGGCCGCAGCCTGCGCGGCGTCTTCCCGGCGGACGTCATCGCGCTCCGCGCCGGACCTCCGCTGGAGGAGACCGCCGAGATGCCGCTCCCCGAGGTGACGGCCCCGACGTTCGTCGTCGACTACGAGATCGGGTGGACGGGAGCGACCTACGTGGCGCGCGATCGAGCGCGGCGCTTCGTCGGGCTGTACGTGAACGTCGACGTCGCCGTACAGGTGCCGCGGGAGCCGCGCGTCCTGTCGTTCTCGCTCAGGGTGGACCCGCCCGAGACGCTGCCGATCCATTCGCGCCCGGCGGGGCGAGACGGAGCCGACGTCGAGCGCGACGACGAGCGCGTCTACGACGCGATGCTCCTCCGCGCGTTCGAGGACGGCGCGGCGAGCCTGCTTCCGGTGTTCTTCGAGCCGAGCACCGCGGAGGCGCGCGCGCCGCGGCAGCCGTGACCTCGAGCTCCGTCAGCTCTCGGAGGACGGCTCTTCGCGTCGCTTCGCGACGAGGAACGCGAGGCCGACGCTGATGAAGTAGAGGGCGCAGAGCGCGGTGGACACGGCGATCTGGCTCGAGACCTCGGGCCCCGGCGTGACGAAGGCGCCGACGATGAACGCGCCGACGATCGCGTACCGGCTGAAGCGCACGAGCTGCTGCGGCGTGACGATCCCGGCGAGGGCGAGGAAGCCGATGAAGAGCGGCAGCTCGAAGACGAAGCCGAACGCGAGCAGCATGTGCTCGGCGAAGTCGAGGTAGTACTCCATCGTCGGCTTCGTCGTCAGGATGACCCCGCTGTCGCCTCCGACCTGGCCGAGCAGCGAGAAGAAGAACGGGAAGCTGAAGGGGAGGGCGACGTAGAACGCGAACGCGACGCCCGAGACGAACAGCGCCGTGGAGAAGAGGACGAACGGGATGATGTAGCGCTTCTCGCGCGCGTAGAGCCCCGGGCTGATGAACGCCCAGAGCTGGTAGAAGATCACCGGCGCCGCGAGGATCACGCCGCCGACGAACGACAGCTGCAGGTAGTTCACGAAGGCGTCCGCGGGCGCGAGCGTCTGGAGCTCCGGCGACTGGCCGGCCTTCACGAGCTCGGGGAAGCGTTCGCGCCACGCCGTCGCGTACGGCGCCGTGATCCAGGCGAGCAGCTCCTCGCGGAACGCCCAGCAGACGCACGCTCCCGCGACGAGCGCGAACGCGGCGCGCATCAGGCGTTTGCGGAGCTCCGCGAGGTGCTCCCAAATCGTCATCCGGACGTCGTCCTCGGGGCCGTCGTTCCCGAGATCCTCTTCTCGTTCGAGCTCCTTCTTGTCCTTCGCGGCCACGGCCATCTACCGAGCCTCCTGCGGTCGCTCGTCCCCGCGCTCCGTCGCGGGCTCTTCCTTCTTCGCCGTCTCCGTGCGCTCGTCCGGCTGGAGCGAGAGCCCGACGCCGATGAGCGTCGGCCCCGCGGCGCCGTCGTTCGTACGGGTCCCGCCGCCGTTCTCCGATCGCGCAGGCTCGCTCGCGCCGCCGTCCTTGCCGGACGTCTCGCTCGCCGCCAGATCGGCGGGGCCGACGCCGATGAGCGTCGGTCCGGCATCGCCCGCAGGTGCCGGCTCCGGCTCCGGCTGGGGCTCGGGCGGCAGCTCGGCGTTCTCGTCGCCCATCACGTAGAGCGGGTCGCGCGCGAGGCGGCTCTTCGGCAGGCCTTCGGCGTAGACGATGGCGTTGTCGGGGAGGGCGCCGTACGAGTCGGCTCCGTCTCGCGGATACTCGCGGTCGCGCACGACGTAGAAGTCGTCGCCGCGGTACTCGTACGCGCTCTCGGTCGAGCGCGCCGGGCGGTCGTCCGTGATCGTGGCCGCCGCCCGCACCGCGTCGAGCTCGCCGCGCGCGAGCTTGCGGATCTCGGCGAGGTCCTCGGCGAGCCCCTCGGAGCGCAGCGCCTCGTCGATGCCGGACTGCGCGCGGAGATCCGCCGCCATGCGCCGGATTTTTCCCGCCCACTGGCCGAGGCGGCGGAGCATCTTGGGCAGATCCTTGGGGCCCATGACGATGAGCGCCACGAGGATCACCACGACGAGCTCCGAGAAACTGAAGCCGAACACGGTACCCACGACGGTAGCACGACTGCCTTTGTCCGGCGCCGTGCTATGGCAAGCGCGTGCGCGCCGCGGCCTCCGACCTCCACGACGGCCTCTCTGCCTCGCTTGCCGGCGAGCCGGCGGCGCTCGGCCCGAGCTCGGCCCCGCCTCCGGCCTCGGCCGTCGGCTCGGCCGCGGGTACGGGTGCGGCCTCGAGCGGGGGCGAGGCTCCGGGGACGGCGACGCGGCCCTCGCGTTCGAGCCGGATCGCGCTCCAAGGCGTGACGCCGCAGGAGCTCGCGCGGGCCGTGCCCGAGCTCTCGATCGAGGAGGCCCGGCGTGTCGTCGCGCAGGTGCACCGCGACGAGGACCCGGCCACGCCGAGCTCGGGTGTTCGCCGGTCGTCACGAGAGGCGGTGCTGCGCGCGGGCTGGGTGCCTCGGCTCGAGCTCCGCGCGGAGCGCGCGAGCCGCGTCGATCCGTTCGTGAAGTACGCGCTCGCGACGGCCGACGGGCACGTGATCGAGACCGTGCGCATCCCGCTCGAGAAAGCAGGGCGGTTCTCGGTGTGCGTGAGCTCGCAGGTCGGCTGCGCTCTCGCGTGCTCGTTCTGCGCGACGGGACGGATGGGCCTGACGCGCAACCTCGAGGCGTGGGAGATCGTCGAGCAGGTCCGTGTCGTCCGCCGCGGCCTCGGCGACGGCGAGCGCGTGCACGGCGTCGTCTTCCAAGGGATGGGCGAGCCGCTCGCCAACCTCGATCGGGTGCTCGCCGCGATCGCGGTGATGTCCGACTCGAGCGCGCTCGCGATCGACGCTCGCGCCATCACCGTCTGTACCTCGGGCCTCCCGAGCGGGATCCGGCGTCTCGCGCGCGAGGCCCCGAAGGTGCGGCTCGGCCTCTCGATCGGCTCGGCCTTGCCCGACACGCGCCGCAGCTTGATGCCGATCGATCGCGCGCATCCCCTGGACGAGGTGATCGACGCCGCCTGCGAGCACGCGAAGCTCACCGGCCTCGCGCCGATGTGGGCCGTCACGCTGCTCTCCGGCGTGAACGACGGCGTCGAGCACGCGCGTGCGCTCGCCGACCTCGTCGATCGCTTCCGCAACCGCACCGGCCGCACGCCTCGCTTGAGCGTCATCCCGTACAACGCGATCGGCGTCGTCCGCCCGGCCGCTCGCGGCACCAGCATCGCGCCGGCGCCGGAGCCCGGTGACCCGTTCGTCCGCACGAGCGACGAGCGCGAGCGGGCGTTCCGCGACGTGCTCCGCGAGCGAGGCGTGTTCACGCACAAGCGGTACAGCGGCGGCGCGGACGTCGACGCCGCGTGCGGCCAGCTCGCGGCTCGGGGGTGATCTACGCGCGTCGGGTTCGCCTCGAGTGCCCCGGCGGAGGGCTGCTCGCGGCTCCGAGCTCCGCGGCCGGCGTACCCGTTCAGGCGCCTCGGTCGATGTATCGCAGCGGATATGGCAGAAACGGGACGCGCCGCTCCTGCCGTTGTAGGCCACGCACTTCATCCCGATCGCCTTTGCAGTCGGCGTCGCTGTCGCCGCCGATCGTTCGGCGCCCGGGATCCGTCGGCGCGGCCACGCCGTCCGTTGCTCCCGCCCGCCGGATCTGCTCGAGTATTCCGAGAGGTACTCGATGCACGACGCGTGGGCGAAGGTCATCGGCTCCGTTCTGCATCCGGCGCGACCGCGCCTCGACGTCTGCCTGGAGGGACGGGAGCGCCATCTCGAGGCGCAGCGGCTCCGGGCCGAGCGGCGCGCGGAGGCCATCGCACGATGCGTCGCCGAGATCGAGGCCGCACGCGCCGAGGTCTTCGCCGCGGGCGACGGGGTCGTCACGGGGCGAATGACGGCGCTCGAGCGCGAGTGGCGGAGGCTCTCGCGCGTGGATCACGACGGCGAGATGATGGAGCTCTGGGCGCGCATCGCTCCGCGCGCTTGGCTCGATCGCAAGCTCTGGCGGAACAGCGCGCTCGAGCACCAGGCCGACGCCGCCGTCGCGCTGGCGAGCGACCCCGAAGGCGTCGAGCGGGCGGAGGCGGCCGTCGGCGCGCTGCGTGCGGCGCTCGCCCGCTCGGGGACCTGGATCCCCGAGCGCGTCGTGTGGGCGTGGACGGCGCAGGACTTCGAGGGGACCGCGGCCGTCCTCGCGGGTTCGCTGCACGCAGCACTGAGTGCGCTCGCTGCGCACGACCATGCCTCCGTCGCGCTCGAGCGCGCGCGCGCCTCGGAGCGCGACGTCCACGGGCTGGCGCTCGCGCGGTTCCCGGAGCGCGAGCACCTCGCGCGAGCGGTCGCGCACGCCGCGTACGTCGATTTCGTCTGGCGCGCGTCGCGGCTCTGTGCCGGGGCGAACCCGGTCGGGCCGCTCTGCGATCTCTGGCGGACGGGCTATGTCGTGGCGGACATCGACGAGCGCGCCGTGACGCTCGCGATCCCGGCGCTGCCCGACGGCCGATGACGACGCTCCGTGGCCCTCGCATCGTCCTCCGCCCCACCACCGCCGAGGACGTCCCGCGCCTGCTCGAGATCCTCCGAGAGCCGTCCGTCGCGCAGCACTGGAGCTCGCCGGACGACGAGCGCGATGGGGCGTCGCTGCTGGGCGGCGATGCTCCCGGCGACGCGGAGCGCGTCACGACGTTCGTGATCACGCTCGCGGGCGAGACGATCGGCTGGATCCAGGCGTGGGAGAAGCTCGATCGCGACTACCGCCACGCGGGCGTCGATCTGTTCCTCGCGACCGCGCACCAGGGCAAGGGGTACGGCCCCGAGGCGATCCGGCTCGTGTGCCGGTGGCTGTTCGACGAGCGCGGTCACCACCGCATCGTCATCGACCCCGCGGCCCGCAACGAGCGCGCGATCCACGCGTACGAGAAGGTCGGCTTCCGTCGCGTCGGCGTCATGCGTCGCTACGAGCGCGGAGCGGACGGCGAGTATCACGACAACGTGCTCATGGACCTCCTACGGGAGGACCTCGTCGACTTCAGCGCGCCTCGCTGACCGGCGTGATCGGGTTCAGTTTCACGATGTCCGAGACGTCGAGCCCGTCGAGGATCACGTCGGAGACGTCGTCGAACGTGACGGGAGACGACGTCACCGGGCACTCGACGTTCTCGATGGCGAACGACTCCGTGTTCACGTAGTTCGGGTCGAACGACGCTTCGAACGTGCGCGCGGGGATCTTCGAGATCCAGAGCCCGTAGTCGGAGCTCTCTTCCTTGTCGAACTGCGCGTGGCTGACGACGATCGCGCCGCCGTCGGTCGTCAGGCGGAGCGCCGCAGGCCGGAGGTCGGCCTGCTTGCCGTCCGCGGCGCGCTTCAAAGACCATCCCTTTCCATCGGTACGGACCCCGAGACTGTCGCGCGTCGAGAGCTGCAGGGATTGAGTTTGGGGGAACCTGTCGACGTAGTCGACGGTGACGAATCCCGTCGTCGGCAGCTCCGCGACGGTCGCCGTCGAGACGTTGGAGTTGTCGATCTCGAGCGCGGTCGAGTTGCGGATCTCACCCTCGGGCGAGATCGTCGTGAAGAGCGCTCGCCCGTGCGCGAGGATGTCGTACTCGCCTATGAGCACGAGATCCCCCGACGCGCGTCGTATCGCCGACGAGAGCTTCACGCGCGGCGAGCCGCAGGCCTCGAGGCGCTTCGCCCAGCGGAGGCCGCCCGTCGCGTCGAACCGTGCGACGTACGGGATCGTCGCGGACGGCTCGAACGAGTAACCCGCGACGAACAGGTCATCGTCGACGGCGACGAGCGAGACGGCCATCGAATCCTCTCCCGTCGGGAAGCGGAAGCGCTTCGCAAAGCGAACGACGCCCGTCGGCGACGTCCGCAAGAGGACGATCCAGTCGCTCCGGGGGCCTTCGACCGTCCTCTTTGCGTAGAGGATGCCGAAGTCGCCGTTCGGGAGCTTCACCATCGAGATGGGCTTGGTGAAGATCATCTCCTCCTCCGGCAGCCCTTCCGGGGCACGCAGGCGCTTCGCCCACGCGATCGTGCCGTCGTAGTCGAACGCGAGGAGCGTGAAGCGGTCCGCGGCCGCGAAGATGCGCATGTCCTTGGACGCCAGGGC
Organism: uncultured Myxococcales bacterium; assembly: GCA_937949945.1. Lineage (GTDB taxonomy): Bacteria > Myxococcota_A > Polyangia > Polyangiales > Polyangiaceae > Labilithrix. The sequence goes on from CALFEQ010000195.1 coordinate 69,692, forward strand.
GAGCACGCTCTCGGCCCTGTCGTTCAGGGTGACGCCGACCTCGTCGGGGAGCTCTCCGACGACGAGCTGACGCGCCCAGCGCACGTCGCCCCCGTCGTTCAGAGCGAGCACCCCGCCGAAGTACGCGCCGGAGAAGATCCAGGAGGAGTCGTGTCCCTTGTCGACGAGCGCCTTGCTGCCGCCATGGTGGGCGACGTGAGGTTGTGCCGAGGCGATGCTCGAGATGCGGTACGACCAGGGCTGGAACGTCGGGTTGAGGTACGTGTCGTTCGTCGGGCCCTCGCCGAGCGGCAGCGCGCTCGTCGGCGGATCGCCGCAGGCGCGTGCGTTCGCCGGCTCGCCGGAGAACGGATCGTCTTCGTAGAGCGAGATGGAGCCGAAGTGCTTGTCGACGATGTCGCCGTCCCAGCCGAGCTTGGCCGCGAGCCACTGCAGGCCGAACCTCTTCCAGGGAATGCGGAGGCGGATGCCCGGCGTGAGCTCTATGCCGAGCTTGTAGTCCCAACACGGCGTCTTCGCCTTGTCGGCCTTGAGCTCGCCCCATCCGTGGAGATCGGCATAGAAACCGAACGCGTCGTAGGCGAGCAGCGAGAGGCGGGGGCCGAACGACGCCTTCGAGCGCCCGGTGCTCGTGACCTCGACGACGGGCTTCGTCACCGTCTTCGTGAACGTCGGCTTGGGAGGCTTGACCCCGCTCTTGATGCCGGCGGACGCGCCGACACTTATGTCGTATCCGAACTCGGTGCGCGCGTGGAACGCCGTCGCCGCTTCGCCCTCGACCCGCGCCGTGAAATCGAGCTCGGGGCTGATGAGGACGGGACCCACGTAGAAATCCGGCAGCTCCCACGGCTCCTCGTTCAGGTAGATGCTCGGCGACTCGTATTCCTTCGACGCGGCTCCGTCGACCTCGAGCAACCCGTTGCCGCGCAGGGACGCCTCGAACGAGACCGTCACGTCGGGGATGTCCGGAGCGCAGTCGTCGAGCGCGCTGAGGGGGTTCTTCACGAGCTCCTTCAGGCACTCCTTGGCCTTGGAGATGGCGCCGCCGTCGTCGAGCCAGTCGAGATCGATGGCGGCCGAGTAACCCACCGAGCCGGAGAGCTCCGCTGGACGTAGAACTGGTCGTCTCGGGTCTCCTTGTTGCCGTCGAGATCGTAGAGCTTCGCGTCGAAGACGCGCGATCCGCCGACGACCTTCTCGGACTTGTAGACCGAAGGCAGCAGTTCTGGCTCGAAGGCGCGCGAGCCGGTGGACGGGCTCGGGGTCGCGAGGTCGACGACGCGCGGCGCGATCTTGGCGTGCAGGCGCTTGAAAGCGAGGGGTAGGGGGACCGGCATCGTCTCGACGACGGTGTCTTCGCCCTCGGGCTTGACGGACACGACGGCCCGCACGAACCCGCGGGGCGTCGCGGCGCTCTTGCCGCCGATGATCACGTCACCGGGCTCGCGGTTGCGGACGATCTCGGGCGCTCCCCGAAAGCGGATCGTGCCCTGGGCGTCGTCCTTGCTCACGATGGCGTCGAGGACCTCCTGCGGGAGGACGGTCGTCCATTCCTGAAGCTCGTAGTCGACGTCATCGACCTGCGTCGCTGGCGCCGCCGGCTCGTCGCTCGAGCAGGACCAAAGAAGAAGCGGGACGAAGACTGCGGGCCATCGCATGCGCTCGAGGGTAACACTCGGTCCTCGGCGCGCCTGTCACCCGAACTGTCCGCGTTGCTGCGGCAGAATGCGACGCGGTGCGTGGCGGTGATGTCGTCCCTGCGCACGACGTCCGTAGGATTCCGGCCGTGCGTCGTCGGACGTGGGTGGCGTCCAGCCTCCTCGTGATCGGCTTCGCGAGCGCCGCGAGCTGTCGAGAGCCGACGCAGGTGCTCGTCGAGGCACGAACGAACGTCGAGTACCTCGCCGCCCCAGGGGATCGCCGTCGAGCCGCGGTCGAAGCGCTCTTGGTTACCGTAACCGGCGCGGCCGGTGGCGATGGGTCGATCCGCGCCCCGACGTCGACTCCGGCGCGACCCTGCATGATGTTCCCGGTTCCATTGGCGATACGCATGTAGGTGCGTTCGGCATGTCGGCTGCTCTGGGTCGTCGGCGGAGGTTCCGAACCATGAAGACCCAGATTCTCTCGCTCGTCGCTCTCGCCTCGCTCGCGTTCGCTTGCGCGCCGTCGTCGGACGTCGTGTCTTCCACGGAGAACGACATCACGTCCGAGGGCGACGGGAAGGTCCAAGTGCACGTGCGCTACTACGGAGACGAGAACGTCTCGCTGTTCGAGGAAGGCGCGTTCGAGCCCTTCGCGACGGTCGGAGCGTACGGCATCACGGCGACGACGATCGACGTGCCTCCGGGCACGTACTTGGTCCGCGGCCAGCATCTCGTGGGCGGCGAGTACGAGCTGCTCGCGAAGTTCACGGTCACGCCGCAGCTCCAGGGCGCCACGTTCTACTGCGGAAAGGCGAAGAAGGCGGCCAAGCCGTCGAAGGGGGCGCCGGCCAAGGAGATCTGCTCGACGAAGCCGAGCGACATCGAGCCGGCGCCGCTCCCTGCGCCGGAGGCGAGGCCCGAGGCGCGCAAGGTGTCCATCGAGCTGCGATTCGACGCGGAGCCGGGCACCGGCATCCTGACCGCGCATCGCCCGGACGGATCGACGTTCACGATCGGCCCGAACGAGGAGTCCCCGTCGCACGACGTGACGACGGGCGACGAGCTCTACTTCGACGTCTGGAACGGAGGCGACAAGCTCGGCGAGACGTCGCTCGTGATTCCGCTCGAGACGAACGACGGCGCCGTCATCGCATGCCGTCTCGACGGCGCGCTCGTCTGCGGGATCCGATGAGCGCTCAGTAGCCCTGTACCCAGGCGCGGTCGCAGAGCGCCCAGGACACGAGGTTCCAGTCGTTCTCGGAGGACGAAACGTGACCCGCGAGCAGCAGCGCCGTCATGGCGGCGTTGACCTCGCTGGTCGCGTAGCGCGCCGGGCAGGAGACGAACACCTGATGGGGCTGGGGCCCGCGGACCTCGTTGATCTGGAGCTCGAAGGTCGAGACGGCCCCCGAGACCTGTCCGAGGGCGATGGGATCGCCCGGTTTCACGATGGCGCCGACCGTCACGGTCACGGCCGAGACGTGATCGTAGACGAAGGAGAAGTTCGGGTTCTCGCTCGACCGGATGATGACCGCGTAGTCGCCCTCTCCGACGTAGGTCGTGTCGACGGAGACGACCTCGCCCGGGGCGACCGCGAGGAGCGGGGTGCCCGCGGCGATGCAGAACGTCATGTTCGGCAGCGGCTTCGGCCTTCCGCTCTGGTCGATCACCACCTTGCCTGCCGCGAGCAGGCATCCGTGGCCGCACTCCTCCGGGCACGGCGTCCCCGGCGGGAAAGGCGGGGAGCTGAGCACGGGAAGCGCGATCGTGTCGGGGACGTATTCGTCGTTGGAGACGTCGGGCCCGGCGGGAAGGCTCGTGGAGCCGCCGGCGTCGATCCACGCGCACCCCGGTCGTGCCGTACAGCTCTGGCGATCGTAGCCGCCGAAGCAGGCGAGCTCGGTGCCCTCGCAGAGCGAAGCTTCCGCGTTCCACCGGCAGGACTCGGCGGACTCGCAGGCGGCCGCGTCGCGGAGCTGCCAGCAGGCGCTGATGCACGATCCGTCCTCGGCGCCGCGGTCGATTGCGCCGAGGCAGTAGCCGATGGTGCTCTCCGCGCCGCGCATCGTCGTGCCGTCCTCGAACCGCGCCTCGCAGGCGTTGTCGCAGCAGAGGTCGTGCGATCGTCCCTCCTTGCAGAGCCCCGTCGTCGGCCCGCACCTCCAGTCGTCGGACGCGCGCGGCGCGATCCAACGGCAGCCGGACGCTTTCTCGCACGTCCCGCGCGTGCCGTGCTTCGAGCACGTGTTCGAGACGTTGCCGACGCACGCGCCGGGGACGGGCGTGCAGCCGGCGAGCCGGCAGGCCGACGGGTCTCCGGCGTGCGTCTCGCAAGGCAGCGGCTCGCCCGCGCAGACGCCGTCGTCGATCGTCGCGAGGTCTTCGTCGACGGGGCTCGGCTCCCATTGGCAACCCGCGAGGCGATGGCAGATCCGTGGCTCGAGCAACACGTCGCAGGTGCGGGCGCCGGTCTCCTCGCAGGCTCCCGTGCCGGGCTCGTACCGACACTGCGCGTTCCAGCAGGGCTCCTCTTGTCCGTTCAGCGTCTCGCACGCGACGGGGGTGCCTCGGCATGCGCCGTCGAGCGACGTGATCCGTCCCTTGCAGTACGTCGCGGCGGCCCCGAGCCCGCGCAGGACCTTGCCGTCCTCGAAGCGAAACGCGCAGCTCGTTCCGCGGCAGCACACGGACAAGCCGTGGCCCGGGGCGCAGCGAGGCTCGTTCACGGCGACGCACGCCTCCGGGGGAGGCACGCGCACGCATCCGAGCCCGTCCGCCGACGGAGCGTACCCCTCGTCGCACGCGCAGGAGGCCCGGCCGTCGATCTCCTGGCAGCGACCGTGCCCCGAGCACGCGACCCCGGCGCAGGCCGGCGCGGAGACGACGACGCACCCGAGGCCCGTCGAGCGCTCGCCCTCGCGGCACTGGCATCGCGCTCCCTCGGGGGTGACCGTGCAGCCGGCGGTGCATGGAGCTCGCGCGCAGAGATCCTCGCCGGCCGGGACGCACTCGAGCGCGACGGCGTCGTAGCCACGCCTGCAGTGGCAGACGGCGACGCCGCCGGCGACCTCGCAGCGTCCGTCCTCACCGCAGGTGACGCCGCTGCACGGACCCTCCTCGCAGCTCGAGCCCTCGCAGCGTGAATCCTCGGAGCTGCACGCGGCGAGCAGGGCGAGGGTCACGACGAGCGCACGCAGCGCGGTCGCGGCGCGCGGCAGCGGAGAAGAGGGGAGTCGCGACGGCGTGCTCATCACTCGGTCGCGGGAGTGTAGCCGACCGTGCGCGCCGTGTATGCGCCCGCGGACCGTGTCGATCGTGTGGGCCGAACGAGCGTGAAGCGTGATATTCCCGCGACCGATGCGACGTACCCGGGCCCTCTCGCTGGCGAGCGCCGTCGCGGCGGTGCTCGTGACGTCGGGGGCCGCCGCGTCGCCCGAGGACCTGTTCGGCTACGGCACGCGCACGAGCGCGATGGGCACGACGGGGGCCGCGCACGCCGCGGGTTGGGAGACGGCGTTCCACAACCCGGCGCTCGCGTCGGCGATTCGGCAGAACAAGCTGACGCTCGGGTGGGGCGGCGCGACCTTCGCGCTCGACGCCGTCGGCGACGGGCTACCCGGGCGCGTCTCGACGTCGCGGGCGAGGGGGTTCTACATCGGCGGCGCTCTGCCGGTCCCGTTCGGCGGCAGGCTCCGCGACCGCGTGGGGATCGCGCTCGGTTTCCACACGCCGTCGGACGTGATCGTGCGCGGGCGCGTGCTCTACCCCGAGAAGGCACAGTTCCCGCTGCTCGCCGATCGCGCGCAGTCGGTGACGATCCGCGCGGGCCTCGGCGCGGACGTCGGCTGGGGCGTGAAGGTCGGCCTGGGCTTCGCGGCGCTCGCGGAGCTGGTCGGCGACGTCGTCGCGGCCACCGACGTGACCGGAAGGGTGGGCACGCGCGTGGAGACGCAGCTCGTCGCGACCTACGCGCCCACCGTCGGCGCGACGTACGACCTGCCGGCGAACCTGCGCGTCGGCCTTTCGTTCCGCGGCACGCTCGACGCGCGGTTCGGCGTGGTCGTCGACGGGTCGAAGCTGTCGTCGCTGGCGATCCCGCTGTTCAACATCTCGGGCCTCGCCCAATACGACCCTGCGCAGGTCGCGATCGAGATCGCGCGGATCGAGCCGCGTGCGAGCGGCTCCGTGCCGTCGGTCGCGCGGCCTTCGGCGGGCAACGTGCTCGCGCTCCAGGTCGCGTACAAGCGGTGGAGCGACTTCCCCGGCGTGCTCGAGCCGACGGTCGTCTGCAACGAAGGCGGCGCCGGCGCGTGCGGTCTCGTCCCGCCCGCGATCCCGTGGCAGGACACGTTCGCCGTCCGTCTCGGCGCCGAGCAGGGGTTCGATCTCGCGCGCGGCCTGGTCTTCCGCGTGCGAGGAGGAGGCTTCCTCGAGACCTCGCCGCTGCCGTCGAAGGTCCCGGGCTCCGAGGTCTTCGACATTCCCTCGAGGTCCGTCGTCGAGGTGCCGACGCGGTACTTCGACAACACGCGCGTGGCGCTCACGACCGGCTTCGGTCTCTCGCTCGCCGATCCGCTGCCGCCGATCGATCTCGACACGTTCGTGCAGTACCAGCTGCTCCTGCCGCGCGAGATCACGTCGACGAGCGCGAGCGGCGAGGCGCTCATGAGCGGCGAGAGCTCCGGGGGCGTGGCGGTGTTCGGCATGACGGCCGGGGTGAGGTTCTGATGCGGTCGCGCACGCCGTTCGCCCGAGGCCCGATGATCGCCGCGTTCGTCGCGACGCTCGCCGCCGCGCGTGCTTCGTCCGCGAACCCGCCGGACACGTACGGCTTCGGATCGCGCGAGACCGCGATGGGCGGCGCCGCGGCGGCGGAGACGCGCGGCTGGGCGGCGAGCTACTACAACCCGGCGGCGCTGGCTCGGTCGCGCGGGCTCGAGATCGGCGTCGGGTACTTCCGCGCGGAGCACGCGCTCAGGATGAACGGCCGCGACAACGGCGTCGATCCCGTCAAGGGCGTGAACGGCGGGCTCGTCGCGCCCGGCCGCGTGCTCGGGATCCCGTTCGCGTTCGGCGTCGCCGTCCACCTGCCGGACGACCGCATCTCGCGCGTGCGCGCGCTGCGCCAGGAGCAGCCGCGATGGGAGCTCTACGACAACCGGAACCAGCGCCTCTTCCTGGCGGCGAACCTCGCGATCGAGCCGCTGCCGTGGCTACAGGTCGGTGGCGGGCTGTCCTTCATGTCTTCGACGCGCGGGCGCCTCGACATCTCCGGCGGCGCGAACCTGTTCCGGCCCGACGACTCGAAGCTCCGCCACGAGGTCGACGCGGATCTCACGGCCGTCCGTTACCCGCAGGCGGGCGTGCGCGTGAAGCTGAGCGAGCGCGCGGCGCTCGCAGTCGTCTACCGCGGCGAGTTCCAGCTCGCGCTCGATCTCGAGGCGCGCCTCTTCGGCGACGTCTCGGGCCTGACGACCGCGCGCTACGATCTCGAGACGCACAGCGTGAACAACTTCCTCTCGCAGCAGGTGGTCGTCGGTGGCTCGTGGGCCGTCGCTCCCCGCATCCGGACCACCTTCGACGCGACGTGGATCGACTGGAGCGCCTACGTCGCGCCCGTCGCGAGGCTCACCACGAGCCTCGACATCCCGCCGCCGCCGAGCGGCTGGCCGGCGACGGTCACGCCGCCCCAGGCGCCCGCGCCGACGCGCATCGAGCCGCTGCGCATGCACGACCGCGTCGTCCCGCGCGCCGGCCTCGAGTGGCATGCCTTCGGGGAGGGGAAGTCGAGGGGCTATCTGCGCGCCGGCTACGAGATCGCGAAGAGCCCCATCGAGCCTCAGACCGGGTCGACGAACTACGTCGACCGTGACCGCCACACGATCGCGCTCGGCCTCGGCGGTACGTTCGCGGACGTGCTCCCCGAGCTGCCCGGCGTCCTCTCCCTCGACGCGCACCTGCAGGTGAGCAGGCTCGTCACGGAGACCACGCGCAAGGCGAGCGCCGCGGACTACGTCGGCGACTACACCGCCGGTGGGACGATCGTGAACGTCGGCGTCACGGCGGGCTTCGCCTTCGATCGCGAGGAGGGACGATGAGCACCACGCGCGCCGGAGCCGTCCTCGTCGCGCTCGCGTGCGCCGCCGCGTGCGCGACGACCGGAGCCGACGGCCAGGGCGACCTGAACCTGCCGACCGCAGGCGTCGGTCCGTTCCGCAAGCTCGATCCCGAGGAGGTGAAGGGCCTCGCCCCGTTCGTCCTCGAGGACGGCGACGCGATGTATCGCGAGCCCGCCGTCGTGCGCGACGGCGACGCGACGCTCCTCTATGCCGTCGCCCGTGTCGACGGCAAGGACGTCATCGTCAGGACCCGCGCGCTCGACGAGCGGACGTTCTTCGGGACGAGCGATCACTTCGGGAAGAAGCCGGCCGTCGTGCTCGAGCCTTCGATGCCGTGGGAGGTCGCGCTCTCCGGGCCGGCCCTCGTCCGCTTCCGCGGGGAGGTGCTCCTCTACTACGCGGGCGCGGAGGGCATCGGCGTCGCGCGATCGGCCGACGGCACGTCGTTCCGGAAGGAGCCAGGACCGATCCTCGCTCGCGACGATCGGCCGGGCTCGTGGGAGACGACGGCGCCGCGCGCGCCCACCGTCTTCGCGTCGCAGGACGGCACGAGGCTCCACATGCTCTACGCAGCGGGCGACGCCATCGGCGAGGCCGAGAGCGACGACGGCGTCACGTGGAGGCGCGTCGGCTCGGAGCCCGTCCTGTCGCCGTCGCCGCCCGCGCCGCCCGGCAGCCTGCTGCCGAACGAGAAGGGGCCGTTCGACACCGTGGCGGTCGGCGATCCGTGCGCGGTCACTCGCATCACGCCCGCGGGCCGGTTCCACGTCCGTGTGCTCTACACGGGGACGGGCGAAAACGGCGCGACGGCGATCGGCTTCGCCGCGCGCTACGGCGAGCACGGCCCGCTCGAGCGTCAGCCCGTGCCGGTGTACTCCGTCGGCCAGCACGAGGCCGCTCCGGCGCTGCTCGATCTCGGTGAGCGCTCGTACCTCTACGTGCAGCAAGATCGCCCCTCGGGCTCGCGACCGCCGTTCGTCGCGATTGCTGCCGCGCTCGCGCCGGGGAACGTGAAGCTCCCTCCGCCCGCGGATTATCCGGACGCGCCTTGAACGGGGATTTTACGGGGGGCAGGGGTGGCGACGGAGTGATTGTCCCCACGGAGCTTCTGCTAACGTGGCGGAGAAATGGTCGTGGGCCTGATCCTCGGCGTCCTCTTCGTCACGCCGCTCGTGCTCACGTATCTGTTCTTCATCCGGTGGGCCGATCGCTTCGAGCCCGAGCCGTGGTGGCTCATCATCGCTGCCTTCGTCTGGGGCGCGGTCTTCGCCACCCTCGGCGGCGGGATCAGCTCCGGCATCGCCCAGGCGTTCACCGGGAAGTTCCTCCACGTCGCGCCTGGGCTGATGGAAGCCCTCGGCGCGACCGTCTTCGCGCCCATCTTCGAGGAGACCTTCAAGGGCATCGGCGTCGCGCTCATCGCGCTCGTGAGCGCGCTCGGGCTGCGCGAGCTCGACGGCCCGCTCGACGGGGCCATCTACGGCGGCGTGGTCGGCCTCGGCTTCACGCTCACGGAGGACATCCTCTACGTCTCCCACCAGTTCGCGACGCACGGCCTCGGGGGGTTCGTCGTGCTCCTGTTCCTCCGGACGGTGCTGCTCGGGCTCTCGCACTGCACGTTCACCGCGTGCACGGGGCTGGGGTTCGGCATCGCGAGCGAAGCCAAGAGCTGGGGCGTGAAGATCGCGGCGCCCATCGTCGGGTTCGGCTGCGCCATCGCGATGCACGCGATGCACAACTTTCTGCCCACGTTCTTCGGTGACGGGGGGCTCGTCGTGATGCTCCTCATCTCGTGGGCGATCGACGTCCTCTTCTTCGTCCTGCTCGCGATGCTGGTCGTCCGCGATCGGAGGATCGTCGTGCGCGAGCTGTTCTCCGAGGTCGGTCACCTCTTGCATCCGAAGGAGCTAAAGCTCGTCTCGAGCTACTTCGCCCTCGGCCTGAAGAACTGGAGCGTCCTCTTCTCCCAGGGGTGGGCCGCGTTCCGGGAACGGCGGAAGAAGCAGCTGTTGCTCGTCGAGCTCGCGTTCGTGAAGAGCCGCCGGCGCCGAGGCGAGGGCGGGCCCGACCTCGAGCGTAAGGAGGCCGAGCTCCGCCGCGCGATCGCCGCTGCGAACCAGCGCGGCGTGTGGATCGGGAGCTGAGTCGCTGCGTTCGCCGTCGCTCGCGACACCGACGGACCATCGCGGCGGCACACGCAGGAGGGCCTCTGACACGACTGCCAGGGGCCTACGTGCATGATGCACGCAATTCGGCGCATTTTTCCGTGCTTTTTCCGGGCACTGCCTTGTGGCATATGCGTTGCTGAGCTCGGCAGCGGAGGTTTTGGATGAGACGTTGTTCTGAGTCGCCCGAAGGGCGCGGCTGGGAGGCGGTCGAGGCGTCGGCGGGAGGCGTCGGAACGGCCTCGAGACGTCCGTTGCCGTTGGGGCTCGTGCTGCTCTTGGCATCGCTCGTCGGGGCCTGTGGCGCCGAATCGGCGGACCTCTCCGCCGCCAGGGAGGCGCCGGGGAGCTCGTCGGGGGGCCCCGGCGGCTTCGGTCCGGGCGCCGAAGAGGGGAGCGGCGGTGTCGACGACGCCCCGCCGGAGAGGGAGATCGAGTCCGACTACGAGGCGCCGGTCGCCACGGGCAACGTCGTGTGGATCGCGAACCCGAAGAGCGGCCGCGTCGCGCTCGTCGACGCGACGACGCTCGAGGTGCGCACCGTCGAGGCGGGCAACGGGCCGACGTACCTCGCGAGCGTGCCGGGGCAGGCCGAGGACACGACGCTGGTCCTCAACGTCCTCTCCCAGGACGCGACACTGCTCCGTGCGACGCCGCAGAACATCACCTCGACGACGTTCAAGACGGCGAAGCAGGCCAACTCCCTCGCGTTCTCCAGCGACGGGCGTTGGGCGATCGCCTGGGCGGATTCTCGCAAGGTCCCGAAGGCGCCGAGGACGGAGGGCTTCCAGGACCTCACGGTGATCGATCTCGCGAACGGCACGTCCACGATCCTCGCCGTCGGGTACCGGCCCGTCGCCGTGGGCTTCGCGGAGCCGGGCGGCGGGGGCAGCCCGACGCGCGCCCACGCCGTCACGCAGGACGGCATCGCCATCGTGGAGCTCGGTGCCGAGCCGCGCGTGGTGAAGAACGTGCCCATCTCGTCCACGCCGACGGAGGATCCGGGGACGCGCGACGTCTTCGTGACGAAGGACGGCCAGCGCGCCTTCATCCGCCGGGACGGATCGCCGGCGATCACGGTCGTCTCGCTCGACACCGATGCGCGCGAGGACGTGACCCTCGGCGGCAGCGTCACCGATCTCGATCTGGCCGACACCGGCGATCGCGCCGTCGCCGTCGTCCGCGAGACGGCCGAGGTCGCCGTGCTCCCGACCGCGAACCCCGCGGACGTCACGACGGTCACGATCACCGGCGAGACGATCGGCTCGGTCGCCGTCGCGCCCGGCGGAGCCAAGGCGTTCCTCTACACGAACGCGCTCGCGGTCGAGCGCTTCACCATCCTCGACTTCGGCACGACGAGCACTCCGACCTTCCGCACCGTTCGCCTGTACTCGCCCGTGCTCGGCATCTTCTCGACGCCCGACGCGCAGCACGCCGTCGTGCTGCACGACAGGACGGAGGGGAACGGGGAGGTCGCCGGCTCGCCGGGGGCGTTCAGCCTGGTGCCCATCGGTCAGGTGCTGCCTGCGAAGATCGTCGCCACGCAGGCCCCGGTGACGGCCGTGGCGACCCTGAACGATCGAGCGATCGTCGCGGAGCGTGACGACGCCACGAGGACGTACGGCGCGTACCTCGCGCGGATGCCTCAGCTCATGGTCGAGCGGTATGCGCTGGCGAGCCCGCCGATCGCCGTCGGCGCAGTCCCGGGCGCCAAGCGGGCCTTCGTGGCGCAGGAGCATCCGGAAGGCCGCCTCACGTTCATCGACCTCGAGAGCGGCGTCGCGCGGACGCTCACGGGATTCGAGCTGTCGTCGCGCGTCGTCGATGGGAGCAAGCCATGAGAACGAAGCTTTCAGCGCTCGTCATCACCTTTGCCGGTGCCCTCGCGACGTCGGCGTGCGGCGATCGCCCCGAGGTCTACGACGCCCCCGTCGACGCCCAGCCCCAGGCGTTTGCGCTCGAGGATCGCGTCGCCGTCCTCGATCGGCCCGCCCACCGCGTCGCCATCCTCACGCCGAAGGCGGGACAGGAGCTCGAGAGGGTGTTCTTGCCCGTAGGCAGGGGCGCCGTCCGCGCCCAGGTCTCGCCCGACGGCAAGCGCCTCTTCGTCCTCTCCGCCGGCGACGTGCCGCGACGGAAGGACAAGAACGAGCTGCCGAGCCTCACCGTCATCGAGGGCGGGACGGCGCGCCATTACCCGCTCGAGTCGCCGCATTCGGGGTTCGCGATCGACCCCGAGGGCCGTTACGTCGCGCTCTTCGCCGATCCGGGGCAGGGGCAGACGGCCTTCGTCGAGAACCCGAACGAGATCGTCATCGTCGATCTCACGGCTCCGGAGGCGGAGGCCGTCACCCCGCGCACGATCCGCTCCTTCGGCGGCCGGCCGCAGCGCGTGACGTTCACGAAGCCGCTCTCGCTGCCCGGAGGGACGCGCCGCCTGCTCGTCGTCGAGACCGATCAGGACGTCCACCTGCTCGATCTCGACAACATCCGCGCGACGCCGCGCCGGCCCGAGATCACCGTGCGGCTGACGAGCGGCTCGAGCGCGACCGCGCTCAAGCCCGCCGCGATCGCCGTCGACGACGGCGAGCCCTCGAGGAACGACGACGCTCGGATCGCCATCCGCGTCGAGAACGCGCCGAGCGTCTTCACGCTCACGCTCGTGGTGTCGACGGACACGCAGGCCGAGGAGCCCGGGATGGTGCCGAACGACTTCCGTCCGGAGCTGAACCTCACGGACGTCGGCGGCGTCCCCGGCGACGTCGCGTTCGTCCGCACCGACCTCGGGCTGCGCGTCGCCGCGGTCGTGCCGTCGACCCGGCAGGTGGTCCTGTTCGATCCGACGACGAGCATCACGCAGCCCGTCGACGTCGGGGAGCCGTACTCCAAGATGGCGCTCATCACCGACGTCGTGCCCGGCGCCGCCGGCACGGACACCGCGCTCCTCTACGGGAGCAACGAGGCGCGCGGCGTCGCGTTCCTCTCGCTGGGCAGGGCGGTGGACAAGGCGTTCCGCTCGGTGGAGATCGTCTCGCTCCCGACCGGCATCTCGAACGTCCGGGACGTCCCTCCGCCGAGGCCCGAGCTCAAGGTGCTCGAGGCGCAGGGCGGTCTCGGGTTCTACGTGCTCAACCTCGCGAGCCGAACCGCGGCGCCGCTCTCGACGTTGAACGCGCCTTCGATCCACGTCTCGCCCGACGGCCAGCGTCTCTGGGCGTTCGCGCGTGGGACCGGCGAGCTCGCGCAGATCACGCTGCAGGACCTCCATCCGATCCCGCTCCCGCTCGATCGCCCGATCAGCGCGGTCTTCGACGTGGCGCGCGGCGACGGCGGGCGGTCGCTGGTCGCGCTCGACGGAAACGGCGCGGTCGGCGCGACCGTCCTCGACGCTCTCGCGCCGGACACGACGGCGAGCCGCTCGTACTACGGCATTCTCCTGGAGGGTCTGTGATGAAGCCCGTGCATCTCTTCTCGACGTCCCTCGTTCTCGCTGCGCTCGGGCTCTTCGCTTCGCCTGCGGCGGCGCAGGAGACCCCGGAGCCCGGTCCGTCGGGTGACGGGCCGGCGCCGTTGCCGGCTCCCGACACCGCGCCTGCGTCGCAAGAAGAGGCGACTCCGGCTCCGACGCCGGCGCCCCCGACCGTGCCCACGGCGATCGCCGCTGCGCCTCCGGTGCTCGCGCCGGTCCCGCCCCCGATCGAGCCGGATCGCCGCGCGGCCGACGGGCCGCCGCGCTACGACCTCGTCCGCTTGAACGCGGGCCTGCGCGTCGGCTACGTGCCGAGCGGAGGGTTCGACACGTACGCGACGGACGACGTCCTCGCGCAGTTCTCGGTCGATGCGACGTACCCGCTCCTCGTTCGCGGGAAGGCCGTCCTCGCCGCAGGCCTCGGGTGGGACGTCGGCGGCCGCTCCGACGGCGCCCGCGGCTTCGAGACGTCGCTCACCGCGCATCGCCTCTCCGTGCCGATCGAGGGGCGCTACCACTTCGCGCCCTGGCTCTACGGCTTCGGGAAGCTCGCGCCGGGCGCGGCGATCATGCTCGTCTCGGTGAAGGACGGGTCGATGCCGGCGCCGCTCACCGACACGGGCTGGGCGTTCTCGGGCGACGCGAGCGTCGGCGCGTCGATCCTCGTCGCGCCGAGGAAGCGGATGGACAAGCGCAGCGTCCGCATCTGGGTGACGCCGGAGATCGGCTACGCGTTCACGACGAACGCGCCGCTGTCGGCGACGCTGGACCGCGACGAGAAGGACGTGCTCGGTAGCGACGAGCCGACGAAGCTCCGCTCGCTCGCTCTGAGCGGCTTGTTCTGGCGCGCCTCGGTCGGGCTCACGTTCTGACCGACGGACGGGCCGACGAGCCGGCGCGCGCTACGCCGCTTCGGTCGAGTCGCCGAAGAGGCGGGCGCGCGCCTTCGTGGTCAGCGCGCGAGCTCCTTCATGAAGCCCTCGACGCGCACGACCTTCCAGGGCTTCGCCTCCTCCTTCGGCACGAAGAGGAAGCCGCCGGGGAGGTGATCGAACTTGAAGAAGCGAGCGGGGCGCGTCGCGACGATCGCGCCGGTGTCGGCGACGTAGCGGGTCGGGAGCTCGAAGCCGCCCATGAGCTCGTCGTCGAGATCGAGGTCGCCGCCCTCCCAATCGAGATCGCCGGACTCGTCGACGAGCGCCACGCGGTACGACGAGGGCGTCCTGCTCGGCGTCACGTGCTTCGCCTCCTTCGTCGCGTTCACGATCGCGATGCGCTGGAAGAGGGCGTTGTACGTGTAGTCGCTGACCCACTGGTTCGGGCAGTAGCCCATCATGTCGCGGCCCTTCGTCGGCGAGATGAAGAGCTTGTCGAGGATGTCGTAGCCCCACGCGCCGAGCTGCGCCTGCGGGTAAGGGTAGTTCCGGTCGACGCCCTGCGGCCCGCCGCACGGGGCGTGCTCGCGTCCGTGGGCGTGGCCGATCTCGTGGGCCAGCGTGTCGGCGGACTCGGGGCCCGTGAAGCCGATGCCGACGCTCGCGCGCATCGCGGGCGAGTTCTCGTCGACGACCATGCTCAGGCCGGTGACGCAGCCGCCGCCGCAGTACTGCTTGAACGACTCCGCGGGCGCGAAGATGCCGTAGTAGTAGACGTCGTTCGCGGCCTTGTCCTGCTGCCGGAGCTGGGTCATCTCGCGAAGGATCTGCTGCCAGCCGCCGCCGTTGGCCGCGATCCTCGACTTGAACGTGTACGGCTCGCGCACCGTCACCTCGACCTCGGTGGCGGGGTAGCGCTTCACGAGCACGTTCTTGTAGCGGGCCATCTGCTGGTCGCCGATGTCCGGCATGCGCCCCGAGCCGTCGCCCTCGTACTTCACGGGGACCAGGACGACGCGGAGCTTGCCGCTCGTCTCGGTCGCGAGATCGTGGAAGCTGCCGTCCTCGGGGAAGCGGCTCTTGCTGCGCTCGCCGTCCTCGAGCGGCTTGCCGTCCGGCGCGGTGAGCGACACCTGGAACGTCACGCCGTCAGGGAAGCTCTCGGCCGGCACCTCGAGGTTGAACGTCGACTTCGGATCCTCGTCGGACGACGCGCGGCCGATGCGCTTCGTCTCGCGGATGATCGGGAACTTCTTGTCGCCAGCGACGAGACGGAGCTCGGCCGTCACGTCACGCGCCTCGAAGCCCGACTCCGGCTGCACGTACACGCGGATGATCCCCGGGCGATTCGCGACGACGGGCGCCTTGCGGCGCTTGGGGTCGACGACCTCCCCGTCCTTCACGACGGGGACCTTCACCGCCTGGAACACGGCGACCTCGGTGATCGACAGGCCCGAGACCGCGGGGCCCGGCGGCGTCTCCGGGTCGGTCGGATCCGGAGGCGCCGGAGGCTCCGGCGCCGGCTCCGTGGGGTCGGTGACGGAAACGGGCTCTTCGCCTGGTCCTTGCGTCCCCGCGCCGTCGCCGTCGGTGTTCGACTTGCTCGCCGACGTCGTGTCCGCGGGATCCGCCGCGCATGCGAGCGCGCACGTGATCGCGATGAGCCCGAGTCCAGTCGATGCTCGCATCCCACTCCTCCTTGATTCGCCGCGAACGGCTCTTCGGCCCGAACCGGCTGAGTTCTCGCCTCGAACGGCTCCGCTCTCGCGCTGTCCCCCGTACGCGAGCCGCGACGTTGTGCCCCGTGGCGCGGCTCACGGACAAGCCGCTGCGCGGAAAGGGATCGTTTCCGGCGAGGAAAGAGAAGGAGCGATCCGTGTGGAGCTCGAGCAAGAAGAACTCCGACGATCACGCGAACGCGCGTCGCGCGTTCTTCGCTGCCTGTACTTGGCGGCTGTGAGCGGACTCTTCGGATGACGGACGGTTGTGACGTCGACGCAAAGGTTCCTTACAGCTCCGCACCCGCATCGAGCTCGGGCGTTCGATGCGCGCCCGGTCGAGGTCCCCACGTCGCCTCGACCGCGAGCCCAGGCGTGGTCGCGCCGGCGGGGGGAAGCGTCAGCGCGCGCACCGGAGCGACGAGACAGAGCAGCGCGTTCTGCGCGACGGCGTCGCCGGGCGCGAGCCTGACGTTCAGCGCGGGCGTCCCCGTCGGTCCCGCGACGGCGACGATGCGCGCCGCGCCTTCGACGAGGAGCCCGCGCGCGGACAGATCCGCGGCGCACCGATCGAGCTCGTCGGCGAGGTGATCGACGATGCGCCGCGCGTCCTCGTCGGGGATGTGTCGCGCCTCGGCGAGCGCGACGACGCCGTGATGCCGTCGCGCGACGTACACGTAGGTCTCTTCCGGGCCCGCGTCGGGGACCACGCGCACGTCGCGCGAGTCGGGGACGACGTCCCGCGGTGACGGCGAGCACGCGACGAGACCGGCGATCGAGAGAAGGACGGTCGCGATCCGGTGCTCGCCGATCCTCACGAGAGAAGGGCCTTGGCGATCACGATGCGCTGGATCTGTGCGGTGCCCTCGTAGATCTGGAGGATCTTCGCGTCGCGCATCAGCTTCTCGACCGGGTACTCCTTCACGTAGCCGTTGCCGCCGAAGATCTGCACGGCGTCGATCGCCGTCTGCATCGCCGCGTCGGCGCCGAAGGCCTTCGCGCACGAGGAGGTGAGGGGATCGCGGATGCCCTTGTCGAGGCTCCACGCCGCCTTGTGCACGAGCAGGCGCGTCGCGTGCAGGCGAATCGCCATCTCCGCGATCATCGCCTGGACGAGCTGGTGGTTCGCGATCGGCTGCCCGAACGTCTTGCGCTCCTTCGCGTACGCGACGCTCTCGTCGAGCGCGCGCCGCATGATCCCGCACGCGATCGCGCCGATGTCGGGGCGCGTCTGGTTGAAGGTCTCCATCGCGAGCTTGAAGCCGTGCCCGGGCGGCGCGAGCACCTGCGACGCCGGCACGTGCACGCCGTCGAGCATCACCTGCGCCGTGTCGCTCGCGCGCTGTCCGAGCTTGTCCTCGTGCTTGCCGACGCTGAGGCCCTTCGCATCGCGATGGACGATGAACGCGCCGATGCCCTTGTGACGCAGCTCGGGGTTCTCGGTCGCGAAGATGACGTAGAAGCTCGCGAGGTTCGCGTTCGTGATCCACGCCTTCGTGCCGGTGAGGACGTAGCTGCCGTCGGACTGCTTGACGGCGCGCGTCTGCATCCCGGCGACGTCGCTGCCGGCGCCCGGCTCCGTCGTGGCGTAGCTCACGTGGATGGGCTCGCTCGCGAGCCAGCCGAGGTACTTCTTCTTCTGCTCCTCGGTGCCGGCGAGCTTGATGGGCGTGAGACCGAGCGTGTTCGCCGTGATGCTCGTCTGGATGCCGGCGCAGCCGTACGCGAGCTCTTCGGTGATGAGCACCGAGTCGAGGTCGGACAGGCCCGGGCCGCCGTACTCCGCGGGGAGCGTCGGGTTCGCGAGCCCGATCTCCCACGCCGCCTTGAAGACGTCGCGCGGGAACTCGCCCTTTCTGTCGGCCTCCGCCGCGACCGGGATGATCCGCTCCTTGGTGAAGCGACGGGCGGTTTCGATGAGGGCGCGCTGTTCCTCGGTGAGCTCGAAGTCGATCATGGCGCGAGGGAGGCTCGCACGGGAGCCGCCTCCGAGCAACGGCGACCGTCATGGCGGCGTCCTGCGACACCTGCTCGGGCGCCGCGCGCGGAGACGCTGCCGTGCCTCGGCCTCTCACTCGCGGGCGCGGCGGCGCTTCTCCTCGATCCGGGCGCGTGCTGCGCGGCCGCCGAGGATCCACCCGATCGTGATCCCGATGAGGAGCACGCCGGGGATGAAGATCAAGTGCTCCGGCCCCGGCAGACCCATCAGGTGCTCTTCTCCTTCGCGGGCTCCTTCTTCTCGGAGCCGTCGTCCGCGTCCTTCTTGGCCGTCGCGTTGCGTTCGGCGCGGGCGATCGCGCCTTCGAGCCCGGCGATGCGGGCGGTCAGGTCGCGCTGCTTGCGCCAGAGCAAGAAGAGCCAGCCCATGAGGACGAGCCACAGCGCGGCGTACGCCTCGACCATGAGCGTGAAGCCGTCGTACTGCTCACCCGTGTCGCCCTCGACGGCCTTGAACTCGGTGGCGCGATCCTCGGGCGCGGAAGGCTGGCTGCCAAAGGAAGATTCGAAGCTCATCATGCCTCCGTCCGATCATCGAGCCCGAGGTCGATCGCGTCTTCCTCGGCGCGCAGGAGCCGAGCCCGCACGAGCTCGAGCCGTACGCGCGCGTAGAGGAGGGTGATCGCGAAGACGGTGAACGCGATCATCCCGAGCGCGAACGCGAGCTTCATGTCCGGGTGCTGGAGCCCGCCGCCCTGGCCCGTCACGACCGTCGGGTGCTGGCCTCCCCACTTCTGCACGCTGTAGTGGATGATGGGAAGGTTCGCTGCGCCGAGGATGCCGAGCGCGGCGGCGAACTTCCTCTCGCCGGGCCCGTCTCCCGAGAAGGCGCGCAGCACGCAGTACGCCACGTAGATGAGCCAGGAGAGCAGGGCCGTCGTCAGCCGCGGATCCCAGGTCCAGAAGTACCCCCACGCCTTCGCGGCCCAGAGCGGTCCGGTGATGAGGACGATGAGCCCCATCACGATGGCGAGCTCGGCCCCCGCGCGCGCCAGCGCGTCCCATCGATCCTTCGGCTTGAGCAGGTAGGCGACCGAGCCGACGAAGCAGGCCGTGGCGCCGATGTACATCGCGTAGGCGCTCGGGACGTGGAAGTAGAAGATCTTCTGCACGATCCCCATGCGCGCCTCGATCGGCGCCTTGAGGAAGACGACGTGGATGGTCGCGACGAGGAGGATCGTCGACGCCGCGAGCAGCGCGTAGAAGACCGTGGTGCCTCTGTCTCGTGCCGGCACGGGGGGGGACGTTAGCACGCTGGGCGGAGGACTTTGAGACCCTCAGTCCTCGGTCCTCAGCGGTGGAGAACGGGTAGGGCTCGGTCTCCCCCGCGTCGGGCAGTGCTTTTTCCGGGCGGCATCGAGGTCCGGCTCGGTCTGCCAGGGAGCGGGCGAAGAACCCTCAGTGGCGATCCAGCGCATGTGATTCCGGTGTGCCACCCTGGGCCTAGCCAGCGCGCCGGACGCTCGGAGCCCGAGGCCAGAGGCCCATTCCTGCTGAGGACCGAGGCCTGAGGACCGAGGAGTGAGTGCTCAGCGCCCCCACCCCTTCTTCTCCGCCGCCGCCTTCGCGGCGATCGCCTCGTCGATCTGCTTCGCGAACGCCTCGAGCGCAGAATTGCCCTTCTCCATGTGCAGCGCCATGACGAGCTGGATCTTCGCCTGCTTGGGGTCGCCCTTCTTGAGCAGCTCTTCGGCGCGGAGCACGAAGGGGCGCGCTCCGGGCGAGCGGATCTTGTCGACGAGGCGGCCGCCGGTCGTGCTCGCGGGCGAGGCGAGGGAAGGGGGAGGCTCGCGCTCGACGACGAGGTCTTCCGGGCGGAGGATGCCGTTCGCGAGCGCCTCGTCGTAACGTGCGCGGAGCGCCGGATCCGAGAGCACGCGCCACGCCTCGGTCCCGCGGCGGTAGATCTTGCCGATGGCGTCCTGCTCGGCGGGGTGGCGCCAGCGATGCGCGTCGGGGTGGAAGGTCTCGGCGAACTCGTGGAACGCGGCGCGTAGCTCGTCGTACGTCGCCGTGCGCTCGACGCGGAAGAGCTCGTAGTAGGAGATCTCGTCGAGCGCAGCCATCCACTGCCTCAGCGCGACGGCGTCCATGGAGCCCATGGCCGTTCGATCATACTCGACCGAAGCGTGAGGCGCTCGGTGCACGCGGCGCGTGTCGACGCTTCACGCCGTCGAGCAACGATCCGAGGATCGTCGCTCGAGGTCGCTCACTGCGTCGGTCCACCCACGACGGATTGCTGGGCGAACCGGTTGATCATCATGACGACGGACGACTCGTCGGCGACGCCCACGAGCTGGAGCGTGGCGCGTGCCTCCTGTCCCGTCTGCACGTCGCGCGCGCGGACGCGGAGCGTGCCGTCGGCGTCGACCTCGAACGTGACGGCGACCGTGACCTCGCCGCGCTTCGCGGGCCGCAGGCCCGACAGCTCGACCTCGCCGAGATAGGTGTTCTCGGGGAAATGCGGGGCCTCGCCCTGGGCGACGCGCACGCGCACGGTGGTCTGCATGTCCCGGCCGGTCGCGAAGCGACGCGTGCGCTCGCACGGGATCTTCGAGTTCCTCGGAATGATCGTGTCCGTGTAACCGCCTGCCGTCTCGACGACGAGAGCGCGCGGCGTGACGTCGACGAGGACGGGCGCCTTGTACGTCAGCGCCTGCGGCGCAGGAGGCGCGCCCGGGATGGCGGGGTTCGCGTCGAACGTGTTCAGCTGGAAGTCGATCGGCTGGTTCGGGTTCGGCGGCGGCGCGGAGGAGAACGCGCCGAAGATCGGTGGCTGCGAAGGCATGCCCGCGGCAGGCGGCTGCGAAGCCATGCCCGCGCCCGGCGGAGCCGACGCGAAGCCAGGCGGCCCCGGTGGCGTGTACGCGGCCGGCGGTCCCGACCCGAACGAGAAGGGCTGCGCGCCCGGAGCCTGCGGCGGCGGAGCGGAGTACGGCTGCGGACCCATGCCCGGCGCCTGGGGCGGCGGAGCCGAGACCGGCTGCGGACCAGGGCCCTGCGGCGGAGTCGAGAACGGACGCGCGAGCGGCGGCACGCTCGACGTGTACGGGCCGGCGTACGGGGGAGGGGCGGACGGCGCGGGCGGTGCACCGAGCGCAGGCCCCGGTGCAGCGGGCGGCGCGACGGGCGCGGCGAACGCAGGCCCCGGCGGAGGAGGCGGGGCGAACGCCGGCGCCGGGGGCGGGGCGGGCGGCGCGGGCGCGGGCGGCGGTTGCGGCGAGCCGAAGGCCTCCGTCGTCGCGCCCGGCTTCGGAGGCGGCGGCTTCGGCTGCGCCGCCGGCGGCTTCGACGCGTCGGCGGAAGGCTGCCGCGTCGCGGGCGGCTTCGCGGCGGGTCCTGCGCCGGGCGCGCGCGCTTGCATCGATGCCGTGCGCGTCGAGGGCGGCGGATCCTCGATCCGCTCCATCGGACCGAACGGCTGCGGCGCGATGGGCGGCGGAGCCTTGCCCATCATCAGCGGCTTGGTCTGCGCGAGCTGCCCGGGCTTGCGAGCGGGCTTCGCGCGCGGGACGATGGCCGGCAGATCGGTGCGATCGATGAGGGAGGCGTGGTCGTCCTTCTCCTTCGGGGACGCGCCCTTCTTCTGGGTGACGGCCGCGGTATCGTCGTCGGCCTTGCGCGCTTGCGCCCGCGTCTTGTCGTCTTTCGCTGCGCTCGTCGTGTCGTCGCCCGGGATCAACGCCAGGTCCGGGACGTGGCCGAACGTGCCCTCGTCCGAGCCCGCTCCCGGCGACGTGACGCCCGACGTCGACACGAGGCTCAGGTCGGCGACGGCGCCGAACGTGCCGTCGGGTATCGATCGACGCGCCTGCGCGCCGCCGGCCTCGCGCTTCGGAGCGTCGTCGCCGAGCGGCGAGGGCACCGGGGCGTCGTTCATCATGCTCGGGAAGCTCGGGAGGCTCGCGCTCGTCGAGACGAGGCTCGGAGGCTCCTCGAGCGTGCCGAACGCCGGGACGCTCGGCTGGCGTTGTGTCGGCGCGGGGGCGGCGGCCGCGGGCGGGCTCGGCGGACGATTCGGCGGCGCGAGCCCGGGAGCGGTCGGCTGGCGCGAGCCCTTGCCGCCGGGCGCCGTCGGAGCGGGCGCGATGCCTTGGTGCGTCGGTCGCCGTCCGCCGGGCGGCGGCTGAGCGCCGAAGTCGGGGCCGACGACGGACGCGTTCGGCGGCATCGCGATGGCGTCGTTCGGAGGCGTCGAGCCGGCCGTCGACGCGAACGCGAACTTGTCCGGCGGCGTCGAGCCGACGACCGATCCGAAGCCGAAGCTCGGCGGCGCGCTGCCGAACGCCGGCTTGAGCATCGCCGGATCGAGCTCGCTCGTCTGCGTGTGCTCCTGCGCGTCGGAGCGCTTCACACCGGGCGGCGCAGGGATGCTCCTGCGCCGCATGCCCTCGGTGAGCGCCGCGGCTTGGATCGCGGCGCCGATCGCCACGACCTCGTCCGGGTTGATGCGATCCATCGGCGGCGAGCCGAAGAACGCCTCGACGCGCTTGCGCACGAGCGGGACGCGCGTCGATCCGCCGACCAGGATCACCTTGTCGAAGGACGTCGGCGACAGGCGCGCCAGCGAGAGCGCGTCCTGCGTCACCTTGAAGGTCCGGTCGATGATCGGCGTGATCATCGCGTCGAAGTCCTTGCGGGTGAGCGTGAACGTGAGGCTCAACGTGGCCCCGCCCGTGCCGTGCGCGAGGTCCTTGACGACGACCGTGTGCGTCTCGGCGGTCGAGAGCGCGATCTTCACCTCCTCGGCGCTCGCCTTCAGCCGCTCGTACATCTGCGGGTCCTGCCGCGCGTCGATGCGGTGCTGCCGCAGGAACGTCTCCGCCATGCGATCGGCGATGAGGTTGTCGATGTCGTCGCCGCCGAGGAACGAGTCGCCCGCGGTCGCGAGCACCTCGAAGACGTTGCCGTTCAGGTCGAGCAGCGTGCAGTCGAAGGTCCCGCCGCCGAAGTCGTACACGGCGACGCGCTCGTTGCCGGTGCGCCCGAGCCCGTACGCGAGCGCCGCCGCCGTCGGCTCGTTCAAGATGCGGAGGACCTCGAGCCCGGAGACGCGGCCGGCCACCTTCGTGGAGGCGCGCTGGAGCTCGTTGAAGTGCGCGGGGACGGTGATGACCGCGCGCTCGACGGGCGTGCCGAGGGCGGCCTCCGCGATCTGCCGGGCGCGCTTGAGGACGAACGCGCTGATCTCCGGCAACGTGTAGTCCTGACCGCGCGCGTGGACGAGCGGGCCCTGTCCCGGGCCCTCGCGCAGCTCGAACGCGAAGCGCTGCCGAGCCTGCACGATCTCGGGGCTGTTCCACGAGCGGCCGATGAGGCGCTTCGTGCTGTAGATCGTGTTCTTGGCGTCGATGATGCGGCGCGCCTTCGCCGCGGCACCGACGAGGACCTCGCCGTTCGGATGGAAGCTGACGACGCTCGGCAGAAGGCGCGAGCCCTTCTCGTCTGCGAGGACGTGCACCTTGCCCGTACGGACGCATCCGACGACGGTGTTGGTCGTCCCAAGGTCGATGCCGACGACGCTCACGCCTGGATCTCTACCACCTTCCGCTCGGGCCGAGGAAACCTTTGCCTTTCGCCGATCTCGCGGTCACCCGAGGGGTCGCGGTCTCGTGCTCGAAGGAGCACTCCAGCTCTCGGGGGAGGACGAATCACGAAAAGCGGGTATCCTCGCCAGAGCGTGGAGAGGAGGGACGACGCGAGCCCGTCGATACCAGCGCCGAGCAGCGCTCCATCCACGGTGGGCGCGTGGCGAGCTCTTCCGCGGGGCGGCTACTACGTTCCGACGTCCGCCGGCCCGATCCAGATCGGCGTCCCTCCCGAGACCATCAAGGACGTGATGGAGCTCGCGCTCGACGTCCCGGTCGCGTACGTCCTTCCACGCGAGCTGTTCGATCGTCGTCGCGGCCTGTCCGTCGCGGAGTTCGAGTTCCCGACGTACTACAGCTTCTTCCTCCTCAACCGACGCGCGCGCCTCGTCGTCGCGTCACGAGACATCGAGCGGCGCGTGCGGGCGGTCTTCCAGGAGTCGCTCTTCGGTCCCGCGACGGAGCCGCTCCCCAGCGAGTTCGCGGACGACTACCCGAAGTCGCATCGCCCGAACTTCAAGAAGGAGAGCGACTGGTTCCGGACGCTGCCGGGCAAGGGGCGCCTCACGGTCGACGACCTCGTCGAGTTCCTCGTCGCCGAGAACGGCGAGGCGAGGATCGACGAGCGCGTGACGATCGACTTCGGCTCGGACTTCATCTCGGTGCGCGACGGCGATCGCGAGATCGCGTCCGTCGGCGCGACGATCAGCCTGCCGGGGCGCGCGCAGACCGATCCCGACGTCGACTGGCCGGCGTTCTCGCCGCCCTCGTTCGGCGTCACGGTGCTCGGCGCGAGCCACGGGTTCGATCCCTGCGGCAAGACGACGGGCTTCCTCCTGTGGATCGGAGGCCGCGCCATCCTCGTCGATCCGCCGACGGACTCGACGGAGTACCTGCGCAGGCGCGGCGTCGCGCCGAAGACGATCGACGGCGTCATCCTCACGCACTGCCACGCCGACCACGACGCGGGCACGTTCCAGAAGCTCCTCGAGGAGTCGCGGATCAGCCTCTACACGACGCCGCACATCCTCGGCTCGTTCCTCCGCAAGTACTCGGCGCTGTCCGGGATCCCGGAGGACGTCCTCCGCCGTACGTTCTCGTTCCATCCCGTCCGCATCGGCGCGCCCGTCTACGTCCGCGGCGGAGAGCTCTGGTTCCGCTACACGCTCCACTCGATCCCGACGATCGGCTTCGACGCGTTCTACGGGAACCGCAGCATCTCGATCTCCGGCGACACGCTCTGGGATCCGGAGCGCGTGACGCAGATGTTCGAGGCGGGCGTCCTCGAGCGCGCGCGCTACGAGGACCTCGTCTCGTTCCCCGCCCACCACAGCGCGATCCTCCACGAGGCCGGGATCCCGCCGCTGCACACGCCGGCGTCCGCGCTCGCGAAGCTGCCGGAGGAGGTGAAGAAGCGTCTCTACCTCGTCCACATCGCCGCGAAGGACGTCCCCGAGGGCGTCGGCCTCCAGGCCGCGCGCGAAGGCCTCGAGCACACCATCCGCGTCGAGCCGTCGAGCACGCCGCGCTTCGCCGAAGCGATCGAGCTGCTCGACGCCTTCGCGATGGTCGACTTCCTCCGCGATCTGCCGCTCTCCCGCGCGCGCTCGCTCCTGCAGGTCGCGCGCCGCATGAAGGTCCCGGCCGGCGAGCGCATCGTGACGCAGGGCGCGCGAGGCGACAGCTTCTACATCATCGTGCACGGCACGGTGGAGATCGTGAAGGACGGCACCCCGATCCGGCGCTACCGAGCCGGGGACTACTTCGGGGAGATGTCGATCCTCCTCGAGCAGCCGCGATCCGCGGACGCCGTGTCGCTCACCGAGGTCGATCTCATCGCGATCGACCGCAACGACTTCCTCGCCATCCTGCGCGGCAGCGAGATGCTGACGCGGCTCGAACGCCTCGTGCGCGTCCGTGACGAGGGCGCGTGGGAGCTCTTCACGAAGAACTCGGTGCTCTCGTCGCTGACGTCCGCGCAGAAGACGCAGCTTCAGACGTACCTCTCGCCGTTCCGCGCGGCCGACGACGAGGTGCTCTGGACGGCCGGCGACGTCCCGACGAGGGCCTACCTCCTCGACGACGCCGTCGTGACGATGCGCTGCCCGAGCGGCGAGCTGAAGCCTTTCACGAGCGGCGCCTTCGTCGGCGAGATCGACGCCCTCCGGTCGGGCGCCGCCTCCCCGAGCTCCGCCCGAGTGACGCGCGCCGGCAGGCTCTTCGCGATCGAGCGTGCGGACCTCACGCGCTTCTTCGACGACAACCCGGGCGTCTACCTCGCGTTCCTGGGCGCGCGCTTCGTCGAATGATCGACGGGGAGAGAGACAGGGGCTTCGGAGGGAGACTCCCTCTTGCGTGCGAACGCTGCGCGTTTCACACGCAAAGGGAGTCTCCGTTCCGACTTGTAGCGCCTCGCGCAACGGCGGGGCTCGACGCGACCGAACGCCGATGAACGGAGAGAGCGAACGCCGAGGGGCGCGAGCAACGCGGCCTCGTCGCATCCTTCGAAGGCGAGGAGACCACTGAGGACTGAGGACTGCCGTCAGGCCGCCCGCCGCTGCGCTCCGTCGCCGTACGCCGCCGCGATCCCCCGCGCGAGGCGGAGCGCCATCGCCATCACCGGCAGCTGCGAGTTCACGCCGATGCTCGTCGGGAGGACGCTTCCGTCGGTGACCCAGAGGTCCTTGACCAGCCACGACTCGCCGTTCGGGTTCACGACGCCGTGCCCCGGCGTCGCGCTCATCCGCGCGGAGCCGAGCGGGTGGAACGACATGCACTCGACGCGACGTGCCGGGGGAGGCGAGGCGAGGAGCGCGCGGAGCTCCGCGGGGCTCTTCAGCGGAGCGGCGCCGAAGATGGGCAGGAGCACCTCGCGTGCGCCGGCCGCGAACGCCATCTCGCCGAGGATGCCGATGCCGCGCCACATGCGCGCGCGGTCGCGGGCGCTCATCCGGTACGTGACGAGCGGCTCGCGCGCGAGCCAGCGCCGCACGCGTCCGCCGGCCTCGTCGTGGACCATCGCGCCGAAGAACGCGAGGTGCGGGAGCGAGCGCACGAGCCGCCGGTGCTCGCGTCCGACGCCCGGGAACGCGGCCGCGAGGATGTTCGGTGCCGTGTAGACGCCGAGGAGCGTGATCCCCTCGTCGGCGAAGTGATCGCTGTAGACGCTCTGCATCGCGCCGTCCCAGCCGTCGACTCGCTCGTCGAAGAGCGCGCCGACGCGGAAGGCGGGGTGGAGCGTGAGGTTGCGGCCGACGTGCTTCGTCGAGATGCCGCTCTTCTGCAAGAGGACGGGCGTGTGGATCGAGCCGCACGCGACGACGACCGCGCGCGCGCGGACCTCGAAGGGCACGCGCGCCTCGCCGGTCTCCTCGTCGACGAAGCGGCCCCTGACGCCGCGCGCGGCGCCGCCCTCGACGAGGATCTTCTCGACGAGCGCGTCGGAGACGATCGTCGCGCCGCGTGCGCACGCCTCCGGCAGCATGACGACGTCGACGCTCATCTTCGCGCCGTTCGGGCATCCGAAGTTGCATCGCGCCGCGCCCTTGCACCTCGGCGCGTTGCGGCGCAGCGGCTTCATCGGGATCCCGAGCTTGTCGGCGCCCTCGACGAACAGCTCGGTCGATCGCGAGCGCATCGAGTCGGGGACCGTCGTGACGGAGAGGTCGCGCTCGAGCTCCTCGAAGTAGGGCGCGAGCGCGTCCGGCGTCAGCCCCTCGAGGCCGAGCCGCGTCGACCAGTCGTGCAGCACGTCGTCCGGGATGCGGAAGCACACGCCGCCGGTGAGCACGCTCGACCCGCCGACGCACTTGCCGGCCAGCACGCTCATCACCGGCGTGTCCCCGAGGCCCAAAGCGACGCCGAGGCCGGCCTCACGCGCGAGCATCTTGAGCCCCTCGGTCGGCGAGAACTTCGAGTACACCGCGGCGGGGTAGTGCCCGCCTTCTTCGAGCACGACGACACGGAGCCCCGCACGCGCGAGCTCCCGAGCGACGACGGCGCCGCCGGCGCCCGATCCGACGACGACGACGTCGGTGCTCGCCGCGAAGCGAGCGCGCTGGCGGCGACCCTCGACGACGTTCATCGCTCCCGTCACGCGACCTCCTGCGTCCGCTGGGCGAGCCGCTCGGCGTCGCCATGGCCGTCCTCGGCGCGAGGCGGCTCCGAGCGAGCAGACGCCACCAGGGCAGACTCGGAGTCCTTGAGCCGGACACCGCTCTCGACCGGGGCGGGGAGGACCGTCGCCGGATGGGCGATCTCCGGCAGCTCGGGCGCGGTGCCGGCCGTCGCGGCGATCGGAAGCGCGCGCCTGTAACGCCGGCGCTCGTGCTCGTAGCCCATGCTGCGGAGCTCGGACGCGTCCTCGTAGAAGAGGAACGTCATGACCGTGCGCCAGCCGATGAAGGCGAACGCCAGGCTCGAGGTGGCTCGCTCGAGGCGCGAGAGGACCGCGACGCGCTCTCCGAGCGCGAGGCGCTCGAGCGTGGTCAGCCGCACGAGGAAGAGGAGCGGCGCGACGCGGACGAGGAAGAGCGCCATGCGCATCGCGAAGCGCGTCGTCTTGCTCGCCGCGCTGACGAACGCGTCGACCTCGGCCACGTGCGCATCGAGGCGCGCGGGATCGACGTCGCCGTCCTCGGCGAACATCGCCTCGGCCATCGCACGCACCACGACCCGCTCGGATCGAGAGAGGGTGCTGCGTCGAGAGGAGCGGCGGGCCACGTCCCTGTACAAGGTAGCGGCTCGAGTGCGAAGTGCACGTCGCACTGCGAATTTGCGTACGCAACTGTCGCACGTGATTCCGATGCCTTACGGTCCAGCGCGCCGCGCGGAGCCGGTGCCATCGCGCTCGTCGAGCTGGTCGGATGTAATCAAACGTAGGACACTTCGGTGCGGCCCCGTGATGCAGCGGCGCCGTGCCCCGACCGCTAGAGCGCCGCGTCGGAGGACAGCCAGTCGACCACGGTGGCGAGCCCGTCCTCGAGCGGGATCCGCGGCGACCATCCGAGCTCGGTGGCCGCGCGCGTGACGTCGGCGAACGTCGCCTCGACGTCGCCGAGCGGGACCGGCGCGCGTTCCACGCTCACCTTCTTGCCGGACACGCGCTGCATCGCGGCGACGAGATCGGAGAGGCTGACGGGCGCGCCCGAGCCGAGGTTGTACGGTCGAGCGCCTGCGGGGGCACGATCGATGGCGGCGAGAATGCCACGGACGATGTCGTCGACGTGCGTGAAGTCCCGCCGCATCGAGCCGTCGCCGAACACCGTGATCGGCTTGCCCGCGAGGATGTCGCGGAGGAAGCTCGTGATGGCCATCTCCGGGCGCTGCCACGGGCCGTAGACCGTGAAGAAGCGCAGGATCGGGGCGCGCATCGTCGGCGTCTTCCGGAGCATCGAGGACACGACGAGCTCGGCGGAGCGCTTCGTGGCCGCGTACGGCGACTCGGGGGCGATCGCGGGCGCGTCTTCGCTCGCCGGCAGCGGCGTCGCGTTGCCGTAGACCGACGAGCTCGAGGCGAAGACGAAGAGCGGGACGCCGGCGCGCTGCGCGGCCTCGAGCTGCGTCGCGGTGCCTTCGACGTTCACGACGGCGTAGCGCGCCGGATCGGCGAACGAAGGCCGGACCCCCGCGAGCCCTGCGAGATGGATGACGCCGTCGACCCCTTTGGCGAGGCGTGCAGCGACCCCGCGATCCGTGATGCACGCCTCCTCCACGGCGAAGCGCTCGCCGTGCTCGCGGGCGAGCGTCTCGGCGTGTCGGCGCTTGAGGCGCGTCGGATAGGGCGCGTCGGAGAAGTCGTCGAGGACGTGGACACGGTCACCGCGCGCGAGCAGCGTTCGGCACAAGTGGTGGCCGATGAAGCCTACGCCGCCGGTGACGAGCCACCGCTTCATCGCTGCGACGGTCTGTCCGCTCTCTGGGCTGCGGCGCTCGTCGAGACGCCGATGCCCTGGTACCGAAGACCCGCGCGGATGACGTCGGCGGGCCGCCAGATGTTGCGTGCGTCGACGAGAACCGGAGCGACGCCCGACGCGCTGGGCACGAGGCGGCGCTTGATCTCGGCGAAGTCCGGCGCGCGGTAGCTGCGCCACTCCGTGAGGAGCACGAGCGCGTGCGCGCCGTCGAGCGCGTCGTAGTCGCGATCCTTCACCGTGACCTTCCCCGGGAACGCCTTCGCGAAGTTCGCGCCGGCCTCCGGATCGTGCCCGGAGACGCTCGCGCCCTTCTCGAGCAGGACGCGCGTGAGCTTCACCGCGGGCGACTCGCGGATGTCGTCCGTCTCGGGTTTGAACGCGAGGCCCCAGAGGGCGATCTTCTTGCCCATCACGCCCTCGAGCGAGCTCTCGACGAGGCGGGCGAGGAAGAGCGCCTGCTCCTCGTTCGCGATGTGCGCCGCCTCGGCGACACGCATGGGGACGGAGTGCTCGCGCCCGAGCGCGACGAGCGCCTGCACGTCCTTCGGGAAGCACGAGCCGCCGTAGCCGGGGCCCGCGTAGAGGAACTTCTTGCCGATGCGCGAGTCGGTCCCGACGCCCATGCGCACGGAGTGGATGTCCGCGCCCGTCGCGTGGCAGAGGCGCGACAGCTCGTTCATGAACGAGATGCGGATCGCGAGCATCGTGTTCGAGGCGTACTTGATGAGCTCGCTCGATCGCGGGTCGGTGACGACCAGGCGCTCGCCCGAGAGCTGGAGCGGGGCGTAGAGATCGCGGAGCGTCTGGCGCGCCTCGTCGCTGCGCGCTCCGATGACGACGCGATCGGGCTTGAAGAAGTCGTTGACCGCGTCGCCCTCCTTGAGGAACTCGGGGTTCGACACGACCTCGAGCGGGACCTTCGCATGGGCGACGCGCGCCTGGATCGCGTCGCACGTTCCGACCGGCACCGTGCTCTTCACGACGACGAGCGCCTGCTTCGAGGCGACCTTCGCGATCGTGTCGGCCGCCGCCATCACCGCCGACAGGTCGGCGGCGCCGTCGGGGCCCGGAGGGGTGCCCACGGCGATGAAGTAGGCGTCCGCTGCGTCGAACGGAGCGGTGATTTCCGTACCGAACGAGAGGCGCCCGCAACGCTGGTTGCGATGGATGAGGTCGGCGAGCCCGGGCTCGTAGATCGGGACGCGACCGTCGCGGAGCTTCGCGATCTTGTCGGGATCGATGTCGTAGACGAGGACGGTGTGACCGAGATCGGCGAGCCCCGTCCCGCTGACGAGACCCACGTATCCGGCGCCGAAGACCACGAGTCGCATGCCGGGGCGCTTCTAGCGTAGGGCTCGCGATCAGGGCAAGCCGCGGGGACGGAGCTCCGACGAGGTCACGGCCGGTCGCGCCGGGGCGACGTGCCGGCGGCACGGCGGAACAGCCACCAGCCGCCCCGATGCTCCTCGAGCGTGAGGGCATCCGGAGTGTGCGGCTGCGCGGCACCCGGCCGTGTCCGGATGAGGACGTAGTCCCAGTCCTCGAGGTGGTAGGCGGGCCAGTCGATCACCTTGAGGTTGCTCTCGCTGTAGGAGCTCGGGAGGCGGAGGACCGGGTTCTCCGGTGTCGGGTAGAGCGCCGACCCCTGATGGAACCAGACGTCGCTCACGACGACGGGGCGCTCCGCGAGCACGAGCTTGTCGTAGTGGACGAACGGGTGCGCGGTGAAGACGTCGCTGTTCGGATCGAGCGGCAGATTCAAGAGGCGTGACTCGGCGGGGACGCGCGCGAGGACGTCCTTGTAGCCGACGGCCTCGTCCTGGAACCTGTAGGATGCAACCATCGCGAGCACGGCGATCGTCGACGCGGCGATGGGCGCGCCCCAGGTCATGCCGAGCGCGAGGGAGCGAGGAAGCGCGTCGCGGCGCACGCCGAGCAGGGCGAGCATCATCGCCACGGGGACGAGCCGCCCGTCGACGAAGCCGAACCAGCCGACGGAGTGCGGCAGCGCGAGGAACGCGAGCAGGATCACACCGGCACAGGCGTAGAGAGCGCGCGAGTGGCGGACGTCCCTCGGCGCCGTCGCTCCGACGCCGGCGGTGCGGCCGAGCGAGCGGACCGTGA
The DNA here is from genome assembly GCA_937949945.1 of uncultured Myxococcales bacterium. Classification (GTDB taxonomy): domain Bacteria; phylum Myxococcota_A; class Polyangia; order Polyangiales; family Polyangiaceae; genus Labilithrix. The sequence continues at coordinate 101,306 of CALFEQ010000195.1, forward strand.
CGACCGTGGCGGCGATCGCGAACGCGACGATGACGAAGCTGACGAAAAAATCGATCCCCGTGCGCGTCATCAGCGTGCCGCTCAGGAGCAGCCCGAGCTTCTCGACGGGGCCCTCGAAGCGGGGGACGAGCGCGCTCACGCGCGGCGCGGAGCCCGGCGGGGTCGTGCCGCCGCGTTCGATCCAGGCCACCCAGCCGGCGAGGGCCAGCGCCGGTACGAGCGCCCGCAAGCGAAGGAGCCGCGCCCTGCGAAGCCCCGTGGCGAGCGCGGAGATGCCCGCGCACGTCGTGAAGAGCAAGAACGCATGCCCGTGCGCGACGAAGAGGAAGAGCGCGATCGCGGCGACCCCGAGCTCGCGCCGGCGGCTCTCCGGGGTCGAACGGCCGCCGGCGTCGTCCACGCACACGAGGAGGTCGAGCCAGAGCGTGAGCGCGACGAGCAACACGGCGACGCCGAGCAGGTAGCTCGCGAACCCGAGGAGGGTCATGATGCCGAACGAGAGCGCGACGCCGATGAAGCCGTACGTCGGGGTCGCGTCGCCGTGCAGACGCCGGCGCGCGTAGAGGAGGGCGAGCGGCGTCGCCACCACCGGCAGCGTGCCGAGGAGCCGCACGGCCGCGAGCGGCCCGCCGATCCGCACGAACATCTCCCCGAGGAAGCGGAACAGCGAGTACGGGCCGATGTGCGGCGCGAGCACGTAGAACTGCTGCTCGAAGGGCGAGCTCTCGAACCGGTGCCGCATCGCGATGAGCCCGGCGTGCGCCGGCAGGTCCTGGAAGGGGAGGGCCTCGAACGCCCAGAACACGGCGACCGCGATCGCGCCGACGACGCCGAGCCCGATCCACGCGCCGCGCGAGGAGCCCGTCGTGCTGCGCACGCTGCGCGCGGAGTCGGCGACGTCGACGACGTCGACGGGCGAGCTCGCGCGGCTAGCTCCAGACGTGACGTGGGTCATGGATCCCCATGCGAAGGCTCGGCGGAGCCAGGCCCCTCTATGACCCGTCTTCGGATGCGCCGCTAGTGTGCCTTCGATTCACACGAGCGCGCGGCTGGCCGGGCTCGGCTCGACCGGGGCCGCTCGGGAAGGGGCCGCCCCTCGTCGGGGCTCGGCGATCCGGGACATCAATCACGTCGGAATGACGGCGGAAAGACGCCACCAGGTGAACGGCAGCTCGGCTTCGTTCACGACAAGAGCAGCCGTCCGCCGTCGGCGACGACCACGCCGTCGACCTGCACGGTGCTCGTCGACTGGCAGGCGGCGAAGCTGGTCCGCGCCGACCATCCCGCGCCGGTCAGCTTCGACTGGGGGTCGCCGAAGACGATGTGCATCCCCGGCCGGTGCTGGTCGACGGCCGCGGCGCCGATCGGCTGGGTTGCTCCCGTGTTCAGCCCGAGGATGACGAGGCCGACGCGTTCGGAGTTCGGTGCGACCGCGAGCATCGCCTCCACGTCGCGCACGAGCTCGGGGCTTCCGCTGCCGTGGACCCTTTTCACCGCGCCGTCCTCGATGTCGAAGAAGAGCGGCTCGCGGAGCAGGCGCTCTCGCGCGCCGAAGAACTCTCCGAGGCTCGCCGTCGCGACGAACGTGCCGCGCACGCTCTCCGGCGAGACGCAGAGCGAGCCGGTGGGGAAGAGCACGGACTCGCCCGGGGCGACACGTCCGACGCGGGAGATCCAGCGGCGCGAGCCCGGATGGACGACGAGGTTCGTCCCCTCGGGGCTCGTGCACGTGATCTCGCGGGCGACGTCGAGCAGGCGCATGAGCGCGTCGCCCGCCGCCGCGATCGTGGCGTGGTCGACGGCGAGCCCTGCCGTGAACGCCAGGGGCGTGATCCCGGGCAGATGGGCGTGACGGACGCCGCAGGCGCCGACGATGTGCTGGAGCTGCTCGCGCATCGACGACTCGGCGCGCGGCGCGGACGCGACGAAGACGCTGGCCTGCGCGGACAACATCGCGCGCCGTACCGCGTCCGGCAGGACCTTGTGCGGGCGCTCGCCGGAGTGGTTCGTCGAGTAGCTCTTGAGCAGGTCGAGGCGGAGCGACGCGACCTCCGCGCCCGCCGCTCTGCCAGCGTGCTCGAGCGCGGTCATGATCGAGACCGTGCCGAGGTCCCCGACGATGACGAACCGCTCGCCGCGCGTGACGCGCAGGGCCGTCGTCACGAGGACATCGGCCGCGCGCGCCAGCTCTTCTCCGCCCGCGTCGCCCATTTCGAAACGCTCATCGTAACGCCAAGCCCCGTTTGGTGACGAGTTCCCGGACGCGTCTTCACGAAGCGCGAGCGTAGGCTCACCGAGCGGTAGACGTGGACGGCGCGCTTTCCACCGGTCAGCACTCTTGTCGGCCGTCCCGAGCAGTCCTCGGAGAAGGTCGAGCTCTCGGCGACGGCGTTCGAGACGCTGTCGGGACGGGGAGCGCGCCGCGATGCCCGAGGAGGGCGGCCGCGCCGCACGCGAATTTGACCGCCTCGCGGGCCGCGTGGCCCGATGATCGTGCTCGTGGCCCCGTCGTCGCCGCTCGCGCTCCTTCCGGTCCTCGTGCCGCTGCTGTCGGTGGCGCAGGCGCCGAGCTGGCAGAGCGTCGTTTTGACCGTGCGATCGGTCGTGCGCTTCCTCTCCGTCCACACGGGTCTGCCGGCGCTTCTCGTCGCGCTGCTCCTCGTCGCCGTCGGCTACCGCGTCCTCAAGCGGAGCATCCGTTTCCTCGTGCAGCTGGCTCTGGTGACGCTGGCCCTCGTCGTAGCCACCGAGCTCGGCTGGCTCCGCTGGTGATTCTCACGGAGAGGCGATTCTCACTGAGGACCGAGGACTCTCTCCGTGAGGCCCGACGCCCGAGGCCCGAGGCCTTCCTTGCGTCCCGCCCGGCCGATGCACACGCATCGAAGGGTCGCTGGCGACCGAGCCGGCACGTGGAGGCTCCCATGATGCGTACCGCTCGCGCGGTGATGATGACGTTCGCTGGCCTCGCCGCCCTCGGCGCCTCGATGCTCTCGGCGGCATGCCGCGGCGGACCGGACCCCTCGGCGGACGCGGGCGTCGAGGCGTCGTCGGAGCCCGCGTCGACGAGCCTCGGGCCGAACGGCGTGGACGCCGCGTGCTCGACGGCGCTCGTCACGATCGACGACGTCGAGGCGACCGAGAGCCCGACCGGCGGTCCTGCTTGCCTCAACGACGACGACTGCGTCGTGCGTTTCGCCGGGGACTACTGCCAATGCCCGAAGACGCCGCGGCCGATGGCGAGGTCTCGCGCGGAGGCGTTCGACGAGAGCCTCGTCGGGATCACCGCGGAATGCACGTGCGCCATTCTCCCGTGCCCGCCGCAGCCGCCGCCGAAGGTGCAGTGCGTGCTCGGGCAGTGCGTCCTCGCCTCGCAGAGCCAGTGACCTCCACGGGGACCTCCGGCTCGCAGCCGAGCCGGAGCGCCGAGGACGAATCGAGCGGCTCGCCGTGGACCGGACGGCGTCGGGCATCTAGAGTCCCGCGCCATGAAGCTAGACGAGCTCAAGATCATCGTGTCGGGTGGCGCCCAGGGCATGGGTCGTCACTTCGCGCTACGCCTCGCCGAGGCGGGCGCGCAGGTAGCGATCGGCGACGTCAACGAGGTCGGACTCGCCGAGACGGTGGAGGCCGCGAAGAGCATGCGCGGGAAGATCCACGCGCGGCGGCTCGACGTCTCCGACGAGGCCGACGTGGCCTCGTTCGTCGACTGGGCTCACGGGGCGATGGGCGGCCTCAACGCGCTCGTCAACAACGCGGGCATCCTCCGCGACGGCCTCCTGGTGAAGAAGGACAAGGAGACCGGGCAGGTCAAGAAGCTCACCAAGGAGCAGTGGGACGCGGTCATCGCGGTGAACCTCACCGGCGCGACGCTGCTCGCGCGCGACGTCGTCGCGAAGATGGTCGAGACGAACACGCGCCCTGGCGTCGTCGTGAACATCTCGAGCATCGCCCGCCACGGCAATCGGGGGCAGTCGAACTACACGGCGGCGAAGGCGGCCCTGGCGGCGAACACGGTCACCTGGGCGCGGGAGTTCGCGCCGTTCGGCATCCGCGTCGCGGCGGTGGCGCCGGGCATGGTGGAGACGCCGATGACGCAGGGGATGAACCAGAAGGCGCGCGATGCGCTCGTCGCTGCGATCCCGGTCGGTCGCATCGGCGTCCCCGAGGACATCTGGCTCGCCGTTCGCTTCGTCCTCGAGTGCGACTACTTCAACGCCCGCACGATCGACGTCGACGGCGGACTTTCCATGTGATGTCGAGCACCTGAGAGCTCTCGGTGCCCTCGTGGCTTCGAGCGGCCGGCGCGCGGCGAGGCGTGTCGGCCGCTCGTCGTTTGTCGCCCCCCGATCCAGCCGCGCGCCTGCCCCGGTGGACGCGGCGATGTCAATACCATCATGTGCGACAAACGTTCTCCTTGTCGCCACCAAAAATCTTGTTGCCGCTCCGACAGTTATCCGTCATTAGAAGGGAACGAGCCGCGTGACGGTTTTGTGAAATTTGGATGGCAATCGCCGAACTGACGCAGGAAGCCTACGTCGCCCTGGAGGCGGCGGCCGAGCAGGCCGGGAAGGTCCGCGTCGGGGTGCATGATGCATCCCGACTGGAATGGAGCCTCTCGATCCCGCTTCCCGAGGTCGGCGCGCCTCCCGCGCGCTACGCGCTCCGCGTCGAGCTGCAGATCCCGCAGAACGCGTTCGTCCGTCACGTGCCGTGGGAGCAGATGCAGTCGTTCACGCGCCTCGACGGCCCGGCGATGGCTGCCGTCGGCGACGCGGTGACGATCGACGAGCTCCGTCGTGGCGCGCTCGCCATGGCCAACCAGCTCGCGCGCGCGAGCGACGGCTTCCAGCGTCATTGTCGGCTCGCGGCTTCGCTCTTCGCGACGGCGCCCCACAGCGAGCTCGAAGACGCGCTCACGATTTGGATCGAGGCCGCCGTCCGGATCGCGCAGCAGGAGCGCGAGCGCCTCACGCGCGCCTCGGAGGACGAGCCCGCGGAGCTCACGCGCGAGCGGCGGCTCGTCGACGAGTACGTGAGCGTCCGCCTCTTCGAGATGCTCGCCGGTGCGGAGCGCGCGCTGTCGGGCATCGCGGCGTCCAAGAGCCGCCACGCCGAGCGCCTCGCGCCCGTGATCGCCGCCGTCGAGGCGCGCCTCGCCGAGGCGCTCGCCGCGGAGCTCGCGTACCGGGAGGAGCGCGGCTTCCCGAACGCCGACCCGTCCTCGCCCGAGGACCTCGAGCAGTACCTCGAGCGCGCGAGCCAGCTGAAGAAGCACTTCCAGGAGGTGCTCTTCCTCGAGCACGAGAGCTTCCACGTCGCCGAGCGCGCGTATCACTGGATCGCCGCGTTCTTCGCGGTCGTCGCGTCGACGTGGGCCTTCGCCTGGCAGATCACGGTCATCAACCAGGCGAACACGGCGACGACGGTGAGCTCCGGCGTCGTGCTCCTCTGCCTCATCGCGGGGCTCGTCTATGCCGCCAAGGACCGCATCAAGGAGATCGGTCGCAACTGGATGACCCACCGCGTGCACCGCGTCTGGGGCGCGCAGCGGATCACGCGCTATCGCGCGCCGCGCCGCCGGATCCCGACGCGCGACGTGATCGTCACCGCGCGTGAGTCGTTCGATCAGCGCAGGAAGAACCTGCCCGATCCGCTCAACCCCGAGTGCGGCGCGTCGATGCCGGTGACGATCCTCACGTACGAGCACCGCGGCGAGGTCGTGCCGAACGCGCAGCTGCTCGCCTCGGGCGTCCGCCGCGTGAAGCATGTCTTCCGCTACGACCTCTCGCCGTTGTTCGCGCGCCTCGACGACGCGACGAAGCCGGTCCCCGTCCTCGACGACGTGAGCCGCCGCGTCCGGTTCATCGACGCGCCCCGGTGCTACCGCCTGCCGATCACCGTGCACGTCGAGTCGGGCGGGCAGAAGTACACCGAGCGCGCGACGCTCGTGATGCACAAGCGCGGGCTCGAGCGCATCGAGCGCGACACCGACTCGGATCCGTCGCTCGCCGAGGTCGGCCTCGAGCCGGGCTGAGAGAGCGCTCTCTCAGGCCTGCGCGAACCGGCGTCGGAGGAAGGCGTGCCGGCGCGGGAACAGGTGCGCGACGAAGCGCCGGAGCACGGGGGCGAGCGCGCGGACGCGCGGCTCGAAGGTCAGAACGTCGACGACCTCGGAGCCGGAGTCGAGCGGTCGAACCATGCGCTCGTGCTGCCAGAGGCGCATGGAGAAGAGGTCCGAGCTCTCGACGAAGCGCCGCCTCGACAGATCGAGCTCGACGAGCCGGAGCTTCAGGCGTTCGAGGGGCAGGGGCCCGAGCATCAGCCAGCTCGTGAAGAGCGTCTCCCCGACGGGCACGCCGTTCGGGAACATCTCGCTCGAGTCGGCGATCGAGCGGACCCCGCGCGGTGCGGTCAGGCGCAGAGGCCAGAGCTCCTCGTTGATGCCCTCGACGCTCGTGGCGTGAGCGAACACCTCGTCCGCGGAAGCACGCAGCTTCGACGCGAATCTTCGCTTGAACCTCCCCCTCATGGGGGCGATGAGAACAACCGGCACGCGTCGGGTCAACGCGGCCTACGTCCGCCCTCCGTCGGACCGTCCACGGCGAGGCGCCGCGGTGAGGCGCCCTGACGCCCGTTGGTGGTAGCGTGCGGAACCCCGATGGACCGACGCCGCGTCTGGCCCGATCACCGCCCCGAGCACGTCCTCTACGAGGACGACGACCTCGTCGTGGTCCACAAGCCTGCCGGCGTGCCGAGCCAAGCGGCGCATCCGGATCGTCCGGACGACCTCGTGACGCGCCTCCGTGCCTTCTTGGCCGCTCGTGACGGCAAGCCCGAAGGCGCGGTCTACCTCGGGGTGCACCAGCGGCTCGACCGCGACACGAGCGGCGTCGTGCTGTTCACGAAGCGACCCGAGGTCAACGCCGCCGTCGCGGCGCAGTTCGAGCAGCGGCGCGTGAAGAAGACGTACCTCGCGGCGGTCACGGGATGGCCGCGCGCGCGGCAGAAGGCCACGCTCGACGACGACCTCGCGCCGGGCGAGGACGGGCGCATGGTGGTCGTGCCGCGCCACGGTCGCCGTCCGGCGTCGAGGACGCTCGTTGGCCGCGCGCGCGGAGCGGCGCCGCCACGCCGGCGGGAAGGCCGGCGTGCCGTCACGCACGTGGTCCTGAAGGCGTCGCCCGTGGCCGATCGCGCGCTGCTCGAGCTCGTGCTCGAGACCGGCCGGACGCACCAGGCGCGCGTCCAGCTCGCGCACGCGGGGGCGCCGATCGCCGGCGACGTGCTCTACGGAGGAGCGCGGGCGCCGCGGCTCATGCTGCATGCGGTCTCGCTCGAGATCGAGCATCCGCGCTCGAAGAAGAAGCTCGTCGTCCGCGACGACCTCGCGCTCGCGGAGATGCGCGCATGGGTCGAGCGAGGCGATCTCGGCCACCGGATCTACGACGATCGCGAGGCGCTCGATCGCGCGCTCGCTCTCGCCGTCGAACGGCGATGGGGCCTCGGCAGGAGCGCCGACCGCGATCCGCCCGAGCGTCGGACGACGGCGTTCCGGCTCGTGAACGAGGAGGGCGACGGCGTCCCCGGGCTCGCGGTGGACGTCTACGGCGAGCATCTCGTCGCGCAGATCTACGCGTCCGAGGAGTGGGAGAGGCCCGGCCGCAAGGACCGCGTCCTCGACGCGCTCGACGCGCTCGGCTTCGACGGCATCTACCTGAAGATGCGGCCGCGGCAGGCGAACATCCTCGTCGACACGCGTCGCGACGATCTCGCGCCGCGGGAGCCCGTACGCGGGAAGCCGGCCCCGGAGGAGATCGTGATCCACGAGGAGGGCGTGCCTTTCGCGGTCCGCCTCGGCGACGGCCTCTCGACGGGCATCTTCCTCGACCAGCGGCTGAACCGACGTGCGGTCCGCGAGATGGCGCGGGGGGCGCGCGTCGCGAACCTCTTCGCGTACACGTGCGCGTTCAGCATCGTCGCCGCGCTCGGCGGTGCGCGCCGCGTCGTCAGCGTCGACGCGGCCCTCGTCGCGCTCGAGCGAGGTCGCGCCGGCTTTTCGCTCGCCGGGATCGAGCTCGGACGCGAGCACGTCTTCGTGGCGGAGGACGCGTTCGCGTGGCTGGCCCGGATCGCCAAGAAGCCCGAGGAGCGCTTCGACCTCGTGATCCTCGATCCGCCGAGCTACTCGTCCACGAAGAAGCGCCGCTTCGTGGCCGAGGACGACTACGACGAGCTCGTCGCGCTGGCCGCCGCGGTCGTCGCGCCCGGCGGCCGCATCCTCGCGTGCTGCAACCTCCGCGCGATGTCGAGGACGAGGCTGCGCCGCCTCGTGCACGAGGGCGCCCGCGCCGCGAAGCGCGAGGTCGTACAGCTCAAGGATCTCCCGTCCGGTCCGGACTTCCCGCCTGCGGGAGGCCGCGAGCCGCACATGAAGAGCGTGCTCGTCACGCTCCGCTGAACGACGCGAGGCCCTCAGAACGTCCCGGTCAGCGCGAGCCCGGTCGTCCCACGCCCCGCCATCGGCGCCACGCGGACCTCCGTCTTCGCGAGATCGTTGCGGACGAGGACGGTCTTCGGGGAAGCGAGCCCGTAGACGAGCATGAAGATCCCCGCCGACTGACCGAGGCCGTCCATCGCGAGGATCACCTTGGCGGTGGCGCTCTCGGACTTCGCCATCTGGATGAACGGTCCGACGCCGGGCACCCAGAGCGGGGCGAGCTCGCCGTTGCCGTGGTCCGCGTCGACCGCCGCCGCGAGCGCCGAGAAGAAGTAGAGCGTGCCGAGGACGACCGACCCGGCGATGACGAGCCCCCTGCGCGGCCTCTCGACCGGGCGATAGCCGGGCGGAACGGGATCGCCTTCCCGGTAGTTCCGGATCTCGCGCGGGCCGGAGAGCGCCACGCTCTGCGGGACGTACGAAGGCTGCGTCGTCTGACTGAGCGGCGCCACGTACTGCGTGGAGGCCTCCTGTTGCGTCCACTGGCTCGGCGACGGCGTGCTTTGCGCGTGGGCGGCGCTCACCGAGAAGAGCGTTTGCGCCACGAAGCCGGAAAGAAGAAGGCGACGGAACATGCCGCGAGCGACTGCAACGCTCGTGCCTCGACCTTATTCACGTTCCGAGCGCGTTTTTCGCCGAGGACCGCCCTCGAAGTTCACGGGGGCGTGACGGCGCGGTCATGGCCCCGCGTGAATCTCCGACCTCGGTGTGAACCGTCGACCGAGCCCGGTTCCGAGCTCCCGAACGTGGAGACCGGCTCGATCTTCCGAGGCCCGAGGCCGGCGCTGTAAGGGGCGCGCGACCGCGTCGTTGGATGGGCGTTCCAGCGAAACGGAAGGAGACGCCCGATGCTGCCGACGAAGAAGATCTGGTTGTTCCTGTGCCTGGTCCTGATGCTCGCCGGCTGCGGGGGCAGCGGGTCGACGCGTGGGGCGAAATCGCCGAGCGGGGCGGGGGCCTTTGCACCGGAGGGCGCGGGCGCCTTCGAGGCACCGGCATCGGTGGAGGCGCCGCCGGCAGCGCCGCTGGGCTCCGAGGCCGCGCCGGTGGCGCCGTCCGGCGCACCCGACGATCGCGCCGAGGCGAGCATCGGTCGTCGCGAGCGATCGCCCGATACGCGGCCCGGTCTCGGTACGGAGTGGGGCGAGACGCGCGTGTCGCGGGTCCATGACGTGACGTTCGTTCGCGAGTCGAGTCGTCCGTTCGCGGTCGCGACGCTCTACTACAACGACCGCAAGGGCGTCGATGCACTGGCCGCCCTCCATGCCCAGCGCGAGACGCGTCGCGACGTCAGCGCCGGCGGCGGCGCGGTGACGATCGCGATCAAGGACGCGAGCGGCAATCCGCTCGAGGCCGTGCACGTCGGTGACCGCACGATCGTCGTCGGTCGGGCAGGGCAGCGCTACTCGATCGTGCTCACGAACCACACGAGCCACCGGTTCGAGTCCGTGGTCACGGTGGACGGTCTCGACGTCATCAACGGCAAGCCCGGCTCGTTCGAGAACCGCGGCTACGTCCTCATGCCGTTCGCGACCCTGGAGATCGAGGGCTTCCGCCAGAGCGCGAGCTCCGTCGCCGCCTTCCGCTTCGCTTCGGTCGGTGAGTCGTACGCGGCGCAGATGGGCTCCGCGCGCAACGTCGGCGTCATCGGCGTGGCCCTCTTCGGTGAGCGCGGGGACCGCTTCGTGGACGAGGAGGATCTCCGCTTGCGCGACACCGCGAGCCCGTTCCCCGCGGACCCGCGGTTCGCACGGCCGCCGCGGTGAGCCGGCTCCGGTCGCGTCACGTCCTCCGCCGGAGGTGCGCATCGACGAGGGATCGATGCGCGCCTCCGGCGTTCTTCTTCGAGCGAGTTCGAGCGGCTACTTCGGCGGAGGTGCGGCGATGAGCTTGAGATCCAGCCCGGCGGGGTACTGGAAGCTCGTGTTGTCGCCGAAGCCGATCACCTGCACGCCGACCGGCTCGTCCGACGTCAGCGTGTGAACGCCTTCGTGGCCGCTCTTCGTGAGGTCGACGCGGTAGACGCCGTACGGGCCGTCGCCGACCGGTGTCCACGGCACGGTGAGCGGGGCCCCGTCGAGCACGATCTTCGCCTTCTCGGTCGCCGTGATGTCGGCCCAGAGGACCGGATAGTCGTCGGGCGCGAGGAAGACGTAGTTCGTCCGGAACTGCTCGACCGACGCGTAGTAGCTCTGGTCGGGGTCGCCGCGTTTGTCGACGCCGCTCCAGTCGTAGAACATCGCGCCGAGGAGGAAGGTCGCGACGCCGAACTCGCGATCGCCCGTCACCTCGAACGCCTCCTCGATGATCCCGCAGTCGACCACCTGCCCGGCGTCGATCGTCTCGGGGCAGTTCTCGGGCCGCGCCGGCGCGTACGTGAGCTTCGTGCCGTCGCGGTTGCCGTACATGCGCACGTGGTGGGCCACGACCTTCCCCTTCGGGCCGGTGGGCGGCGTGACGACGTAATGCCTGCCGAGCGTCTCCGCCGGCAGCACGCTCTCCTCGATGTGATCGCAGGCCTGCTTGTCCGACGGGATGTTGATGCACGGCACGCTGGTGATCACCTGGACCGGCTTGCTCGCCTGAACGAGCGATCCGCTAAAATCGTACTCTTGCCCTTTCTCGGCGACGAGCTGGAGCACGTCGCCGGCGTTGGCGAGCTTGAACTTCCGCGTCTCTCCGCCCTCGGAGGCGGGCACCTCCTCGTTCGCCGAGGCCAGGAACTTCGCCGTCGGCGAGAGGTAGACGGTCACCTCGGTGTCGGGCTCGGTCGCCGTGACGGAGAGGACCGTGCCGACGACGCCCGGCGCGCCCTCCCACGGCGCGGACGATGCGCCACGGAAGCCCATGACGCGGTACGTGTTCGTCATCGCCGTGCTCGGCAAGAGGAGCGAGGCGTCGTTGGAGAACGAGAAGCAGCCGAGCGATTGCTTCCCGCACTTGAGCGCCGTCCCCGGGCAGCTCGACCAGTCCTTCGGTCCGCCGTCGGGGCCCTTGCCGCCCTGGCCTTTGTACTGGAGCGCGTTGAACTGGTAGACGATGACGGGCGTGTTGCTGACGAGGTGATAGGCCCCCTTGGGGACGATCGCGGAGCCTCCGAGGGACGGCGGACGCCCGCAGGCGTCAGCGTCGCCGCCTTTCAGCTCCGGTACCCACGGGAGGTAGATCTTCCGGAGCTCGCCCGACGGCACGGTCACCTTCTCGTCGACTCCGTTCGGACCCGTCAGCTGAATCTGCGCCTCGTGCGGGCCCGTGTTCGCGACGACGACGGCGTAGTCGAAGATCGACCACACGGCGTTCGGCGTGATCGTCGGCCAGTAGTCGCATCCGACGTACGACTTCGAGTGCTTGGCGGTCTCGCAGTCGACCGGATCGGTGTAATCGCCGTTCGAGCCCGGGCCGAAGCTCCCACCGCTGCTCGAGCCTTCCGTTCCTCCGAAGCCCCCGCCACCGCCGCCGCCGGGGTCCGCGCTGTCCGTGGTCGTGTCGAAGCCCTGTCGCTCCGACCCGCATGCAGCGGTGAGGGACAACGCGAGAGCTCCGCCGACGAGGAGAATGACTGCCTTGCGCATGCGTGGTGCTTACCGGTGATCGCCGCCGATCGACCACGCTTTTGCGTCACAAAGGACGCCTTCGAGACATCTGCATGATGCATGGAACTCGAGCGTCAGTTCGCGACGTGCGTGTTGCTCGACGAATGCGTGGTCGAGCTCACGAGCCGTGGTCGAGCTCACGAGCGAACGGAGACTCGTCCGTCAGTCTGCTGCACCGACGAGCTCGCGCGACTCGGGACGTGGGACGACAGGGAGATTCGGGAGAGGGAGACAGGGAGACAGGGAGTGCGGACGAAACGCTTCGCGTTTCGCCCGTGAAAGGGAGTCTCCGTCGCGACCGACTGCGCTTCGCGCAACTGCGGGTCTTGTGAGGCGCAGCCGGTGGGAACGAGTTCGCAGGCGTGCGAGAAGGCGGCGCGTCGAGAGGTGCGTCTCCGGTGAAGGTCGTCGGTGGGAACGAGGTCGCAGTTGCGCGAGGCGTGGTAGGTCGAGGGAGAGACTCCCTTTTCCGCAGGAAATGACGAGCTTTCCTGCGGGCTCCTGTCTCCCTGTCTCCCTGTTCAACCCTGTATCCCGTCATCTCTCTGTCGTCGTCGTCGCTGCATCGTCTTCGCAGCAAAGGCTGCCGTGCTTGACGCGTGCGGGCTTTCGTCGTCCTCTCCCCTCGCGTGGCGAAGGACGACGAGCTTCCGGTGAAGAAGGGCGCGGCGAAACCCGCGTCGGGTGGAGGGCCGTCTCCGCAGATGACCCGCATCATGCGGATCACGCGCGTGGTCGGCATCCTCCTCGGCGGATCCGTCACGCTCGTCGGTGCGATGTCGCTCGTCGGCCTCGTCACCGATTCGTTCTGGGTGCGTCTCGTCGTCGCTCTCGTCCTGGTCGTGGGGTTCCCCGCGTTCGTGTCCGATCGCTTCTTCAAGCGCACGAAGATGACGGGAGGCGCGGCGATGGTCGCGGACGTCTTCGCGATCGTCCTGCTCGGCGTCGCGCTCGTTCTCGTCACCGTGGACTTCGTGTCGAGGCCGCTGCTCGTTCGAGAGGGGGATCGTTACGCCAGGTCCGGATCGCGAGCGATGGCGCGCGTCGTCTACTTCCTCGGCGGCGTCAGCCCCGTCTTCCCCGAGGAGAAGGAGAGCCCCGCGGGCTCCGTCGGGTCGGCGGCCGCCTCGGCGCCTTCGGCCGGGCCGAGCGCGAGCGCGGGGAACTGAGAGCGAGGGCAGGCCCGGATGAAGAGCTACGCGACCTTCTTCGTGATCGCCGTGATGAGCCTCATGCTCGTCTTCCTCCTCGTCACGCGCGATCGCTCGAAGCACGAGGCGCCCGCGGAGGTCGTCGAGGTGAAGGAGGTCGAGACGGACGCCGACGCCGGTGTCGACGCCGCGCAGGCGGACGATGCAGCCGCCGACGCTGCGCCTCCCGTCGCGAGCGAGCCTCTGCGGGTCGTCTCGCTCGGTTGGGAGCTGATCGCGCCGGGCGCGGCGCTCGTCCCGGCGGACGACGGAGGGACGGCGTCGCCGCCGATGGAGCTCGCGCCGGAGGAGGCGCTCGAGGCCGTCGAGGCTCGGCTCGCGCGCGGAGGCGCCGATCCGCGAGGGGCCGACGTCGCGGTGCTTCCGCTGCCCGCGTTCGTCTCGTCCTTCGAGCGGCTGCGAGCGCTCGAGCCGCGGGCTTTCCTCGTCGTCGGTTTCTCCCGCGGGCGCGAGGAGGTGCATGCGGCGTCCGGCGCGCTCTCGAAGGCGCCACCGCCGGGAGAGGAGGTCAAGCTGGTGGGCCTCGGTCCGGCGACGGCGACGGAGCCCGCGGCGCGGGCTGCGGGCAGCGAGTCGGCCACCGTGCTCGGCCTGTTCGCGCTCGATCTCCTCGGCGTCGCGCCCTCGCGGGTGCGGCTCGTCGCTCCGGGGACGCCCGAGGCGAAGTCGGCGGCGTTCGCCGCGGTCGTCCGAGGGGCCGCGGACGAGCGGAAGATCGCGTTCGGGTCGGCGGAGGCGTCGCGCCTGATCCCCATCGTCGCCGTGGCGCCGAAGGGCGTCCTCGACGCTCGCGAAGACGCCGTGCGTGAGTGGGCGAAGGCGTGGCTCGACGGTGTCACGCGCGTGAACGCAGACGCGCCGAGCCTCGCGCGCCGGCTCGCGGCGAAAGACGCGCTCCCGCTCGCCGCCGACGTCGGGGGCGCGCCGGAGGCGCTCGCGCTCGTGGAGCGCCTCGGGCGGATCGACGGAGCGAAGCTCGACGAGCAAGCGTCGCTGATCGGTCCCCTCGCGAAGGGCCCCGTCACGCTCGACGTCCTCACGCAGCGGACGTGGCAGCTCGCTCGCGGCGGCGGGCTCGTGACCAGCGCGGCTCCGGAGCCGCTACCCATCGACGCGCGCATCGTGAAGGCCATCGCGCCGGCGCCGAAGCCGGCCGCGACGGTGGCGCCGCTCGACGCCGACGGCGGCGTCCCGTTCGGTCCGATCCCGGCGGGCGCGGTGCCGCTCGTCGTTCATCGGGTGGTCGAGGGCGATGCTGCCGCCGTCGCCGCGCAGATCCACTTCCTGTCGGGCGTGTTCGAGCGTGAGGCGTTTCGGATCGGCGCGAAGGGCGGCGCCAAGACCGCCGAGGCGATCGCGATCGCCGCATACGAGCTCGGGGTGCCCGCCTCACGCCTCGCGACGGTCGCCTCCGAGCCGCAGGGCGCGTCCGCGACCGTCGAGATCCTGTCGCCGCCGTGACGGCATGGAGGCTCGCGTCCTTCAGACCGAGGCGTGCGAGGTCGCGTCGGGCTCCGACGGGAGCCAGACGCGGAAGGTGCTGCCCCGATCGACGACGCTCTCGACGGCGATGCGCCCGCCGTGCGCCTCGACGAGCCCCTTCGCGATGTACAGGCCGAGCCCGAGCCCGAGGCTGCGCTCGCGCGCACGCTTCGCGTGGTAGAAGCGGTCGAAGAGCCGTGGCAGCTCGTCGGGCGCGATGCCGATGCCTTCGTCCTCCACGGCGACCTCGACCCCGTCGCCGCTCGAACGAACGTCCACGCGGATCGTCGTCCCGCTCGCCGAGTACCTGGCTGCGTTCTCGACGAGGTTGGTGAGGATCTGCTCGAAGCGCGCCGCATCGAGCGGCGAGCAGGGGAGGTTCGATGCGACGTCGACGACGACCTGGTGGGCGCCGAGCGTCGGACGCAGGCTGTCGACGATCGCGCGAGTGGTGGCGCCGACGTCGACGGGGCGACGCTCGAGCCGAATGCGGGACAGGTCGATCCGAGTGGCGTCCAGGAGATCGCTCGCCATCTGCGCGAGGCGACGTCCGGAGCGGGCGAGCCGTTCGAGCGCGGCGTCGGGGACGGGCTTCCCGTCGGCCACGAGCTGCCGCAAGAGGTGAATCTGGAGCAGCATCACCTGGATGGGGGTGCGAAGGTCGTGGACGACCATCGCGGCGAACTCCTCCCGCAAGCGCTCGACCTCTTTCTGGAGGGAGATGTCCCGGAAGCTCACGACCGCGCCGATGATGGTCCCGTCCGAGCTCCTCACGGGCCCCGCTCGCTCCGTCACCGGGATGCTGCGGCCGTCACGACGCTTGAACAGGAGCTCGAGGCCCGGCGTGACCTCGCCCTCCAGCGCATGCGCGGACGGGAGCTCGTCCTCGCGGAGCGGACGCCCGTCGGGCCAGCACACGATCCCGACCTTCTGCGAGAGCCCCAGAGCAGGATCGATGGGCTGTCCGAGCATTGCCTCGAAGGCTCGGTTCGCGCGGAGGTGCCCGGTCACGGCGTCGACGAACACGACGCCGTCGGGCTCGGCCTCGAGCATGTACGCGTTGCTGACCTGCTCGCGCTCGAGCGCCTCGACGAGCCGCACGAGCCGACGTCTGCCGATGGCGAGCTCGAGGGCCGAGGCGACGGCGTGGATCCGATGCGGAGACGGCCAGGCGGGGCCGGACGACGCGAAGCCGAGCACGGCCGTCACGTCGTCGGGCTCGGTCAGGGGAATCGCGTAGAGCCGATCCGCAGCGGTGTGCTCGAGGACCGCGCGGTCGCGATCCGACGCGGGGCCGGCGACCTCCACGGTGACCATGGAGCGGGTGGAGAGGCAACGCCCCGCGGCGTCGTCTCCGTCGATGCTCGCGACGGACATCGCGCCGAGCGCGTCGTCTCCGAGCCCCCAGGCGCCGGTCAGACGGAGGACGCGGTCGGGCTCGACGACGTGCAGCCAAGCGGCGCGAGCGCCCACGGCGGACGCGACCGCGCAGAGGACGGTGTCGCTCGGTGGCTCGAAGGGGTCCCGGCGGTCTCGGAGGATCCGGAGGAGTCGTTCGAGAGCTCTTTCGTCGTCCGCGGCGCCGGCCTTCGCCGGCTTCCTGCGTCGTGGTGCATTCATGCTACGGCGGGATCGTTAGCGACCGTACGTGACCCGCGCGAACGCTAGCAGGGCATTCTCGAGCCGAGCCGCGACGTCGAGCCCGTCTCGAGCCGAGCGTCACCGCTGCGCGTCGAAGAACCTCCAGATGAGCTCCGTCGCCTGCGGCCAGATCCGGTGGCCGAGGCCGGGGACCTTGCACGCGATCACCTGGTTCTTGCAGCCTTGGTGCGCCACGCACGAAGGGGGAGAAGTCGGCGCGCTGCCGGAGCAGCGGTTCGCGTACGTCCAGTGGTCGATGCTCTTCCGACCCTCCGAGGGGAGGACGCTGCCGTCGGAGGCGCCGTGGATGACGAGGCTCGCGACCGGCTTGCCCTTGCAGACGAGGCGGCCGCGATCGTCGTACTCGCCGGCGGTCTCGTACGGGCCGCCGCCGGAGTGGGAGGCGACCGCGCGGATCCGATCGCCACGCCTGCACCCGAGCTGGTTGGCCATGTACGCGCCGTTGCTGAAACCCGTCACGAACACGCGAGCGAGGTCCACGCAGTAGTCGCTCTGCGTGATGGCGAGCGTCGCGTCGAACAGCGCGACGTCACGGTTCTTCGAGGCGGGGGAGTCGAGGTCCCAGCCGCCGCCGATCCCGTCGGGGTACACGAAGATGGCCTCGTCGCGGGCGACCGCCTCGAAACCGAAGGCGCGACGCACCTGCGCGCCGCTGCCTCCGTGGCCGTGCAGGACGTAGACGATCGGGTACGGCCTCGACGGCTCGTAGGTCGCGGGCACGACGAGCGTGTAGCTGCGTTTCTTCCCGAACACGGTCACGTGCCGCGACAGCACGCCGGTCGGCGCGCCGCCCTTGCCGCACGCCGGCGATCCGCTCGCCGCCGACGACGTGGAGGAGGCGAGGCGCGTCGACGCCGTCGGACCTGCGCCCGATGCCCCCGTGCCCGAGGCGTCGGCGCCCACCTCGGGCCAGCTCGGCGGGGGCCTTCTCCCGTGGTCGTCGCACGCGAAGAGGGAGAGCGCGAGGATCAGGGCGACCGCACGCATCGCGACGCCCACGTTACCGCAGAGGCGCGCGGTGACCGAGGGCTACTTCACGAGCGAGAGGCGCGGTCCGACGCCGAACGCGGCCATGTGCCCGCTCTCCTCGGCGACGTAGACGTCGCAGCGCTCGTCGACGCGGAGAAGATCCGGGATCGCGTCGCACGGACCGATCCGGGCGAGGTGGGCGCCGTCGCTCGGACGGAAGACGTGGACGTCCACGTGCGGCACGAAGAGCGCGCCGGAGCGCAGCACGGGCTCGAGGCGGCGGGGGATGTCGGACTCGACCGTGCGCCCGAGCGAGCGGCGGTAGCGCACCGCTCCGGTCATCGCGTCGACGCCGACGAGCTCGCCCGTGGGCGTGTTGCCGACGAGCAGATCGTCGACCGCGAGCCACGACGTGCCGATGGGAGCGACGGGCGTGTCGGTCTCGAACAGCGGCTCGCCCGTCTCGCGGTGGAAGGCCGCGAGGCGCAGACCGCGCCGCGCGCGCACCGCGACGCAGACGGACGACGCGGCGAGCAGGGGAGGGCCTTCGACGCTGTTCGGCGTCGAGAGGAGCCGCGCGGTCCAGGAGATCTTTCCGGAGAACGGATCGACGGCGTGGAGAGCCGCAGCGCTGCTCGAGCCGCCGGCCACCGCGAAGAGCGCCTCGTTGTCCACCGTGGGCGCCGCCACGAAGCGGAGGCGGTCACGGATGCGCCACACGACGGCGCCCGTCTGGACGTCCACCGCCGTCAGCGCGCTGTCGCCGGAGGCGACGTAGAGCAGCTTGCCGGCGCGCTTCAGCCGGAGCGCGCCGGACCGTCCGCTCGACGACCAGAGGTAGCGCCAGCGCGCCTCGCCGCTCGTCAGATCGATCGCGACGAGGTGCCGCTCGCCCTCGGTGACGATCAAGAGGCGGGGCAGACCCGGCGAGCTGACGACGGCGCCCGCGCAGGGGCCCGAGACGCGCGGGGCGATCCACGCGCGGAGGTTGACCTCGCCCGTGGCGAAGTCGTGCAGCGCGATCGCGCCGTCGTGACCGATCCGCGCGATCCCCGCGGGCGTGACGACGCTCGTGCCGCGCGGCATCGCCTTGCGCCACAACAGCTCGCCCGTGGTCCGCTCGAGGCAGAAGCTCTCCGTCGCGGCGCCGATGACGAGGCGATCGCCGCACAAGAACGTCGCGCGGAGATCGATGCCCGGGACGAGGGCCTGCCAGCGCTGCGTGTAACGGAGGCGCGCCGCCGACGCGAGGGGCGCGCCCTCCGGCTCGGCCTTGCGCTGGCTCGTCGCGAACGCGCGGTACGACTCGGGGGACGGGTTGATGCGCGAGTCCTGACGGCGCACGTCGCGGAGCGCGTCGGTGAGCGCGCGGAGGTCGCGGCGGAAGGCCGTGAGGCGCAGGTTCGTCCCCTGCGCACGGTCGCGCCGGACGATCGCGCGGACGAGCGCACGTCCGAAGGCGAGCGCGGACTCGATGACGTCGAAGAGCGAGAGCTCGGGGAAGGTCGCGGTCCCGCGGCGAGAGCCTGGCGCCTCGTCGCCGCGAACGATCTGGAGCACCGGGCGCGACTCCGAAGCCTGCGAGCCGCGCGGGCTCAGCGTGAGCGCCGCCCGCGGCATGTCGTCGTCGGCGTTCGCGCGAAGACCGACCATCACGCCGCCCGCTTCGATGCGGCTGAAGAAAGGCTGCCCGCGCTCCCACGCGTCGAGGGCGCGCCTCGAGAGGTCGAGGAACCGCTCGGCGAAGAGGAACGGATAGACCTCGCCGAGGTCCACCGAGCGACCACGAACCTCGGCGCGCATGCGGCCGCGGACGAGCAGAGCGTGGAGGTCGGCGCGCTCGACGCCGCGCTCCTCTCCGGTCGGAGGCTCGGGCGCGCCGGCGCGCATCACGAACTCGGCCGCGAAGGAGATCGGAGCGTCGCGCTCGATCTCGATCGCCACGGGCGGAGCGAACGTCTCCTCGGGAGAGAGCTCCTCGACGGTGAGATCGGCCTGAGCGAGCACGCGGCGGACCTCGGCGAGCTCGGCGGCGATCGGGCCGCGCTCCTCCGCGTCGCCGCGGGCGAGCGTCGCGTCGATCGCGTCGACGACGCTCGCGCACATCTCGGCGAACACGACGGGACGGTCGTAGACGAGCACGGTCGGCTCGGAGCCGCCGCGGTAGACGCTCAGCGTCGCGCTCGGGCCGAGCCGCTCGACGCAGAGCTCCCAAGCGTCGTCGTAGAACCGGATGATGCGCTTGCCGCGCGGAGAACGGACGAGCTCGGCGAGCGCGAAGGCGAGATCGCGCAGGACGCACGACGCGTGGCGCTCCGCCACCCGCGCCGTCACGTTGGCGCCGTGGATGAAGAGATCGAGCACTTCGGCCTTGCGCGCACGGGCACCGGAGCGCGGCGGCAGCGTCTTGCCACCCTCGGTCCGGAGCTGGGCGGACGGCCCGGCGACCTCAGCGGTGGAAACGGCGCGTTCGTATCGTGCGTCCGGTTCGACGAAGATCTCGAAGCTTCGCATTCTCGTTCTTGGCGTTCTTCCCAGGTCGGGGCGGTGTCGAGCTCCCACCTCGAATGCTAGAAAGCGCCCCGTCTTCGTTCGTAGTTTTCGGCGCGGACTGCAGGAGAGTGGACACGGTCCCGGGTGCTTGGTACGGGCGCCGAGTGAACGCGGTGGGAGCGCCCGCGCCCGGCGAGAAGAAGACGCGCACGGCGCTCGCGCTGCTCGGCTCGGCGAGCGCCCTCGTCCCCGCCCTCGTGATGTGGGGCTTCACGGTGGACGACGCGCTGATCCCGCTCCGCTACGCCCACCACCTCGCGATCGGAGCGGGGTACCGGTTCAACGCCCAAGGCCCTTCGACCGACGGCGTCACGCCTCTTCTTTGGGCGCCGCTCCTCGCGGTCGTGAGCGGAGCGAAGGACGGCGATCTCCTCGCCGCGCTCGTGCGCACGAAGATCGTGGGCGTCGTCGCGTGGACGGCGGCGGGGGCGGCGCTCGGCCTCGCGCTCGCGCGGCGATCGGCGACCGACCGACGGGGGATCGTCCACTCCGCCGTCGCGCTCGTGCTCCTCGCGCTCGCGTTCCCCGTCGGGGCGTGGGCCGCGAGCGGGATGGAGACGGGCGTGGCGACGGCGCTCGCGACGCTCGCAGCGATCGAGCTCGACCGCCCGCGGCGCTCGGCGATCCTCGCCGGGCTCGCGGCGTGCCTCAGGCCGGAGCTCGTCGTCTGGGCGCTCGCGCTCGCCGGCGGCGCCGCCGTCGGCGCGGCGCGGAGCTCGACGTCCGCTTCGCCGGGCGCGCGTGCGTGGACCGGCGTCCGCGTCGTCGCGGCGAGCGCCGCGCTGGCGACCGGTCCGTTCGCGATCTGCGCGGTGATTCGGCTCGCGGCGTTCGGCCGCGCCGCGCCGCTGGCGCTGCTCGCGAAGCCGAGCGATCTGTCGCACGGCCTCGCCTACGCGGGCGCCGCCACGATCGTGTCGCTCACGCCGATCCTCGCGTTCGCGCCGCTCGCGCTGCGACGCGCTCCCTGGCACGCGAAGACGATCGCCGCCGCTGCCGTCGCGCACGTCCTCGTCGTCGTCGGAGTGGGTGGAGACTGGATGCCGTACGCGCGCCTCGTGGTTCCGGTCGCGCCCTCCCTCGTGCTCGTGTACGTCGAGTGCGCGAAGGTCGCGCGTCCTCTCGCGAGCCTCTCGCGCGCCGCCGTCGTCGGCGTCGTCGGGGTGATCGTCGCGGCGAACGCGGCGCCGGCGGGTCGCCACGTCCACGAGGACCGCAAGGAGCTCGTCGAGAAAGCCCGGCCGCTGCTCTCGTCGTCACGCGTGGTCGCCGCGCTCGACGTCGGCTGGGTCGGCGCCGCGACGAACGCGACGATCGTGGACCTCGCAGGCTTGACCGATCCGGCGATCGCCGGTCTTCCCGGCGGGCACACGTCGAAGGCGGTCGACGTCGCGATGCTCCTCGATCGCGACGTCGACACGCTCGTCGTCTACTCCCAGCCGCGCGCCGTCGAGCGCCGTCTCGTGAGCTCGGAGCTCTTCGAGGCTCGCTTCGAGCGCGCTGCGGTCGTGCCGCTCGGCGCGAAGGGCGCCTTCTACGAGATCTTTCGGCGTCGACCGAGCCGAGCCGGCGAAGAACGGCGACGATGACGGGGCGAGCTACTCGCCCGTCTTGGGCGTGACGCCACCCGGCGCCGCATCCGCGGGCTTCGCCGCCGGCACGTTGGCGCTCGGCCGCTTCGTCGAGGCGCGCTTCTCGTGGATCAGATCCCGGACGAAATGGTCCCACGCGGTCCGCGCGGGGCCGGCGAGCCCCCAGAATTGCACGCCGACGCCGGGGCCGCGCGGCGGCGGCGCGTTCGGGTCGTCCTCTCGGGGCTCGACGTCGGCGGGCGTCGTGATGTGGACTGCCATCCCGTGTGCCTCGATCTCTCGAGTCGGCAGCGTCACGCGCATTCGCAGGAGCGAGCGGAGCGGCGGAGGATCGGTGGTCTCGAGGAAGAGACCCTTGAAGCTGACGTCGGATGTCTCGAGCGGAATCGCGCGACGACCGCGGATGACGTGCACGCGGATCCGCGCTGGGATGCGAGGCTCTCGGCGAAGGTTCTCGGACATCGTGGCTGCACCTTCGGAGGGCATCGGAGTCTTCCCAGGCCGTGACGATAGCCCCTTTTGCTGGTGAGGGCACGTCACGCAGAGGAGTGACGGACGACGCGTCATCCGTTCGGATGACACGGATTGTCCCGATCGTGACAGCTCTCTTGCAGAGCTCGACCTCACGTCGTGCGCCGCTTCGTCCCGCCGAGGAGGCCGAGGACGAGCAGACCGCCGAGGAACCCGGCGAGCCCGAAGGCGAGCGTCTGCACGAGGCGATTGTCGTGGAGCATGGCCTGCCCGGTGCCCCATGCGACCCACCCGATGCCGGCGAAGGCGCCCGCCATCGCGAGCGCCTTGAGCACGGTGCCGAGCCGGTAGACGAGCCACGTCGGGAGCACGCCGACGACGGCGAGGACGATGGGGAAGACGGCTTGCGTTCGCGTGCCGAGGCCGGGCAGCTCGTGGCCGCGTGCGATGAGCTCGTGCGCGCCGAGCGTCGCCGCGTATCCGGCGCCCACGCCCGCCGCCGTGAAGAGCAGCGCGTATCCGAACGCCGCGAGCGCGGCGCCCGCGCGCGACGGCCCGTCCGGCTTCGCCGTCTTCTTCGACGTCCTCGCCGCCTTGGAGCGCGTGCCGGACGCCTCGCGCCTCTCGCGGCGCGCGGTCTCGTCGCGGGCGGCCGTGCGCGTCTCGGCGGCCTCCGCGTTCGGGTCGACGCGGCCGCCGACGCCGCCCTGCGCGCTCGTCGCGCTCGCCGCTTGCGTGGCGTCCTTCTCGGCGGTCTGCAGGGCATCGATGAACGTCGGCCGCTCCACCAAGGTGGGCCGCTCCATGGCCGTCTCGTCGCGCAGGCGCAGACCGTAGCCGTGCGCACGTGCCTTCTGCAGCAGCCGTGCCTTCTCTTCCTCGCCGAGCTCGCCGCTCTCGACCAGCTCGAGGACGTAGCGGACGCAGCCGAGATCCGCCATGGCGCGCACGTACTCCGGGGAGCCGGGCGCGCTCGTCACGCGGGCACCGCGCGCGGCGTTGCGGTACCAGACGTCCGCCTTCTCGGTGTCGGCCTTGTAGTGGATGCCGAGCTCGTAGAGATTGCCGATGTACACCTTCGCGGCCACGCTGCCTTTCTCGGCGGCGGCCCGGAGCCTCGTGGCTCCCTCGCGGAGGTCTTGCTTCACGACGCCGCCGCCGGCCATGTGGAAGAGCGCGACGGCGTACTCGGCCTCCGCGCTGCCGAGCTCCGCGGCGGCACGGTAGGCGTCGAGGCAGCGCTTCATGTCGCGTCCACCCGGCGCCTTGCCGGAGCGGTACGCGCGCGCGAGCGCCATCAACCCGGGCACGTCCCCGCGGGCCTTCAGCGCGTCGAGATCCAGCGCGTCGCCGGACAGCTCCTCCTCGGCGGTCGGATCGTCCTCCGCCTCGTTCGAGATCGCGGCACGCTCTGGCTTCGCTTCAGGCATCGGCTTCAGGCATCCGGAGAGACTTCGACGCGCCGTAGCACCTCGACGAGGCGGCTCACGCGCGCATCCTCGATCAGGCTCGGACGCGAGCCTCCGCTCTTCGCGTAGAAGTCGGGGAGGTTCTGCGACCAGACGGAATAATAGCGGTTGCCTGCGAAGACGATCGACACCCCGCTGCTCGGCTGCTCCGTGGGCTCGTCGTCGAAATCGAGGCTGGTCCAGTCCACGGTCTCCGCGCTGTCGGCGGCGTCCTCGGCGTAGCTGAGACGAACCGGCGCCTCCGGCGTGCGGCGCGCTCGAGGCGTCATGAGGCCGAGCAGACCATCGCAGATCTTCACGCGCAGGATCGTCGCGACGAGCGCGGCGTCGACCTGCGTGCGCGCGAAGTAGGGGAAGATGGCCTGACCGAGCACCGGCAACAGGAGCTTCGAGGTGCAGACCTCGCGTACGAAGCTCTCCGCCTGCGCCTGCGGGATCGCGAGCTCGCTCGAGCGGAGGCGTTCGGCGGCGAGCCGCGTCCACCACTTGAGCACGTGGACGAGGACCTTCTTCACCTTGTCGCTCGCCTTGATGCTCATCGGCATGACGACGTCGAGGACCCTGCGTACCTCGGCCTCGAGCTCGGCCTCCGGCGCGACGACGAGATCGATGAACTCGCCGAAGACCGCGCCGCTGCATCGGCGGGCCATCTCCGCGTCGATCGCGGCGACGAGCTGCTTGGCCTCCTCGACCCGGCGCGCGCGGGCCTCCGCCTCGTCGCGCGACGGCGTGAGCGCCTTGAGGACGCTGAGGAGCTCCGAGCGAATCGCGCGCGCCTCTTGGGCGAGCTCCTTCGCCTTGATGTCCTCGGCGAGCTTCGCCCGCAGGTGTGTCGCGAGCAGCGGCACGCCGCTCTTCGGCAGTCCGGTCGCGGGCTCGTAGCCCTCGACGGCCGCCCACTTCTCCTCGGGATCCGCGATGTACGTCGCGACCGCGCGCGAGGAGAGGTAGCCCTGCTTCACCGCCTCGTAGTCGGGATCGCCCGGCTTGAGGGTCTGCATCTGGTCGGCGTACGGGTTGCGGATCCAGAACAGGTTCGTGAACGGCCGTCCCTTGCCGCCCCAGTTGAGGATCCAGGAGTTGTGGCCGCGCGCCCAGAAGTCGATGCACGCCTCCTCCACGCGCGAGTCCCAGCGGTCCTTCGCGTTGTCCGACCGGAGGGCGCCGAGGCTCATGTCGAACTTCGTGAGCGCGACGAACAGGCTCGGCTGCTCGATCTCCTTCGGATCCTTCGGCGTCGGCGAGCCGTGGCGCGTCTGGAGCCAGCTCTCCACCTGGGACTGGAGCTGGATCGCCTCGGGCTTGGTCGGGCCGGGCGAGCAGAGGAGCAGGACCGTGATCTCGCGATCGACCGAGTACTGCTCGAAGAGGAACGTGAGCTTGCCGCGCTTGTAGACCTCGATGGCGTTGTCGAGCCGGCCGGTGTTCAGCTCGGCGGGGCCGAAGCCGTTGATGCCCTTGAGCGCACGCCCGCCGGGGAAGTCGAGGATGTCGGCCTTGTCGAGGAACGATCCCGGAACGCCTCGGAGCGGCAGCCGGATCTCCGCGATGAGCGCCGCGAGCACGCCCGGGTCGAGCGCGACGTCGCGTCCGACGTCCGCGCCGTGACCGCTCCCGCCGATGCTCCGCGCCGTCGTCGCCGTGACGAACGAGCGCGACGTCCCGAGCGCGTTCAGGCACGAGGCGTCGATGACGCTCGGCGCGTTGCTCGAGGCGCGCACGTGCGACAGCCCGACCTCGACGGCCTCGGCGTGCCCGAGCTGCTCGATGCCGAGCACGAGCGTCCGCATGAGCTGATCGAGGTCCTTCGCGTAGCCGGGACCTCCCCAGAGGAGCGAGTAGACGAGCACCCACCCGGCGGCCGTCGTCACCTCGGAGGCGAAGCCGCTCTTGATGGCCGGGTGGCGCCGCAGCTCGTTCAGGTACGGGTGGCGGTCGTGGTACTTCTTCGTCAGCTCGTGCCAGACGGACTCCCACGCGCGCGCGTAGATCGGCGAGGCCGGCGGGCCCGCCTGCAGGCGCGCCTCGCGAAGCGCGCGCTCGACGCGATCGACGTCGAGCGCCGGCGATGTGCACTCGACGAGGAAGCCCGTCGCCATCGATTGGAGCACCCCTTCGAGCGAAAGGAGCTCGCAATGAAAGTCTCCCTTCGCGAGCAGCGGCGAGGGGGCGGTGGAGAAGCGCGTGACGACGCCGGTGGACTCGACGCCCTTGGCGGGATTGATCTCCTTCAGGAAGTCGACCGCGCCGCTCCTGCCGATCACCTCGAGCGAACCGAGCTCGTGCGAGAGGAGCGCGCCGACGAGGAACGACTTGCCTGCCTGCGACGGCCCGAAGAGCCCGAGGCTCTGCTTGCGCGACCACGCCCGCCTGAGCTTCCGCGTCCGAAGCGCGAGATCGCGAAGCACGAGCGCCTCGCCGTCGGCCTCGGGGATACCGACGATCGCGGCCTGCGCGTCGGCGATGGCTTGTTCGAGGGTGGAAAGCATGGCGGTCAGGCTCCAGGCTCCAGGCTGAAGGCTCCAGGGAAGGCGAGCTTCCTCGAACGCTCGACGGACCATGCACGACCGACCGAGACACGTTCAGGCGGGGCGCTCTCGTCCGCACTCCTCGCGTGCACGACCGACCGCTGCTCGGTTCTGGCGAGGGCGTCCTCGCGTACGAGGGCCACGAACCTGGAGCCTTTCGCCCGGAGCCTGGAGCCTCTCTCAGTGCACATGCCAATTCCCCGCCTTGTCCTGCCACTCGATGCGGACGCCTTCGAACGTCTGGCCCGGTGAGAGCCACACGTCGAAGCGTTGGCCGCGGTCCTCGGTGCGCGAGACCTTGTGCGCGCCGGCCGCGACACGCCAGCGGACGGCGTCGTCGCTGTAGTGCTTGCGGTGGATGCCGGTCGTCGTGCCTCCGCCGGGGCCGATCTTGACGAGGGCCGGACCGTCGTCTTCGCCGCCCGCGCCACCGCCGCCGCCGCTCGCGCCACCACCACCGCCGGCGCCGCCGCCGCCGGCACCGCCGCCGGCACCGCCGCCCGCGCCACCGCCGGCACCGCCGCCCGTGCCACCGCCGGCACCGCCGCCCG
>CALFEQ010000196.1 GCA_937949945.1 uncultured Myxococcales bacterium
GGCGGAAGTGGCGATGTGACTTCGGGCTCCAGGCTCCAGAGATCAGTCCCAGAGATCAGTCCCAGAGAGCAGTCTCCGAATTCCAGCCCCCAGACTCCGGTCTCCAGACTCCTGCCACCGGAATTCCTTCAGTCTCCAGAGGACTCGACGCTCGAATTCCAAGAGCCCGGTGGACAACGAGAGAGACACGAGGTGAGCGCGTGCCTCTCTCACTGGAGCCTGGAGCCTGGAGCCTGGAGCCTCCTCTCTCGCTGGAGCCTCCTCCGCCGAGGCCTGAGGCCCGAGGCCTGACTACTTCTTCCCCTTCGTGGCGGCGCTGCCCGGATTCGCCGGCACGTCGACGTAGAGCACCGTCAGGATGAGCGCGGCGCGCTTCGAGGCGGCGCCGTTCTCGACCGTCGCGATGACCTCGCTCTTGCCGTCCTTCGACGCGGTGATCGAGCCGTCGTCGCCGACGGTCAGCCGGAGGCCGTTCTCGCCGGTGAGCTCGTCGCCGTCGAACTTGTAGCCGGGCTTCACGCCGTTGCCGACGAGGCTCCCGTCGACGCCGACCGTGACCATCGACGTGCCGCCGGCCGAGTCGACCTGGTCGCCCTTCACGTGCGCCGCGGTCTTGCCGTCGATGACGATCGTGCCGTCCTCCTTCAGCTCGACGGGCTTGTCGTCCTTGCCCTTCTTCGCGGGCGTGAGCTTCATCGCCGCGAGCTTGATGATTCCTCCGGCCGCGCCGGGGCCCTCGACGGCAGGGGCGGCCGCCGCTTCGGCGTTCGACTCGCTCGGAGGCGGCGGCATGTCTTCTTCCGCCGACGACGACGTCTCGACGATTCCGGCGTTGCTCTCGGGCGACGAAGGCCCCTTCCCGCCGCCGCAGGCGACGAGTCCGGAGCACATGACGAGGACGACAGCGGTGAAGAGGCGAGTATTCATGGCGAGCCACGGTAGCCCCGAGGCTGCCGCTGGACAAGCCACAGGAGCTCGGGGCTTCTGCATGAGCGGCACAGTGTGCGAGATCGCTCAGCCGGTCTTCGCAGGGGGCGGCGGAGGCGGCTTGGCGCCCGGCGGAGGCCGCGGGACGAGCGTCTTCACCTTGTCGCAAGACGCTTTGTCGCCGAGCTTGCAGGCCTCGTTGTAGTAGGAGCGCGCCTTGCCCGGCTCCGACTTCTCGAAGTACGCGCCGGCCTTCTTGCAGACGGTCACGTCCGAGTTCGTCGCCTGGTAGCAAGCGCGCCCGTAGAGCTCGGCGGCCTCGGCTTCGTTCTTCGTGATGCCTTTCGGCGCGGTCTCGAGCAGCTTGGCCGCGCGCGCCGCCGCGTCCTTCACGTACGCGTACTGCTTGTAGTACTCGAGCGACTTGACCTTGTCCTCCGCCACGCCGGCGGCGCCCGTCTCCTTCAAGAGGCCGACGCCGTAGCAGGCTGCGGCGACCCTGCTGTCGTAGCAGAGCTGCTCGAGCGTCTCGCGAGCGGCCTTCGGGTCGGCCTTCACGCCGCCCTCTCCCGTCACCTGGAGGAGCGCGTACTCGGCGCACGCGCCGAGGTTCTTGCGCTCGCAGAGCGACTGGAAGAGGGACGCCGCGCGCTTGACGTCCTTCACCTTGTACTTGTCGGTCGTGAGGTACGTCGCGAGCTGGCTGCAGGCCGGAGACGAGTTCTGCTGGCAGGCCTTGTCGAGGATCTCGAGCCCCTCCGGCGGGTTCTTCTTGAACGCGTCGCTCCCGTCGGGCCTCTTCTTGCCCTCGATGTAGAGGCGCGCGGCGGTGAGGCAGGCGCCCGACGACCCGAGCGAGCAGGCGCGCTTGTAGTAGTGGACGGCGCGGTCCGAGTCGCCCTGCACGATCGGCACGAGGCCGCGATCGTACATCGCGCCGAGGTTGTAACAGCTGTTCGCGTTGAGCCGCTTGCACGCGAAGTCGAGGACCGCGAGGCCCTTGTCGAAGGCAGCCTTCCTCTCCGCCTCGCTCGGAGGCGGCTTCGGAGGCTCGCCGGGCTTCGGCGGCGAAAAGAGCGCAAGCGAGTACGCCTGGGCGAGAAGATCGCAACCCTTCGGCTCGGCGTCGCGATTCTTCGTGTTGCACGCCTTCTCGAGCACGGCGATCGCGGCGTTCGGATCACGCTCCGTCTTCGGCGGCTCGCCCGGCTTCGGCGGCGGCCCGAAGAGGAGGAGCGCGCCGTAGCGCTCGCAGCTCCCCATGTGACCCTTGTCGCACTGGGTCTTGCACTCCTCGACGTCGTTCGGCCGGCACTGGTAGCGGATGTTCGGAGACGGGGTGACGCAGCTCCCGCCCTCCGCGCGGACCTTCCCCTCCGGGCAGGGCGGCTCGCTCTTGATCGCGAAGGGGCTGTCGGCGCCCTTGCCGTGCTCCTGGGCTTTCGCGCGCTCCTGCTCCTTCGCTTCCTTCTCCTTCGCGTCGGCCGCGATCCTGCGGAGGTGGACGCGCAGCGGGACGCGGCATCCCTCGGGCGCGTCCTGGTCGGACTCCTTCGCGGTCTCGCACGAGTCGAGCTTCCCTTCGCTGGCCAGCGACGACAGCGACGACCTGCTGTCGCCGCCCGCGCCGGCGCTGAAGATGGCGGCCGCCGCGGCGGCCTCTCCGCTCGTGCGCTGCGCGATCGCGAACGCGCCGATGTCGACCGCACGCACGAAGTGCGTCGCCGACTCACAGTCGCTCGGCTCGATGCCTTTGAGCTCCTGCTTCGCGACGAGCTCGAAGGTGGACGCGCGCGTCCCGACCTCGGCGAGCGCGATGTCGACCTTGCGGCCCGCGCGGACGCTCGCCTTCAGGTTGGCGCTCGCGAGCGGCACCTCCGCCGCGATGGCGTCGACGCTCTCGATGCTCCGGACGTTCTTGCGGGGGCTCGCGCCGAGGTACTCGAACCTCGCCTCGAGCGAGCAGCGCCGGAGGAGCTTGAGCTCCTTGCAGTCGTAGCTCACGACGGGGACCTTCCCCTGTCGGAGCATCGTCTCGATGTCCTTCCGATCCTCGGTTCGGAGGTCGACGATCAGCGTGCGATCGTCGTCGCTCGGTGTGCACTCGGTCGTCGCTCCGTCGCCGCGGAGCGCGTCGCCGGCGCTCATCTCCTTGGGGCGAACGGCCTCCCCGACCGTTGACTGCTTGGGACCACAGCTCGCGGTCACGATCGCGACCGCGGTGGCGACGAGAGGCAGGGCAGAGCGGATCCGGAACATCGCCCTACGCTCGGGGATGCGCCCCCCGCGTGTCAACCCTACCGGGATACGCGCGCGATCGCACGGACGACGCGGAGCGCCGTGCGCGGCCCGCGTCGCCGTGCCTGCGCGCCGCCCTCAATCCTTGAGGGCCTCGGCGCCGCCGATGATCTCCATCAGCTCCTTCGTGATCGCGGCCTGGCGCGCGCGGTTGTACTGGAGCGACAGCCGCGAGATCATCTCCTTCGCGTTGCGCGTCGCGGAGTCCATGGCCGTCATCTGGGCGCCGAAGAAGCCGGCCTGGGTCTCGAGCAGGGCTCGATAGATCGAGATCTCGACGTACATCGGGACGAGCCGCTCGAGGACCGCGCGCTCGTTCGGCTCGAAGCCGAACGTCGGGGCGACGCCGTCCTTCGGAGCAGGACGCTCCGGCGGAGGAAGCAGAGCCTCGACCGTCGGCTTCTGCGTCATCGGGCTCTTGAACTCGTTGTAGACGAGGTAGACGGCGTCGACCTCGCCCTTCACGAATTTCTGGACGACGTAATCGGCGATGCGCCCCGCCTTGTTGATGTCGAGGCCATCGTAGAAGCGAGGGAAGTCCTTGGCGACGACCGCCTTGCGGCGCGCGAGGTACTCACGCCCCTTCTTGCCGACGGTGGCGAAGACGACCTCCACGCCTTCGGACTGCTTCTGCTTCCACGCGCGCTCGGCGGCCTTGCTGACGTTCGCGTTGAAGCCGCCGCAGAGGCCGCGGTCGCCCGACATGACGACGAAGAGGACGTTCTTCTCCGGCCGGCGATGAAGGAGCGGGTGCAGACCCTCGAAGTTCTCCGCGAGGCTGAACTCGAGGTCGGTCTGCTTCGCGATCATCGCGCTCGCGACGTCCTCGAGGACCTCGTGGACCTTGATCGCGTAGGGCCGGAGCGCGGTGATCTGCTGCTGCGCGCGGTTGAGCCGCGCGCCAGCGACCATCTTCATCGCGCGCGTGATCTTCTGCGTCGCCTTGACGCTCGAGATCCGCTTGCGAATGGCTTTGAGTGACGGCATCGCCGATCAGTCCTTCTTCTTCTTGTCGGAGCTCTTGCCGAACGCGGTCCCGAACTCCTTGAGAGCCTTCTTCAGGGTCTCCTCGGTGTCCTTGTCGAGGACCTTCTTCGTCCGGATGGTCTCGAAGATCTGCGGGTACTTCGACTCGATGAACGCGTAGAGCTGCTTCTCGTACTCGGCGAGCTTTCCGATCTCGAGGTTGTCGAGGTAGCCCTTCGTGCCGGAGTAGATGAGGACGATCTGCTTCTCGACCGGCAGCGGCGCGTACTGACCCTGCTTGAGGATCTCGACGAGGCGCGCGCCGCGCTCGAGCATCGCGCGGGTGACGGCGTCGAGGTCGCTCGCGAACTGGCTGAACGCCGCCTTCTCGCGGTACTGCGCGAGGTCGAGCTTCAGCGAGCCGGCGACCGACTTCATCGCCTTGATCTGCGCGTTGCCACCGACGCGGCTGACGGAGATACCGACGTTGATGGCGGGACGGACGCCCGAGTAGAAGAGGTCGGACTCGAGGAAGATCTGGCCGTCCGTGATGGAGATGACGTTCGTCGGGATGTACGCCGAGACGTCGCCGGCCTGCGTCTCGATGATCGGCAGCGCGGTCAGCGAGCCGCCCGACATCGGGTCCTTGATGATCTCGTAGCCGTCGCCCTTCTTCTTGAGCTCGGCCTCCGCGGTCTCGTGGCCCTGCTCACCGACGTGAATCGTCGTGTCGGGCGGGAGCTTGTCCCAGGTCGTGCCCTTCGGAACGACGGCGAGGCGGTCCGCCATCCTGGCCGCGCGCTCGAGGAGGCGCGAGTGGATGTAGAAGACGTCGCCCGGGTACGCCTCGCGCCCCGGCGGACGGCGGAGGAGCAGCGAGAGCTGGCGGTACGCGACGGCCTGCTTGGAGAGGTCGTCGTAGATGCAGAGCGCGTGGCGCCCGGTGTCGCGGAAGTACTCCGCCATCGTGCAGCCGGTGTACGGAGCGATGAACTGGAGCGGCGCCGACTCGCTCGCGCCCGCGACGACGACCGTCGTGTACTCCATCGCGCCGTGCTGCCGGAGCTTGTCGACGACGGCGGCGACCGTGGACTGCTTCTGGCCGACGGCGATGTAGAAGCAGTAAACGCCCTGACCCTTCTGGTTGATGATCGTGTCGATCGCGACCGCGGTCTTGCCGGTCTGACGGTCACCGATGATGAGCTCGCGCTGGCCGCGGCCGATCGGGACCATGGAGTCGATCGCCTTGATGCCCGTCTGGAGCGGCTCCTTGACCGGCTGGCGCGCGATGATGCCCGGCGCCTTCAGCTCGACGCGGCGGCGGTGCGGCGTCTCGATCGGGCCCTTGCCGTCGAGGGGCACGCCGAGCGCGTTGACGACGCGGCCGATGAGCGCCTCGCCGACCGGCACCTCCATGATGCGGTTCGTGCGCTTGACGGTGGCGCCTTCCTTCACGTGCGTCGCATCACCGAACGTCGCCGCACCGACGTTGTCGGCCT
The DNA here is from genome assembly GCA_937949945.1 of uncultured Myxococcales bacterium. GTDB lineage: Bacteria > Myxococcota_A > Polyangia > Polyangiales > Polyangiaceae > Labilithrix. Next base: position 5,691 of record CALFEQ010000196.1, read on the forward strand.
CGAGGTTGAGCGCGAGGCCCATGAGGCCGCCGGGGAACTCGAGCAGCTCGCCGGCCATGACCCCCTCGAGCCCGTGGATGCGCGCGATGCCGTCACCGATGCTGAGGACGGTGCCCGTCTCCGTGGTGAGCGCGGCACGCTCGTAGGTCTGGATCTGCTTTTTGATGATCGAGGAGATCTCTTCGGCGCGGAGCTGCATGGTCGAGTCTTTCCCTGTTCTCTGACGAAACGAAAATCTTGAAGGTGCCCGCTCTCAGTTCGGCAGCATGGTCTGCTTCATCTGGCGGAGGCGCGACAGGAGCGAGCCGTCGTAGACGGTGTCGCCGACGCGCACCACGACGCCGCAGATGAGGCTCGGGTCGAGCTTGCGGTCGAGCGCGATACGGCGGCCGGTGATGCGCTCGAGCTGGTTCTGGAGCTTCGCGAAGTACTCCTCGGGGAGGGGCATCGCCGTGAGGACCTCCGCGCGGAGGATGCCGCGTTTCTCGTCCGCCATCGCGCGGAGGCGCCGCGCGATCGCGGGCAGCGCCTGGATGCGCCGGCGGTCGAGGAGCAGCAGCATCGTGTTCTTCGCGGCCTGGCTGACGCCGAGACGCTCGGCGACCTCGCCGAGGATGGCGCGCTTGGCCTCGATCGGGACGAGCGGCGCAGCGAGCGCGTTGCGGAGGTCGGCGCTCGTCTCGTACGCCTCCGCGGCGCGCTGGATGTCTTCGACGAGCGCGTCGAGCTGACCGGACTCGGTCCCGAGCTCGAGGAGCGCGACGGCGTACCGGCGGGCAATGACGTCCGGGACGATCATGCGACACCTCCTTGTGCCGCGCTGGCGCGCGGGGCTGCGGGGAGCTTCGCGAGCTCGGCGAGGAGCTCTTCGGCGAGACGGGTGTGATCCTCGGGCGTCGCGCTCTTCTGGAGGATCTTCTCGGCCTCCGCCACGGAGAGCTCGATGGTCTCGAGCAGCAGATCGTGCTGGACCTGCTTGCGCTCCTGCTCGATGAGGCGCTCGGCGTCGCGCTTCATGCGCTCGGCCCGCTCGTCCGCCTCGGCGAGCATCGCCTCCACCTCGCCCTTGCCCGCTGCGATGAGCGCAGCCTTCGCCGTCTCGGCGTCGGTGTCGGCGTTCTTGAGATCGGCCTGGTACTTCTTCGCGCGCTCCTTGGCCTCCTGGAGCATCTTGCGCGCGTCTTCGATGTCCTTGCCGATGTCGATCCGACGCTGCTTGAGGCCCTCGGTGACGGCCTTCTTGCCGAGCGTGTAGTAGAGGCCGACCAGCAAGGCGAAGTTGATCAGCATCCCGACGAAGGCGGGACGCCGCTTGTCCGAGAAGTCGGTCCAGTTGATGGGCTCCGGCCCGTGATGCCCCGCCGCCTGCTCCTTCGACTCCGCGGAGGCGGCGTGCTCCGCCTGCGATTCGGCGTGCGACTGCGCCGTCGCCGCGCGGGCGAGGAAGACGAACGACACGACGAGGCCGATGGCGACCAGCGTGCGAGCCTTGTTACGGACGAACTCTACGACCGACTTCACGACGACACCTCACGTCCGAGGACCCGGCCCGCGATCACACGGCCGAGCGCCACGGCCTCTTGGGCGAGGGCTTCGCGCGCCTTCTGCGCCTCGGCCGCGATGGCGGCGCGGCCTTGCTCGACGGTGGCGGCCGTCTGCGCGCGGACCTTCGCGAGCTTCTCGGCCTCCTGCTTCATGCCCTCGGCGCGGATCTTGTCGCGCTCGGCGGCGCCGGCTTCGCGCGCCTTCGCGAGGATCGCCTCGTACTTGGCGAGCGCCTTCGCGGAGCGCTCGTCCTCCTTGGAAGCCTCGCGCCGGGTGCCCTCGATCCGCTTCTCGCGCTCCTCGAAGAGCTTGAGCATCGGCTCGAAGAGCAGCGGCTTGAGGATGAGGAGGAGGACGACGAACAGCCCCACCTGGACGAGGAGCGTTGCGTCGAGATCGACGTTGACTCCGCCTCCCTCCGACATGGCGACGAGAGATGACGCACCGAGGGATTCGAGAGTCGAGGAGGTGCTCACGGTGAGCAGCGACATGGGGCCTCGTGGCTCGTGCGACAAGCCGGTGCGTGGGGCCTAACTATCGAGGCACCCACGAGAACCGGAGAAAGACGCGCGGCGAGGTACCATTGTCCGGCCCACATGTCCATGGGGGGCCCCACACCTGGCTCGACGGCCCATTTTCCCGGGCTTTTCGAGGCCTCCTGAGGGCGGGGGGAGCTGGGCTCGGCCGTCGGGGCGTCGGAGAGCTCGTCAGCGGAGGCCTCCGCGCCGCACCGCGAGCCGGTCGAGGGCATGCAGGCTCGGCTCCGCCGACGCCCGTACGCGGTCGCTTCTCGGGCGCAGCGCCGGGGGCTTCGGTCGAGGCAGCGGGCCGCGCGCGAGCGCAGCGTAGAGGTCGTGCTCGTCGTTCGAGGAGCCTTGTCGGATCGTCGGCGGCGCTTCGTCGAGATCGCGGCGAAGCGGGCGCCAGGTCGAGCGTCGTGTCGTGTCGCCGACGTCGTGAGCGGGTCTCTCGGACGGTCGGTCCGGCGGGGGAGCAGGCGAAGCTGCTTCTGCGATCGCGGGTGTGCTCGGCCGCTCCTGTCGAACGGTCCGTGGCTCGGGGAGGTCGAACTTCGCGCGATCGAGCGTGGGATGCTCGGGGAGGTCGAACCTCGCGCGATCGAGCGTGGGATGCTCGGGGAGGTCGAACTTCGCGCGATCGAGCGTGGGATGCTCCTCGGCAGGCACCTCGGCCGCAGCCGCGGAGAGCGCACGGAAGAGCGTCGCGGGACGGAGCGCGTGGATCTGTTGCGTTCGCTCGTTCAGCCCCTCTCCGTACGGATCCTCGTAGCCAGCGGGCGGCGGCGCGAGCGTCTGTCGCGGCGCGCGCGTTCGCTCCGACGGCATCAACGGCGGGGCCGAGGTCTCGACGCTCGTGCTCGGCGTCGGGGCCGGCTCCGCAAACGGATCCTCGCGGTACGTCTCGAGCCTCGTGACGACGCCGGTTCGGACCAACGACACGCGTCCGCGCTCGTCGACGCGCGCGAAGAGCATCGACGCGCCCACGCGCGGCTTCTCCGCCAAGAGGCCCGTGACCGCCGGATCGAGCGACGCGACGTACTGGGCGCCGACGCACCGCGCAGCCATGCTGCGGGTGTCGCGTCCCTTCTTGGCGAGATTCGGCGAGCTGCCCGGCGTCACCACGATCCGACGACAGATGCCCTCTGCGTCGAGGAGGAACGTGCAGCTCGCCGTGTGCGCCGCGTACATGATCTGGAAGGCGTCGTCGGTCACGGCCGAAGGACTAGCAATCCTCGGGCCCGTACATTGTGGTGGGAGGTACGACCTCTACCCCGCTATTCTCGCTGCTTCCTGCCGTTTGGCCGGTCGCTGCGCCTGGGCCCCTGGCGGCTGCGCGATCCACCCCTCCCCGTCGTCGCCGGTGCGTAAGGGCGTTGTTCTTCCGTGTGGCTGGCGCGGAGGACGGGGCGTCCACCTTCGACCGTCGGATGGACGCTCTTGAAGCCTTCGCGCGCGGCGAAACCCGCGAGGTCGCCGCGGTGCTCCTCCATCCACTCGCTGAAGCGTTGCCAGAGCGCGCGCGCCTCGTCGGGGGCGAGCGGGACGCCGTCGACGACCACCGAGAGGGCGCCAGCCTGTTTCCCGTCGCTCATGACCGCACGTCCTCCAGGACCTCGGCCGCGTGCTTCGTGACGTCGACGGAGCGATAGATTTTCTTCAGCTTGCCGTCGGGGCCGATGACGAACGTCTGCCGGCCGAGGAAGCCCATCCTGTTCGGAACGCCGTAAGCCTTGGCGATCGAGCCGTCCGCGTCGCTCACGAGGTGAAATGGCAGCTTGTGTCGCTCGGCGAACCTCCGATGGGACTCGAGGTCGTCGGTCGAGACGCCGACGAGGACGACGCCCTTCGCCTCGAGCTCTTTCCACGCGTCGCGGAACGCGCACGCTTCCTTCGTGCAACCGGGCGTCTCGTCCTTCGGATAGAAGTAGAGGACGACGTGCTTGCCCCGGAGCTCGGAGAGCACGAGCTTCGTTCCGTCGTGCGCGATCGACGAGAAGTCGGGCGCCGGTGAGCCGATCGCGAGCTCGCCGGTCGCGGGAGCTTCCGTCGAGCCGGTCCCCTTCGTGGCGCTGGATTCGCGTCCGCACGCGACGACGAGGAAGGCGAGGAGGAAGAGCGCCGTACGCATGCCAGGAGCAAAGCGCGGGGGCCGGCGGACGTCCAGGTTACGTTTTTCCAATCTGGGTGAGCGCCAGCGATCCGGTCGGATCACCACCGATCCACCCGCGCCAGGAAGAGGGCTCTGAAATCTTTGGGCTTTTTGGCGAGTGCGCCATGGTGCGACCTTTGCGATGTTGTCCTACATGGGAGTAGGGAGGAGTGGGCGCGCCGCGCTCGGCGCGGTGGCATTGGTGTTTGCCGGCTGCAGCGTCGGCGAGGCTCGGACCGAGCGAACGTCGGGCGTGTCGTCGGCGATCATCAACGGCGAGGCCGATACCGACGAGCACGACTCGGTCGTCTTGCTCGCGATCCTGCACGGCAACGTGCCCGGCGGCTTGTGCACGGGCACGATGGTCGCGCCGAACCTCGTGCTCACCGCGCGCCACTGCGTGGCGGAGACGGATCACGGCGCGCTCTGCACGGTCGACGGCGCGCCGTACTCGGGCGGTGCGGTCGGCAAGAGCTACGATCCCGAAGACATCCTCGTCTACACGGGCAGGCTCGCCATCCAGGACATGGGCGAGGAAGAGTACGCGGCCGCGCGCGGCAAGCGGATCATCGTCGAGGACGAGCCGGTGCTCTGCGATCGCGACGTCGCGTTCGTCTTGCTCGATCGACCGATCGACGTGCCGGTCGCTCCGATCCGGCTCGGGAAGAAGCCTCGTACGGGAGAGTCGCTCACTGCCGTCGGCTGGGGCCTGACGGAGGAGGGCAGGACGCCGAACAAGCGCATGAAGCGCGACGGCGTGAGGGTCGAAGCGGTCGGTCCGCTCGTCTTCGACGAGCCCACGCGGATCGGCCTCGGCCGCTCCGAGTTCATCGTCCGGGAAGCGACGTGCTCGGGCGACAGCGGCGGACCTGCCTTCGCGAGCACGGGCGCCGTCGTCGGCGTCATCTCGCGAGGAGGCAACGGCAAGGACTCCAGCTCGAACCGCGCCGAGGGCTGCATCGGCCGGAACACGATGAACTTCTACACGCATCTCGCCGACAAGGCGTCGTTCGTCGAGCGTGCGTTCGAAGCCGCCGGCTACGCACCGCGCGAGGAAGGCGTCGACCCCGGCAAGACGAAGGGAGCGAGGTGCGAAGACGACGACGAGTGCGCCTCGAACGCGTGCATCGACGGCGTCTGCGCGTTCCGGTGCGAGGACGACTCGCACTGCGAGGACAGCGGCGAGGTCTGCGGTGAGAAGCGCGGGATCCGCGTCTGCGTGGCGCCGGCCGCGCCGGAGCGTCCGAAGCGGACGCGCGACGCGGGCGCTTCGGACGACTCGGCAGCCGCGCCCGTCACGACGACGACGATCACGAGGTCCGCGTGCAGCACCGTTCCGGGCGCCGACGGCTCGAGCCTGCTCGGCCTCGCGATCGCCGGCATCGCCGTCGGAGCGGCTCGTCGTCGTCGCCGCTAGCGGCAGTCCTCGGTCCTCGGTCCTCGGCGTCGGAGGATGCGCGCGCAAGGCGCGCGCTCTTCGACTCTCTCTGGAGCCTGGAGCCCGGAGCCTGGAGCCTTTACGAGAGACATCGCTCGCAGGGCAGCCCGGGAAAGCTGGAGACTGGAGTCTGGAGACCGAGCTCCTGGAGCCTGGAGCCCGGAGCCTGGAGCCTCACACGATCCCGTAATCCTTCAGTCGCCGGTAGAACGTCCGCCGCGGGATGCCGACCATCTTCGCGGCCTGCACGCGGTTCCAGTTGCAGCGCGCGAGCGCGTCGAGGATGCGCTCCTTCTCCGCGTCCTTGAACTCTTCCTGCGTGCGCGCGCGGATCGTGCCTGTGGTGCCGACCGGGCGCGCGTCGGGGACGGCGGGGCGCGCGCTCGGTGCGGGGAGGTCGAGGTCCTCGCTCCGGATCTCGTCCTCGTCCGACAAGAGCCACGCGTTGAGGAGGACGTGCTCGAGCTGCCGGACGTTGCCCGGCCAGTCGTAGGCCTGGAGCCGGCGCACGGCCGCGCGCTCGAGCGACTTGCGCTCTCGCTTGTGACGCGCGGAGAACAGGGTCAAGAAGTGATCGATGAGCGCGGGGATGTCTTCGGCGCGCTCCCGCAGCGGAGGCACCTTCACCTCGATCACGTGGAGGCGGTAGTAGAGGTCCTCGCGGAAGGTGCCCTCCGCGACCATCTGCGCGAGATCACGGTTCGTCGCCGCGATGACGCGCGCGTTGCACGGCTCCTCCTTCGCGCCGCCGACGGGCCGCACGGTCTTCTCCTGGAGGACGCGGAGGAGGCCCGCCTGCATCTTCATCGGCATCTCGCCGATCTCGTCGAGGAGGATGGTGCCGCCCTCCGCCTCGCGGAACAGTCCCTTGCGGTCGCGATCCGCGCCCGTGAACGCGCCGCGCACGTGACCGAACAGCTCGCTCTCGAGGAGGTTCGCCGGGATCGCGCCGCAGTTGACGCCGAGGAACGGAGCCTTCGCGCGAGGGCCGGAGGAGTGGATCGCCTTGGCGATGACCTCCTTGCCCGTGCCGCTCTCCCCGGTGATGAGCACGGGGACGTCGGTGTCCTTCACGCGCTCGATGAGCGCATACACCTTCCGCATCGCCGCGCTCGTGCCGACGAGGCCGGCGTAGCCGAAGTGGCTGCGGAGCTGCGCGCGCGCCTGCTTCAGATCGCGGCGCGCCGACGCGAGCTGCTCCGTGCGCGCTCCGAGGCGCTGGGCGAGCTTGTCGCGTGCCGCCGCGAGCTCCGCGTTCACCTTCTCGAGCTCCTCCGTCCGGCGGCGGAGCTCCTCGAGTCGGCGAGCCCCTTCGATCGCGATCGCGGCCTGATCGGCGAACGCGGCGAGCGTGGGGAGCTCGTCGCGGAAGCGGTGTCCGGGCCGGAGCCGCGTCTCGAGGTAGAGCGCGCCGATCGTGCTCCCGGCGGGCGACGGGCCGCGGATGGGGACGCAGGCGATCGACTGGATCATGAGCTGGTGGACGCTCACGGCCTGCGCCAGCCGCTCGTCCTCGCGAGCGCTCGTCGTGACGATCGGCTCGCCTTCGCGGATGACGCGTTCGGCGACGCTGCGCGAGAAGGCCTGGTGCGTCTCCTCCCCTTTGCTGTCACGCGCGGTGTGCGCGACCACCTCGCCGTGCTCGTTCACGAGGACGATGAGCCCCCGTTCGGCGCCGAGGAGGCCCACGGCGTGATCGGTCACGTGCTGGAGGAGCCTTCCGAGATCGTGCTCGCGCGCGAGATCGCGCGTGATCTCGAAGATGCGCCGGAGGCGGTCCTCGGCCGGCATGGGCGTGCCGATGCTCGTGATCGAGGCTCCGCGTCCGGTGAACGCGCCCGTGATCGTCGGCGCCTGCGATGGATCGCCGAGCAGGCCGTAGCTCGTCCGAGGTGAAGGCGACGCGACCGGTATCGTCCCGACGTGTGTCTCGCGCAGCGCGCGGCGGCGGGGATCGTTCCAGAAGACCTCGCGCAGATCGCGCGGGAGCTTCGCGGCCGTCTCCTCGAGCATCGCGAGCGCCGCCTCCGCATCGCGCCGCGCGAGGGCCGTCGCGCCCTGCGCCGCGGCGAGCCGCGCGCGTGCCTCGAGCGCTCGCCATGCCCACTCGCGCTGACCGGCCCTCACGGCGCGCTCGTGTGCCTCGTCGAGCGCCTCGCGCGCGAGCGTCTCGTCGCCTCGCGCGAGAGCGAGGCACCCGCGCACGATCCCTGCGAGCGCCTCGTGCTCTTGGAAGCCGCCTTCGCCGAGGCGGTTCCGGAGGGCGTCGAGCTCGCGCCCGAGGGCGGCCACGTCGACGGCGCGAGCATCTCCGGCGCTCGCGCCGAGGCGGGTGAGGATGCCCTCGAGCCGCGCCTCCGCCGCGTCGAGCGGGCGGCCGACCGCCTCGTAGGCCTCCGCGCAGAGCTCGTACAGGCGGCAGGCGCGATCGACGTCGCCCATCCGCGTCGCGAGCTCGGCCTCTAGCCCGAGGAGCTGCGCGCGTGCGCTGGGCGTGAGCTTGTCGCGCTGCTCGGAGAGCTTCTCGATCGAGGCGCTCGCCCGTGCGTACCTGCCCAGGTAGAGGTCGAGGTTGGCGAGGTTGAAGAGCGCCTGCTGGACGACCGCCTCGGCGCCGGCGCGACGGCCCATGTCGACCGCGCCTTCGTAGTGGACGAGCGACTGCGCGAGATCGCCGTCCGCCTTCGCGAGCCCCGCCAGGTTCAGTCGTGTCGTCGCGAGCGTCCAGGCGTCGCGCGCGCGCTCGGCGGCGCCGAGCGCCGACTCGTACGCCGTGCGTGCCTCGCGAGCACGGCCGCTGCGCTGGTGCATGATGGCGAGCGAGACGAGCGCGACCGCCTCGATTCGTGCATCCTGCACCTTTCGCGCGATCGCGACCGCCTCCTCGAGGGCCTCCTTCGAGCGGGTCTCGTCGCCGGCGAAGGCGAGCGCGAGGCCGTGTACGGCGAGCGCGTCGGCGGTCGTCGCGTCCTTCTCCGCGTCGGGGCCTCCGTGCGAGGCGGCCTCCTTCGCGAGGCGGGCGGCCTCGTTCGGGTCGCCTTCGCGCATGAACGTCCGCGCGCGGGCGATCTGCCAGGCGCGAAGGTCGGGGCTCGTCTTCGCGGCCTCCGCGACCTCGTCGAGGGCGGCGGCGGAGCCCGCGGCGTCTCCGCGCGCGAGGAGGATCCTCGAGCGCGCGACGGCGAGCGTGACCGCCTCGTGATCGCTCGACGACCGACCGAGGGCTTCGAGCGTCTCGCTGGCCGTGTCGAAGCGCCCGGTGTCGAGCGCGCGCGCGAGCTCGGCGAGCATCTCCTCGCGCGTGCGCGACGGAGTCGCGCCGCTCCGGCTCGACGTGACGTCGATGAGCTCGTCGATCTCCTCCGTCGACGTGACCGCGCGTCCCTCGAGCCGTTTGACGAACGAGCGGAGAGCGCCGGGGCGACGGCCCGTCCTGTCGAGCAGATGCTTCGTCAGCCGATCCGGCAGGGAAGGGATGGCGCGCTTGACGAGGTCCGTGGCGCTCGCGTCGTCGAGCGGCGGTACGACGAACGAGCGCACGCCTCGTGGTGCGAGCACCGACACGCTCTCCTCGTCGCCGACGGCGACGATGCGCGCGCCGGCCTCGGCGGCTCGCCGCAGGCGCGTGCGCGCGGCGTCGTCGAGTCCGCCGAGGTCGTCGACGATCACGACGAGACCCTCCGCCCGGCGGAGATCGCCCCACTGCTCGAGCTCGAGATCGATGAGCTCGCTCGAATCGACGGAGGCGTCGACGGACGGCTGGACGCTCGCGACGGGGGCGCCGGTGACGCCGAGCGACCACGCGAGGCGATGCACGAGCGTGGTCCTGCCGGAGCGGCGGGGGCCCACGATGGCGAGGCCCTGCCCCGGCGCGAGCCCTGCGACCTCGGTCGCGAGCGTCTGCGCCGCGGCGTCGACGCCGAGCACGGGCCACGCGGCGCTCGGGTCGAGGGCGCGCGTCTCGATCTTCGTCGCGTTCTTCAGGGCGCTCGCGAGCTCGTCGACGCTCGGGAAGCGCGCGCGCGGGTCTTTCTCGGTCGCGCGCGCGGCGATGCGCTCGAGCGCCTCGCGCGCTGCCTCGTCGAGCTCGCGGTGGCGAGCGGCGAGAGCGTCCTTCAGCGTCGCTCCGAGCGCATACACTTCGGCGCGGACGGTGAGCGCCTCTCCGCGCAGGAGCTCCGGCGCCGCGTACTTCGGCGTGAGGCCGCGCGCGCGCGCGCCGCCCTCGCGCCACGGCGTGGCGAGCCCCAGATCGACGAGCGTGCCCGTGCCGTCCTTGCCGACGATGATGTTGGCCGGCTTGATGTCGCCGTGGAGCAGGCCGGCCCGATGCAGCACGGTGAGCTGATCGGCAGCGCTCGCGAGCGGCACCAGCCACTCGCGCCCGCCGTCGCCCCGCGCGCCGCCGTCGATGATCTCCGCGAGGCTCCGTCCTTCGACGAGCTCCCGCACGAGGTATCGCCGCGTGCTACCGGGCAGCCGCCCGAACGCGAGCACGCGCGGCACACCGAGCCCCTCGAGCCCGCTCAGCGTGACGGCCTCCTGCACGAGCGCCATCACCTCCGCTTCGCCCGCGTCCGCCGAGAGCACCTTCAAGGCGAGGTGGCGCCCGGTCACCCGGTCACGAACGGCCCAGACCTCGCCGCCACCCCCTTTGCCGAGTCGTGCCACCGGCTCGTACCGAGCCGGCATCCTGAACGCCGGTAAATCCGACCGCAGAGCCACGGAACCCCCAGAGGTGCCCACGAAGCTCATCCTATCGTGCCAGGGGTGTGCCGTGCGCCTTTTTGTGCCACGAAGCGTCAGGTTTCAGGCTCCAGGGGAAGCACGCCGCACACGCCGGGCATGGCGTGAAGCCGACGCTAGCCGTCGACGATCTCGGGATTCGGGGACGCGCCGGCTTCCGAGAGAGAGGGCGAGGAGGATCCGGCGCGCGAGCAGCGAGGACGCTCGCGACCGACTGGAGCCAAATCTGGAGCCCGGAGCCTGGAGCCCGGAGCCTGATCACTCCTTCGGCTTCTGCTCGAACCCGTACTGCGCGTTGAACCCGAACCAGAACCCCGTGAGCGCGAAGCCGACGCCGATGCGGCCGACGAAGTTCTTCACCGGCTTGATGCGGAGACCGAGCTGCGGGACCGCGATCCACGGGAACACGACGGGCTTCGGGCCGCCGTTGAACCAGCTCGGCTCCTCGTAGCCGCCGACCTTGTCGATCTCCGCGTTCTGGTGGTCCAGACGGTTGCAGCCGGCGCCGGGGGGGAGCACCGTCTGGCATCGCTTGAAGCGCCTGCCGCTGGAGGACACGAACGTCCCGTCCGCCGACTCCTCGGCCCAGTTGTTCACGAGATCGCCGAAGACCGCGCCGAGGCCGAAGCCCGCGCCGTACTCGAACTCGACGTTCTTGTGCAGCTTCGTGGACCAGAGCAGGTCGACGGACGCGTAGACGACCTTGAGCCCGCTGTTGACGATCGCGTAGTTGCCCGGGATGTCCGGCGTGTTCTTCTGCTTGAAGAGGATGTCCCGCGTGCCGAGCTCGTGGAGCGAGAGCGACGGGATGAGGGAGAAGCCGTCCTTGCGGATGTCGAACTCGATGCCGGCGAGGTTCGTGTAGATGGTCTGCGCCTCGTCCAAGAAGAGGCCGAGCAAGAACCCGGGGATGACGTTGCCGCGGTAGCGGATCCCCGCGAACATGTACGTGCGGTTGGGGAGCTCTTCGACGTCCGTGACGTCCCATTTCTCCTCGGGCGGCTCGATGTAGGAAGCCGCCGCGAGCGTCCGGCTGTCGCTCTCCGCGGAGGTCGTGGGGTCGTCCGCCGCGGTGAGCGTCGTCTGCGAGGTCGGCTCGTCCGTCCTCGCTTCTTTCGCTTGGGCGAGCGCGGGAAGGGGTAGCGCGAACGTCGCGAGGAAGGTCATGAGCAGCGTCGTGGATCGCATCGCAGGCTCGCCCCCGTGATCGAAGGTGGTACGAAGAACAGCGGCTCGGCCGCTTTGGCCGGCAAGCTCAGCCAGATGCTACACTGATAGACGTACCGTGGGACAACTTGGACCATGTCCCGGACCCACGGTCCGGCATTCGACCGACGCTTGATCCTCTACGGCCGTACCCTCGAGCAGACGATCGACCGCCACGAAGGCGCCACGTTCCTGAAGGAGCTGGTGGTGACGGGCGGGAAGGTGCCGCTCGCGATGGTGCGCAAGCGGCTCGTCTCGAACGGGGGCGGCACGCGGGCGCCGGTCCTCCTCGTCCACGGGTTCGGACAGAACCGTTACGCCTGGCATCTGCCCGCGCGCAGCCTCGCGAACTACCTCGCGAAGGAGGGGTACGACGTCTTCAACCTCGACCTGCGCGGCCACGGACGCTCGAGGCAGCTCGGCGCGCGCACGCCGCGGAGCGTGGACGAGTACGTCAGCGAGGACCTGCCGATCGCGATCGAAGAGGTGCTGACGCACACGGGCGGGCGGCCGCCGTTCTTGGTGGGGCACTCGCTGGGCGGGCTCGTCAGCTACGCGGCGGCGCCCAAGCTGCTCGGCGCCGTCGCGGGCATCGTGTCGATCGGCAGCCCGTACCACTTCACGCGCGGCTCGTTCTCGCTGCAGGCGATCGCGCTCTTCTTCGAGGCGCTGCGTCGCGTGGGCGTTCCGCACGTCCCGCTCCCGGTGCCGCTCTATCCGATCGGCGCCTTCATGCGCACGATCCGCCGGATCGCGGACAGTCCGTTCTATCCCATCCCGCTGCGCGGCTGGCATGCGGGCGCGCTCGAGCCGCACGTCCTCGATCAGCATCTGCGGCTCGCGTTCGATCGCGCAGGCATCGCCGAGATGCTCAACATGTTCGAGTGGGCGTCGCACAAGCGCTTCGGCGGCCCGACGCAGGACTATGCGGAGCGCTTCGAGTCGATGGACCTGCCGCTCCTCGTCATCGCGGGCACGAACGACGACCTCGCCCCGCCGGCGAGCGTCCGTCCGGGCTTCGAGCGGAGCCGGTCGAAGGACAAGACGTACCGGACCGCGCCGCTCGGGCACATCGACCTGCTCGTCGGGCGCGACGCTCCGCGCACGACGTGGCCTCTCGTGAGCGACTGGATCGAGAAGCGCGCGGCCTGACGGCGCGCTCAGTCCTTCTTCTTCTCCAGCCGCGCGATCTCTTCCTCGAGGCGGCGGATCTGCCGCTTGAGGTCGTTGACCTCGTCCTCGGTCGCGAGGCTCATCGCCCTCGCGAGCTTCTCGAGCTGCTCGCTCGTGAAGGACTGGACCTTCCCGGGGACGCTCATCATCTGCATGACGGCCTTCATCACGCGCTCGTCCTGCATGATCTTCATGATGCGCGGGTCACCCATGAGCTTCATGCCCTGCTTCATCAGCGTCTTCTTGATCGAGCTCATCTCGGTCTGCTCCTACGGCCCCCGCGCGTCTCGTTCAGGTCCGCCGGCAGGATAGCAGGGTGGCCGCCGCGGAGGAGCCGAGTTCCGCTCGGGGGCCCGTCAGGCGGCGATCCCACCGTGGCCGTTCGCCCGGCGGAGCCGGTCGCGTTCGAGCCGGTACCGTCGCTCGATGCGTGCGCGGAAGTGCTCGACGCTCACGTCGAGCGCCTCTCGGACGCGCCCGCGGAGCGCATCCTTTCGCATGCGCGCGGGCAGATCGGGCACGAACGTCTCGATCCCGCCCCGCGTGGCCCGGTGCATGCCCGCGATCGCGCGGAGGCATCCCTCCTGCTCGGGGTCGCGTGCGTGGATCTCGAGCAAGGCGGCGAGCACCTCGGCCCGATCCCGATCGTCGAGGTGCGTGCTCGTCGCGATCGTCTCTCCCCAAGCGTCGAACCACGGGCCGATCGGCAAGAGCAGCTCGCGTGACGCTCGGAGCCCGCGCGGCTTGCGCAGCGGCAAGAAGCGGTGGTTTTCGCGTGCGACGATCGCCTTGTTCAAGAGCCCCGCCACGATGAACGGCTCGCGTTTCGTCGGCGCATCGGCGTGGCCGAGGCGGAAGTAGCGGTCGTGGAGCGAGGCCAGCGTCGGGTGACGCGGCCACTCGGCGACCACGCGCGAGAGATCACCGAGGTTGTGGGCGACGATGGTGGCCACGGAGAGGGCACGCGTCGCGTCACCGTCGGCGGCGGCGACGAAGATCGCCTCCTCGCGGGCGAGCTCGTCGTCGATCGCCGTCGTGAGCCGCTCGACGACGTCGTCCGCGCCGAGGACGACGGCTCGCGCGAGCGCGCCCGCGCGGACGGAGAGCCATTCGCCGTCGTGCCCCGAGAGCGGCCCGAGGTCCGAGGTGTCGACCCGCGCGGAGACCGCGTGGACGTCCCACGACGCGACCTCGTCGACGACGTCGCACGCGGCGGCGAGCTCCTCGCGGGACTGCATCGCCACCCAGGCATGATGGCGGATCCGCGAATCGACGTCCGTCGGCACGAACGTCGCCACCGTCGCCCAATGGGCGGTCAAGAGGAGCTGGAGATACGCGGTCCCTTCCGCGCCGCGGTAGCAGGCCTCCGCGGCGCCGACGTCGTCGAGCACGCGGACGGCCGAGGCTGCACGCGTGTCGTCCCAGAGCCAGGCTGCGGTGTTCTTCACTTGGCGGACGAGCAGCTCCGGGGCGATTCCTGCCTTCACGCGAGCATGGTAGTCGAGGACGAAGCGCGATGGTCGAACGGGAAAGACGCTCGAGGCCCCACACGGGCGGACGCAGCACGCTCCTCGGCGGGATGAGCTTCGAGCGCTTCTTGCGGGAGCATTGGCAGAGGCGACCGCTGCTCGTGCGCGGCGCTTTTCCGGGCTTCCGCGATCCGATCACGCCGGACGAGCTCGCCGGCTTGTCCTGCGAGGAGGGCGTCGAGTCGAGGCTCGTCCGCGAGAAGGGCGGCCGCTACCCGTGGGAGGTCACGTGGGGGCCGCAGGACGAGGCCGTGTTCGGTACGCTGCCGCGCCGCTCGTGGACGCTGCTCGTCCAAGAGGTGAACCGATGGGTCCCCGACGCGGCCTTGCTGCTCGAGCCGTTCTCGTTCCTGCCGAACGTGCGTGTCGACGACGTGATGGTGAGCTTCGCTGCGCCGGGCGGCAGCGTCGGTCCGCACGTCGACAGCTATGACGTGTTCCTCGTGCAAGGGCAGGGGAAGCGGCGCTGGCGCTACCACACGAAGCCGACGAAAGACACGCGCATACGCGAGGGCCTCGATCTCCGCATCCTCCGCCGCTTCGTGCCCGATGCGGACGAGGTGCTCGAGCCCGGCGACATGCTCTATCTGCCGCCGGGCTTCGCCCATCACGGCGTCGCCGTCACGCCGTGTCTCACGTACTCGATCGGATTCCGCGCCCCGAGCGCGGGCGAGACGTGGACGTCGTTCGCGGCGGCCGCCGCGCTGCGTCCCGAGGCTTCGCGCCTGCTCGAGGATCCGCCCCTTCGGCCGGCGACCGACCCGGGAGCGATTCCGACGGCGCTCCTCGAACGCGTGCGGGCGATGGTGCGCTCGATCGACATGTCCGACGAGGCGATCGATCGATGGTTCGCGTCGTACGCGACGCGGCTCAAGCCGGGCCACGCCCTCGAGCCACCGCGGCGCGCGCCGTCGAAGGAGAAGATCATGGATCGCCTCGCACGCGGCGACGGGGTCGCGCGCACGGAGGAGGGGCGATGGGCCTACCTCCCTCGGGGCAGGCGCGGCCTCTGGCTGTACGTCGGCGGGACGGAAATCGCCGTCGATCCGACGGCGATCGCTCTCGCGCAGGCGCTCTGCGCGTCGCGCCGTCACGACGGGCGAACGCTCTCGCGCCTCGCGTCCTCCGCGTCCGCGAAGCTCCTGCTCGTCGAGCTGTTCGCCATGGGAGCGCTGTCGTTCGAGCGGCGCTGACCGCTCAGGGGACGGTGACCTCGAGCTTCTCGAGCACGGCGCCTGCGCCGGTGCCGTACGTGTAGAAGCCGACGCCGCGGCCCGTCGTCCACGGGATCTCGGCCGTGACCTGCACCGTCGGCTCCGGCTTCGAGGCCTCCCAGAGCTTTCCTCTCGCGACGTTCCCCTGGACGTTGAGCCACAACCGGTATCGCGTCGGCGTGAACGTGTACGAGGCACCGTTGGCGAGCCGCGTCGGGTTCCATTCGGGCGGACCGAACGTCCCGAGCCACGGGAAATTGTCCGCGCCGTACTTCGAGCTGAAGAGCACCGCCGAGCCGTCCGACGGCTGGATGCGTGCGAGGATCCCGAACTCGCCGTTCCCGGGCGCGAGGACGGTCGCGGTCACGGTGTAGTCGTCCGATGGGATCTGGGGCTGCGGGGCGGGGACGATGATCGGGTGCGTCGCATCGAACCCGATGATGGTCGTCGCGCCTCCGTCGACTTGCCATCGCGCCCCGTTCGGGGTCGTCCACCGCGCTCCGATCGTGATCGTCAGCGTGGCATCCTCGCCGGCGTCCGGAACTTCTTCGTCCGGCGGGTTCGTGTCGTCCGAGGCGTCGGTGCTCGGCTGGATGCGATCGGGGCGTCCCGCGTCGCCGTCGTCGTCGTCGAGGAACCGATCGTGCTCGCCGGTGAGCGCGTTGCATGCGCCCGAGAGCAGGAGCAAGAGGACGAGCGGGCTCCCGAGGACCGTCAGTCTCCTCGCTCTCGTGCCCCACCTGCGAGAGCATCCTCGCGACGATCGCATGTGGGGATCGTAGGGGATCGCGATCCTCGTGCAAGCTCGCTGGGAGCGCGGGCCGGGCTCAACGTCCCTTCTTCGTCCGGCCATGACCGCCCGGCCCCATCGGCTTCTGCCCGATGAACAAGTAATTGAAGCCGCGCAGGAAGAAATTCCCCTCCTCTGCGGCCTTCCGGTAGTTGCCCATCATGAGCGTCTTGTTGTGTCGGACGACGGCGACGACGTCGAGGATCGTGAACGACTCGGCGACGCTGACGAAGAGCTGGAACCCGACGGGCGCGAACCCGCGCTTCTTCTCGAAGTAGTCGCAGACGTACAGGCCGAGCACGCCGCCCGGACGAAGCACGCGTGCAGCCTCGCGGATCGCGCGATGCATCGCGCGGTAGTACGCCGGGTCGTACGCAGACAGCCGGCCGATGCACTCGGGGTCGTCGGAGTAGTGGATGTGATCGCCGTACGGCGGATCCATGAAGACGAGATCGACCGTGCCCGACTCGAGCGGGAGCCTGCGCGCGTCGGCGCGCTCGATGTCGGGCCGCCAGGGCGCGAGGTCGAAGCCGCGCGCGCGCCGTCCGGTGTCCTTGGCGACGTCGAGCGTCGTACCCGAGCCGCAGAACGGGTCGACGACGAGGTCGCCTTCCTTCGTGTAGCGCTGGATGAGGTTCCAGACGACGTACGAGGGCGTCGCGCCGACGTAGCGCGAGTCGCCCTGCATGCCCTCGCCGTAGTGCTGAGACGGGTAGTCCCAGAGCGTGGTGGGCTGGATGCGCAGCGGCGGTTTGTGGGGGCGCCTCGTCATCGACGCGCAGCTTAGTCCGCGCCGCGAGACGCGTATACGAGCGCGAGCGTGACGGCGTCACGCTGCGGCGCTTCAGCGAGGCCTGGCGCAGCGGCCGCCGACGGCCCAGTAGGCGCGCGTGATGTCCGTATCGGTGGTCTCAGCCCTCTTCTTGACCTCGTGCCCTTCCCACGAGCCGGAGTAGACCCAGGTGATCTTGTTGCCGGAGGTGTTGGACGTCATCTCGATCACGAGCCCCGCGAGATCGGCGTGGCCGAACTTTCCGTTGCCTCCCGGACGTCGCCCCGGCGCCGCGACGAAGACGAAGTTGCCTTGGTCGTACACGTAGGGGAACGAGTAGCTGTACTTGTGCACCACGCGATTCGCGTCCCACTGGTTGCCCCACGGGTAATCGCGCTTCCCTCCGGCGGTCCACGCCGTCTGGATCTCCTGGGCGGTGGCGAGGCGTCCGCCGTCCCAGATGCAGAGCGCTTGGAGCATGAAGAACTCGACGCAGTTCAGCACCTTCTCGTCGAGGATCTCCTTGCTGAACGGGTGGGTGCCGGGCTCGCCGAGCGCCCGGTTCTCCTCCGGGCTCATCCAGTAGGTACGGCCGCGCGACTCTCCGAGATCGCACCCGCGGCGTGCGGTGCCGTGGCCGGTCGGCCCGAGCAGGTAGTTCACCTCCTCGATGGAGGCCGGGAGCATCGCGGTCCACTCCGGCTTCCAGTTCGGGTTGTCCTTCAGCGTCTCGCCGAACGCGCGGAGGTTGCCGTTCATCCGCTCGACGAACTGCCGCATGCGCCCGGCGGTGATGAGGTACTTGTCGAGGAGCGGAGCGTTCGGGGCTTCCGAGATCGGGGCCGACGCGCAGCAGCTCTCGTGCTGCGCCTCCGGCGTCCCGGTCTCGCCGGGGCCGCACGTGTCTCCACCGTGGTGGCCCGTGCAGCTGCGGGCGAGGGCGCACTTGCCGTTGTACGCGCAGCCGTCGCTCTCGCAGTCCGAGTGCTCCTTGCACTCCTTGCCCACGGCGCAGCGGGGCGTCTCGGGGTCCGAGCCTCCGCAGTCGACGTCGGTCTCGTCGCCGTTCTTCACGCCGTCGTCCGGGCGAGGCGGCTGACACGTCCCGTCCGTGCAGACGCCGCTCGCGCAATCGCTGCCGGCGTTGCAGTGCTTGCCGGCCTCGCACCGCGGGGCGTCTCCGTCACCGCCGCAGTCGACGTCGGTCTCCGTCCCGTTCTTCGTCCCGTCGGAGGACGACGCCGGACCGGCTCCCGAGCTCGATCCGGCCGTGCACGCCGGATCGCTCTCCGGGCAACCGAAGATGCGCCCGTCGGACTCCGTCGGTCCTACCTCCTCCGCGGCGGTGCAGGCGACGAGGATGAAGGAAGCAAGCAGCGAGAAGAAAGGGACGTTCCGCTTCGCGAGAACCGTGGGAGACATGACCGGTCACTGCCGTTGCAATCGTGCGGCCATGCTGAAAAGCGCTCGAAACGCCCGAGTCGGCGCGCACTTGCGTCCGCCGAAGGACGAGAGGGCCTGGATCGTCTCGTCCCCAGGGTGATCCAGGTCGGAGGGAGGAGATGGTCAGGAGTCGTAGGTGACGCCTGCCGGTCGGAGGCGCATGCGCGCGTCCACGGCGACGGCGCCTTCGCCCGCGGGCAGGACCTTCACCGGGTTGAGCTCGAGCTCGAGGAGCTCGGGCACGACCTCCACGAGCGCGGACACGCGCTGGATGACGTCGAGGAGGGCGGCGCGATCCGCGGGGGGCGCTCCGCGCCATCCGGCGAGGAGCTTCGCGGCGCGGAGCCCGTCGATCATCTCGCGCGCGTCGACGTCGGACACGGGCGTGAGCCGAATCGCGACGTCTCGTACGAGCTCGACGTTCACGCCGCCGAGGCCTGCGACGAGCAGCGGCCCGAGCGACGGATCGCTCGTGACTCCGACGATCGCTTCGACGCCGCCGTCGATCTGGCGCTGGACGACGAAGCCTTCGAGCTCCCAGCCGGCGGCTCTCACGTGCTCGGCGATCTCCTCGGCCGCTCTGCGCGCGGCCTGGGGCGATGCGAGCCCGAGGACGACACCGCCGACGTCGCTCTTGTGCACGAGGCCGCGTGCTCTCGCCTTGACGACCACGGTGCCGCCGACGGCCGCGGCGGCGGCCGCGACCTCGTCCGGCTCCGGGCCGGTCTGCATCGTCGGCGCGAGCGGGACGCCGGCGAGATCGAGGAGCTGCGCGAGGTCTCGAGGCTCGACCCAGAAGGGGGACGTGGCGCTGCCGCCGATCCGCTCGACGAGCTGACGGATCGCGCGCTCGCGATCACGTCCGAGCCCGAGGACGGTGCCCTTCGGTCGTTCGCGCCACCGCGCGTAACGGACGGCGGCCGCCAGGGCGATCGCGACGTTCTCGGGAAAGGCGTAGGACGGGATCGGTCCTCTCGGCCCTTTCGAGAGGATCTCCGGCGCGCCCTTCGACGACATGAAGACGGTCGCGATGGGCTTCGTCGCCGGCGCGCGGCCGGCGGCGGCCGCGATCGCCGCGGCCACCTCCTCGGGCTTCGTCACGATCGGCGGGATGTAGATGACGACGAGCGCGTCGACGTTGGGATCGTTCGCGACGACCTCGATCGTGCGCGCGTATTGCTCGGGCGTGGCCGACGCGATCATGTCGATGGGATTCGCGAGGCCGGCCTGCGGAGGAAGGAAGGTGCGGAGGCGATCCAGCGTCTCCTTCGTCAGCTCCGGCAGCTTCAGGCCTTGGGCCTCGCATGCGTCGGCGAGGAGGATGCCCGGCCCTCCGGCGTTCGTGACCACGCCCACCCGATCGCCCGCGGGCAGCGGCTGCGTCGAGAGCAACGTGACGACGTCGAACATCTCCTCGAGCGTCGTCGTGCGGATCACGCCGGCCTGCGCGAAGAGCGCGTCGACGCCGATGTCGAGGCTGGCGAGCGCCGCGGAGTGGCTCGCGGCGGCACGCGTGCCCGCCGCCGAGCGCCCCGACTTGACCGCGACGATGGGCTTCTTCATCGCGACCTCGGGCGCGATGCGGGCGAACTTGCGCGGGTTGCCGAAGCTCTCGAGATAGAGCGCGATGACGTCGGTGTTCGGATCGTCGGCCCAGTACGCGAGGAGATCGTTGCTGGAGACGTCGGCTTTGTTGCCGACGGAGACGAAGCCGCAGATTCCGAGGTTGAGCTTCGCCGCGTGATCGAGCATCGCGATCCCGAGCGCGCCGCTCTGCGTGAGCATCGAGACGTTCCCGGCGGGCGGCCACACCGGCGCGAACGTCGCGTCGAGCGAGACCGAGGGTGTCCGACTGGACACACCCATGCTGTTCGGTCCGACCATGCGCATGCCCGATGCCCGAACCAGATCACGGAGCCGATCCTGCGTCCGCTTCCCTTCGGCTCCCGTCTCGGCGAACCCGGACGAGATGACGACGACGCCGCGCACGCCCGCGCGCACGCAGTCGGCGAGCACGCGCTCGACCAGCGGCGCGGGGACGGCGACGATCGCGAGGTCGACGCGCGAAGGCGCCTCTAGGATGCTCGGAAAGCACGGGAGCCCGTCGATCTCGCGTGCGTTCGGATTGATCGGGAAGACGGGGCCGGCGAAGCCGCCGCGCCGGATGTTGCTCAGGATGGCGCGTCCGATGCTGCGTTCGCTCCGCGACGCGCCGATGACGGCCACCGACGCCGGCTCGAAGAAGACGCGCACGCTCTCGGCGGCCGCGCGGCGCTCGCGGGCGAGGCTCGCGCAGAGGAAGGCTTCGGTCGCGCGGGTCGGGAAGGTGACGTGGCAGACGCCGTCTTCGATCGTCTCGCGAGCCTCGAGCCCGCACGAGGCGAACACCTCCATCATCTTGTGGTTGTCGGCCATCACCTCGGCGCGGAGCTCCTCGACGCCGGACATGCAGGCGATGCGGGCGAGATGCTCGAGGAGCAGCGTGCCGATGCCGCGGCCCTGGTGCTCGTCGGCCACCGTGAGCGCGATCTCCGCCGTCTTCGCGTGGCGCGCGCCGCCGACGCGCGAGTACGTGCCGGCGCCGACGATCCGCTCGACGCCGCCTTCGCGAAGCACGGCGGCGAGCGCGACGTCTCGCTCGAAGTCGGCGCCGACGAGCGACGCGAGGTGCTCCTCCGTGAGCGCGCTGGCGGCGGCGAAGGTGCGCCATCGGGCGGACTCGGGACCGAGCCGCCGGAAGAGGTCGACGAGGAGCGGCTCGTCCGACGGCCTGACGGCGCGGACGAGGAGCGACCCGCCGTCCTTCAGGACGACGGGCTCGGCATACTCCCGGAGATCGCGGGCCATGCTCGGCCGCGACGCAAGCGACGCACCAACCCTATCCGCGAGGCAGAGGCGGATCTCTCGCTCGCCGATCCGCAGACCCTGCGCGGAGCGCGAAGGATGCGCGCGGCGGTCGAGGTCAGGCGCCGCGCGCGCACAACCGCTCGGCGAGCGAGGCCGCTCGCTCGACGGCGGCCGCGACCGGCGGCGAGAGCTCCGGCTCGGGACGCACGACGACGCCCACGATCTCCACGCGGCCGAGCGAGCTCGGGCCGTACAGCACGCGCGCGATCCCCAGCGCCTCCGAGACGCCGAGCCCGTGCGACGAGATGGGCCTCGGCCCGTCGTCGAGCGCGTCGGGGCGGAAGAGGAGCACGTCGCCCGGAGCTCCTCCGCCGACGACGGCGTCGACGAGGACGATCGGCCGCCCCTCCTCGAGCAGCGTGAGCAGGACGCTCGCGTCCGTCGACGCGACGGCCTCGATGCCGCGCGCCTCGAGCGCGCGCGCGACGAGGATGCCGACGGCGTCGTCGCCGGCCGTCGGTTGACCGAGCCCGACCACGATCGGCCTCATCCGCGATGCTCGATCCGGAGCGTGAGGAAGTGCGTCGCGCAGGAGATGCATGGGTCGTAGTTGCGGATGGCCTGCTCCGCGCGGCGCGTGGCCTCCTCGAGCGACGTCGACACGAGCGCCGGACCGAGCGCGACGAGGTCCTCTTCCATGCTCCTCTGGTTCTGCGAGGTGGGCGGGACGATGCGCGCATCCGTCACCATGCCCGCCTCGTCGATCACGTAGCGGTGATAGAGCGTCCCGCGCGGCGCCTCCGTCGCGCCGTATCCGGTCCCTTTTCGCACGAAGAACGGCACCGCGTGCTCCGCGGGCGGCTCCCAGGACTCGATGATGCGGATGGCTTCGTCGAGCGCGTGGATCACTTCGACGCCGCGGACGAGCAAGGCTCGGTAGGGGTTGCGACACGACGGATCGAGCCCGACGCGGGAGGCGGCGGCGGCGGCGCGGGCCGAGAGGCGATCGGCGTTGTTCGCGAAGCGCGCGAGCGGACCGCACGTGTACGGGCCGCGCGCGACGAGCTCGGCCTGGAGCGCCGTGGACCACGGGACCTGCTCCTCTCGGACGACGCTTTCGAGCTCGCGGACCTCGATGTCGAGGCCCTTCGTCGACCGGATCCGCCCCTCGTTCATCGGGTACTCCGACTCGTGCCGGAGCGAGAGGAGCTCGTAGTCGCGCTCGAACGCCGGGAAGTCGAACGTCGCGAGCCAGTCGAGCGTCTCTTCCGCCTCGTCGAGCGCGGCGCGCAGCTCGGGGAGGAGCGGGGCGAGCTCGCTCTTCTGCGGCGTACGGAAGAATCCGCCGACCTTCGCGTTGACCGGATGGATGGACCGGCCGCCGATCGCGGCGATGATCGCGTTGCCGGCCTTCTTCACGCGGAGCGCGCCTTCTACGCGCTCGGGGTGCAGCTTCGCGAGCTCGACCACGTCGTGGACGCCGAGGAAGTCCGGCGCGTGGAGCAGCACCATGTGGAGCACGTGGCTCTCGACCCACTCGCCGCAGTAGAGGAGGCGGCGCAGCTCGCGCAGCCGGCCGTCGACGCGCACGCCGAGCGCGTCTTCGACGGCGTGGCACGCGCTCATCTGGTAGGCGACCGGGCAGATCCCGCAGATGCGCGACGTGATGTCCGGCGCCTCGAGGCACGAGCGCCCGCGCAACAGCGCCTCGAACAGCCGCGGGGGCTCGAGGATCCGCAGCTTCGCATCGACGACGCGATCGCCTTCGAGCACGAGCGTCAGCGCGCCGTGCCCTTCCACGCGCGCGAGAGCGTCGACCCGGATCGTCCTAGTCGTCGCCATGGCGACTCGCCTCCTCGCGGAACGCCTCCGCGTCGGCGTTGAAGCTCGAGAACAGGCGCTTCATCTGCCCGGGGCGCGCGCCCTTCGCGAGGTAGTAGCGCGACAAGGTGCTCGTCTGCGGCGCGTCGCTCGGACCGAAGCAGCCGTAGCAACCGCGTGCCCAGCCGGGGCACAGGGCACCGCAGCCGTCGTGGGTGACGGGGCCGAGGCAAGGGACGCCCTTCGCGACGACGACGCAGACGTGCCCCTTCATCTTGCACTCGAGGCACGTCGCGTGGCTCTTCACGGCGGGTCTCCGGCCGTGGAGGAACGCGGAGATCACCTCGAGGAGCTGCTGCTTGCTGATCGGACAGCCTCGCAGCTCGAAGTCGACCTCGACGTGCCGCGCGATCGCCGTCGACGTGGCGAGCGCGTCGACCCATTCGGGCCGCGCGTAGACGTACGACAGCATCTCGGCGTGATCGCGGGCGTTCCGCAGCGCCTGGATGCCGCCCGCGGTCGCGCATGCGCCGATCGTGACGAGCCGCTTCGAGCGAGCGCGTACCTCGCGGATGCGCTCGACGTCCTCGGCGGTCGTGATCGATCCGTCGACGAGCGAAAGGTCGTACGGTCCGCCGTCGATGCGCGAGGTCGCCTCGAGGAAGTAGGCGATGTCGATCCTGTCGGCGAGGGCGAGCAGCTCGTCCTCGCAGTCGAGGAGCGTGAGCTGGCAGCCGTCGCAGGACGCGAACTTGAACACGGCGAGCTTCGGCTTGGCCACGTCACACCTCCCTGACGTCGAAGAGCGCCGCGATGCGATCGAAGCGGTAGACGGGGCCGTCCTTGCAGACGAAGAACGGGCCGAGCTGGCAGTGGCCGCAGAGTCCGACGGCGCATTTCATGTTCCGCTCCATCGACAGCCAGATGGAGTCGTCCGGGACCCCGCGCCGCTCGAGCTCGCGTACGACGAAGCGCATCATGATCTCCGGGCCGCAGACGAGCACGGCCGTCTCGGGTTTCAGCGGCACGTCGGCGACGAGGTGCGTGATCGGGCCGACGGGCCCGAACCAGTCGCGGCCCGCGCGATCGACGGTCGCCTCGAGCCAGCAGTCGAAGCGTCCGCGCCAGCGCTGGAGGTCGTCGCGAAAGAGGAGCTGCGCGGGCGAGCGCGCCCCGAAGAGGACCGTCACTCGCCCGTAGTCCGCGCGATGCGAGAGGACGTGGAGGATGGCCGACCGCATCGGCGCGAGGCCGAGCCCGCCGGCGACGAACAGGACGTCGCGCCCGCGCACCTGTTCGAGCGGCCACCACGTGCCGTACGGGCCTCGGACGCCGAGCCAGCTCCCCACGCCGAGCGACGCCATCGCACGCGTGACGTTCCCGACGCTGCGGATCGTGTGCACGAGCCGCGTCGGCTCGCCGGGGTCGCCGCTGATCGAGATCGGGACCTCGCCGACGCCGTGGACCCAGAGCATGTTGAATTGGCCCGGCCGGAACGGAAAGCCTTCGGGCACGTCGAACGAGAGCGTGAAGACGTCCTCGAGGTCGCGCGTCACCTCGGCCACGACCATCGGCGTGGGCAAGTAGGGGCTTCGGGTCTGCCTCGCCGTCGTCGCCGTCATCGGTAGACGTCCAGGTTCTGGAGGCGAGCGCGCGCGAGGCGGTCGTAGGTGCGCTCGAGGAGCTTTCGCGTGATCGCGTAGCCGAACCGCGGGTCCGCGTTCATCTTCTGGAGGACGCACGCGTTGTCGACGGCGAAGGCGACGAGCTCCTCGCGCGCGCGCACGTCGAGGTGCGCCTTCGCCGGCGTGACGCGCGAGATGCCGAGCACGTCGCCGGGGCCGACGGTCTCCACGACCACGGCGTCGCCGCCCGATCGCGGCATCTCGATCGATGCAGTGCCCTCGCGTATCAGGTAGAGGCGGTCCTCGCGTTGGCCCTCACGGACGAGGTACTCGCCCGGACGGAAGCGCACGTTCTTCGTGCATCCGACGAGGAAGCGCACGTGCTCGGGCTCGAGGTCCGCGATGAACGGATGCGTTCGGAGCGCGCGCTCGAGGTCTTCCATGCCTCACCCTCCTCGCTCGGCGGTGGCCGATGTCGCACGGATCGCCGCGACCTCCTCCGTGATGTCGATGCCCACCGGGCACCAGGTGATGCAACGCCCGCAGCCGACGCAGCCCGACGTGCCGAACTGGTCGTGCCAAGTCGCCACTTTGTGCGTGAGCCACTGGCGGTAGCGGCCGCGCAGCGACGGGCGCACGCCGCCGCCGTGGAGGTACGCGAAGTCGAACGTGAAGCACGAGTCCCACCGGCGCGTGCGCGTCGCCTCGTCGCCGGAGAGGTCCGTCGTGTCCTCGACGTCCGTGCAGAAGCACGTCGGGCAGGCGAGCGTGCAGTTGGCGCATCCGAGGCAGCGCTCGGCGACGTCCTCCCATCGCGGGTGCTCGAGGTTGGACATCATGAGGTCGCGGATGTTCGTCGTGTCCATGGTCCGCCCCATGCGCGCCGCGGCGTCGCAGACGACGCGCGCGGCGGCCTCCTCTTCCTCGGCCGTCGCCTCGCGGCGCGGCACGCGCGCGAGGATGCGTCGGCCGGCCTCGGTCCCGACTTCGACCACGAAGGCGTGCTCGGGCGCGAGCAGCTCGGTCAGCGCGAGATCGAAGCCGGCCTCCGCTTTGGGGCCGGTCCCCATCGACACGCAGAAGCACGTGCCCGACGGCGCACCGCATTGGACCGCGAGGACGAAGACCTGCTCGCGACGCGCCGCATAGTCGGCGTCCATCCACGGCCCGTCGCGCAGGACGCGATCCTGCACCTCTACCGCCGCGATCTCGCAGGCGCGCATCCCGACGAACGCGACCTTGCGGTCCGGCCGCGGAGGCGCTTCGACGACGGCTCCGGTCTTGCCGCGACGGATGCGGACGAGCGTGACGCGCGGGAGCAAGAGCTCCTTCTTGAACGAGTGCTGCGGCACGGCGTAGCCGAAGAGCGCGTCGTCGCCTCGAGCGCGGAGGCGGTAACGCCCGGGAGTCTGCTCGTCGCCCACGCCGCGAGGCAGATCCTCGACGCCGCGGATCGGACCGAGCACGATCGCGCCGTCCTGCACCCTCGGGCCGACGAGCTCGTGCCCTTCGTCCGCGAGCGCGCGGAGGAGCACGTCGAGCCCGTTCACGTCGATCCGCATTCGACCGCCGGCGCTCGCCTGCATCCCCGGAACCTAGTGCGCGCGAGCAGGTCGATGGAGAGATCGCGTTGCACCACCGGCGTGGCCGTGTGCGGCGGAACGAGGCTTGCGTCATCGGCGTTCATGCGCTTCGTGCGACGCTTCCGAGAGCTCCGCCTTCACGACGTCCCGCTCGTAGGAGGGAAGAACGCTTCCCTCGGTGAGATGATCGCCACGCTCGAGCCGCTCGGTGTCCGTGTGCCCGACGGGTTCGCGCTGACTGCGGAGGCCTATCGCGAGCACCTGCGCGCGTCGCGCCTCGAAGAACCCATCCGCGAGATCATGCGCGGCGTCCGGAAGGAGGACGTGGACGACCTCGTGCAGCGCGCGGATCGCGTGCGCGCGATGATCGCGGAGGCTCCGCTCCCGCACCTCGTCGCGGCCGAGCTCGACGCCGCGTACCGCATCCTCTCGGAGGAGTACGGCGAGACCTGCACCGACGTCGCCGTTCGGTCGTCGGCGACCGCGGAGGATCTGCCGACCGCGAGCTTCGCCGGCCAACAGGAGTCGTTCCTCAACGTCCGCGGTTGGGCCAGGCTCGAGGAGGCCGTGCGCCGCGCCTTCGCGAGCCTCTTCACGGCGCGCGCGGTGAGCTACCGGCTCGACATGGGGTTCGACCACATGCGGGTCGCGCTCTCGGTCGGCGTCCAGAAGATGGTCCGCTCCGATCTCGCGAGCGCGGGTGTCATCTTCACGCTCGACCCCGACACGGGGCACCGC
Source organism: uncultured Myxococcales bacterium (assembly GCA_937949945.1). Lineage (GTDB taxonomy): Bacteria > Myxococcota_A > Polyangia > Polyangiales > Polyangiaceae > Labilithrix. The sequence continues at coordinate 32,831 of CALFEQ010000196.1, forward strand.
GGCGTGCTCGTCATCAACTCGAGCTGGGGCCTCGGAGAGAGCGTCGTGGGAGGCCGCGTCGTCCCCGACCAGATCGTCGTCCACAAAGCGACGCTCGAACGAGGTCATCGATCGCTCGTCTGGAAGCGGCGGGGCACGAAGGAGACGAAGGTCGTCTACGACGACGAGGTGCCGGATTCGATCGAGACCGTCCCGGTCCCGCCGGAGGATCGCGTGCGGCTCTCGCTGTCCGACGACGACGCTCTCGAGCTCGCGCGCTGGTCGCTCCAGATCGAGCGGCACTACTCGGAGCTGCACGGCGCGCCGACCCCGATGGACATCGAGTGGGCGAAGGACGGGCTGTCGGGCCAGCTCTTCGTCGTCCAGGCACGACCCGAGACGGTGCACTCGCAGGTCGCGGCGCCGAAGCTTCGCATCTACCGCCTCGAGGCGGATGCTCCCGCGCTCGTCACCGGATCGGCCATCGGCGACGCCGTCGCGACGGGCCGAGCGCACGTCATCCGCGATGCGCGACGTCTCGGTGACTTCCGTCCGGGCGAGGTGCTCGTCACGCTGTCGACCGATCCCGACTGGGAGCCCGTGATGAAGACGGCGGCCGCGATCGTGACGGAGCGTGGCGGCCGGACGTCGCACGCCGCGATCGTCGCGCGGGAGCTCGGGATCCCCGCGATCGTCGGGGCGGAGCGCGCCACGACCGTGATCGACACCGGCGCGACCGTGACCGTCTCGTGCGCGCAAGGCGAGACGGGCGCGGTCTACGCGGGAGAGGTCCCGTTCTCGGTGGAGGAGATCGATCCGTCGGCGCTGCCGCGCCCCCGCACGAAGATCATGGTCAACGTCGGGCAACCCGACCGCTCGCTGAAGGTCTCGATGCTCCCGTGCGACGGCGTCGGTCTCGCCCGGATCGAGTTCTTCTTCGCCGGTTGGGTCGGCGTGCACCCGCTCGCGCTGACGCGCTACGCGACGCTCGCGCCGGACCTCAAGCGCGAGATCGATCGCGTCACCGAGGGCTACGACGACAAGACGGAGTTCTTCGTCGACCGTCTCTCGCAGGGCATCGCGACGATCGGCGCGGCGTTCTACCCGCGTCCGGTGATCGTGCGCTTCAGCGACTTCAAGACGAACGAGTACGCGCACCTCTTGGGCGGCGAGGCGTTCGAGCCGCGGGAAGAGAACCCGATGATCGGCTGGCGTGGCGCGAGCCGCTACTACCACCCCGGCTACAAGGAGGGCTTCCTCCTCGAGGTCGCGGCGGTGCGGCGTGTGCGCGAGACGATGGGCCTCGAGAACATCGCCGTCATGATCCCGTTCTGCCGGACGCCCGAGGAGGGCGCGCGCGTCCTCGAGACGATGCGCGAGGGCGGGCTCGTCCGGGGCGAGAAGGGGCTCGAGGTCTGGGTCATGGCGGAGATCCCGTCCAACGTGGTCCTGGCCGACAGGTTCGCCGAGCTGTTCGACGGCTTCTCGATCGGCTCGAACGATCTGACGCAGCTCACGCTCGGCATCGATCGCGACTCGGCGACGATCGCCCCGCTGTTCGACGAGCGAAGCGAGGCCGTGAAGCGCTCGTGCGCGACCCTCATCGAGACGGCGCATGCGATGGGGCGGAGGGTCGGCATCTGCGGTCAGGCGCCGAGCGATCACCCCGACTTCGCCGCGTTCCTCGTGGAGCACGGGATCGACTCGATCAGCCTGAGCCCCGACGCGGTCATGCGCACGACGCTCCACATCCTCGAGGTCGAGCGCGCGATGGCGCGAGAGCTCGGTGGCGAGCGCATGGTGGAGGCCGAGGCGCCTGCGCACCACTGAGCTCACAGCATGGGCGCGTGGTTCGCTCGAGCGGGACACGCGTGCGCGTGCAGCGTCGGCTCGGCGGGCGCCGTCGCCGGTCGCTGCGGGGAGCACGAAGCGAGGACGGTGGCGACGTCGGCGACGAAGCCGGTAGGGCTCGGCCGGCTCGATTGGGCCGCGAGCTCGAGCGCGAGGGCGGCGGTCGTGACGATGAGGGCGCTTTTCAGGAGGGGCATGGGCGTCTCCGTCGGATGAAGGGGCGCGCGCGCTCGTTGCTCGGTGCTCGTTCTCGTTCGAGTACGAGTACGAGCACGAGCACGAGCACGAGCACGAGCGCGTCTCGGGCGAGGCGTGCTCGGTCGTTCGTGGCGTCGCCCTTTCTCGTCGATCGGAGAGGTCAGGAAATTTCACCGGCCGATCCTTTTTCTCAGGGAGGCTGGAGGTGAGGTCGGGAGCCCTCACGTCGATGCTCCGAGGAGCCGCCACGCGGCGTATCCTCGGGGGCGCAGGACCGCCGTGAGCACGAACGAAGTGGGACACCGTTCATGAGAGCCATCGCGCCGTTTCTCGCCTTCTTGATGAAGGAGAAGGCCCTGCGGCAGAACCTGCGGGCGTTCGCCAAGTTCCTCGTGGTGATCGCCGCGACCGTCGTGCTCTTCGCGGCGTGCTTCCGGACGCTGATGCTCGTCGTCGAGCACCGTGAGTACTCGTGGACCACGAGCTTCTACTGGACGCTCACGGTGATGAGCACGCTCGGCTTCGGCGACATCACCTTCCAGACGGACGTCGGGCGCCTGTTCAGCGTCGTCGTGCTGCTCACGGGCCTCGTGATGTTCGTGATCGTCCTGCCGTTCGCGTTCATCCGGTTCTTCTATGCGCCGTGGCTCGAGGCGCAGATCCGGCTCCGGGTGCCTCGCGAGGCTCCGCCGGGCACGAGCGGGCACGTCATCATCTGCAAGTACGACACGATTGCCCGAGGGCTCGTCGACCGCCTCCGCGCTGCGGCGATCCCGTACTTCGTCATCGAGCCCGACCCCGCGGCCGCGGCCGCCCTCCACGACGACGGCATCTCGGTCGTCGTCGGCGAGTTCGACAGCCGCGCGACCTACGCAGCGCTCCGAGCCGACAAGGCGAAGATCGTGTTCGCGAACCTCGACGACGCGACCAACACGAACGTCACGCTCACCGTCCGCGAGCACGCGCCGGACGCCCGCATCGTGGCCCTCGCGGAGAGCGACGATGCCGTGGACGTCATCGAGCTCAGCGGCGCGACGACGACGTTGCCGCTCAAGCGACGCCTCGGCGAGCATCTCGCGGCGCGCGTCAATGCCGGCCACATCCGTGCCCACGTCGTGGGCCGCTTCAAGGATCTCGTCATCGCCGAGCTACCCGTTCACAACACCGGGCTCGCGGGCCGCCGCATCCGCGACACGTCGTTGCGCCAGCTCACGGGCATGAACATCGTGGCGTACTGGGACAACAACGGCGTGCTCCGGCCCGCGCATGCGGACGCCGTGCTCGGCGCCCACAGCGTCGTCGTCGTCGTCGGGACGGAGGAGCAGCTCAATCTCCTCGATTCGCTGTTCGTCATCTATGCGCCGAACGAGAATCCGGTGGTCGTGATCGGCGGCGGGAGGGTCGGGGTCGCGGCGGCGCGCGCGCTCCGCGAGCGCGAGGTCGCTGTGCACCTCGTCGAGCGGAGCGAAGCGATCAAGAGCTCGCTCGAGGGAGTCGCCAACGAGGTGTTCATCGGCGACGCGGCCGATCGAGACGTGCTCATGGCGGCAGGTCTGGCGAACGCGCCGTCCGTGGTGCTCACGACGAACGACGACGCGACGAACATCTTCCTCGCCATCTATTGCCGTCGCTTGAACCCGGACGTCCGCATCATCAGCCGGATCACGCACGAGCGGAACCTCGAGGCGATCTATCGCGCGGGCGCGGACTCGGTGCTGAGCTACAGCTCGCTCGGCGTCAAATCGGTGCTCTCGTTCTTGCGCGGCAACGATCTCGTCGTCCTCGACGAGGGCGCCGACATCATCGTCGTGCCGGTCCCGAGCTCGCTCGCCGGCAAGACGCTCCGCGAGAGCGACGTGCGCGCGCGGACGGGCCTCAACGTCATCGCCGTGCAGCGGGGCGACGACGTCATCACGAACCCTCCGGCGTCCACGGTCCTGCCGGAGGGAGGCGAGCTCGTCGCGATCGGCTCCCTCGAGCAGCGGCACACGTTCATCCGCGAGTACACCAAGTGAGGAGCGACGCCGCCCCGGGCGCCATGCGCCGAGTAGGGTGGAAATGTCGCACGAAAATTCCGCTGTAAGTACGGAACCTTGGCGGTGCATCCGAGCGGTGGAGCTCGTGTCGATAATGAAAGTGATTTTCAATAGCGATACGTTGAGCTAGAGAGAGCTCGCACGGACGGACCCGTTCGGTCCGCTCCGCGAGGGAAGCGAGCATGAAGAGAGACGTCTTGATGGGCAGCTTCGCCGCGCTCGGACTGAGCGCCGCGCTCTTGGTCGCGTGCAGCGACGACGACGACACGTCGGGCGCGACGCCCTCGCCGGATGCCGGCGAGCAGCCGAACGCGGATGCCGGGACGACGCCGTCGACCGACGACGCCGGCGGGCAGCAGAACGGCGACGACGCGGGCCCGGACGCCGCCACCGCTCCGGCCGGTCCGATCGTTCCGCTGACGACGACGAAGATCTCGAACGCGATCAACCCCTACGGTCTCGTCTTCGCGAGCGACGGGTTCCTCTACGCGTCCGGCGCGACCATCGAGGACGGCGAGCGCAAGCTCGCGGTATGGCGGTTCGACGCCGACGGCCAGCTCGACACGACGTTCGGCAACGAGGGCGTGCTGACCAAGGACGTCCTCGCCGAGAAGGACGAGAGCTCCTACGACATCGTCGAGGTCTCGCCTGGGAACTTCGTCGTCCACGTGAACGTCGACGGCAAGGTGTATCTCGTCAAGCTGACGAAGGACGGCAGCGGCGCCTTCTCGTTCGGCGATCCGGTCTTCGTCAAGTTCGGCTGGGACGAGGACGAGGGCTGGCCCGGGGGCATGGCGAGCCCGCCCTCTGCGCCCCCCAGCTACTCGTCCTGGGGCATCGCGCTCGACAAGAGCAACGCGGCTTCGCCGAAGATCGTCGTCTTCGCGTCCGGCGCGCCGGCCAAGGCCGCGAACGTCGCCGAGCAGCGCACCGACAACGATCGCTGGATCACGCGCGTCCTGGCCGACACGCTCGCGTTCGACACGACGTTCAACGGCGGCGCGCCCTACAGCACCGACGCCGACGGCAAGAACCTCGGCGACAACGCGCGCCGCGGCATCGTGCTCGAGGACGGGAGCATCGTCTCGGCGGGCTACACGAACTTCGGCGCCGGTCTTTTGAACCACGTCGTTCTGATTCGTCTGCTCCCGGACGGCACTCCCGATCCTGCGTTCGGTTTCGGCACGTCGCCCGCCATCCCGGGGCAGACGAAGTTCAACCCCTTCCTCGCGACGAGTGGCTTCGCGGAGGCGTACAACGTCGTGCGCCAGTCGTCCGGGCGTCTGGTGACGACGGGGTACGGGAGCTCGAACTTCAAGACGCCGAGCAAGAGCGTCGACCTCGTCACCTTCGGCGTGAAGGCGGAAGGGCTCGACACGAGCTACGGCGAGAACGGCGCGTTCGCGTGGCAGAGCGAGCTCGATCCGGCGGCCGGACTCGGCGGGACGAACTTCGCGGATCGCGGCCGCGACCTCGTCGTGCTGCCGGACGATCGCGTCGTCCACGTCGGCCAATACGACGACGACGCGAGCGTGTACGTCCTCGACAAGGACGGCAAGCCCGACCGGAGCTCGGGCGCGGGCGGCCTCATCAAGTACACGTACCCGGCGGCGTTCTACAAGGTGACCGTCTCTCCCGACGGCAAGCGCATCGCCGCCAGCGCGCAGAGCATCGACGATGCGACGGAGCCCGGCGTGCAGAGCTCCGTGATTGTCACGCTCGGAGTCGGTCAGTAGAAGGCAGCGCATGAAGACCGAAGAGCGTCGTGGGGGCATCTCGACGGCCGCGCTCTGCACCCTCGCAGGCGCAGCGATCGTCGCCGCGGCGGCGGCGGCGGCGGCGTGTACGTCGACGTCCGATCGGACAGGCACGAGCTCGAGCAGCGGCGGTGCCTCCAGCTCTTCCGGCGGCAGCAGCAGCAGCAGCGGCGGCATCGACGCCGAGGCGCCGGCCGGGCCGATCGAGTGCGGCCCGGCCCCCGGCGCTGCCGCGCCGTTCACGAAGCAGGCCCTGCTCGAGGCCGCGAGCGACTGCGCGGCCTGGCACGCCTGCACGTTCCTGAACGCGGCGACGGCGCTTCGCTCGACGGTCCAGGATCACGCAGCAGATCCGAGCGAGGAGAAGCTCGGCGCCGTGCGCGATGCCTGGAAGACGGCGATGAACGAGTGGTCGAAGATGGAGCTCTTCCAGTTCGGCCCTCTCGCCAGCACGGTGCTCGACAAGTACCACGGCCGTGGCTTGCGGAGCTTCGTGCACCCGTGGCCGCTGACGAGCCGCTGCGAGGTCGAGAAGCAGGTCGCGACGAAGGAGTGGCAGGCGGGGCTCGACAAGGTGCTGCCGAGCGCGCGTGGGCTCTACGCGCTCGAGTACCTCTTCTTCTATCCGGACACCGACACCGCCTGCCTCCCGGCTTCGCCCGCCGGACAGGCGTGGAGCGCGCTCTCGCCCGCCGACCTCGCGAAGGCGAAGAGCGACTACGCGATTGCCGTCGCCGACAACCTCGTCGCGGTCGCCCTCGAGATCCGGAACGTCTGGCTCCCCGAAGGCGAGAACTTCAAGGCCAAGCTCCTCGCCTTCGACGGCTACGGCTCGGAGCAGGAGACGCTCAACGTCGTCGCCTGGGCGCTCTTCTACGTCGAGAAGGAGATCAAGGACCTCAAGCTCGCGAGCCGCGCGGGCGTCCAGGCGACGCCGCCGAACCCGGAGACGCCGTTCGCGGACGTCGAGATCGAGAACATCCGCACCAACCTCCGCGCGTTCCGGAGCCTGTTCCAGGGATGCAGCGAGGACGGGACAGGCGTCGGCTTCGACGACTGGCTCGTCGCCGCCGGGCACGAGCAGCTCTCCACCGACATCCTGACGGCGCTCGGGAACGTGGAGGCGGCGGCCGACGCGTTCCCAGCGTTCAGCGCGGCGTCGGAGGAGCAGTTCAAGGGCTTCTACGACACGCTCAAGTCGCTCACGGACCTTCTCAAGACGCAGCTCTTCGGTTCGGGCAGCCCGCTGAACCTGAAGCTCCCTGCGAGCGCTGCGAGTGACACCGACTGATTCCGTCGTCGCCATGTCGTCGATTGCGGTTGTGCCGTCCACGGACGGCGGACGTCCCATCTCTCGAACGAAGCTGCTCGAGGCCGTGGGCGGGAGGCTGCGGCGGCTCGAGGACGTGCTCCTCCGCCCCGTCGACGGCGCATGGCTGGCGGCATTCCGAATCTGCTTCGGGGTGCTGTTCGCCATCTCGATGGAGCGGTTCCTCGCGTACGGGTGGGTCGACAGCCTGCTCGTGGACCCCACGTTCCGCTTCCGCTACTGGGGCTTCGAGTGGGTGGAGCCGCTCTCGCGCGGCGGGATGCACGCGCTCTTCTGGATCCTCGCCGGTCTCGCGCTCGCCGTCGCCGCCGGAGCCGCGTTCCGCGTGACCGCCCCGTTGTTCGCCGCGGGGCTCACGTACATCCAGCTCATCGACGTATCGACGTACCTGAACCACTACTACCTCGCGGCTCTGCTCGCGTGGCTCTTGTCGATCTCGCCGGCGAACCGCGTCTGGTCCGTCGACGCGTGGATACGCAAGCGGTTCGGCGGTGCGCCGGACGGCATGGGAGAGCGCGTCGCCACCGCGTGGCTCGTCCTCTTCCGCGTACAGATCGGCCTCGTCTACTTCTTCGCGGGGATGGCCAAGTTCCAGACCGACTGGCTCTTGCACGGCCAGCCGCTCCGGATCTGGCTCGGCGCGAGCACGGACCTCCCGATCCTCGGCAAGCTCTTCACGATCGAGGGCGTCGCGCTCGTGATGAGCTGGTGCGGCTTCCTCTTCGACACGACGATCGTGCTCTGGCTCTCGTTGAAGAAGACGCGGCCGTTCGCCTATGCCGTCGTCCTCTTCTTCCACACGATGACGCGGCTCCTGTTCGACATCGGGATGTTCCCGTTCATCATGAGCACGGCCGCGCTGGTGTTCTTCGAGCCGAGCTGGCCGCGGACCCTCGGGCGAACGGTGCGCCGTCTGTTCGGGCGCCGCGCGGAGCCGACCCCCGAGCCGCTCGCGGACGTTCGGCCGAGCGAGCCGGTCGCGCCGTGGCGTGCTCGTCTGCATCGCGCCGCGCTCGGGTTGGGCGCCTTCTATTGCATCGTGCAGCTCCTCATGCCGCTGCGCTGCCACCTCTACGGCGGCAACGTGCTCTGGCACGAGCAGGGCATGCGCTTCTCGTGGCGCGTGATGGTGCGCGCGAAGGGCGGGGCGACCACCTTCCTCGTACGCGAGAAGGAGACGGGGCGCGTGCACCACGTGAGCCCGCGCGAGTACATCAACCCGTACCAGGAGAACGAGATGTCGGGCCAACCCGACCTCGTCCTCCAGCTCGCGCATCGGATCGGACGCGACTTCGAGGCGCGCGGAATCCCCGTCGAGGTGCGCGTCGAGTCGATCGTCTCCCTCAACGGCCGGCGGGGCGTGCCGATGATCGATCCCGACGTGGACCTCATGACCGTACGCGACGGTCTCGCGCCCGCGAGGTGGATCCTCCCGGCGCCTTCGGAGCCGCCGCCGCACACCCGACCCGTGCCGTGAACACGCTTCTTCGTCCTGCTTCGATCGGATGCCTCGTCGCGCTGAGCTCCATGTTGTCGGCCTCGCTTGCCGCGGCGCAGCCCGACGCGCAGGCGCAGCCCGACACGCAGGCGCAGCCCGACGCGCAGGCGCAGCCCGATGCGCAGGCGCAGCCCGACGCGCAGGCCCCACACGACGCGGACGCGCCCGCGCCGCCTCCGGACGCCGAGAGCGAGGAGAGCGCGCCAGCGGTGGCGCAACCCTCGCCCCCGC
>CALFEQ010000197.1 GCA_937949945.1 uncultured Myxococcales bacterium
GCTCAGCCGCATCGCGAGCCAGAACAGCCGGTGCTGGGTCGTGGGGTCGGTGACCGTCGCTCCTTCGCGAGGGACCAAGCGCTGCCAGTGCTCTCGCAGCGCGGGGAGCCAGCGCCCGATCCACGTGTTCCAGTCGGTGATGCCGCTCATGGCGGTCAGGTCGGCGGGCGGGTTGCGCGTGACGTCGTAGATCACGCGCCGGTCGGGCTTCGCGACCTCGGCCCGCGCCCACGCGACCCGCTCGGGGCTCGTGAGCCGGCGCTCGAGATTCTCCACCGCGCGTTCGACCTCGACGCGCGCTTGCTCCTCGGCGGATGGTCCGGGCGAGGGGGCCGTCGCGGGGCCCTCGACGAGCCGATAGACGTTGACCGCGTTGCAGTACCTGCAGTCGAAGTGGTCTTCGGCTGGCAGCGTGGTGGCGGGAGCGCCACAGTTGCGGCACTCGAGGACGCGCACCCGCGCGTCGAAGGCGTGAGCCCCCCGGACCATGCTCCGAGGCTATACGGAGCCGTCGTCCTCGAGCAATGTGCGTCGGCGTTCGCCGCCCTCGCTTCACCCCGCGCGAGGCTCGCGTCGCGTGACGACGGGGACGCGCATGTAGAGCTGGAGGATGCGCCCGAGCATGATCGCGACCACGGCCGCGATGCCACCGACGTACGGCCGGGCCCTGAAGAGGAGGTAGCCGATCGCGAGCGTCGCCAGGTACCCGACCCCGACGAGCGCGAGCATCGTCGCGCCGATCGCGCGGCTGCGGTCGTCCTCGCGTGCGCCGCACTCCGCGCACGCGGGCTTGCCGTCGACCTCCCAGGAAAGGCAGGCCTCGCAGAAGCCCTTCTGGCACGAGCTGCACGAGCTCGCAGCCGGGGTCCCTGCGTGAGCGGCACACTCCACGGCGACGAGTGTATCGTATCGGCCGCCGATCGGAGCCACGAGGTCCGATCCCGAACGGCCCGCGATGCAGCTCGACCCGCTCCGCCTCGCAGAGCACGTGCACGGCCACGTCGGCTGGCTCGCCGCAGCGCTCCTCGTGCACCCCGCGATCGTGCTGCGCAACCCGAAGCGGCGGGCCCACCTCGCCGTGGGGCTCGCGACGGCGCTGGTGACGATCGTCGCGGCGCTCGGCGCGTGGCTCTACGTGGCGTATCGCGCGCTCCTCAGGCAGCAGATCTTCGCCGAGTCGCCGCTCGTCGGTCTCGTCTTCGAGCGGAAGGAGCATCTCGCGTTCGGCGCCGTCCTCTTCGCGTGGGCGGGCTGCGCGGCCTACTTCGCCGCGCCGCGCGCGACGGAGTCGGTGCGCCTCCGGCTTCGGAAGATCGCGTTCCGAGCCTTCGCCGCGTCCGCTGCGTTCGCGATCGTGGTCTCCGTGCTCGGTACGTGGGTCGCCGTCTTCCGGTCCTTCTGAGCCGAGCCCTCGGTCCGAGGTCCTCAGCCACTCTCGTCGGATCCCGTGCGCGACTTCACGGAAGAACCGCCCACGCCTCGAAACGCGCCGCCGTCATCCTCCGTCCGCTCTCGGGCACCACGAGCACCTCGATCGCTCCCTTGCCGCGCGTCACCTGCGCCGGGACGAACACGCGCTCCTCGGCCCACCGCCGGGACTCGGCGTACGGACCGTGGCTTCGAATGGTCGTGATGCGTACCCCGTCGACGATGATGGCCCCCGTGGTCGGTGCTTCGGCTCGATCGAACAGGCGCCTCAGCTCGACGCCGTCGTTTCTCGAATCGATCGCGAGCCGAAAGCGTATCGGCGCATCGAACGTGTGGAGCGTCGCCGTGAGGTCGGTCGCGTCTTCGCCTTCGAACGCGCTCGTGAGGACGGGCGCCGCGACGACGTTCGCCTCGTAGCGGTGCGCGAGCGCCGCGGCGGCGTCTGCGACGTCGAAGGCGTCCGACCGCACGAGGCGTGCGCGGGGCTGGCGATAGAGGAACGTCGCCGAGGCGAAGGTCGTGCTGCCCGCCTCGCCGGACCGATGCTCGACCGAGTGGCGTACGTGCCGGAAGAAGGGGATCCCCGGCCAGAGGCGGTAGAAGGACGCACGAGCGTTCGTCGCGGTCGTGACCTCGGTGCGCGGCATGCCGTGCATCGGGAGCGAGAACGGCTCGTCGCCGGAGCCGCCCAGGTGATCGTCGGCGAGCCCCGTCCCGTGCAGCGCGGGCGATCGGATCCCGTCGATCGTCGTGCGCAGGTCGCCGGCCCACCCCTCGTGCGCATCGGAGCCGACGCGCTGGATGCCGAGCACCGTGGCGACGATCTTTCCCGTGCCGTCGAGGTCGGCGTAGACGAAGTCGCCCGGATCCGAGGGTGTCTCCTCGCGGAAGCGGACCTCCAGGGTACCGGCCTCCGAAGGCGACCAGCGCGCCGGCCCGACGCGCAGGAAGAGCTTGCCGGCGATCCCCGTGACCGAGACGTGCACGCTCCGCCAGAACGGCATCGGAATGCGGGACTCGAACAGGTCGGGCTGCATCGTCCACGCGAGCGACCGCACGGGGGCGAGCCCGAGGCCCGAGCCGAAGAAGAAGGCGAGCGGCACGTCGACCTGCGGCGACGGCGCGCCGTCGAACGTGATCGTGATGCGTGCGCCGTGGAGGGTCTCGTCCGTGGGCGGCGCGTCCGGCACGAAGCGGAGGACCTCGATCGTGCCGTCGCCTTCGCGGCGGTGGTCGAGCGGGACCTCCTCGAGAGGGGCCGTCGTCGGCTCGCCGCTCGAAGCGAAGCGCGCCGCGAGCGCCGCGTCGTGCGTGCGGAGCTCGAAGCTCCGCACGTCCCAGTCGGGCGGGAGCACGTCGTGATGGATCTGGTACGCGCCCGCCTTCTTCTCCGTCGTGATGCGGAGGCGACGTGCGAAGGGCAGGGGAGCCCACGAGGAGAAGCCTCCGCTCGTCGTCGTGCCGTCCACGACGAGCGGCGCGACGAACGGCGGCGCGCTCCCGGTGAACAGGGCGTCGGCGTCGATCGCGAGCCGCGCTCGCGCCTCGTCGTCGAAGTAGAAGCGCACCGTCCCGAGCCCGAGCGGCGAGCCGGCGTCGGCCGCGAGCCAGAGCGTGCGGAGCACGCCGGGCCCGGTCTCGTCGAAGAGGACGTGCTCGCCGCGCGCGTCGACGTAGAGCTCGCCGTTCGTCCCGTCGTCGTCGCCGCCGCTCCGATCGAAGCTGGTCACGCTGCGCGCGCGCACGCCCGGCACGAGCCGCGGCCAGGCGTCGAGCGTGGCCGCCGTCGACACCACGTCGAACGGCGGCAGGACGCGCTCGAGCGGCCGGGCGACGACCACCGACGATCCTCCGCCGGGTGCGTCCGATGCTGGACCGCCTGCCTTCGGACGCGCGACGTCGCCCAGGTCTCCGGGCAGCGTGCATGCCGCGGCGGTGATCGCCGCGGCGAACGGGAGGAGGCGCGGCGCCGATCGCAATCAGGAGCCCGTGAACGCGGGCGCTCGCTTCTCGAGGAAGGCGGCCATGCCCTCGCGTCGGTCGCGAGTCCCGAACAGCATCGCGAACGCCTGCGTCTCGAGGGCGTTCGCCGCATCGAGCGGCAGGCCCTCGCCCGAGTAGAGGACGCGCTTGCACTGCGCGATCGCGAGGCGGCCCTTCTTCGCGATTCTCTGCGCGACCTCGTTCACCTTCGTCATCAGCTCGGCGTGCGGCACCACCGCGTTGACGAGGCCGATGCGCAGCGCCTCCTCGGCGCCGATCGTGTCGCCCGTGTAACAGAGCTCGCGCGCTCGGGCGATGCCCACGCGGCGCGCGAGGCGCTGGGTGCCGCCGAAGCCGGGGATGATGCCGAGGTTCACCTCGGGCTGGCCGAGCTTCGCCTTGTCGCTCGCGTAGATGAAGTCGCAGGCGAGGGCGAGCTCGCAGCCGCCGCCGAGCGCGAAGCCGTTCACCGCGGCGATGACGGGGAAGGGGGCACGCTCGATGCGCGAGCAGATGCGGTGCCCGAGCTCCGAGAAGTGGCGCGCCTGCTCGGTCGAGAGATCGAGCATCGCGGCGATGTCGGCGCCGGCGGCGAACGCCTTGTCGCCGGCGCCGGTCAGGATCGCGCACGCGACGCTGGGATCGCGGCCGAGCTCCGCCAGCGACGCGTCGAGCTCGCCGAGCAGCTCGGCGTTCAAGGCGTTCAGCTTGTCGGGGCGGTTGAGCGTGAGGACGACGATCGCGCCGTCGCGGGCGGTCAGCAGCGTGTTTCCCATGCCCGGCGAAGTACCATTTCGCCGGGCGGGAGGGGAGCGCCGAGCGGCCCCGGATCAGGCCGGCTTCTTGGCGCCGTTCTCGTCGTAGACGTAGAAGCCGCGGCCGGTCTTCTTCCCGAGCCAGCCCGCTGCGACGAGGTTACGGAGCATCGTCGGCGCGCGGTACTTGTCGTCGCCGAGGTCGCGGTGGAGCACGTCGGCGATCGCGAGGACCGTGTCGAGGCCGATGAGGTCGGCGAGCTCGAGCGGGCCCATCGGGTGGTTGAGACCCAGCTTCGCGCCGGTGTCGATGTCCTCCGCCGTGCCGACGCCCTCCTGCAGCGCGAAGCACGCCTCGCAGAGCATCGGGATGAGGATGCGGTTGACGAGGAAGCCGGGCGCGTCGTTCGACGTCGTGCACGTCTTGCCCATCTTCTCTGCGGTGGCGCGGACGATCTCGTACGTCTCGTCGCTCGTCTGCACCGCGCGGACGATCTCGACGAGCTTCATCAGCGGCGGCGGGTTCATGAAGTGCATGCCGATCACGCGATCGGGCCGCTTCGTCACGGCGGCGAGCTTCGTGAGGGAGATGCTCGACGTGTTGCTCGCGAGGATCGCGCCGGGCTTCATCGCCTCGTCGCAGCTCCGGAAGAGCTTCAGCTTCAGCTCGACGTTCTCCGTCGCCGCCTCGATCACGAGGTCGCAGGAGGAGAAGTCCGCGATCGAGGCGATCGGGCGGATGCGGCCGACGAGCGCGTCCTTGTCGGCGGCGGTCATCTTGCCCTTCTCGACCTGCTTGCCGAGGATCTTCTCGATCTTGCCCTTGCCCTTCTCCGCGAGCTCCTGGCTCGCGTCCGCGAGCAGGACCTGGTAGCCGGCCGCCGCAGCGACCTGCGCGATTCCACTGCCCATCTGCCCGGCGCCGAGGACGCCAATCGTCTTGATCTCCATGTCGTGTTTGCTCCCGGTCGGCGGCAGCATTACCACGAGCGTCGTGTGGAAGGGAGCAGCGCGCGCCGGCGGGAAGGTCGCATTCGTGACGGCGCTCGTCCTCGCGCTCTCCGGCGCGACGTCGTGCGCGGCGCAGGGGCCGATCGAGCGCGCGCAGCAGCTCGTGCGGCTGCACCGCGAGCAGGAGGCCGTCACCCTGTTGCGCGAGCACCTCGCGAAGCACCCCGACGACGTCCCGGCGCGGCGCCTGTTCGTCCGCGTCCTCGCGTTCACCGGCGATCTCGACGGCGCACGGCGCGAGGTCGACGAGCTCCAGCGGCGCTTGCCCGGCGATCCCATTCCGTTCATCGAGCTCGGTCACGCCTACGAGCTCGCGCATCGCTTCGACGATGCGCTCGCCGCGTACGACTCCGCGGCGAGCGTCGCGCCGGCGTCGCCTGCCGGGCCGCGCGAGGGCGGCATGCGCGCGGCGCGCTGGGGCGAGGCCGAAGAGGCGATCGAGCGTCTCGAGGAGGCCGTGCGGCGCGGCGCGCGCGACGCGGAGACGTTCCACGTGCTCGGCCTCGCGCGGCTGTCCGTCCGCGACTTCGACGGCGCGGAGGCGGCGTATCGACAGGGGCTCGCGGCGGATCCGCGGAGCACGGAGAACCTCCTCGGGCTCGCGACCGTCGCGGTCGCTCGCGACGACCCCGCCGCCGCGCTCGCGGCGTACGACGCGCTCGCGGCCGCTCGGCCGTCCTACGCCGCCGCGCAGCTCGGTCGGGCCTGGGCGCTCGCGAAGCTCGGGCGGCGGGAGGATGCCGAGCGCGCGCTCGACCGCGCCATCGAGCTCGGCGCACCGCGGGCGAACGTCGAGAAGCAGCGACGCGCGATCCGCTCGGGCGCCCTCGGTCCGGCTTCGTGACGCGACTTGCGCCCGGCGCGCACGAGTGCTTCGAGGACGTGTCATGTCCGACGAAGCGCCCAGCATGGCCATGAAGGAGCTCGACGAGGTCTTCTCGGAGCTCGTGTCGCTCCTCAAGAACCCCGACGTGGGCGCGGAGCTCGCGGCCCGAGGCGTGAACATCAGCCTCGCGATCGTCGGTGTGGAGGGGCTCGCCGCCTACGTTCGCGGTGACAAGGCGACCGCCGCCGAGGATCTCATGACCGTCGCGGAAGAGATCGCCTCGCGCCGTGGCGGTGACGGCCAGTCGTGACGCTCGCGGGCGCACGCCGTATCCTCGGACGGTCATGACCGAGAGCGACAAGAACCGCTTCGGGATCCCGACGCTCCGTACGGGCCAGGCCCATCCGCATCCCGAGCCGATCGGCGGTACCACCTACTCCGCCGTCGAGCTCATGCCCGGCTATCGCGTGGTCCTCCTCGACCAGCGCAAGCTCCCACAGGTCGAGCGCTACGAGTTCTTCTCGCGGGTGGACGAGGTCGCGCTCGCGATCCGCGACATGGTCGTCCGCGGCGCGCCGGCGATCGGCATCACCGCTGCCTACGGAATGGTGACCGCTGCGGCGGCCGCTCGCGGCGACGCCACGTCGTTCCTGCAGGCGATGCGGGTGGCCGGCGAGACGCTGCGCAGCGCACGCCCGACCGCGGTGAACCTCGGATGGGCGGTCGACCGCATGCTGCAAGCGGCGGAGGACGCCTCGGTCCTCGATTTCCCCGCGCGCTGCGAGCGCATGGCGCAGGAGGCTCGCGAGCTCCACAAGAGCGAGATCGCCGCCTTCCGCAAGCTCGGCGCCCTCGGCGCGGAGCTCGTGCCGGACGGCGCGACCATCCTCACGCACTGCAACGCCGGCGCGCTCGCGACGGGCGGCTACGGCACCGCGCTCGGGATCGTCCGCGCCGCCAAGGAGGCGGGCAAGAAGGTGCGCGTGCTGGCGTGCGAGACGCGGCCTTATCTGCAGGGTGCGCGCCTCACCGCATGGGAGCTCCACAAGGACCAGATCCCGGTCGAGGTCATCAGCGACTCGATGGCGGCGCACTTCATGGCGCAGCGGGTCGTCAAGCTCGTCATCGTCGGCGCCGATCGCGTCGCGCGCACGGGAGACGTCGCGAACAA
Source organism: uncultured Myxococcales bacterium (assembly GCA_937949945.1). Taxonomy (GTDB): domain Bacteria; phylum Myxococcota_A; class Polyangia; order Polyangiales; family Polyangiaceae; genus Labilithrix. The sequence goes on from CALFEQ010000197.1 coordinate 7,175, forward strand.
GATCGGTACGTACTCGCTCGCGTGCCTCGCGGCGGCGCACGAGATCCCGTTCTACGTGGCGGCGCCGTGGAGCACCGTCGACCTCGCGTGCGCCTCGGGCAGTGACATCCCGATCGAGGAGCGACCCGAAGAGGAGCTGTCACGGTTCCAGCTGCCGGACGGACAGAGCGTCCAGCTCGTTCCCGAAGGCGTGCGCGTCCGTAACCCCTCCTTCGACGTGACGCCCGCGAGCCTCGTGACCGCGATCGTGACCGAGCGCGGCGTCGTCAGCCCGCCGTCGGCGGACGCGCTCGCCAAGCTCGCGCGCTGAGCGGAGTCACTCGCAGATCTCGAAGCGAAGGTCCGGCCCGTTCCGTAGATTCGACTCCCTCGTGGCGGCGACGAGGCGCGCTTCGCCTTCCGCCGCGACGAGCAACGAGAGCCTCGTCGGGGCCGTCACCCCATAGTGAGCCCAGTCTTTCGCCAGCTTGCTCGGATCGAGCGAAATGACGAGCTGCGAGGTCGCGTCGTTCGCGATCGTCTCACGGCCAACGACCTCTCCGTAGTCTGCCGGAGAGCTGATCCTGCTGCTGTCGGTGGCTGTCGGCGCGGTGCCCCAACCCGCTCCGGGGTTCCCGTCCGTCCGGCGACACCGATCGGCGCCGCTGTAGTCGTCGACCCCGTCGGTGTACTCGACCCAATCGTTGCGAAGGACGTGGACGGTTAGCGCTCCCGGAAGCGGCAGCGTCGTCGTGCACTTGCCGTCGCACGTTCTGTTGTCGAAGAGCGTCAAGGTCACGGATTTCACCGAGCCGTTCTCGAGCGCCGTTGCGACCTCGGTCAGGTCGAAGCGAGCGAGCAGGCTGCCGATGCCGACGGTGCAATGATTGTTCGTTCCATGGGAGTTGGCGCCCTTGCAGTCGTTCTCGTAAACGCAGGTGTCTGCCAGGAGGCGCGCGGCGATGGTCTTTGTCTTGGCGCACGAAGCAGGGCCCTCGACACCTCCCTCGTCGAGAGTCGCCGCGTCGGCTGTCGCATCCGCTTCGGGCTGGGACGGCGTCTCCGTCGGAGGTGGCGTTTCGGTCGGCGGCGGATCGTCTTCGACGTTCAAGATCGTCCCGCACGCGAAGAGCGCGCCGAAGCTCGTCACGACCACCGCACGCCGAACGCGCCCGGCGCCGTCCACCCCCATCCTTCCCGCGGACCCCACGAGGGCCAGTATAGCGCTGCGCCGCCCACGACCGTGTTAGCCTGATTCGCCGGAGGTATCCGTGCGCAGATTCGCGCTCGCTGTCGTCATCATCGCGGGGTGTGGGTCCAGGGGCGAGGCAACGCCCGGCTCGACGGAGCCGCCGCCGTCGTTCGGCGGGAGGGACGGGGGCGACGAGACGATCGACGGGGAGGACGACGACTGCGCCGAAGAGACGAAGGACATCTTCGTCATCAGCGAGGAGAACACGCTCTACTCGTTCCATCCACCGACGCTGCAGTTCAAGCCGCTCGGGACGCTCGCGTGTCCGACCGACGGTGCGACGCCCACGTCGATGGCCGTCGATCGCCACGGGACTGCGTGGGTGCGTCACAGCGACGGCAGCATCTGGAAGGTGAGCACGCGGGATCTGTCCTGCAGCCCGACGCGCTACACGGCGCCCGACGTTTCGGCGGCGTTCTTCAAGTTCGGCATGGGCTTCTCGTCGTCCGCGAAGGGGAGCACGACGGAGGAGCTCTTCCTCGCGGACAGCCGGGGCGCGGGCCTCGGGCGGCTCGACACGTCGACGCTGCAGGTGTCGTTCGTCGGACCGTTCACCGGCGGGCTCGCAGGCAGGGCCGCCGAGCTGACGGGCACGGGCGATGGCAAGCTCTACGGCTTCTTCGTGACCGAGCCCGCGCAGGTCGCGGAGATCTCGAAGCGGACGGGCGAGATCCTCTCGGCGACGGAGCTGCCCGGTGTCTCGGCCGGCGACGCCTGGGCGTTCTCCTTCTACGGAGGCGATTTCTACATCTACACGAGCGACCCCAACCGCCTCGGCGGCTCCGACGTGACGCGCTACCGACCCAGGGACGGGACCCTCGCGCTCGTGCGATCGAAGGTCGGCTTCAAGATCGTCGGCGCGGGCGTGTCGACCTGCGCGCCCACGGAAGGTCCGCGCTGACGGGGCGAGCCGCGGGCTCCAGGCTCGAAGCCGAGCCCAAGTTGACCGCGTCGGCCGGTGACGCTACGTGGCCAGCGTGAACGCGCGTTTCGCCCCCAAGCCGCCGTGGCTCAAGGTCCGCGCCCCCGGCGGAGAGACCTACACGAGCCTGAAGAAGACGTTCCGCGAGCTCGACCTCCACACGGTCTGCGAGGAGGCGCGGTGCCCCAACGTCGGCGAGTGCTGGACCGAGGGCACGGCCACGGTGATGCTCCTCGGCGACGTCTGCACGCGCGGCTGCCGCTTCTGCGCGGTCACGAGCGGAGACCCGCGTGGCGCCGTCGACGTCCGCGAGCCCGAGCACGTGGCGCGTGCGATCGCCCGGATGGGCCTCCAGTACGTCGTCATGACCATGGTCGACCGCGACGACCTCCTCGACGGGGGCGCGTCGCACGTCGCGCGCACCGTCACGCGCCTGCGCGAGCTCCGCCCCGACATCCTCATCGAGACGCTGCTCGGGGACTTCGGCGGCCACCTCGACTACGTCGACACGACGGTCGACGCGAAGCCCGACGTCTGGGCGCACAACATCGAGGTCGTCCGACGCCTCCAGCGCAAGATCCGCGACGTGCGCTGCAGCTACGAGACGTCGCTGAAGGTCCTCCGTCACGTGAAAGAGCGCGACCCGTCGCGCATCACGAAGTCGTCGATCATGGTCGGCATCGGCGAGCACGACGACGAGGTGCTCGAGACGATGCGCGACCTGCGCGAGGCCGGCGTCGATCTGGTCACGCTCGGCCAGTACCTGCGTCCGACGCCGAAGCACGCGCCCGTCGATCGCTTCGTCACGCCGGAGACCTTCGCGATGTACGCGGAGGAGGGCCGCAAGATGGGCTTCGCGTTCGTCGCGAGCGCGCCGCTCGTGCGCAGCTCGTACAAAGCCGCGGAGGTGTTCGTGCGGAGCGTCCTCCGTCCGGGCGATCCGGAGGCTGCGAACACGCTGCTCGAGGAGCGCCTCGCCGAAGCCCGCCGCGCGGCGGCCGAGATCGACGGTACCGACGTTCCGCGCACGACGAGCGAGCTCGCCGCACGCGCGACCGCGACGCTGCTCCCGGCGTCGAGCCTCGTGCGGCGGACGCGAACGGAGGGGGACGCCGCTGCGACAGCGGAGGACGCGACGTGAGGTCGTGTCGCACGGCCTCGCTCGTGGGGCTGGGCGCGCTCTTCGTCGCCGGAGTGCTCGGCGCGTGTCAGAAGGGCGGTCGGCCGGACGTGCCGGCCGTCACGACGGCGCAGCCGACGGCGACGCAACCCATCCTGAGCGGGCCGGCGGCGGCGTTTGCGGTCGCGGACGCAGGCGAGCCGGCGGCCGTCCCGGACGCGGGCGCACCGGCCGAGCCGGCGTCGGTCGCGCTCTTCGAGGGCTCGAAGAAGATCGAGGCACCCGTCTGCAGCCGCCTCTACGTCGTCGCCGCGAAGGGCGAGGCGACGGTCGAGTGGCTCGCGCGCGCGAAGGAAAAGGACGTGCTCTCGCAGGGCGACGTGCTCGTCGTCCGTCACCCGGAGCCGGTGGAGGTGAAGACGTCGGGGCTCGCGGTCGACGTCGTCCGCGACTTCCCGTGCACGGCGGCGCCCGATCGCCCGGCCGTGGAGAAGACGATCATCCGCGCCAAGGACGTGCCCGAGCTGTCGTGGGCGGGCGGTACGATGCGGGCGCAGCTCCTCGTCGGGGCGAAGGTCTCTCCCGACCTCTACATCGGCTGGCTCGAGGGGACCGCGGCCGTGCCGGAGCACGAGCACGCGACGTCGATCGAGACGATCGTGGCCCTCGAGGCTTCGGGCACGTTCTCGGTCGACGGGAAGGAGAGCCGCCTCGGGCCGGGTCGGATCGTGAGCGTTCCCAAGGCCACGAAGCACGCCTGGAAACCGGATCCCGGAAGCAAGCTCGTTGCCATCCAGCTCTACGAGCCGCCGGGCCCCGAGCAGCGCTTCGTGACGCTGGCCGCCGCAGAGAAGGACGCCGGGGCAGGCGCGCCGAAACGCTGAGGCCGGGAGACACTTTCGGCCGGGTCGACCGTAGAAGGCGTTTGCGCCGAACGGCCTCGGCGCTCGTCAAAGACATCGTGGCTTCGCCTCCTTCGCGCTCACGGCTGACCTTCGCAGCGCTCGCGCTTGCGCACATGGGCCCACCAAACGTGCTCGCGGGTGCTCCGATCGGCCAATCGTGCTTAGCTTCCGGGAGAAGTTCTGGCTGCTTTGCGGGTCGGGGTAGGACCCCGATCGTCGAGGATCCCACCCAACGAACGAGATCGTCATGACCAAGCGCGCCGTCGTCTTCGCCGCCTCCTCGTCGCTCGCTCTCATGCTCGCGTTGCCTGGTCACGCGGCAGCCGACCCTCTCGACCGCGTCACGTCGCCGCCGGGGATGCGTGACGTGATGCCGACGACGTCGACGCCGGACATGACGGTCGACGCTCCGGACTTCATCCCGAACCAGATCGTCGTCGACGTCAGGGACGACCTGTCCGAGGCGGACATCGAGCAGCTCGCCAGGGATTTCCACCTCGACCTGCGCGACAACAGCCCGGGCATCAAGGACGACGGCAAGGTCGGGGTCGCGGACGTCTCGACGAGCGAGATGGCCGACCTCTTGGCCCGTCTCTCCGCCGATCCGCGCGTCGAGGCGGCTGAGCCGGCGGCGGTGGCGCGGATCCTGTGGACGCCGAACGATCCGAAGTACGGCGAGCAGTGGCACATGAAGCGCGCCGGCGCCGAGCGCGCGTGGGAGTACGCCTGCGGTCAGGGCGTGACCGTCGCCGTCGTCGACACGGGCATCGCCTGTTACGACGAGGACGGCTTCACGAAGGTCAGCGACCTCGCCGGCACCCCGTGCGTCGAGGGCTACAACTTCGTCGGCAAGAACAAGATCGCGGCCGACGACCAGGGCCACGGCACCCACGTCGCCGGGACGATCGCGCAGACGACGAACAACGCCGTCGGCGTCGCGGGGCTCGCGCACTGCGCGAAGCTCATGCCGGTCAAGGTGCTCTCGTCGCGCGGCTGGGGCACGATGGCGGACGTCGCGGAAGGCATCCGCTGGGCGGCCGATCACGGCGCGCAGGTCATCAACCTGTCGCTCGGCGCTCCGGTGAAGAGCAAGGTCGTCGAGAACGCGGTCAACCATGCGCTCAAGAAGGGCGTGGTCGTCGTCGCGGCGGCGGGCAACTCGGGTCGTTCCGTCGGTTGGCCTGCGGCCTACCCGGGCGTCATCGCCGTCAGCGCGACGGACAGGAACGACAACATCGCGTGGTTCTCGTCGCGCGGGCCCGAGGTCGCGATCGGTGCGCCCGGCGTCGCCGTCACGCAGCAGACGATCTGCGACGCGGGCAAGAACAAGTGCGAGCAGTGGGGCGTGTTCAACGGCACGAGCATGGCTTCGCCGCACGTCGCCGGCGCCGCGGCCCTGCTCGTCGGTCAGGGCGTGACCCATCCGGACGCGGTCCGCGCCATCCTCCAGACCACCGCGACGCCGAAGGAGGACAAGAACCTCTTCGGTGCCGGCATCCTCGATGCGGGAAGCGCGGTCGCGCGCACGCACTGGGTGCACGTCGGCGTCCGTCTCGCTGCGCTCGCTGCGCTCGCGATGCTGCTCACCCGTCGCATCCGGCAGAAGGGCGGCAAGGTCGAGGGCGGCAGCGGAAAGGTCGTCGCCGCGCTCTTCGGCAGCGTGGGCCTCCTGCCGTTCCTCCCGCTGATCGGCCTCCCGGCGCGCTCGGGCGCGCTCCGTCCGCTCGCGGAGCTCGCGATGAAGCCGTTCGGCGAGTGGACGATCCTCTTCGCGCCGGCCCTCCACAAGTGGCTGCCGCTCGCGAGCGCGATCCCGGTGTTCGGCCTCACGGCCCTGTTCTTCGGCAGCAAACGCCTGCGCCCGATCGTCGGCGGCTTCGCCCTCGGCACCGCCGCGCTGCTCGTCCAGCTCGGCATCTCGGGCGAGACCTTCTACGCGCTCGGCGGCTTCATGCTCCGCATCTGGTGCGCGGTGAACGCGCTCGTCTGCCTGTGGATCGCGCGGCTGGCGTTGGATACGAAGAATTGAGGCCTCGGGTCTCGGGCCTCGGGCCTCATAGAGGCCCGAGGCCAGAGGCCTCCTAGAAAGCTCCGCCCGCCACCAGGCCGCCCGCATCCTGCGCGAGCCACGGCCCGACGCGGGTGCGCCCCACGATCCTGGGCTCGACCGGCTCGAGGAAGTGCCAGAGCAAGCCCGTCGCCATGATCGCTGCGCCACCCGCGGCGACACCGATGCCGACGATGGGCAGCGTCTCGGCTTGACCGGCCTCTCGGCGGCGCTGCGAGAGGGCCTGGGATTGAGGTGTCTCGCCGGGCAGCGGAGCGCACTGCCTCGTGTCGGCGTCGCACCCCGGAGGCATGTCCGGCGCCGTGAGCACCAGCGCGACGCCGGTGAGGACGACCGCGCCGCCGAGGCCGACGACAGCCCATGGCCAGACGGTGTGGCCACGGAGGTCGCGCAGCGGGCCCCTGTCGCCGTCGCCGTGCCGGAAGACGACGTGCACCGGTTGCGCCTTCGCGCGCTCGCGCGCGAACACGGTCTGCGCGACGCGCTCTCCCTTGCGCTGCGCGATGAGGGCGTGGGAGCCGGGATCGAGGGCGAGCGCCTTGCCGTCGAGCTCCTCGGCGACCAGCTCGCCGTCGATCGTGACGGTCACGTCGGTGAGCAGCTCGCCGGAGCGGTCGCGCGCCTCGACGAGGATCGTCGGTGTGATGGCGAGCACGTCCGCCGCCTGCGTCGCGCACGCGCGTTGGGCCTCTTGCGAGCATTCCGGCGCCTCGGCGCAGGCGAGGAAGCGCTTGCGCGCGTCGAGGAGCTTGCCGGCGGCGCGCGCCTTGTGCGCCTCGCCCACGAGGGCGACGCAAGGATGGTCGTCGGCTGCGCTCGAATCGGCCTCGTCTGCGCGGGCGCGCGTCGTCGTGAGCGATGCGGCGACGAGGATCGACGCGGTGAGCAGGGCGGCCCGACTCATGAGGGACGATGATGCCACGAAACGAGCGGCCTGGGGCGAGCGCTCACGTCTCGCGGACGGGCGCTCCGCCTCCGCGATCGATCTTGGGAAAGAGAAACGCCGTCACGAGTGCGACCACGCCGAGCCCGACGCAGATCCAACCGACTCGCGCGAGCCCGAGCCTGAGATCCTGGGAGATGGCCGCGAGGACGCTCGCCGCGACGCCCTCGCGCTCGGGGCCGAGGATCCTCGCGACGAGCTCGGCTCCGCCTTCCTCCTGCGTGAGCGTGTTCGCCATCAGCGTGCGTGCGAGCACGACGCCCATGACGCCGACGCCGATCGTCCCTCCGATGCTGCGGAAGAACAGCGTGCTCGCCGTGGCCACGCCTCGCTCGGCGAAGCTCACGCTCGTCTGCACGGCGATGACCTGGGCCGTGTTCGCGAGGCCCATGCCGACGCCGAACGTCGCGGATGCAAGGCGCAGCTCCGTCGACGATGCTCCGCGTCCGAGCACGATCGCGAGCAGGACGGTCGAGAGCGCCACGACGAGCATGCCGGCGCGGACCAGCGGCCGGAACCCGATGCGCGGGATCAGCCTGCCGGAGATCGCGCTCGCGATCGGCCAGGAGACGGCCATCGGCGCGATCGATGCGCCCGCCTCCGTCGGCGACGCGCCCAGCAGGCCCTGCGCGTAGAGCGGCAAGAACGTCACGATCCCGGTCATGGCCGCGCCCGTGGCCGTCGAGAGCCCGCTCGACGTGGCGAGGACGCGCTTCACGAACAGGCGCGGCGGAAGCATCGGCTCGCTCGCGCGCGTCTCGACGAACAAGAACGCGATCGTGAGCACCAGGCTCGCGGGGATGGCCGCCCACGGGGCGAAGCCCTCGACACCGAGGAGCAGCGCGATCACGGCGAGGGAGAGCAGCGCCGCGCCGGCGATGTCGAGCGCGCGGCTCTTCCGGTCGATCGACTCCACGTAGAAGACGCCGAGGAGCAGGGCGGAGAGCAGCCCGAACGGCACGTTGACGTAGAAGACCCAGCGCCAAGACAGGGCCGTGACGATGATCCCGCCGAGGAGCGGGCCTGCGAGCCCGGCGATGCCCCAGACGGCACCGAAGACGCCCTGCATGCGCGCACGCTCGTCGACGTCGAAGATGTCGCCGACGATGGTGAGCGCGATCGGCTGGAGCCCTCCGGCGCCGATCCCCTGGATGGCGCGGAACACGATGAGGGCCGTCATCGACCGAGCCTGTCCGCTCGCCATCGAGCCGACGAGGAAGAAGGCCATCGCGCTCAGGATCGCGGGCTTGCGGCCGTAGAGGTCCGCGAGCTTGCCGTAGATGGGGACCATCACGGTCGACGCGAGCATGTAGGCCGAGAAGACCCACGCGTAATGCAGCGCGCCGCCGAGCTCTCCGACGACCGTCGGCATCGCCGTGGACACGACGGTCATCTCCATCGCCGCCATGAACAACGCGAGCACCAGCGCGAGCACGGTGACCGGGCGGTTCATGCGCTTGCGCGAGGGGGCGTCGGACGTGGAGCGGCTCAAGGACGTGAAGGATACGACGACGGGCCGGGACCGTGTTCCGGCTCCGCTGCGGGTTCCGGCCCTGACGCGGGCAGCGGTTTCGCCACGGGGCGCCCGATACGGAACGGCAGAGCGTCGGTAGGGATGTGAAATTCGAGCCCACCAATCGCGACAGTTCGGGGTGCGTCGTCGTCGACGACGTCGAATTCACCCGCTCGTGCCAAGGTCGCGTCGAGTTCCGTCGCCTGCGGTACGGATGGTGATACGATCGAAGTACCCCTGCCCATGTCCCTGAAGATCGACCAAGATCACTCGCGCTTCCGTGCCATCGTCCGCGGCAAGATCCGCCAGAACCTCCGGAAGTACATCTCGCAAGGCGAGCTCATCGGGCGGAAGGGCAAGGATCTCGTCTCCATCCCGATCCCGCAGATCGACATCCCGCGGTTCCGCTTCAGCGACCGACAGCAGGGCGGCGCGGGCCAAGGGGACGGCGAGGTCGGCGATCCGATCGGCGGCGATCAGGGCGACGAGGCCGGCGAGGGCAAGCAGGCCGGCCAGGGCGCGGGCGACCACGTCCTCGAGGTGGACGTGACGCTCGACGAGCTCGCCTCCATCCTCGGTGAAGAGCTCGAGCTCCCGGACATCCAGGACAAGGGCAAGAGCAAGATCATCAACGCGAAGGACCGCTACACCGGGGTCCGTCGCGTGGGCCCGGAGTCGCTGCGTCACTTCCGTCGCACCTATCGCGAGGCGCTCAAGCGGCAGATCGCGATGGGGACGTACTCGCCGGAGAAGCCCGTGATCGTGCCGATCCCGGACGACAAGCGCTACCGGAGCTGGAAGACGGAGGCGGAGCCCGTCGCGAACGCCGTCATCATCTACATGATGGACGTGTCGGGCTCGATGGGGGACGAGCAGAAGGAGATCGTCCGCATCGAGAGCTTCTGGATCGATACGTGGCTCTCCAAGCAGTACAAGGGCCTCGAGAGCCGCTACATCATCCACGACGCGGTCGCGCGCGAGGTCGATCGCGAGACGTTCTTCCACACGCGCGAGTCGGGCGGCACGATGATCTCGAGCGCCTACAAGCTCTGCTCGCAGCTCATCGACGACCACTACCCACCGGAGGAATGGAACATCTACCCGTTCCACTTCTCCGACGGCGACAACTGGTCGATGGACGACACGCTCGCGTGCGTGGACATCCTCAAGCAGAAGATCCTGCCGCGCGTGAACATGTTCGCGTACGGGCAGGTCGAGAGCCCCTACGGGTCCGGGCAGTTCATCAAGGACTTGCGTGAGCACTTCGCGAAGGACGAGCGTGTCGTCACGAGCGAGATCCGCGACAAGGACGCGATCGTGAACAGCATCAAGGAGTTCCTCGGGAAGGGGAACTGAGGGGGCGTGACGCGATCTCTCGGGGTCTCGCGTCCGACGAGGACGACGGAAAGGCGTGGGCGCGACGGCCGCGCCGGCGGGATCGAAGACCGCGCGCGCGCTCCGAGCATCGGAGTCGGTCGTGGCTGACTGGCTCGATCGCGCGCGACGGCTCCTCGCGATCACGGCGGCGTTCGGTCTCGGCGTCCCCGCCTGCGCGGCCTCGCGTCCGGTGGTCGTCCACGGCGAGGACGTCATCGACGCGATGCCGCTCACGCCGGACACCTCTCCGATCGGGCTGCGACGAAGCGTCGTCGCGGATCAGTACTTCTGGCTTCGTGCGAAGGTGCTCGAGGGCGAGGTGCCGGCGCCGTTCCAGGAGGCGCTGGCGGCCATGCGCGACCTCAGGGCGGACCTCTCCGCCGACCCGACGGCGTGGGAGGACCTCGAGGTACCGCTGGGCTCCGTGCGCCGCGCGAGCGAGCTCACCTCTGCATGGTCCCACCTCCCGGAGACGCGCGACGTCGCCGGAAAGCTCGTGCCGCTCCGTGCGCGGGCGCTGCGCCTCTCGCGTGCGATCGAGGCGAGCGAGGCCGCGTATCGCTCCGGGCCCTTCCGCGAGCACGACGCCGAGATCGCACGCGCGGCCAGGGACCTCACGGTGCGGCTGCTCCCGAAGGTCGAGACGATCCTCCGCGCCCTCGAGGCGGACATGGCGCTGCCGGGGGCGACGCGGCCGATCGTCATCACGCTCGTCGGCGACGCGCCGTATCCGAGCATCTTCGCGGCCGACGCTCGCGGTTACGCGGCCGCGAGCTTCGTGCGCGTGCGCGGCCTCGAGGGCAGCGCGCTCTGCGAGACCATCCTCCACGAGGCGCTCCACGCCATCGACGAGCTCAGCGTTCGCTCGCCCACGGCGCTCAACCTCCTCCGTTCGGCGCTCGCGAAGCGCGGCCTCGACGCGAACGACCCGAACGTCGAGATGGCCGTCAACACGGTCACGTCCGCCGAGGCCGCGAGCCTGGTCCGCCGCTTCATCGATCCGAAGCATCGGCCGCTCGGCGAGACCGGCTTCTACACGCTGTACCCGCCGGCGCCTGCCATCGTGAAGGCGTGGGAGCGCCATTTGGCCGGCGCCTCCCTGGAGGAGACCGCCGACGCGATCGCGAAGGCCGTGGCCGGCGAGCCATCCGGCGGCGGCGAGCAGGGTGACGCAGCGACTCCGGAGCGGTCGGGGTCGTAGCCCGTCGGAGGGCGCCGGGCAGAGAAAGCCGAGCCCGGGAGCCCAGGGCCGCACGGCCCCCCCGCGCGGGACGAGCTCCGGTGTGCGCCGGCGCACGCTCGGCGCACGCTCCAAGAAGACCACGGCCTCCCGCGTTTTTGGGTAGGCTCATGGAATGAGCGAGTTCGCGCTGAAGACGGCGCTTCCGCCTTACCTGGTCAAAGAGCAGGAGCGTATCGAGAAGATCGCCGCCGCCGAGGGGCTCGACTTCTTCCCGGTGGTCTTCGAAATCCTCACGTACGACCAGATGAACGAGATCGCGGCGTACGGCGGCTTCCCGAACCGCTACCCGCACTGGCGCTTCGGCATGGAGTACGAGCGCCTCGCGAAGAGCTACGAGTACGGCCTCTCGAAAATCTACGAGATGGTCATCAACAACAACCCGGCGTACGCGTACCTCCTCGAGGGCAACTCGCTGACGGATCAGAAGCTCGTCATGGCGCACGTCTATGCGCATGTCGACTTCTTCAAGAACAACTACTGCTTCCGCTCGACGGATCTCGACACGGGCGGTCGCACCGTCGATCCCGCGGCCCGGCCGAAGAACTACGACCCGAACCGCCGCTGGATCGACAAGATGGCGAACCACGGCGCGCGCATCCGCCGCCACGTCGCGCGCCTCGGCATCAACAAGGTCGAGGAGTTCATCGACCACTGTCTCAGCCTCGAGAACCTGATCGATCCGCACGCGCCGTTCCACGGCAAGCGCCCGAAGAAGGATCCCGACGCCGAGGACAAGGTCATCGAGGTCCCTCGCCTCAAGGCGAAGGACTACATGGAGTCCTTCATCAACCCGGAGGAGTATCTCGAGGAGCAGCGTCAGAAGCTCGAGAGGGAGCGCGAGCGGGAGAAGAAGTTCCCGCCGCATCCGGAGCGCGACATCCTCCAGTTCCTCCTCGACCACGCCCCGCTCGAGCGCTGGGAGCGCGACATCCTCGAGATCATCCGCGAGGAGGCCCTCTACTTCGTCCCGCAGATGCAGACGAAGGTGATGAACGAGGGCTGGGCGTCGTACTGGCACTCGAAGCTGATGACGACGAAGATCCTCGATGCTTCGGAGATCATCGACTACGCCGAGAACAACGCCGGCGTGCTCGCGACGAGCGGCGGAAGGCTCAACCCCTACAAGCTCGGTCTCGAGCTGTTCCGCAACATCGAGGAGCGCTGGGACAAGGGGCAGTTCGGCAAGGAATGGGAGGAGTGCGACGACCTCGAGGCGAAGAAGCACTGGAACCTGCGCCTCGGCCTCGGCCGCCAGAAGATCTTCGAGGTGCGCGCGCTCTACAACGACGTCACCTTCATCGACGAGTTCCTGACGCCCGACTTCTGCCGTGAGCAGAAGCTCTTCAGCTTCGCGTGGTCGAACCGCAACGAGCGGTACGAGATCGAGTCGCGCGAGTTCAAGCAGGTGAAGGAGAAGCTCCTCTTCCAGCTCACGAACGGCGGCAACCCGTTCATGTACGTGGAGGACGCGAACTACGACAACCGCGGCGAGCTCCTCATCCGCCACGATCACCAGGGCCTCGACCTCCGCGCGGACTACGCGCGCGAGTGCATGAAGAGCCTCGTCCGGATCTGGAAGCGGCCCGTCAACCTGCTCACGATCGTCGAGGGCAAGCAGGTGATGATCCGCTACGACGGGCGCGAGCACTCGACGAGGCATCTGCGGTCTTGAGGCTCCAGGCTCCGGGCTCCAGGCGAGCGCGCTGACGAGCTTCTTTCGGAGCCGTCGAGCGCTTGGCGAACTCCGGCTGGAGCCTTCATCCCTGGAGCCTCTCACTGGAGCCTGAAGCCTGGAGGCTGGAGCCTGAGCGTTCGTCGCTGCTTTCGTCTGGCATCCGAGCCAGGTGCGCTTCATGATGCCCAGAGCGACCGAGAGCACCCCGATGCCTTTCGTCCGGGACGAGACGCACTGGCTCAACAAGCTCTCGCCCGAGGAGTGGATCCGTGCGGCGATGGGAGAGCTCCGTCGGGCGGAGCAGGCGTATGCGCGGAAGAACGGACGGGCCGGGCTCGCGGGGGCGCGTCGTGCCGCCGGGATGGCGCTCAACGGCGCGCTCATCGTCGTGCCCAACGAGAGCTGGGGGCGCTCGTACATGGACCATCTGCTCGCGCTCTCGCGTGACCAATCTCCCGAGGTGCCCCCGCGCGTGCGGGAGGCGTGCGCCACGCTCGTCGAGACGCCGATGCCGGGCGGCGAGCTCGTCGCGCTCCGGACGGGGCGTGAAGACGAGAAGGTCCTCGAGGCCGCACGCGACGTCGTCGCGTTCGCATATGCGATCGTGAAGCGGAGCGGCGACGCCTGATGGAGACGCTCGACGAGCGCGGCTGCGACCGCGATGCGGGCGTCGGAGCCGTGGTCGTCTAAGCTTGTCGGGTCACATGAGAGCCATCGCGAGCAGCCTCGTCGTCCTCGTGGCCCTCGGCGGGTGCAACGGCCCGGAGCGACCCGCGGCCGATCCGACGGCGGTCGTCCCCGAGCAGCCGCCCGTCGCGTCCGCCGCTCCGCCCGCGCTCGCGGAGACGCCGGCGACGCCTCCTCCTCCGGAGGAGAAGCTCCCGCCGGCGAAGTCGACGACGATCCGTCTCGCGAGGACGGGCGACGAGGCGCTCGACGCCATCCTCGCCGAGGGCGATGCCGCGTTCGAGGCGAACGACTTGGCGGGCGCGCTCGCGAAGTACGAGGCGGCGAAGAAGGCCGCGCCGAAGCGCGCGGCGCCGATCGTCGGCATCGCGCGCGTGAAGGTCACGAAGGCGAGCCCGAGCCTCGCGTTCGCCGCCGCCGAGAAGCACCCCGAGGTGACCGCCGCGACGAAGGACCTGAAGCGCGCGGTCACGATGGAGCCGTCCTTCGGTCCCGCGCACGTCGAGCTCGGAAGAGCGTTGCTCCTCCTCGGCGATGCCGCGGGCGCAGAGGCGGCTCTTCGCAAGGGCGTTCAGCTCGCGCCGGACGAGCCGGAGGCGCACTCGGCGCTCGGCGTCGCGCTCCTCGCCAACGGCAAGGGCGAAGAGGCGCTCGTCGAGCTCACGAAGGCGAAGGAGCTCGACCCGGGCAGCGCCGCGCGCCGCGGCAACCTCGGGACGGTGCTCTTCATGCGGGGGAGGGTCGCCGAGGCGATCAAGGAGTACGAGGTCCAGGTCCGCCTCGACCCGAACGACGCACGCGCGCATTCCGATCTCGGCACGGCGCTCCTCGCGCAGAGCGATTTCGCACGCGCGATCCCGGAGCTGCGCAAGGCGATCGAGCTCGATCCGAAGCGCGCGACGTTCCGGTCGAACCTCGGCTACGCCTTGCAGCTCGAAGGCAAGATCGCAGAGGCCATCAAGGAGTATCGCGAGGCGATCCGGCTCGATCCGAAGCTCGCGAGCGCGTGGATCAATCTCGCGACGGCGCTCGCGCGCGATCCGAACACACGCGCCGAGGCACGTCAGGCGCTCGAGACGGCCGCCAAGCTCGATCCGAGCGATCCGCGCGTGAAGGCGAACCTCGAGGAGCTCGACGCGCTCGAGAAGCAAGGCGGCACGAACGCAGCGCCGACGAAGGCGAAGTAGCTCTTTGCGTGCTCGTCAACTCCGATCGTTCGCCGCATCTCGTCGTTGCGGTCACATGTGCGCGCCGTGCGTTCGGTCGACAGCCGCTTTCACCAGGAGGTTCCAGGCGTTGCTGATCGAGTCTCGCGTGATGCTCGAAGGCTCGAACGATCGACGATGGACCGTTGCAGGATCCAAGTTGACGCCCAAAGGCGACCTCTCGTACCGTACGCCTTCACCTCGGTGAGAGCGCCGCACGAAGAATCGGGGGGTCGAAAGTCGACAGCCCATCGAATCGAATCCGTGGCGGCCACGATTCAAAGCAGTTGCAGTTCGTCAACGTGGAAGTGGAGGCACCCTGATGGCAGTGGGCAAGGTGAAGTGGTTCAACGACGAGAAGGGCTGGGGCTTCATCAAGCAGGACAACGGCCCTGACGTCTTCGTTCACTACTCGCAGATCGCTGGCGAGGGTCGCCGCCGCCTCTTCGAGGACGAGCTGGTCGAGTTCGAGATCAAGGAGGGCCCGAAGGGCCTCCAGGCAATCAACGTCGTGCGCCAGTCCGGCGGCGCGATGGCCTGAAGCGAGCTCCTCGCGAACGAAAGAAAGGACACGAAGCTCGGGGCACCCCGAGTGAGGGCTCGGGCAGAGCCCGATGCGAGACGACGAAGCGCCTGCTCCTCGACCGGGGCAGGCGCTTCGCTCATTTGGGCCCGGCCGTCAGACCCACTTCGGGACGCTGTCGACGCGGAACGTGCCGGACGCCGGATCGAGGACGTGCGCCTCGACGTCGAGCAGCTCGCCGGAGGCATCGAACTCGTAGAGGTTGAAGCCGGCCATCCTGTGCTCGTCCGCGTGGTGCAGCGACGCGCTCGTCGCTCCGACGGACAGGAGGGTTCCGGCCTTCGTGGGGATGGCCCGCTGCATGCGTCCGTGGAGGTGGCCGTGCAAGACGAGCCCGCGCGACACGTTGGCGACCGCGTCGGCGAGGGCGCGCGCGTCGAGCAGGCCCTCGACCAGCGTCTTGAGCCGCGACGGCGGATTGTGGACCGGGTGGTGGAGGGCGAAAATCGGCGTACGCGACTTCACCTCGGGATGCTCGAGGATGCGCCCGAGGGCGTCGATCTGCTTCCGCCCGAGCTCGCCGGACGCCACGAGGGGAGGGCGGGGGACCGCGCTCGACATGCCGATGATCGCGAGGGGCCCGCGGAGCTTCACGATCGGGAAGCGCCCCAGCGCGATCTCCGCCGCGAGCTCCGGCAAATCGCTCTCGAGGTACGGCGCGAAGAAGCGCGTGAAGCGCTGCGTGCGCAGCGCTCCCTGCGTGTAGAGATCGTGGTTGCCGGGCACGATCGTGACCTGGCTCGCGGGAAGCCCGAGGTCCTCCTCGACGAGCCGGCGCACCGCCTCGAACTCGGGCTCGAGCGCGAGGTTCGTCAGGTCGCCGGTGATGACGACGTGATCGACCTTCGCCCGCGCGACCTCCCGCGCGACCGCACGCACGTGCGCGGGCCGGTGCTTGTGCTCGCGCGCGAGCCGGAGATTGACCCAGCCGGTGAAGCGCTTGTTGACGAAGCGCGAGGGGGGGACCCCCTCGAGGGCGAGGACGTGGAGATCGGAGAAGTGCGCGACGCGCATGCGATCGCACGATAAGCCGCGCCGAGGCGGGGCGCCAGGGCGCTCTCTCGGGTGGCGGCTCCGGTCGCGCTTCGGTCGCCGGTGGACTTGCGCCAGCGCACGCGCACGTTGGTGAGGTCGGCGAGTGCGAAGTTGCGGCGCACGCGGCGCCTTGCGTGGCAAGGGGCTGGACGCGTCGCTCGTCCTCACGGCGAGCGGAGGTTGTTCCTACGCTGGCAAAGTGCACGAGGTGTCGGCAATCACGGCGCCACATCCGCGGCGCACCGGAACCCGATCCTGCGCTCGGCGATCGTGGACGCGTACCGGGCAGCCGCGCGCATCCAGTGCGCGCCGTCGCGGTACGAGCCGCCGCGGACGACGTGGCCGTAGATGCCGAACGGCGGGCCCTTCGGGTTCACCTGTGCGCGGCGCGGGTAGCCGAATTGCTGCTCGTCGCGCTCGTACCAGTCGTAGACCCACTCCGCGACGTTGCCGGCCATGTCGAGCACGCCGTTCGGCGTCGCGCCGTCCGGGAAGGAGCCGACCGGGGCGAGGCCGACGAAGCCGTCGCGGCCGTCGGTTTCGTCGTCGGAGAAGGAGCCGTGGTTGCAGAGGCGCGGGTTGTAGACGTTGCCCCAAGGGAAGGTTCGATTCTCGTGCCCGCGTGCAGCGAGCTCCCACTCCGCCTCGGTGGGGAGGCGGCCGCCGGCCCACTCGCAGTAGTCGGCGGCGTCTTGCCAGGTGACGTGCGTGACCGGGAAGTTCGGCACGTCGTACCGCGGGTCGCCGGGCGGGAACTTCGGCGGCGAGCAGCGCGAGGCGGCCACGCAACGCATGTACTCTTCGACGGTGACCTCGGTGACGTCGATCTCGAAGTCGTCGACGGTGACCTCGTGCGCGTGGCCTTCCGCGCGTACGGCGTTCTCCGGGCTCCACACGTGCTCGATGTCGCCGCGGCACCGGAGGCCGAACGGCTCCTTCGCGCAGAGCTCGAGGGCCTCGTGCATCTCCTCCGTCGTCGAGCCCATGACGAAGCGGCCGCCCGTGATGCGCACGCGGCGGTTCAGCGGCGGACGGAGCGCGACGATGCCCGAGGCGGGCGCGCGGTCGGTGGCCCGCGGGAGGCCGTACCAGAACGACTCGATGCGCTGCGGCCTGCGCGCGCGTTCGAGCCCCGCGGCGCCGACTCCGGCGAATGGAGCCCAGACGGTCGGCGCCCGGACGCTCGGCGCGAGCTGGAGGGAATGGGCGGGGGCTGCGATCCCGTAGGTGCCCCCACCCGACAGGAAGGCGAAGGCCCCGAAGAACGTCGCGAGGAACCAGTCGCCGCCCATCGATCGCGCGTCAGCCGGTGTTGCGCGTCAGCCCGTGAGGATCCGCATCGGACGCTCGAGCAGCGCGCGGAGCTCGGCGAGGAAGGCCGCGCCGACGGCGCCGTCGACCACGCGGTGATCGCACGAGAGCGTCATCGCGATCTTCTTGCCCGGCTTCACGATGCCGTTCTTCACGACCGGCTCGTCGCGGACTTGGCCGACCGCGAGGATCGCGCCCTCGGGCGGGTTGATGACCGCCGAGAACTCGTCGATGCCGAACATGCCGAGGTTCGAGATGGAGAACGTACCGTCGCTCATCTCCTCGGGCTTGAGCTTCTTCGACCGGGCGCGTGCCGCGAGGTCGCGGATCTCGCGCGCGATCGCGACGATGCTCTTCTGATCCGCGTTGCGCACGACCGGCGTGACGAGCCCGTCCGGGATCGCGACCGCGACGGAGATGTCGACGCGCTTGTGGACGAGGATCGCCTCCTCGGTGAACTGCGCGTTGCACTCGGGGACGCGGACGAGGGCCGTCGCGCACGCCTTCACGATGAGGTCGTTGATGCTGACCTTGTCGGGCTTCGAGCCTTCCCCACCGTTCGCCTTGTGCGACGCGGCGAGCTCTCGGTTGATCTGCTCGCGGAACGCGACGAGCTCGTCGGCGTCGACGTCGATCGTCAGGTAGAAGTGCGGGACCGTCTGCTTCGACTGGGTCAGGCGGCGCGCGATGGCCTTGCGCATCTGCGACAGCGGGCGCACCTCGGGCTCCGCGAGGCCGGGCACCGCGAGCGGCGCCTGGCCCGCGCGGGCGAGCGCCTGCGGGGCAGGGGTCTTCGCGAGCGCGTCGAGATCGGACGGCAGGATGCGGCCGTGCTGGCCGCTGCCCTGAGCGCCGGCCAGATCGATCCCGCGCTCGCGCGCGACCTTGCGGACGTACGGGGACGCGAGGACGCGCTCGCCGTTCGCGGTCGCGCGCTCGACGGGAGGCTCGACCGGCGGGACGTCGCGCTCGGTGCGCGTGAGGATGTTGCCGCGATCGAGCACGGGGCGCAGTGTCGTCGCCGCCGCCGCCGGCTTCGGCCGCGCGGCCTCGCCGTCTTCCGGCGCGACGCGCGGCGAGCGCGGCGTCGCCGCCGGCGGCTCCTCCGCGGGCGGGCTCGGCGCGGCCGCGGCCTTCGTGGGCGTGGCCGCTCCGCCGGCGACCTGGGCGACGAGCGCGGAGACGTCCTCGCCCGGGTTGCCGATGATGGCGACCGGCTGTCCGAGCTTCACCGTCGCGCCCGCGTCGACGAGGACCTTGAGAAGCGTGCCCTTGTCGAACGCGCGGAACTCCATCGTCGCCTTGTCGGTCTCCACCTCGGCGAGCAGGTCGTCGACCTCGACGGCGTCGCCTTCCTTCTTGTGCCACGTCGCGAGGACGCCCTCCTCCATCGTCGGGGAGAGCTTCGGCATGTCGAGGATCTTCGCCATGGTCGCTTCTCTTCCTCTCCTCTCAGGCCTTGCCGCGATTGACGACCCGCTTCACCGCCGCGATGACGCGGTCGGGCTGCGGCATGCACAGCTGCTCGAGCTTCGCGTTGTAGGGCATCGGCACGTCCATCGTCGTGACGCGCAGGATCGGGGCGTCGAGCCAATCGAACGCGAGCCGCTGGACGCGGTCGGCGATCTCGGCGCCGACGCCGCCGTACGGCCAGCCTTCGTGGACGACGACGCACCGGTGGGTCTTCATGACGGACGCGATGAGCGCCTCCTCGTCGAGCGGCCGGAGCGAGCGGAGGTCGAGGACCTCCACGTCGATGCCTTCCTTCGCGAGCGCGGCCGCCGCCTCGAGCGCGACGTGCGTCATGCGCGAGTA
Source organism: uncultured Myxococcales bacterium (assembly GCA_937949945.1). GTDB lineage: Bacteria > Myxococcota_A > Polyangia > Polyangiales > Polyangiaceae > Labilithrix. The sequence goes on from CALFEQ010000197.1 coordinate 26,808, forward strand.
CGAGACGACCGTGCAGTCCTTGCCTTCGCGCGCGATGCGAGCCTTGCCGATGGGGACGACGTCGAGGTCGTCCGGCACCTCGCCCTTGAGGGAGTAGAGGGTCTCCGACTCCATGACGAGCACGGGGTTGTCGTCACGGATGGCGGCCTTCAAGAGGCCCTTCGCGTCGTCGACGAACGCGGGGGCGACGACCTTGAGGCCCGGGATCGTCGCGTAGAAGTGCTCCATCGCGTGGCTGTGCTGGCTCGCGACCTGCCGCGCGCTCGCGTTCGGTCCGCGGAACACGATGGGGCAGTTGAACTGCCCGCCGGACATCTGCCGGACCTTCGCCGCGTTGTTGAGGATCTGATCGAACGCGACCGCGGAGAAGTTCCACGTCATGAACTCGATGATCGGCCGCAGCCCGACCATCGCGGCGCCGATGCCGATGCCGGCGAACCCGGACTCCGCGATCGGCGTGTCGATGACCCGCCGCTCGCCGAACTTCTCGAGCATGCCCTCGCTGACCTTGTAGGCGCCCTGGTAGTGACCGACCTCTTCGCCCATGAGGAAGACGCGGTCGTCGCGCTCCATCTCCTCGATCATCGCTTCGCGAAGAGCGTCTCGGAATCGAATCGTACGTGCCATGCGTCTCGACGTTTTGCGTGAAGAAAGGCCAACGGATCAGGCCGCGAACGGGCCGTCGTACGTGGTGCTCTCGAGGATCGACGGATCGGGCTCGGGGCTCTCGTCCGCGAACTTGATCGCGTCCTCGACCTCCTTCTCGACGTCGTCCTCGAGCGTCTTGAGACGAGCGTCGCCGTAGCCCTGCTCGAGGAGCTGCCGCCGAGCGCGGAGGAGCGGGTCGCGCTTCTTGCGCTCTTCGAGCTCCTGCTGCGTGCGGTACTTGGCCGGGTCGCTCATCGAGTGCCCGCGGAAGCGGTACGTGCGGATCTCGACGAGGGTGGGGAGGGAAAGCTCGCGCGCGCGCTGCACGGCCTCGCCGATGCGATGCTCGACCTCGAGCACGTCCTCGGCGAAGAAGCGGTCGCGGTCGATGCCGTAGCCGAGCGCCTTCATCGAGACGTCCTCGACGCTCATCGTGCGCGACAGCGGCGTGCCCATCGCGAACTCGTTGTTCTCGCAGATGAACACGATCGGCAGCTTCCAGAGCGCCGCGAGCGACAAGCCCTCGTGGAAGCCGCCGATGCTGACGGCGCCCTCGCCGAAGTAGCAGAGGGTCACGCGGCCGTCGGCGCGGTACTTCGACGCGAACGCGACGCCGGCCGCGAGCGGGATGTGCCCGCCGACGATGCCGTATCCGCCCAGCATGTTCGTCGACTTGTCGAAGAGGTGCATCGAGCCGCCGAGGCCCTTCGAGCAGCCGGTGACCTTGCCGAAGAGCTCGGCCATCACCGCCCGCGCGCTCATCCCCTTCGCGATCGCGACGCCGTGATCGCGGTACGTCGTCACGACGTAGTCCTCCGGCTTCAGCGCGGCGATGGAGCCCACGGCGACCGCCTCCTGCCCGATGTAGAGGTGGAGGAAGCCGCCGATCTTGCCCTGCGCGTACGCGCGCGCCGCCTCCTCTTCGACGCGGCGGATGAGGAGCATCTGCCGATAGAGATCGGCGAGGTGATCGAGCTGGCTGCTCGGCCGGGTCTGCGGGGACTCTTGGGTTGTCTGCTGGGTTTCCTGCTGATTCACGGCGACGGCGTCAGGGGTTAGTCGAGAGGCGTGATGGAAGAAAGGCCTCACCACCTCGCTGCGCGGGGTGAGGCCACTGTCGCGCACGCTTTCGTACCGAAAATGAGGACAATCGTCACGGAGGTACGAGCGCGGCCGACGCGCGGCGTTTCGAAGAGGCAACCATAGGGAAGCTGCGCGAAACGCCAAGTGGGTGAAATATCGAGGTCATCAGTGCTGCCGCGGTGCGGCATGACCTCGTCTGCGGACCGTCGCGCAATGCAACGAAGGAGAGAGCCACGGCGCGAGCGCGCTACTCGTCGTCGGCGCTCGCGCTCGCGTCCGCTGCTCTCGGCTCGTCCGTCCCAGCCGCCGGCGCGGCCTCGTCGGTGCTCGGCGCGGTCTCGTCGGTGCTCGGCGCGGTCTCGCCGGTCCTCGGCGCGGTCTCGGCGGTGGCGGGCGCGACGGGAGCCGATCGCGCAGGCGGGCGCGGCGTGGTCTTCGGGGTCGTCTTCTGCGACGCGAGCGGCGCGCTGCTCGCCGACGGCGCGGAGGAGGCCGAGGCCGCGGGCGAGCCGTCGGCCGCATGCGGCGTCCGCCGCCCGATGAGCACGAGGGCGATGATGACGACGAGCGCGATCCCGGCGGCGATGTTCTGGAACCGCTGCGTCTGCCGCCGCATGTAGATCGACGGTCGCGTCTCGCCGTTCGCTCCTCCGCCTGCGCTCGCGATCTCGGCCTTGACGCGCTCGACCATCGCGGCGCGCGACGACAGCGGCGTCCGCTCGATCTCGAGGACGCCGGGGAGCGGCGTCATGACGGAGCTCGGTCGCGTCGACGTCGTGCGGCGCGGAGGCTCGGCCTCGATCGCGCGCGCGACCTCCTCGCCGAGCTCGGCGCACGACGCGTAGCGTGCCTCGGGCTCCTTCGCGAGCCCACGCTTCAGGACGGCCTCGAGGCCCCGCACGACGTGGTCCGGACCGATCGACTCGTGCAGCGGCGGCGGGGGCTCGCTCGAGACCTTGCCCGCGGTCGCGATCGCGTCCTCGCCGGCGAACGCACGCGCGCCGGTGGCCGCTTCGTAGAGCGTGGCGGCGAGCGAGAACTGATCGGACGCCGGGCCGAACTCGCCCTTCGACAGCGCCTCCGGCGCGGTGTACGCGGGCGTGCCGAGGACGGTGTTCGCGCGCGTGATCGTCGAGTCGGGGATGCGTGCGATCCCGAAGTCCGCGATCTTGAAGCCCGTCCGCGAGAACAGGATGTTCTCCGGCTTGACGTCGCGGTGGATGACGCCCGCGCCGTGCGCGAACGACAGCGCGCTGCCGACCTCGCGCGCGAGCTTCGCGACCTCGGGCAAGGCGAGGGGGCCGCGGCGGAGGCGATCGCGCAGCGAGATGGGCTCCTCGGTGTCCTCCGTCGCGTCGGGGAGCACGTCCTTGCGCGTCGTGACGTACTCGAAGACGAGGAAGAGGCCGACCGTCGGATCCTCTCCCATGTCGTAGAGCGTCACGATGTTCGGGTGGCTCACGGCGGCGGCCGCGCGGGCCTCGTGCCCCATGCGGACGACGAGCTCGTCGTAGACGGCAGGCGGGAGCGAGAGGTCGTCGCGCAGGACCTTGATCGCGACGCGGCGGCCGAGGACGGTGTCGCGCGCGAGCCAGACGCGGCCCATTCCGCCTTGTCCGAGGAGCCGCAACACCTCGTAGCGTCCGATCGCGCGCGGGGGTTCCTTCTTCGTCGAGGACGCCGTCATCGCTTCACTCCGACTCGCCCTCTGCCGCCTGCGCCGCGCCGTCCGCTTCCTCGCCGTCGGCCGCCTGCGCCGTGCTCTCTCGTTTCTCGTCGTTCTCGCGGTCGGCCGCGGGCTGCACGCTCGGCGGGATGTCGAGCCCGACGAGCTGCGCCGAGCTGCGCTCCGGCGCATCGACGTGCGGGTTCCAGCACGCGACCTTGTGACCGGAGCCGAGCTGGTGCTCCGCGAGCGTCGGCGTCTCGCGATCGCAGGTGCCTTTCACCATGCGCGAGCATCGAGGGTGGAACGCACAGCCCGCCGGCGGGTCGATCGCGCTCGGCGCGTCGCCTTCGAGGACGATGCGCAGGCGCTTCTTCTCGGGATCGGGCGTCGGGACCGCGCCGAGCAGCGCCCGCGTGTACGGGTGCAGGGGATTTTCGTAGACCTGCTCGGTCGAGCCCTGCTCGACGATCTTGCCGAGGTACATCACCAGCACGCGATGGCTGATGTGCCGGACGACGCGCAGGTCGTGCGAGATGAAGAGGAACGCGACGCCGAGCTCGTCCTGCAGGTCCATCAGCAGGTTGACGATCTGGGCCTGGATGGACACGTCGAGGGCGCTGATCGGCTCGTCGCAGACGATGAACTCGGGCTGCACCGCGAGAGCGCGCGCGATGCCGATGCGCTGCCGCTGGCCGCCCGAGAACTCGTGCGGGTAGCGCGACATCGCGTCGGGCCGCAGGCCGACCTTCGCGAGGAGGCCGGCGATCATCTCCTCCTCGTCCTTCTTCGTCGGCGCGAGCTTGTGGATCTGGATCGCCTCGCCGACGATCTCGCGCACGGTCATGCGCGGGTTCAGGCTCGAGTACGGGTCCTGGAAGATGATCTGCATCTTCCGCCTGAGCGGCCGCATCTCGCTGGGTCGGAGCGGGACGATGTCGCGCCCGTCGTAGACGATCCGCCCGAACGTGGGCTCCACGAGCCGGAGGATCAGCCTGCCGAGGGTGCTCTTGCCGCAGCCGCTCTCGCCGACGAGTCCGACGGTCTCGCCGCGACGCACGCGGAGCGAGACGCCGTCGACGGCGCGCACGAGCTTCTGCGAGCGCGCGAAGAAGCTCGAGCCCACGGGGAAGTACTTCCCGAGCTGCTCGGTCGCGACGAGGGTGCGTCTCTTCGCGCGGGCCTGGCCCGCGCTTTCGTTCGTCCCCGACTGCTCGGCCACGCCTCCTTCGTAGCCGAAACGAGGCCCGACGTCTCGATCTCGACGCGCCGGGAGCGGCCGGTCGGGACGCCGGCGGAAAAAGCGCGGAAAGCGTCGCTCCCGCGCGGCCGATCAGACCTCCGCCGCGCGGAGGCAGCGTGAGAGGTGCCGAGGATCCCCGTCGACCGGCTCGAGGCTCGGCTCTGCCGTGCGGCAGTCGTCGACGACCATGGGGCACCGGTCGGCGAAGCGGCATCCGGGCGGCAGCGAGAGGAGGTCCGGGACGATGCCCTCGATGACGGGCAGCCGTCGCCTGCGCGTGCCGCCGGGCTCGAGCTCCGGAGCGGCGAACGACGGGAGGCTCCGGAGCAGGCCGCGCGTGTACGGGTGCCGCGGGCGCTCGAAGAGGCGTCCGACGGGCGCGCACTCGACGACGCGCCCCGCGTACATGACGACGACGTGGCTCGCGACCTCGGCGACGACGCCGAGATCGTGCGTGATGAGGACGACGCCCATCCCGAGCTTGTCGCGCAGCTTCGTGATGAGGTCGAGGATCTGGGCCTGGATCGTGACGTCGAGCGCGGTCGTCGGCTCGTCGGCGATGAGCAGGCTCGGCTCGCACGCGAGCGCCATCGCGATCATCACGCGCTGGCGCATCCCGCCCGAGAGCTGGTGCGGGTAGCTGTCGACGTTCGTCTCGGGCGCGGGGATGCCGACGAGCCGCAGCATCTCGACCGCGCGCTCGCGGGCCTCGCGGCGCGTCTTCTTCTGGTGGAGCCGGATCGCTTCGATGATCTGCGAGCCCACCGTGTAGACGGGGTTCAGGCTCGTCATCGGCTCCTGGAAGATCATCGAGATCTCGTTGCCGCGGATGGACTGCATCTCGCGCTCGGAGAGGCGCAGGATGTCCTTGCCGCGGAGCTCGATCGATCCGTGCTCGATGGCGCCCTGGGGATGGGGGATGAGGCGCAGGATCGACAGCGCGGTGACGCTCTTTCCGCAGCCGCTCTCGCCGACGATGCCGACCGTCGCGCCTTCGGGAACGTCGAACGAGACCTCGTCGACGGCGCGCAAGACTCCGCGCTCGGTGCGGAAGCTCGTCACGAGATCGCGCACGCGGAGCAGCGGCGGCTTGTCGGTGTCCGTGGCTGCAGCCTCGGGCATGGAGCGGCATGCTAAGCTCGCCGCCGTGCGCTGGCCAGCTCGGGGCTCTCTTCCGAACCTCTCGAGGCGGCGTCGAGCTCCGCCCGTGGCGCTCCACGTCCTCTTTGCGACGAGCGTGCTCGCGAGCACGGTGCTTTTCGGAGGTTGCGCGCCGCGCGCACGGATGTGCACCGCGTCGAGCGAGTGCGCGGGCGCGAGCGCGTGCGTGGCGGGTCGGTGTCAGCCCGAGAAGGCGTCGGTGAAGCCGGCGATCGACAGCGCTCGGCGTCTCGTGGCGCGCCCGGTCGACATCGCGTACGTGCAGCGCGGCGACGGTCCCTCGAAGGGCGGGCTGCCGCCCGTGTTCGCGCTCGGCAAGAACGGGGGCAAGCTCTTCCTTCGCTTCGCCGTCGACGTCCCGCAGACGGCGAACGTCGTCGAGGCGTACGTCGTGCTCCGCCGGTCGAGCGTCGTGGACGACGATCCAGAGCCTGTTTCCCTACACGCGACCCGGATCATCGATTCTTGGGAGGGCGGATCGGTTTCGTGGGCCTTGCAGCCGCGCTCCGTGGAGACGCGGTCTCCGTCCACGGTCGTCGCGCCCGGCGGCAGTCCCGTCGTTCGCGTGGATGTCCGCGATTTGGTTCGGAAATGGTCCCGTCGCGATCCGAAGGACCAGGGGATCGCCATCGTCGCGGAGAACGAGACCCGCACCGGAACGACGTTTGCTCTGAGCGCGGTCGGTGCGGAAAGCGTGTCGGGGGAGTCGGTTCCCGGCGCCCTTCGTCCCGCGAGCGGTAGCTCTGCCGCACCCGACGTGGAGCCGTACCTCGAGCTCTACGTCCGCTGACCGGGACGACGAAGCGAGGACGAAAACAGCGACGAAAGATTGAAGCTTCGGGAGGGAGCAACGTCGAACGAAGTCGACGACCTCATCCTTGGGGGAGCTTCGATTCGACTGGCTTGAGTCGTCTTCCTACCAATCAAGCTCGAGTGCCGATTGCGAACCGTTGACCCTCTCAAGCTTGTCAGTGGAGCATTGCGGTCAGGTTCGGGGACAGTTCGGGAAGGAGAGTGAATGATGCGAGTGTCGAAGGTCCTGGGCTCTCTCGTGGCGTGTGGTGCGGCGCTCGTTGCCATGTTCGCAACGACGGAGTCGCGCGCTGGTGATGAAGAGCTCGTGAACGTGAGTTGCTCGAACGGCAACGTCACGGTGACCGCGAAGGCTCCATGGCACACGAACGACAAGGCGCCCTGGAAGTGGGACAAGGGTGAGAAGGTCTCGGTCGACGAGCACGCTGCGAAGTTCAAGGGCGCGAAGTGCGAAGGCACGGTCAAGGCCTTCATCTGCAACGGCGACCAGTGCAAGGGACCGATCGCCGTCAAGGTGAAGTAACGCTTTCGGCAGAGCTCGGTCGCTGACAGGAGGCGGCGAGTCGCACGGGCCGCGCGTGGCCCTGGCGACCGCCGCCTTTGCTTTCGAGGCCTCAGGCCTCGGGCCTCAGCCCTCGAAGAGGCCTCGGGCTCGCGGGCCTCCCATTTTCAGTCCTCGGTCCTCGGTCCTCGGCTTCGGGCGCTCACGCTCGCAGCACCGTGCTCGCTTCGGCAGAGGGCGCTGCCGAGAGGCTTCTGGGCTTCCGGATGAATTCTGGGCTTCGGGATGAAGAGGCACGCGCACCGTGTTGCAGGCGAGGGCAGCTCGGTGCGCGGCGGCTGAGAACGAACCCACTGAGGCCTGAGGCCTGAGGCCCGAGGCCTGAACACCCCCCTCGTCGCGGGTCTGGTACCCTCACCATCGATGGGTCAGGCGGATAGTGACAAGTCGAGCATAGCGGCGGAGATCGCCGCCGTCGCCGAGAGCGTCGAGAAGCGCTTCCAGAAGGGGAGGAGGGTGCTCTCCTTCTCCGAGTACCTCGATCTGTTCGCGACCGACCCCGTCCGTTACGCGCGCGACGCGAGCCGTTATCTGCGCGACTGCTTCGACTACTTCGGCACGGTCGTGGTCGAGCAGCCTTGGGGCAAGTACACCCGGTGGCGGCTGTTCGATCTGCCGTGGGACCCGTCGCAGAGCCATCACCGGCTCATCGGGCAGGAGCAGGTCCAGGAAGAGATCTACCGGAGCATCTCGAACTTCGTCCGTGAGGGACGGCCGAACCGGCTCGTGTTGCTCCACGGCCCGAACGGGTCGGCGAAGAGCACCATCGTCGCATGCATGATGCGCGCGCTCGAGTACTACTCGACGCTCGACGAGGGCGCGCTCTACCGCTTCAACTGGGTCTTCCCGTCGTCGAAGACGCTCCGAGGCAGCCTCGGCTTCGGGTCGAGGGAGCAGCCTTCTCCCGCCAGCTACGGCTCGTACGCGCACCTGCCCGACGATCAGATCGACGCGAAGCTGCTCGTCGAGGTGCGCGACCACCCGCTCTTCCTCATCCCCGTGGACGAGCGGCAGAAGCTCCTCGAGCGGCTCATGAAGTCGCGCAACGAGCCGCTGAGCGAAGGCTTCAGCGACTGGATCCTGCGCGGGCAGCTCTCGCACAAGAGCCAGACCGTCTTCGAGGCGCTGTTGTCGAGCTACAACGGCTCGTACACCGAGGTGCTCAAGCACGTGCAGGTGGAGCGCTACTTCATCTCGCAGCGCTATCGCGTCGGTGCCGTCACGATCGGCCCGCAGATGAGCGTCGACGCCGCCGAGCGGCAGCTCACGATGGACCGCTCGCTCGCCGCGCTCCCCGCGTCGCTGCAGGCGGTCACGCTCTACGAGGCGAAGGGCGAGCTCGTCGACGCCGCCGGCGGCATCCTCGAGTTCAGCGATCTGCTCAAGCGACCGCTCGACGCCTTCAAGTACCTGCAGCTCTCGATCGAGACCGGCGAGGTGTCGCTCACGCAGCAGAACGTGCAGCTCAACTGCGTGATGACCGGCAGCGCGAACGAGCTGCATCTCGACGCGTTCCGCGAGCATCCCGAGTTCGCGAGCTTCCGCGGCAGGCTCGAGCTGATCCGCACGCCGTACCTCCGGAACGCGGTGCAGGAGCAGCAGATCTACGACACGCACGTGGTGCCGCACATCCGGCGGCACGTCGCTCCGCACGCCACGGAGGTGGCGGCGCAGTTCGCCGTCCTCACGCGCATGCGGAAGCCGAACACGGACAAGTACCCGCGCGCGCTGTCGAACGCGCTCTCCGGGCTCACCGCCATCGAGAAGATGGATCTGTACGCGACGGGGAGGGCGCCGGAGCGCCTCGATCCCGACGCGCAGAAGGTCCTCCGCGCGGGCATCCGCGAGATCTACGAAGAGAGCGACGCCTACCCGATCTACGAAGGACGCATCGGCGCGAGCCCGCGCGAGATGCGCGCGGTGCTGCTCGATGCGGCGCAGTCGACCGTCTACCGGTGTCTCTCGCCGCTCGCGGTGCTCGACGAGATCGAGCAGCTCTGTCAGCGCAAGGCGGAGTTCGAGTGGCTCCAGCAGGACACGCAGCCGGGCGGCTATCACGACGTGAAGCTGTTCCGCGAGACGCTCTTCACGCGCCTGCTCAACGCGTGGGAGCAGGAGCTCTACGCCTCGAGCGGGCTCGTCGACGATCAGCAGTACGACGACCTGTTCGAGCGCTACGTCCAGCACGTCAGCGTCTGGGTGAAGAAGGAGCGCATCCGCAACCGCGTCACCGGCGAGTACGAGGAGCCGGACGAGGCGATGATGCGCGAGGTCGAGCGCCTGCTCGACATCAAGGGCAGCCCCGAGGACGCGCGCAAGCAGATGATCAGCGCCATCGCCGCGTGGGCGATCGATCACCCCGGGCAGAAGGTCGAGGCCGCGCAGGTGTTCCCGAACTACCTGCGGCGCCTGCGTGAAGCCATCTTCGCGGACAAGCGGATCGAGGTGGCGAAGATCGCCCGCGACATCGTCATCCTCATCCGCGACGAAGGCGTGGGCCTCGACACGCACCGAGCCCGCGTCGCCCGCGCGACGCTCGACCGCCTCGCGCAGCGCTTCAACTACTGCGATGCGTGCGGCGTCGACCTCGCGAGCATGCTGCTCCGCAAGCGGTACAGCGATCTCGTCGTCGTCTGATCGCATGGCCGTCTGATCCTCTGGCGTCCGGCGGCCACTCGGGGCATCGTCCGCATCCGTGAAGGCCCCGTCCGTGGCGTCCGGTGCAGCGAGGGGGCAGGAGGTCGAACCGAGCCGAGGCAGCCCGCCCGGAGACCTGGCCCGCGAGGTCCGCCGGCTCGCGTTCCCGGCGATCCTGCACTCGCTCCTGCAGACGCTCGTCTTCGTCGTCGACCGCGTCATGCTCGGCCGACACGGCGAGGCGTCGCTCGCGGCGATGCAGATCGGCGGGGCGCTCGAGTGGTCGATCTGGAGCGTCTTCGCGGCGTTCGAGGTCGGGACGATCGCGCGCGTCGGTCGTCACGTCGGCGCGGGCGATCGACCGGCGGCGCGTCGCGTCGCGTGGATCTCGCTCGGCATCGCGGTGAGCGTCGGCGTCGTGCTGGCGGCCGCGACGCCGCTCATCCTCGCGGCCCTGCCGCTCGTCGCCGAGAACACCTCGCCCGAGGCGCTCGGCGAGGCGCGGGCGTACCTCGGGGTGACGATCGCGGCGTCTCCGCTCGTCTTCGTCGCCGCGACCTCGGTGGCGACGCTCCAAGCCGGCGGCGACACGCGCACGCCGCTCATGATCGGCGTCGTCGCGAACCTCGTCCACATCGCGCTCAATCGCGTGCTCATCCTGGGGGTGGAGGGCGTCGCGCCCGCGATGGGCGCGCGAGGCGCCGGCATCAGCACGGCGGTCACGTTCGGCATCGAGGCGATCCTCGCGACGCTGGCGCTGACGAGCCGCTCGCGCGTCGTCTGCCTGCGCCGCACGGCGGAGGAGAGGGCGGGCGCGTCGACGAGGGAAGAGACGCGCGAGCTGTTCCGGGTCGGGGCTCCCGCGTTCGCCGAGCGCGTCCTCTATCACATCGGCTTCGTCGTCTACGCGATGATGACCGCCCGCCTCGGCGACGCGGCGATGGCGGCGAACCAGTCGCTCATCAGCGTCGAGTCGATCTGCTTCCTCTCCGCCGACGGGTTCGGCGTCGCCGCCGCCGCGCTCGTGGCGCAGAAGCTCGGCGCCGAGAACCCCGCCGACGCGCGCCGGGCGGCGTGGATCGCGACGCGCTACGCGGTCACGGCCCTGACCGTGTTCGGCATCGGCGCGTTCGTGCTGCGCGACCTGATCCTCCCCGTCTTCTCCGACGATCCGCGCGTCCTCGCGATCGGCCGCGCGACGATGCCGGTCCTCGCGTTCGCGCAGCCCTTCATGGCGACGGCGGTCGTGCTCGCGCAGGCGCTGCGTGGCGCGGGCAAGACGCGGCAAGCGCTCGGCGTCAGCCTCGTCGGCGCGGTGTTCGTGCGTCTCGCGGCGACGTGGATCTTCGCCTTCGTCGCCGCGCTCGGCCTCGTCGGCGTGTGGATCGGATCGACGACGGACTGGGCGGTCCGGACGGCGGTGCTCGTGCTCATGTTCCGCCGGCCGGTGAGGAGCGCGGCGCGGGGCGAGGGCGACGGCGGGGGCGGGGGAGACGGAGCGGACGCGGCCGCCGCCGGGAAGGCGCGCGGTTCGGTGCTAGAGTGAAGGGCTCATGCGCCGTTCGCTCTCGTTCTCCGTCGCCGTCCTCGTCGCCGCCATCGCGTGCACCAGCACCGAGTCTTCGACAGGCGATCCGTCGCCGTCCGCCGACGCGGGCGGGGACGCGCGCAGGCGAGACGCGTCGCGCGAGGACGAGGGCGACAGCCCGCCGGAGCCGGGCGACGCATCGGGCGCCCCGACGACGCCTGCGCCGACGAGGAAGACGTCGCTCGAGGCGTCGATGGGAGCGGTCACGCGGACGCTCGATCGCGCGCAGTTCGGGAACGACACGGAGGGAGGGGAGAAGACCATCTACCTCGAGGCCCATCTCGGCGGCGATCCGGCGTGTCCGGACGAGACGTCGCCGACGCCGCAGAACACGCTCATCGTGGCCAACGTCCCGCGGGGCAAGCCGGGCGAGACGTTCACCCTCGCCGACGGCGTCGCGGTCACGTACTTCGACTTCACGGGCGATCAGTTCTCGGAGGGCGCGCCGTTCCGGAAGGCGACGGAGGCGACGATCACGATCGTCGAGATCGACGGCGACACGTCGGTGGAGATCGAGGTCGACGCGACCTTCGAGCTCGGCACCGTCAAAGGCCGCGCGTACGCGACCTACTGCGAGAGCCTCTCGGGCTGATCGCCGGTTCATCGTCTCATCGGTACGGAGACGGCCGGCCCTCGAGCTTGAGGCGTGCGGTGCGGACGCCGAAGAGCTCGTCGCCCGCGGGCGAGAGGATCGGGCCGAGGAGCGTGCTCGCGAAGATCGCGGCGATGGTGAGCGCGACGCGGTCGTCGTCGGTCTCGCGCGTGACGAGCCAGACGGTGCGGCAGCGCTGGGCGAGGAGCGACATGCCGCTCGACTGCTGGGCGCTCTCGGCGGCGGTCGCCGCGGCCCAGTCGTCCGGAGTCGCCGGCCGGCCGAAGCAGAGGCGGGTGCCGCTCGCCGTCCCGTCGTCGCAGGCGAGCACGACGCGTGCGGCGTCCACCGCGGGTGCGGTCGCGCCGTATCGCTTCTCGACGGTGAGCCCGAGCTTCGCGCCGAAGAAGCGCGAGGCGTGAGAGCGGATCGTCGCGATGTCGAGCACGGCGTCGTCGCGCTGGGCGAACACCGTGTACGCGGCGCCGCGGTCCGGCGGCGCGAGCGCGCCCGCGCGGAGCAGGCCGCGAGCGTCGACCAGCTCACGAAAGCGCTCTTCGCTGAGGCTCACGAGCGGGTACGATACGGCATGCCCATGGCCGGGGCCACGGCGCTCGTCGATACGCACTGTCACCTCGACCCTCAGTACTTCCCGCAGGGCCCGGACGAGGTCCTCGCGCGCGCGGAGGAAGCCGGCGTCCGCGGCTTCGTCGTCGTCGGAGTCGGGCAGAACCTGGACCCGGCGCGCGCAGCGGTCGCGCTCGCGAAGCGGTTGCCCGACCGGGTGGGCTCTGCCGTCGGCGTCCATCCGCACGACGCGGTCACGCTCGACGACGCGCTCCTCTCCGAGCTCCGCGCGCTCGCCTCCGAGCCGGAGGTCGTCGCGGTCGGCGAGATCGGCCTCGACTACCACTACGATCACTCGCCTCGCGACAAGCAGCGCGAGGTCTTCGCCCGCCTCATCGGCCTCGCGCGCGAGCTCGGGAAGCCCATCGTCGTGCACACGCGCGAGGCGCCGGCCGACACGCTCGACATCCTCGAGCGCGAAGGAGCGCGCGACGTCGGCGGCGTCATCCACTGCTTCAGCGAGGACCGCGCCTTCGCCGAGCGCGCGCTCGATCTCGATTTCGACATCTCCTTCTCCGGCATCGTCACGTTCAAGCGCGCAGAAGCCGTCCAGGACGTCGCGCGGTGGGCGCCCCTCGATCGCATCCTCGTCGAGACCGACAGCCCGTACCTCGCCCCGGTGCCGCTGCGCGGAAAGCCGTGCGAGCCGGCGTACGTCGTCCACACCGCGCGGCGGGTCGCCGAGCTCCGCGGCATCCCGTTCGAGGCGCTCTGCGAGGCGACGACCGCGAACGCCGAGCGGCGGTTCCGCCGGCGTTTCGGCGCGGCGTGATCGCGGCGCCGTCGCGACGTGAACGTGCTCGCGTCGTGGACGTGATCACGGTCCGGACGTGATCACGAAGAGCTCCGCCGTGCGGCCCGCGCGCCGCACGGCGCGTGTGCGTGTGTATCGGCGGGCCGCGCGATCCGTCCAACCATGGCGCCGCGCGGACAAATGCGTACGCTCTTCCAGTAACCCCCGGACGAGGGCGAGCCTTGGCCTTGGCAGTACGAAGCTTCATTCCGGCGAAGGCCACCTGGTCCCTGATGGGATCGCTCGTCGCTCACGTCGCCGTGATCGGCATCGCCGCGTGGGCCGCCTATCGGTCGATCGCGACGCGAGAAGCGCGAGACGCCGAAGCGCAGCGCGTGGACCCGCCCGCGGAGGTCATCGCCATCGAGCTCCCGGGCATGTCCGAAGGGACGCTGCTCGCGGACGAGGAGGTGGTCCCGGAGGGCGCCGAGCCGTCGACGTTCGGGGGCGCCGCGATCGCGCGCATCGACACGGGCGCGCCGGGCATGGGAGGCGACCCGACCGGCCCGCGCGCGACGAACCTCGCCGCGATGGACGACCGGCTGCGGCTGAACACGGATCTCTTGAGCCGCCTCGATCGCGATCAGGTGCAGCGCCTGAAGACGGCGCGGCACCGCACGACGTACGAAGACCGTCGCTCGACGACGCACCCGATGGAGCTCACGTTCCTCGCCTCCGGCACGGGCCACGTCCCCGAGCGCAGGCCGGACTCGCCGTCCGATCCGAGCCGCGGCTCCCTTCGTTCGGGCGCGCCTTCGGTCCTCGGCGGCCGCCCCGGCTCGGGCGAGCCCGACGAGCCGGCCCCGGGCGCGACGCCCGGCGCGGCGCGGGCAGGGCAGCTCCTCGCGAGCCCGGGCCTCGGCCTGCGCGACGCGAAGCCGGGCGCGGATCACCATCAGGGCGCCCGCATCATGCACGCACGCCCGGCGGTCACGGAGGCCGCGCCCACGATCCCCGGCATCTGGCGAGGCCGCCCGAACGACACCGTCGACAGCGAGCAGGAGGTCGCGAACACGGTGCGGAGCCTCGTCCACGCGAGCATGGCCGGCGGCCTGCCCGGCGAGGGCCGCGGAGGCTCGGGCGGCCCCGCGCCCAACCCGGGCGCCGGCGGCGGCACGACCCCGGGCGCATCGACCGCGCGCCCGCTCGGCTCGGGCGACGGCGACATCATCGACTGGAACGCGACCGACCCGAAGCTGATGCCCTACCTGCGGAAGGTCCACGCGAAGGTCCACCCGCTCTGGGCCAACGCCTTCCCGAGGAGCGCGCTCCTCGAGCTCAAGCAAGGCACGGTCATCCTCGAGTTCACGATCGCCCTCGACGGCAGCGTGAAGGTGAGCTGGCCCCCGGTCCGCCCGAGCGGCATCGACGAGTTCGACCGCAACTGCGCCGAGGCCATCCGCCGAGCCGCCCCGTTCGACCCGCTCCCCCCGGCCCTCCGCGAAGGCGGCCGCACGAGCCTCCGCATCCGGGCCCCGTTCACCGCGAAGAACCCGGTCGTGAAGTAGGGTAGGGCCCGCGGCCTCACCGACGGGCTTGCCAACGGGAAGGCATCGGTTTAGAAGGCTGCTCCTTCCAAAGCCAACCCGGCCGCCGGAGTAGCTCAGTTGGTCAGAGCGGGCGTTTCATACGCGCTAGGTCGGGGGTTCGACTCCCTCCTCCGGCACTGA
>CALFEQ010000198.1 GCA_937949945.1 uncultured Myxococcales bacterium
TGGCGCTCGCGACCTCGACGTGCTCGGCGTAGGTGCCCGAGCCGCAGACGTACACGCGTCGCTTGCCCTGCGCGGCCGCCTTGGTCAGAGCCGCGCCGATGGTCGCGAGCGGCGCTGCTTTGGTGCCGTCGTTCGTGTCGTTCCCTCCGGAGCCGTCGACGAAGACGGCGAAGGTGTCGACGACACAACCTTGCGCTTCGGCCGCGGTCGCGTCGGCCGACTCGTCGCAGCCGGGCGGGGCCGGAACGTCGGGTACGTCGGGTGCGTTGGCGTCGATGCCCGAAGCGTCACCGCTCGTCGATGCCAGTCTGCAGTTCCCTTGGTCGTCGCAGGGATCGTCGATCGACGAACAGTGAACGAGCGCGGCGAGCGAACCGAAGAGCAAAGTCGATGTGACCGATCGAACGCGCATCGCCAATACCTCTAGAACGCTCCCGTCAGCCCGCTGATCGGTCCGAGCAGCGGACGGATCCGAGGCGAAGCCGAGCCCGCACGCTCCTTGCTCTCCGACGGCCAGAGCGTGAAGGCGGCGATCGCCCCGCCCACGAGCACGCCTGCGGCGATGAACGACACGGTGGCGATGCCGCGGCTGTCGCGCGCGTCGTCGAGCAGGGCGTCGTATTGCCTGCACGTCTCGAGGGCGGTGCATGCGCCGCCCGGGATGCTTCGGTCGAAGCTCTCGGCGTCCGAGAGCTTGCCCTCGGACGAGGCGAGGAAGCCCACGCCGATGCCGGCCGCGGCGAGGCCGAGCACGCCGAGCGAGCCGGCGACGACGTTCTTGGTCGTGAAAAAGCCTTCGTTCTTCTGCGGCGTCGTCCGATCGTCGGCAGGGGGTGCGGGCTCCTGTGTCATGCCGGGATCGTCGAAACGGAGCTTCACCGTCGTCACGACGCCGGCGGGGGCGGTGACGTCGGAGCTCTTCACCGAGCCGCCGAGCTTGATCTTCACGATGTGACGCCCGGGGACGACCTCCACGGTGGAGGATGGATTGATCTCGTTTCCGTCGAGCGTCGTCGTCGCGCCGGCGGGGACGTCGAAGGCGATGACGGCGATCTTCGTCTTCAGCTCTTCGATCGCGCGCTCGGCGTCGCGTCGTGACTCGGGGGCGAGCGCCGCATCGCGGAGCGCCTCGCGGTAGTGGTGCAGCGCGAGGGCGTGCCGGCCGAGGGCGTGCTCCATGCGCGCCATGTTGTAGACGTTCGTTCCGGTGCGCGCGAGGGAGTAGGCCTCTTCGAACTTCGCGAGCGCCGCTTCGAACTTGCCCGCCTTCGCCAGCTCGAGGCCCTCCGCGAGGAGACCGGCGTCCTTCGCCACCGGCGGCGCGGCCAACGCCGGCGCGGAAACGACCGTCAGCGGAGCCGAGACCACGGCGGCTAGGACGAGGGATCGCAGGGCTGCCACGGCACGCTTCACGACTGGTACGTTACCAGAATCGAATGGTCCGGGAGAAACGCGGACCTACGCCTGGTGACGAAGCGTGGGCGGACCGGACCGCGCTAATCGATCGTCTTCTCGCTCAGCGCCCTCTCGAGCAGCGCCGCGGCGGCCTCGAGCTCGGGGTCACGCTTCGGCGTCGGGCGGCTCGTCGTGCGGCTCTTCGTGCTTTGCGTGGCCGACGTGCTCCGCTTGGGCGCGCGAGCGCTGCGGGCATGCTTCGTCGACGACGCCTCCTCCTTCATCGACCCCGAAGACGAGCTCGCCCGCGCGGAGGCTTTCGACTTCTTCTCCGCCTTCGTCTTGCCCTCGGCCGCACGCGTCCCCCGCGCCTTCGCCTGCTTCGCGCTCGGCGCCGGCGCCTCCTCCGCGAGCGTACTTTCAGGCTCGGAAGGCTCGGAAGCGTCGCCCTCCAGCATGACCGTCGCTGGGGCCGCCGTCGGCTCGAAGGCGTGCGGCACCGCCGTCGAGGGCGTGGCCAACGGCGAAGGCGCCGCCGGTGCCTGCAAGACGGTCGGCTCCACCTGAGGCTCCATGACGAACCAGCTCTCGGCGAACGACAGGAACTTCAGCGGCCCGTCGTCCGGGAGCAGGCGCGCGTACGCCAAGACGGCAAACAGCGTCGCGACGCCGGCCGTGAGGTGAATCACCCACAACCACCGCGGGGCTCGCGTCCTTCGCCGCGCCACGCGCCTATTCGCGGTCGGCTTCGCGGGCCGCGGACGAACCACGATGACCGGCGAAGGCGACCGACCCATCCGAGCCATGCCCCGAGCCATGCCGACGAACGAAGCAGGGATCGAGCCAGCGCGACGAGGACGCTCGCTTTTCGACGCGAGGGTACTGTTTTAGCGTCGAGCCCGCTCCGAGGCTCGCTTCGGTGTCAGTTCGCGCAAGATTGCGGGCCGCCGCCATCGAGGGCTGCCGCCCGCGTGCCGGCTGCGGACCGCAAATCCCACCCCCGCGCGGTCCCCCATTGCGCATGGCACAGCTCAAGGTACCTTCGGGCCATGAACGTGGCCGAGGGACGAATCGTTCGGATCGACTGTGAGCTGCGGGTGAAGGGGGGCGAGATCATCGAGTCGTCGAGCAAGACCGGGCCGGTCGAGTATCGGCACGGCCAGGGGCAGATCCTGCGCGCGTTGGAGTCCCAGCTCGAGGGCATGGCGGTGGGTGAGGAAAAGAGCGGTGTCATCCCCGCCGCGGAGGCCTTCGGCACGGAAGACTCGGCGCCTCGGATGACGGTCCCGCGCTCGTCGTTCCCTTCGGACGCGAAGATCGAGATCGGTGCGCAGTTCGAGGCGAAGAGCCCGACGGGGACGCCCGTGAAGCTCGAGGTCCTCGAGGTGAAGGACGACACCATCACCGCGAAGGTGGTGCACCCGCTCGCCGGCAAGGACATCGAGTACCGCGTGAAGATCCTCTCCGTGCGACCGCCGCCGCCGCCCGTCCCGAAGGTCGAGGAGATCGAGCTGGAGGAAGCAGAGATCGAGTCCTGAGGCTCCTGAGGCCGTCGGTCACGGCGCGGCCATCGCACCGTTCGTCACTCCGGCCCCGCCCGCGGCCGCGGTGAGCGGTGCGCGATGCGACGCGAGCGCACGCTCGCACGCCTCGACGAGCCGTCCGACGTCGACCCGTTTCTCGAACGTGACGACGGCCGGATGATCGGCCAGCGTCCCGCCCGCGTGGCGCGCGTCGACGCAGAGCACGATGGGCACGTCCGCAGCCTCGAGCAGCGCGCACTTGTCCGCGAGGTACTCCGGCGTCCAGTAGCCGACGACCTCGACGAGCACCCGCCCGCGCTCGGAGGTCAGGGCGAAGTCGGGAAAGAACAGCCGGACGCCGCCGGAGCCGCGCGCGCGTGCGCGGACGACGGCGACCTCGCGCTCGATGCGCCAGGGAAGCGCGTGACGGCGGAGATCCATCTCGAGCCGTGCCTCGAGACGGCTGTCGTGAGCGCGCGGCAGGGCGTGCGTCCGGGGAAGGGGCGCGCTCGCGTCGAGCGAGAGGCGCGAAGTCTCGCCGCCGAGGACGACGCGCGCGTCGAGCGCCCATCCGGGCGTCGAGACGAGCGACGGGAACCATCGCGCGAGCGCGTTGCCGTACTTCACCGTGTCGTGGAAGAGCGCGAGCGGGCCCGAGAGCGTCGCGCGTGTCGCGCCGTCTTCGGCCTCCGAGAACGTCGCCATCAAGCCGAGGAGCTTCGCGTGACCGACGACGTGTCGCAGGTGCGCGCGTACGTCGGCCGTCACCTCGGTCGCGCGCACGAGGAGCGATTGGACGAGCGCGAGGTTGTACGCGTCGCGCAGCTCGGCCTCCGTCGCGGCACGGTCCGGCGGCACGAGCAGCCGCGCGCGCGTCCGGTCGGCGAAGAGGCAAGCTCGGATGCGCGACTCATCCATCCCGAGCTCCGCGGCGGCCGTCGCGAGCGCCTCCTCGTGACTGCGTTCGGCCGCGAGCCGGAAGACCGTGCGACGGATCTTCCGCGGCGCGACGGGAGCGTCGATGCGGCTCGTCCAGCGTCGCTTCTCGATGGCCCACACCGCCGCGACCGTTCGTCGTCCGGCGCCGTGCCGCCTCGCCACGGGCGTGACGACGTCGACGATCCGCTCGTCGACCTCGTGCATGGGACGACCGCCCGCCGCCGCCGCTTCGGCCGCGAGCTCGCGCAGCCAGACGTCGTCGCGCGGCTGGAGCCAGCGCGGGATCAGGCGGCCGTCCTCGGTCCGCTCGTAGTCGATGAGCCTAGCGGGGACCATTCTTGCCTCGCGCGATCGCCTGCCATGCGTCGGAGGTATGGAGCGTGACGAGCTCGTAGACGAGCGCCCGTTTGCCCGGCGCGGGGCGAAGCACGCGCCCGATGCGCTGGACGTGCTCGCGCACGCCGAGCATGCCGGCGACGATGATCGCGACGCGTGCGTCCGGGACGTCGATGCCCTCGTTGAGGACGCGCGCGGAGACGATCGCGCGCACCCTCCCGTCGCGGAAGTCGGCGAGGATCTCGCTGCGCTCGCGTGCGGGCGTCTCGCTCGTGATGACGGGGACGAGGTCGTCCTGCGCGATCGCGTAGGCGTTCTCCGCGAACGCGGTGAACACGATCGTGCGGTCGTCGCGATGCCGTTCGAGCACGGTCCGGAGCAGCCTCCGCTTGGCGCGCGGAAAGCTCGCGAGCTCGAGGGCGCGCGCCCTGTCGCGGAGCGCGCGGCGGCCCTCCGGCGTTCGACCGAGCCCGCGGAGCATCGTCGCGACGTCCGCGCCGGGGTGCATGCGCATGAACGCGCGCCGCATCTCGAGGTAGGCGCGCATGCACTCCGTGTATTCGGCGCGCTCGTCGGGATCGAGGCGGACGGGGATCCGCACGAAGCTCACCGGCGCGAGGTGCTTACCCGCGAGGTCGCGGTAGTCCATCTCGTAGACGACGCGTCCGACGAGCGCCTCGATCCGTGCGGCGGCCTCCGATCCGGGCTCGGGCGCGGTCGCCGTCAGCCCCAGGCGAGCGATCGCCGGCGACGCCTCGAGCGCCTCGATCCGCGCGCCGCTGCCGAAGTGGTGCACCTCGTCGACGACGAGCAGCCCGAAGCGATCGCCGACGACGTCCATGTACCGGTAGGCGCTCTCGAACGTGAAGACGGTGACGCGCTCGAGCGTGCGCTGCCCGTCGCCCACGAGGCCGACGGGCTCGCCTCCGAGGTGACGGCGCAGCTCCTCGACCCACGCGACGGCGAGCGCGCGCGTCGGGCAGAGGATCGCCGTCGGGAGGCCGGTCATGAAGAGCGCGCCGATCGCGACGCGCGTCTTTCCTGCGCCGGTCGGCAGCGCGACGACGCCGCGATGGGAGAAGGCCGCCCACGAAGCGAGCGCCTCCGCCTGGTACGGGCGCAGCTCGAGCCCGGTCACGTCCCGCGGGCGTCGTTCCCATGCGTCGCGTAGATCGCCGCGCAGCTTCTTGCCCTGCGCGTCCGCTCTCTCCACGAGCTCCGCGAACCGGTGAGCGGCGATGCGATGCGATTCGCTCCGCGGGTCCCAGGCGCCGTCGACGAGGCCGGCGGCCTCTCTGCCGAGCTCGAGCGTTCCGCGGTCGAAGCGGATGTCGCGAGGATCGCGCGTCGAGGTCACTGCGCGCGCATTAGCGACGAGCGTGCCACGCGACGCGTCGCGACATCCTTCGAGAATCGCGTCGTGACCCCATGGCCCGGGCCAGGACCGGGGTGGCCCGGGCCAGTCTCATGAGCTTGCTTCGATCGCACGAACGATGCAGCGTCCCCGATCGTGTCGCGTCAGGCCCTCATCATCGGCGCCGGGATCGGCGGGCTCGCCGCGGCGGTCGCGCTGCGCGCCGCAGGCTGGAACGTGCGCGTGCTCGAGCGCGCGCAGACGCCGCGCGAGCTCGGGTTCGCGCTGTTGCTCGCCCCGAACGCGATGGCCGCGCTGCGTGCGCTCGGTGTCGCCGATGCGGTCGTGCAGGGCGGCGCGGTCGCGACGCAGGCCGAGGTTCGCCGTCCGGACGGCACCGTGCTCAAGCGGATCGATCTCGCGCCCATCCAGGCGAAGCTCGGCGAGCCGACGGTGTGCGCGCTCCGGCCTGTCGTCCACGGCGCTTTGCTCGCCGCGCTCTCCGAGGACGTGCTCGAGCTCGGTGTGGAGGCGCGCGGCGTCGAGCTCGGCGACGGCTTCGTGCGCCTGCACCTCGCGGACGGCTCGGTCCGGACGGGCGACGTCCTCGTCGGCGCCGACGGCGTCCGTTCCGCGATCCGCGCGTCGCTCCACCCGGACGATCCTCCTCCGTGGCCGAGCGGCCTCGCGGCGTTCCGTGGAGTCGCGCGTGGCGTCACCGGCGTGCTCGGTGAGGCGACGGGCGCGCAGTACCTCGGCACCGGCTGCGAAGCCGGCGTCTCGCGCGCGGCGCCGGACACCGTCTACTGGTACGTGTGCATGCGCACGCCGCCCGCGAATCGGCGCGCCGCGCTCGATCGCGTGCTCGAGGGCTTCCACGCCTCCTTCAGCGCGATCGTGGAGGCGACCGATCCGTCCGACCTCCGCTACGACGAGCTCTTCGAGCGCGCGCCTCTCCGAGCGTGGGGGCGAGGTCGCGCGACCTTGCTCGGCGACGCGGCCCACCCGATGCTCCCGCATGCGGGACAGGGCGCAGCGCAGGCGCTCGAAGACGCGGTCGTCCTCGGCCGAGCGCTCGCGTCGGCGCCGGACGTGGAGCGAGCGCTTCGTCACTACGAGGCGGAGCGAAGCGCGCGGACGCGCAAGATCGTCGCGCTCGCGCGGCGGAACGCGCGCGCGGCGTCGATCGAGAGCCCGTGGGTCTGCGCCCTGCGTGATGCGGTCGTCCGCGTGCTGCCGGGCAGCGTGATGGCGAAGTCGATGGTCGACGTCGGCCGTCCGAGCTTCATGCGGTGACGGCGGCCGGAGCGACACGTGAAGCGTCGCACGGCAGGCGCGTCACGACGTGACGGCGGCGCCCGGAGCGCGCTCGGACGTCGCGTTCCTGAAGGCGCCCTGCGCGAGCGTCGCCACGCGCTGCGCGAGCTCCGGCGTCTCCGGCCACGCCGCCTCGCCGAGCTGCACGACGAACCGCGCGACGACGTGGACGGCGGCCGTGTCGATCGACACGCGGATGCCGTCGTCGGCGGGCTCGTACTTCATCCCGCGGAGGAGGTTGCGCTTCACCCATGCGGCCTCGGGCTGCCGGACGAAGAACGTGCAGCGCACGGGCGGACCTTCGACGTGGAAGCCGCCTACGGTGTCGCGCTCGAATGCGGCGACCTTCTCCGGATCGGCCTCGCGGTACGGCTGGGTCTTGTCGAGGACGGCGTGTGACACTCCTGCCACGCGGAACCACTTGAGCCGTCCGCTGTTGTGGCACGTCGCGATGAACCGCGGGTAGGCGCCGACCTCGACGCGATGCACGGAGACGTGGCGTGTGGCGTCGTCGCGCCGGCTCGCGGTGGTGTAGTGCATGCGCACGGCGATCTTCCGCGCCGCGGAGTCTTCGAGGAGCGCGATCCATTGCTCCTCTTCGGGCGAGAGCTCGGGCGCCCGGACGGCGACGTCGAAGGGAGGCCCGGGGTTACGGAGCGGGAGCCGTTGCTGGAGCATCTTGAGGAGCCGATCGCGTCCGGCGCTGCGAGGCGCTCGCGCGAGCAGACGCAAGAGGTCGGGCACGTGCTCGGCCTCGAGCGCGAGGACACCCGGGTACCAGCTCTGCGGCATCCGCCAGACGATGTGCGGGTGATCCTTGTGCTCCTCGAGCGGCCACCCGTCCTTCTGCATCTGCCGCAGGTGCTTGCGGATCGCCTCGGTGCTCACGCCGGCTCGGCGCGCGAGCGCCGCCTGCGTCCACCGCTTCTGAGCGACGAAGGCGCTGACGATGGCGATGAACGTCTCGTGTGCTCCACGTTGCCCCATGCCGCGCATCCTAAGGCATTCGGGGGCGGCTCGATGCCGCGCCGATCGCGGCCGCGCATGCCCGGCGCATCCCGGGTGGAGGCGCGCGGCGTGGAGAGTGGAGCGTGGCGTGTGGGCTGTTCGTTCGGGGAAAGCCTATCCGCGCGGTTTGGCGCGGGCGGCTCCGCGCTTCTTCGTGCGGGTTGCGCGGCGCTTCTTCGACGGCGTCTTGGCGCGCGTGCGCGTCTTCGCCGGCGTTCCGGTGCGCTTCTTCGCGCTCGCTCCGGCGCGCTTCTCGGCGCCTGCGCGCTTCTTGGCGCCCGTGCGCGCACGCTTCGACTTCGGCGCCCGTGCACGGACGCGCGGCTCGGGCGTGATTTCGCCTTCTTCGCGGCGTGCCTTCCATGCTTCACGCGCTTGGCGTGAGAGCGCCTGCCGCGAAGCGGAGCTGCGGGGCATGCGTTTCAGCGCCTTGCGGACGGCCTTCGAGCGTCGCGGTGACGGAGCAGAGGGCATCCCGATCGCGCCGCCGTGCTCGGCTTGGCCTTTGGCGTACGCGCGCTCGGCGCTGCGTCGCGTCTTCTCCGAGACGCGCCTCGACCGACCCGGCCGAGAGCGCGCGGTCTTCTTCTTCGCGGCCATCACCACTCCTTCGCTGTTCGTGCGAGCTCGGGAACGCAAGAGTGGTGCCGCCCGCCTTTCGGGGACGAGGCGCTGCCGCGAGGCGCCGCGGCGTCGTCGACCGAGCGCGCGCGGTCGGTGTTCGAGGTCGATGGCAGACGTCAGCCCTTCGCGCCTTTGGCGAGTCGGGCTTCGAGCTCCTTCACGCGTGCGAGAGCCGCTTCTTTGGCGGCGCGCTCGGCCTCCTTCGCAGCACGTTCGGCCTCCTTCGCGGCACGCTCGGCTTCTTTGGCAGCGCGCTCGGCTTCTTCGGTAGTGAGCCAGAAGCGCGTCGCTTCGAAGTCGTCGGCGATGCGGAGCTTGTGTCCTTCGTCGACCACGACGAGGTAGGCGCCGAGCACGGGCGAGCGCGCGGGCCCTTCGCCGGCGTAGACGCGGACGAGGTCACCGTCTTCGTCGCGGCTCCAGATCTGGAGGCGGAAGGGACCGCCATGCGCGGTCGGACCTGCGAGCTTGGGATCGAAGATCCAGAGCTCGCGGGTCCCGCTGGCCGCGTACTTGTCGGGCGCAAGGACGTAGTCCTTCCGAGGATTGCCGTCGCTGACGACCTCGACGGCGAGGATCGGCGGAGCGTGCCCCTCGAGCCAGGTGCGTACGCTCGTGACGTCGGCGGCGTCGTCGCGCGGCGGGGGAGGCGAGAAGACGGACACGTCGGGATCGACGCCGACGTTGGGGTGCTCTGGATCCCAACGCACGGCGAGGTTGCGTGTGACCATCGTCGAGCCGACGCGCGCGGCCCATGCGCTGAGCAGGGCCTTGAGGAGCTCGACGGCCTGGTCGTGGATCAGCGACTCGGGCATCGGCTCCTCGGGGAGCTCCCAGGCGTCGACGCGAGGCACGACCTCGTAGCGCACGCCGACGCGGCTCGACCGTGTCCCCGATCCCGATCCCGATCGCACGATGCGTTGCATCCTAGCACCTGGCCTCCTCCGACCACCGCGACCGGATGAGCCATGCGTGTGCCAGAGGTCGTCGCGCGTGATCCCGCCAACTTCGCCGGCTGACCTCATGGCCGGGCCAGATCACGCCTGGCCCGAGGCGGACGAACCGAAGGCGATTACGTCCAATCGGGGGACGTCGTCGTGCCCTCAGCCCTTCTCGCTTCCGGCGAGTCGAGCTTCGAGCTCCTTCACGCGGGCAAGAGCCGCTTCCTTTGCAGCGCGCTCGGCTTCCTTTGCAGCGCGCTCGGCTTCCTCGGGAGTGAGCCAGAAGCGCGTCGCCTCGAAGTCGTCGGCGATGCGGAGCTTGTGTCCCTCGTCGACGACGACGAGGTAAGCGCCGAGCACGGGCGAGCGCGCGGGCCCTTCGCCGGCGTAGACGCGGACGAGGTCACCGTCTTCGTCGCGGCTCCAGATCTGGAGGCGGAAGGGACCGCCATGCGCGGTCGGACCTGCGAGCTTGGGATCGAAGATCCAGAGCTCGCGGGTCCCGCTGGCCGCGTACTTGTCGGGCGCAAGGACGTAGTCCTTCCGAGGATTGCCGTCGCTGACGACCTCGACGGCGAGGATCGGCGGAGCGTGCCCCTCGAGCCAGGTGCGTACGCTCGTGACGTCGGCGGCGTCGTCGCGCGGCGGGGGAGGCGAGAAGACGGACACGTCGGGATCGACGCCGAC
The DNA here is from genome assembly GCA_937949945.1 of uncultured Myxococcales bacterium. Taxonomy (GTDB): domain Bacteria; phylum Myxococcota_A; class Polyangia; order Polyangiales; family Polyangiaceae; genus Labilithrix. The sequence goes on from CALFEQ010000198.1 coordinate 10,125, forward strand.
GTTGGGGTGCTCTGGATCCCAACGCACGGCGAGGTTGCGTGTGACCATCGTCGAGCCGACGCGCGCGGCCCATGCGCTGAGCAGGGCCTTGAGGAGCTCGACGGCCTGGTCGTGGATCAGCGACTCGGGCATCGGCTCCTCGGGGAGCTCCCAGGCTTCGATGCGAAGCACGACCTCGTAGCGCACGCTGACGCGACTCGACCGCGTACCCGATCCCGATCGCACGATGCGTTGCATCCTAGCACCCGACCCCCTCCGGTCAGCGCGGCCGGATGAGCCACACGTGTGCCAGAGGCCGTCGCGCGTGATCCCGTCCACTTCGCCGGCGTGACCCCATGGCCGGGCCACGTCACATGCCGGCCCGAGCCGTTACGGCAACCGCCGCGGCCGACCGGTCAGCTCACCGACGCCCACCTTCCTGTAAGCGCCATCCGCGTACTCGTAGAAGTACTGCTGCTCCTCGCCGTGGATCATGTGCTCGTAGACGCTGAGACGGCACAGCCCGCCGTCCGGGCGCGGCGCCGAGGTCGGCGAGGCGGTGCAGTGCGGCTCGTTCAGGAAGCTCGTCGTCAGGTCGCCGACGAGGCGCACGTGTCCCGACTCGACGAGGTAGAGCAGCGTCCTGCAGTTGGTCGTGATGCACCTCGAGAACATGCAGTCGGGCGTGCCGTCGCCGTCGAGGTCGATCGGCCTGGTCGACGGCTTCATCGACTCGGCGACCTTCTTGGCATCGGCCTCCGCTGCACGGCAGTCGCCGGGGATCGAGCGGCCGAACCCCGCGGGCTGCGTCGAAGGCTCGTCGGGCGACTCGCGAGCAGACGGCTCCGGAGGAGGGGCGCCCGCGTCGATCGTCCGTACGGCGACGACCACCGGCGGCGTGCGCTCCGCCGCGCGCTCGTGCGTGCAGTGCGCGAGGATGACGGGACCGAGCGTGCAGACGAACCATCGGCGCATGGGGCCTCGCTTCTACCTGGGGCTCTCGGCGAGCGTCCCACGCTTTTCGTTCTTCTTCGAGTGCCTCGTCGCGGGCACGGCCCGTGGCCGCTAGCGCGGCAGCGACTTCGACATTCGCTGCGACCCGTTCCGTCGCAGACCCTCCGTAGATCCGTCTCCCATGACCTCGAGCGGGGGCTGGTCTGCGGAGGCGAGGTCGGGCACGCTCTCCTGCGAAGGCGCACGCGCTCCTTTGAGACGATGCTCGGCGGCGACCGGCGGATGTCGGGCGACGGCGCGACTCCGAACGACCCTGCTGGTCGTGCACGTCGGACTTCCCATCCTCCTCGGAGCGGCGTCGTACGTGCTCTGGCGGCCGAACGTCATCGCCCTCTCGCTGCTCGGAGTCGGCCAGCGGCCACCGCCGGTCGCGCTCCCCGACGCCTTTCTGAATCACTTCGCGGACGCGGTGTGGGCGTACTCGGTCACCGCGTTCGTGGCGATCGTGTGGTTCGACGCGTCGCGGCCTTCACGACGACTCTGGCTCGGCATCGCGCTGGTCGACGTTCTTGGCTTCGAATGTATGCAGCTTACATCGATCGTGCCGGGCACGTTCGACGTCGTCGACCTCGGATGCTCGGTCACGGCTCACGTCTGCGCGCGCTTCCTCGCGAATGCGCGTCCGAGGAGAGGAGAGGGAGAATGATGCGTGACGGTCCGAGGATCTCGATCACGATCGCCGGGCTCGCGGTGCTGCTGCTCGCCGCCGTGGGTAGCGGCGGGAAGAAGGCCGAAGGAGGCGGAGGCGATCCGTACGCCGGGCTCCCGCAGAGCGAGAAGGACTTCTGCATCGCGGTAGAGACGAGCGCGAAGAAGTACAAAGAAGCGAAGGCCGGCGGTCAGAACGAGCTACAGCTGTCGAAGCTGCGCACGGAACGGAAGCTCGCCCTTCAGGCAGCGGTGAAGGACGGAATCGTCACGGGCTGGACGGGTACGCTCGGCCAATTGAGGACGACGGGCGATGGCAAGGCCATCGTCGAGATCAAGCTGCCGTGTGGCGACGTGCACGTGAAGACTTGGAACAACGCCCTGTCCGACATCGTCGACCGCACGCTCGTCCCGCAGGGATCGAAGCTCTACGAGGCGCTCGCGACGATGGGCAAAGGAAAGCCCATCGTGTTCAACGGGAAGCTACTGCCCGACGAGAAGAACGGCTTCAGAGAGAGCAGCCTCACCGAGGAAGGGAGCATGCGCGAGCCCGAGTTCATCATTCGGCTGAGCGCGGTGGGGGCTCCTGGCTCGGCGCTCGTCGAAGCGGCTCCGGCGCCGGCGGAGAAGGCAGGGGGCGCCGATACGACCCCGAGCCCGTCCGCGGACGCGGCGTTCACGATCTCGAAGGTCTCGGTCCGGGTGCAGGACTCGTTCGCTTCGAAAGGGAAGTATGTGAGGGCGAACTTTCAGGCGAAAGCGAAGGAGAAGCCCGAGAAGGGAACTTCCATCGTCGTCAAGTACGCCTGCATGGTGGACGACGACATCGTCGTCGAGAAAGGCCGCGTGATGGCGGGCCTCGACGACATGGAACCGGGGCAGTCGAAGAGCCTGTCGAGCTCCGTTTGGGCGCTCCACCCGCTCGAGAAGACGCCGACCTCGTGCACGCTGACGTTCGGTTCAGGCCATCTGCTCGGGGAGCCCGCGTGGAACATGGGCGAGTGGTGCTTCACGCCGCCGGCGACTGTGAAGGAAGGGGCATGTCCGTAGCAGCCGCGGCAATGCCGACCATTCGACGCAGAAGGCTCTCGAGCATCGCCGTGCTGTCGAGCGGAGCGAGCGGGACGGCGCCCACGCCGTCGACGCTTCCGGCCGGTGATGCCGTGGGGCGGAACTCGCAAGCCTCCGTTCCTGGATAGAGGACCCAGGCGCTCCGTGCGGCTTCGATGGCGTCACGGTAGGTGTGCATCTTGTGGATGTCGTCGAGCTTCGCGTCCGCCCGGTCGACATCGGACTCGGCGACGTCGAGCGCCCTCAGCCTGAACTTCGCATCGAGCACGTGCACGGTCCCGTCCGGCAGAACGACGGCGATGTCCGGGCGCAGCGGGAGTGAATAGGAGGATCGCGTGCCCATGCGGGTCCGCGAGAAGGTGGCGTTGTAGAGGACGCGAAGGCCGTTATCCCACGCCACCGCGAACTCGCGACCGACCGACACTTCGCGTTCCGTCCGTTTGACGGAGTCCACCCGAGATGGAGCCCCGAGCAAGCGCTGGAGGACCTCGACGACCTTGAAGTAGCACCACAGCTCGTAGAGAGCCGCGATGTCCCTGCTCTCGAGCAGATCGCGCGCTTGGTGCGCCGAGATCGGCAAGTGGCGTGTCGCGAGGCGCAGGAGGATGAAGTGCCGGAAGACCTCGCGATACCCGCGGCGGCGCTGGAGGACCGTGGAGCTCGCCGGGAGCTGAGTCATCGTGCCGACGTCGCGCCATAGCGGGTGGCGGACGAACGGAGCGAGCTGGTCCTCGAGCGCTCGGCACTCGGCGCGGATGCGCTGCGCGAAGCGTGTCTCGTTCGTGCAGATCTCGCGCATGCGCGCGAGGATTCCCGCGACGCTCCCGAGGAACGCTTTGACGAACCTGTTCTCCGGAGTGTCGACCGTCGTGCGGAACTGCCGTTCGGGCAGCATCCTCGGCAGGTGCCCGTCGAGGGCGGCCGGCAATGCGCTTCCGATCGCTCGACATCGAACCATCGGGCCCGTCGCTCGTGCGATGGCGAGCACGGTCGTGTCGTCGACGCGCTGGACCCTCTCGACGGCGACCGTCTCCGTTTCCCGGAACGCGCGCCGGTACGGCTCGGCGAGGATGGCGCGCAACGAGGGGCAGAGCTGAACGTTGCGCGGGGCACTCTCGCTCAGGATGTGACGGACGTAGACGTACGAGTGGTAGAGGACGTCGTCGCGCGTGCTCAGCGAGCGGTCGTAGGGAAGCGCCGTCGCCGTGTCGGAGGAGAAGGGAAGGGCGCTCGCGATGCGGACGATCTCGGCGAGCATCGCGTCGAAGTGGTTCATGTCCCACTTGCCCGAGACGACCTCCAACGTCCCGAGCCCGCGCACGCGGAGGACGCCGACCGAATTGCGAAAGTCGAGGTGGAGGACCTCGCGATGGACGCGCCGCGCGACGTCTCTCAGGTCCTCGAACGCGGTCGCGATGAGGTCCGATGGACCTTCCACGGCCCACGCCTGCTCGCCTTCGAGGCGAATCACACCCCGGCCATCGCAGGCCACGACGACGTTCGGGTCGTGCTGGGAGCGAACGATCAGGCTCACGCCGTCACTCGATGAAGGACGTGAAGCCCTGCGCACGCAATCGGCGCAGCATCCGCCAGACCTTCAGGCTCGAACGAGGAAGCCGCGGGCGAGCGCTCGATTCCGTCTTCGACGTCGGACCGAGCTCGCTCCCGCGCGGCTCCCAGTCTTCGGGTGAGGCGGGAGCGTCCCGTCCCACCGTGAACGCGAACAGGCGGACGAGGAGATCCTCGAGCTCCTGCTGCGTACCGTGCAGCTTGGGCAAGACCTTCGACATGATGGCGAGGTCGAAGGCGTCGAGGACCCCCTCGTCCGGATCGGCGCACTGCCGCGCGGCGAGCGTGAGGAAGCGCGCCATCTCGTTCGCCACGCGATAGCCGAAGTGCCGGTTCTCGCGTGCGAGAAGCTCGTTGAGCGTCACGATGTCGGCGCGGATGGATCCCGTGTCGATGCGCCCGAGCGCGTCCCAGTCCTCGGTCGACACGGGGCGCCAGGTGTCGAACCCGGTCCATCTCTCGAGGCGAAGCGCGGAGCCCTCGGCGGCGTCGTCGTTCTCGCGCGTGCTGTAGGCCTCGAGGTTCACGTCGTTGAACTCGATGACGAAGGCTCGATCGAGGACCTTCGGGCTGAACATGTACGTCGTCTCGTCGACGTTCACCGTTCCCGTGAAGAACAGGTTCGGCGGCACGCGGATCCGGCGCGGGACGGCCACGATTTCCTCGTCGTCCACGCCGGCGACGTCGCCCTCTTCGAGACGAGCATCCTCGTGCAGGGCGATCTCTTCGCCGGACTCCATGGCGGAGAGGAAGTCCGAGAAGTACTGCTCGACGCGCGCGAGATTCATCTCGTCGAGGATGGCGAAGAAGGGGCTCGGAGGTCGTTTCTCCTGGGTAGCCCGCTCCATCTCCTCGTTGGCGTCCATCAGGAGCCGCAGGAAGGGCGTCGTGACGTATCGCTCGGTGAGGGGATTGTAGAAGCCGAGGAGCCCACGGCCGTCCGTCCAGTCCGGCCGAACGGCGACGACCTCGTAGTTCTTCACGACGACGAGCTCCTCTTTCTTCTTCGGGACGGTCAGGCGGAGGCGGTCCGTTCCGGAGGGGCTCGGGTCGAGGAGCTCCAAGAAGAACTCGTCGCCGGGGGCCAAGTTCTCCCGGAACCAGTCCGCGAACTCTTGTTTGAGGAGGAGCTGGTGGACGCTCGCTGTACTCGAGCGGTTGTATCGGTAACACGACAGGATTGCGCATCCGTTCGGGTACTCGACCTCCACGGAACCCGTGCCGGTACTGGTCATGCCGCCAAGCGACAATCCGGCGGCTAGGGAAGCCGGAATCACGAATCGCCGGTACTTGAGCATCGACGGCTGCACGCGGATCGTCGTGGCGTTCGCGGGCGCAGCTTCGCGCGTCGTGCGCTTGATGCGAGGCTGGAAGTGCTTGGCGACTGCGAGCGCGAGCTGTGTCTTCCCGGTGCCCGACACGCCCGACAGGATGACGAAGCGCTTGGCTTGAAGTGCGAGGACGTAGTGGGCGACCACCTCCTCGGGGAACCACAACTTGGTGCCACTGGTGCCGAGCGAGCGAAGCAGTGAAACGAACGGGTTGGTAATTGTTGGCACCGGCGCGGTCTGTCTGGAGAGCTCGGAAGTCACGTTCGCGTCGAGCTCGGGCGCGACGCGAGCGAGAACGTCCGGCGGAACCTTTCCGACCGTCGTTAGGCCCCAACGCGTTATGGGAGGGATGTCGCAGGCTACCGACGTATCCCAATCGACGTTGACGGTGTGCTTCCAAGCGGGCCGATCTGGTCGCCACTGGTATCCGGGCTCCCTGACCGTTCCAATGGCGAGGACGCGCGACAGTCCGCGGTTCGCGATGATCTTGTCGCCTGGTCGAAGCCAGCGGAGCGTCCATAGCTCCTGGGCCTTGATGGTGACGTGACCGACCGTCTTGCCGAGCTCACACGCCGCTCCGAAGGCCTTGCGGAACGAGGACCAGTCGGAGAACTGTTTCAGATCACCGACTTCGTCCCAACCCACGCAGATGTATCCGCCGTCCAGACAGTCGTTCCAGTGCTCGGCGTTCGGCCCGGGAGCGATCTTCACGACGCGGACTGGACGTTCTCCTGCGGCCCATCGAGAGAGGAGCTCGCCTTGTGCCGGGGACAACGCCGAGTTCGTGCGTTGAGGCGAGGTGAAGGCTGGCAGGTCGGCGAAGAGTGGCTCCGCGCGCATCTCTTGAGCGCGGACGGGTGGGTCGAGCCGGCGCTCGATCCTCAAGCGGACGGAGAGGCCATCGTCATCCTTGATGACCTCCGCTTTCCAGAAGTCATCTGATGGATCGCCCTCGTCGTCGTCTTCGGTCGGCTCGGTGAGAACGCGTGCGACCGCGACCACGCCGCCGTCGGGGCCCGTTTCCCAGATGAAGACGGTGTCCCCTACGCGGATCTCGCTCTTGTGCTGGCGAACGCTCCACCTCATCTCGTCGAGTGCTTTCGTCGCCGCACGAACGTCGTACACGTCAGGGTTCGAATGGAACATCCAATAGCGAGCGGTCGTGACATTCGCCCAGGCCGGCCAGGCTTCGTTGGACGCGGCACGGATTGCAGCGAGGCCTGCTTCGCTGAAGTTCCAGAGGTATCCCTGCTTGACCTTTCCGTTTCTATCCAAGGGGCCGTGCTCGCCGGAGAGCTCCCGCTTCAGCGGCGCGAGCACCTTCGAGGCGTCGATCGGGGTGGCGAGCTGGAACACTTCAACGTTCGCGCGCCACCCGATGTAGTCGTCGTCATCGGATCTCCGAGACTCCACTGCTGACTCACGAACGCGACTGATGGCGCGGATGGCTCCACCAGCGTAGTGAACGAGCAAGTCGCCTGGAACCAAATCCGTCAGCCGACGCCAGTGGTTTGGCGTTGAGCCGTTGGTGTCTTCCTTTCTCGCGAACACATAGCCGTTGGCGATCTCGTTCTCGAAGTGGCTGTTTTGATTGACCCAGTAGACGCGGCACTCAGGCTCGCTCTCGATGTCAGTGCCCGAATACGTCGGCTGCGGAAGCTTTCGATTGAGGAGCGTGGATAGGTAGTCGACGACAGCTGGTACGTGTGCACGTGCCCATGGGCATAGCCGAGCGGTGAGTACGGCTTCTGCTACGTACCTCCGGTAGGCCTCTTTTACGACAGTCCAGGTCTCCCTGAGCTTGTCGTGCGGTACGAGATACAGCTGCATGTGTGGCAGCGTCGAAAAGGCAGTCCTCAGTTCGCCGTTGGCTTCGAGCAAGGCGCGACTCGGTGCGTCCAGCACACTCGGGTCAACTCCGATGAACACGTCTTGACGTCGGATGTCGAAGATAAGGACGCGGCCGCCATTGAGACGCACGAGGTCTTTCCGCAGGGAGCATTGCCATCGTGCTCCACCAGCTGCGTGCACCTGCTCGATCGTCTCGGCGAAGATCTCTGCGCAGAGATGGCGTGTCGCCTCGTCCGGAACCAGTTGCTCGAAGACCGCTCGCACGCTGTCGACGGTTGCCTCGGCCCCGCGCTCGAGGGGGGGCTTCTCTCGCCGAAGGGCGGAGGTATGACGCTCCTTCTTGATGGTCTCCGAGATCATCGCTTCTCCAAATCGGCGGGCTGACAGAACGATGGCCTGATCACGTCGCGTTACCGCAGGGGGCGCGGGCGCAGGTCGTGGTTGGCGTGTCAGCGCGCAGCATGCCCCAGAGTAGAGACGAACGGGTTGCTTGTGGCGTCCAGAACGCATCACGCTCGAAGGCTCGCGCATCCCGCTTTCGAGTGACGTAGCTCATCGCAGCAACCGCGTAGCCTCGTCGACTATCCAGATACGGCG
>CALFEQ010000199.1 GCA_937949945.1 uncultured Myxococcales bacterium
TGACGGACCTCTCGTTGCCGTGGGAGACCGCACGGCGGACGACCACGGGGCAGGTCGTCACGTGCCTGGTGCTCGCGTGGTCGCTCGACGAGCCGGACCGCCTCGGGGAGGCGCTCCCGATCGACCGTCCGTTGTGCATCGGGAGGGGCGAGCCGCTGGCCGACGACCCGTCGCCGCGGGCGACGCCCGTGCGGATGAGGCCCGGATCGGTCGAGCCGCGCGGTCCGATCGCGAGCAGCCGAATCTCCCGCATCCACCTCGTCGTGTCGCCGAAAGGGCCGGCAGCGCTCGAGGTCCGATCGCTGGGGCGGGCGCCGATGCGCGTGAACGGACGTACGGTGACCTCGGCGGAGATCGGCCCCGGCGACGTCCTCGAGCTCCACAACGCCGCCGTGTACTTCGTCACGCGGCGCCCGCGCATGCTGTCCGGGCTCGTCGAGCTCTCCGAGCGGTTCGACTTCGGCGCACCGGATCCGTTCGGGCTCGTCGGCGAGAGCGAGGCTGCCTGGAACCTGCGTACGGCGCTCGCGTTCGCGGCGTCGACGGATCGTCACGTGCTGCTCCTCGGTGAGAGCGGCGCGGGCAAGGAGCTCGCCGCGCGCGCCATCCACGGCCTCTCTGCGCGACGTTCGCGTCCGCTCGTCGCGCGCAACGCCGCCACGATGCCGGAGTCGCTGCTCGACGCAGAGCTCTTCGGCAACGTGAAGAACTACCCGAACCCGGGGATGCCCGAGCGCGCGGGCCTCATCGGTGAGGCGGACGGCTCGACGCTCTTCTTGGACGAGATCGGCGACCTGCCGAACGCGCACCAGGTGCATCTGCTCCGCGTGCTCGACGACGACGGTGAGTACCAGCGTCTCGGCGAGTCGAAGGTGCGGCGCTCGTCGTTCCGTCTCGTCGCGGCGACGAATCGACCGCTCGAGTCGCTCAAGCACGACTTTTTCGCGCGCTTCACGCATCGTGTGAACATCCCCGGGCTCCCGGAGCGGCGCGAGGACATCCCGCTCATCCTCGACGCGATCCTGCGACGGATCGCGAAGCGCAATCCGATGATCGCCGACCGCTTCTTCGAGCGTCGGAGAGGCGAGATCGCCGAGCCACGGCTCGCGCCCGATTTCGTCGCTCGACTGCTTCGCCATCGATTCACGCATCACGTCCGCGAGCTCGACCGCCTCGTATGGCTCGCGATCGGCACGGCCCCGGCCGATTTCATCGGGCTCACGCCCGCCGTCGAAGCGGAGCTGAAGGAGTCGGAGGAGTCGGAGAGCGTCGTCACGCCCGCGGAGCTCGACCGCGACACGATCGCGAAGGCGCTCGCGGAGAACGGTCGGAGCCCTTCGAAGACGGCGCGCGCGCTGGGCCTCAAGAACCGCTACGTGCTGATCCGCCTTTTGAAGAAGCACGGACTCTCCGCGGCGCCGGAGGACGAGGAGACGTCATGATCGATCCCATCGTGCTCCGCGACAGCCTGGAGACCGTCCTCGCGAAGGACGACACGTTCCCGAAGCGCTTCTACGAGCTCCTGTTCCAGCGCCATCCCTCGGTCGCGAAGCTGTTCGTGCGTTCGTCACCGGGTGCGCAGCGGAAGATGTTCGCGCAGAAGCTCACGACGATCGTCGACCACATCGAGGACGCGGCCTGGGTGGAGCGGGAGCTCCGGGAGCTCCAGGAGTCCCATGCGGGCTACGGCGTGACCGACGAGATGTACCCCTGGGTCGGCGAGGCGCTCATCGACACCCTTCGCGAGGCGCTGGGCGACGAGTTCACGCCCGATGTCGAGCGCAACTGGCGCGAGGCCTACGCCATGCTGACGAAGGCGATCCTCGCGTCGGCTCCCTGAGGCACACACCTGGCGGGCCGGGAGGCCCGCACAGGCGTCTCGAGGGCGAGCGCTCAGGGCTTCACGGCGAGGCCGCTGAAGGAGATCCGCCGCACGGGCGTCACCTTCACGCTCGTGGTTCGTGACTGGCCGAGGCATCCGTCTCGACCGGCGAGCGTGATCGTGTAGTCACCCTCGGCCTGCGGAAGCTTGAGGGTGCGCTTCGAAGGGAAGGCCACCGGGACGATGCCCGTCGAGCTGACGAACTGGCCGTTCTTCTGCACGATGATGTTCGCGCTGCACTGTCCGCTCCCGCCGAGCGACAGCTCGATCGACGGGCCGCCGGTCTGGGACATCACCGTCGCGGGCGCCGTGATCGAAGTCAGCGTCCCGGTCTTCACGGACGCCGCGGCCTTCGCGGCGGCGAACGAGCGCTTCGGACCTTTCGTCGCCTTCCCTTTCAGCGAGGGCTTCGACTTGCCCGCGTAGGAGCCCTCCTTGCTGCCGAACGAGAGGTTCGGGCCCGTCAGGTAGTTCACGTCCCAGCCAACGGTCGTCGAGCCGTCCTTGTGGTGCTCGATCCACCACTCGCCGTCGTCGTCGGAGTAGAACTCGACCCACCCGCCGCCCGTCATCGAGAAGGCGCCGAGAAACGTCGATGGCCCGCTCCCGCTGCCGATCGTGCAGATGATGGCGCTCAGGTTGCCGGGATCGGGCACGCAGGTCGACTCGGAGGCCTCGTCGCGAGCGGCCGCCGTCCCTGCTACGCTCAGGCCGAGCGCCATCATCGCCGCCGCCACCGAACCACGAACCATCGACATCGTCTTCATTGCTTGGGGCTCTCCTGTTGCCGCGCTCCGTTGCGCGGGATGCCCTGCTTTCAGCAAGGCATCTGCCAAGGACGAGAGCGTGTCGTTGCGCGGAGTTGGCGGTCGTGCGCACGTCCCGAGCGCGTGCGCGCACGTGGCTGTCGGAGTGCGCGCACGCCGGGCCTGCTTCGGAAGGGCCGCCGGTGCTAACGCCCCGATGTACCGTTCGAAGCTGCGCGGGCGCGTGCAGCGGCGATGTCGGCGGCGTAGCGGTCGCCCCATTGCGCGACCGGTTCGAGGGCGTCGTTGAGCTCCTTGCCGCGATCGGTCAGGGCGTATTCGACGCGCAGGGGGAACCCGGGATACGTCGTGCGGCTCACCAAGCCGTCGCGCTCGAGCTCGCGTAGCTGGTGAACGTGTCGACGGGCACTCCGGCGGACGCACGCGAGTCGTCACGCCGAGCCAACGAAGCCGGCGTCCGTTACGTGACGGGCGCGGTGATGGTGCCGACGTCGATGGTGGGCACCGAACATTGCGAGGTGCTCTACGCGGGCGCCGAGGCCGACGTGCGCGAGCTCGCCCCGCTGATGGCCGCCATGGGTGGGCGCAGCGACGTGATCGGTACCGATCAAGTCGTGCCGCCGGCGCTCGACCTGGCGATGCTCGACGTGTACTTCGCCGGCATGTACGCCTACCTGCACGCGGCGGCCCTGGCCCACCGTCACGGGATCGACCTCCGACGGTTCCGGCCCTATGCGGAGGGCATCGTCGAGACGCTTCGCGGCTCGTTGCCGGAGTTGACGGCGGCGCTCGAGCGCCGCACGTACGACGGCGGCGCGGCACGCCTCGACATGTGCCTCGCCTTCCTCGACAAGATCGTCGCTGCGAGCGAAGAGGTCGGCCTCGACGCGGGCCTCGTCCGCCATGTGCGCGATGCGTCGGCACGCGCGCTCGAGCGCTGGCCGGCGTCGATCGATTGGGACGTCGTCGCCGAGGACTTCTGGGCCGGGACCGCCAGCGTCACCTCCGGGGGGTGAAACCCGAATCGGCCCCGAGGCGATCGGGGCGCACGGCCGCGCTCGGAGCGCCGCCCTCCTGCGGCTTCGGTCTCGAAGCCCTACGCGCCCTGCGGGAGCGGCGGCGTGGGCGGCCACTTGCGCTCCGCGAGCCACGGCACGCCCAGCAGGATGACGGGGGCTACGACGGCTTGCAGGACGCAGGCGAGGACCGAGCCGACCGTGCCACGAATCTGGCCGACGATCAGGCCGATGAGCAGGGCGTGGAGCACCACGGACGTCGCGACGATGACGCCCAACACCGGCCGGCGCAGGAGCTTCCCGGCTCCGGTGAACGCCACCGCGGACCACACGGCGAGTGGCAGGAACATCACGACGGCGGTCAAGAGCCCCGGGTTGTAGCCGTGCGCGATCCCGTCGACGACATGCGACAACGCGTTGACGAACACGATCCCTGCCCCGGTGAACCCCAAGGCGGGATGACGGCGCCTCCACGCCGCGGCCAGCGGCAGCGCGATCCAGAACGATCCAGAACAACGGGACGTTCACGGCCACGAAGAACGGCAGCTCCACCGGGCACTGCGCCAGCGAGTCGAACCCGAACTTCTTGCAGAAGGCGGTCGGAAAGGCGAACGGGCGGCCTTCCGAGTCGACGCCGTACTCCTCGACGTTGTGCACCAGGTAGGCCAGCGCGAACGCCCAGGCCATCCACACGGGACCACGCCGCCGCGGCAGCTACGGCCGTGAGCGACAGACCTTGGTGAAGGACATCGCCACGCCGAGCACGACGGCCGCCCCGAGCCCCACCCAGCTCCAGTAGTGCAGAAACCACTCCCACATTCCCGCGTCTCCTTCGTGCCGGCGGCGTCTCCACCATCCGAAAGCTCGCGGGGACGGCGGCGGCGGTCGCAAGAATCTGCGCCCAAGTCTTCGCGAGTCACGAGGGATTGTGACGGCCTCGGGCGCGCCAAGTCGGCGATTCGGCACGCTATCTCGATCCGTACAGCTTGGCACGCGGGCTGCTGAGGCGTCGGGCATGCGAACGAGCCCCCGCTTTTTCCTCTCCTCCGCCGCCCTCCTTCCTCTCTTCGCCGTCGGATGCTTCGCCGAAGGCCACGACGAGGAGACGTTCGGACGAACCGAGAGCGCTCTCTTCGCCTCGGGGCCGGTCGAGTTCGTGGGGCGTGGAGACAAGAATTGGTTCAATCCCCGCAACTGGAGCACCGGTCGCGTGCCGGGCCCGAACGATGACGTCGTGCTCGACGGTGACGACGACGTGCTCGTCGATCCGACCGCGCGCGGCGGCTCCGAGACGGTCACGATCCGTGACCTCGAGATCCGCGGCTCCGCCCGGCTCGAGGTGATCGGCGGCGTCGTCTTCCGCTCGCGTCACGAGATCGTCGCCGATCACGGACAGAGGATCTTCCGCGCATCGCCCGACCTCGGCGAGAGCCTCGTCGTGGACGGCGAGGGGATCAGCCTCTCGAACCCGAAGTCGATCTCGAGAAGAGACCTCATCCTGAAGACCAGCGTCACGATGGACGTCGGCATCGGCGGCCTCACGCCCGCGAGCTTCGCGGTCGACGCGGCGGGGGCGCCCGTGGTCCATGCCGGTCCCGGCCACTACTCGACGGCCACCGCCGACACGCTGGCGGTCGACGGTCACCTGCGCATCAGCCTCTACTACGGCTTCGAGCCGCGCCCCGGCGACACGTTCCAGATCATGACCGCCAACCGCTCGCGTAGCGGCGAGTTCGTGGGGCTCCCCGAAGGCAGCTTCGTGGGGTGCACGGAGAACGCCGTGTGCCTTCGCATCAGCTACGAAGGCGGCGACGGCGACGACGTCGTCCTCACCGCGGAGCAGGTCGAGCCGGAGGTTGCGGCCCTTCTGCCGGCAATCCAGAAGCACCTCACCGGGGCTCGCTGAGACGCACCCGGGGTGTACCGAGAGCGCCTGACGTCATCGGGCGCTCTCGTGGTCGCGAAGCGCGCGACGAACGCACTCAGCTCGGGGAAGCTGCTGGCTCGAGCCGCGACGACGCGTCGTTCAGTAGCTGTCGCTCGCGCCTCCGCCCCCCGAAGTACCGCCGCCGCCGCGATAGCTCTCGTCCGACGACGAGCTCGACGAGTAGGACGAGCTCGAGGACGAACCGTAATCGTACGAGCTGGTGTAGCTCGACGAGCTCGACGAGTAGGACGAGCTGTCGGATGAATCGTAACCCCCGTACTCGTCCCTCGATGCGCGGGGCGGCCGAATCCGCCAGGCGATCAGGCCTCCGAGCAGCATGCAAGAAGCCACGGCGCCGAGGACGAGCAGCCAGTTTCCCCCGTCTTTCTTTTCTTCGAGCTCACGAAACCTTTTCCGTGTCTCGGCAATATCGAGCTCGTCGAGCCGTTTGGCTTCGGCCGCGGCGATCTTGGCGACGGCGCGCGCCGCGTCCTCGAGACTCGAAGTGCTTCGCGCGGCTTCGGCGAGCCGTTCTTCCAGATCGGGGGCGAGCTTCGGCGGATTGGAGGTCGGCACGAGGTTGACGTCGCGGTTCGTCGCGTCGAGGAAGACGATGTACCCGTTGCGATCCATGCCGACGTGGTCGGTCGACGATGCGCGGGTGGCGTCCCTTCGCCGTCGCACGACCTCCGACCGAATCGAGCCGATGTTCGCCGTGCGTGGAACGATGACGATTGCAAACCAGCGCCACGCGAAACTGGATCGCGCTTCGTTTTCGAGCTGCCAGAGCACGGCATCGTCGAGCGCGCTGGCGTAATCGACGACGTAGATCGGCGAGAGGGCTGCTCCGGCGTCCTTGGGCGCGAGCACCTCCCCCAACGGCGGCGGAGGCCGCCCGTCGAGTGCTGCCTCGATGGCGTCCAGCGTCGCGTCGATCGCGTCTCGGAGTCGGTCCTGCTTCAGCAGAGGCCCGGTTCGCTCCCGCAGGATGTGTGCCGCCTCGAGGTCGGTGAGCTTGTGCCCGATTCCCTTTCCCGTCTCGATGCGTATCCGGCGCTCGTTCGGCGCGATGACGAGGAGCACGCCGTTGTCCTCCCCCGCCTTGCCGATGCCCCAGACGTTGAACGCGCCATAGGCGACGTCTTCGATCGGCATCCCGGCGAGCGAGCCGACGATGAAGACGGCGATCTCGTTCCCCGTGCGTCTCCGGTAATCGGCGATCCGCGCCTCGAGCTGTGCGTCGTCCGCTGCCGAGAGCTTGCCCGCGGTGTCCGTCACGGCTCCTTGGATGGCCGGTGGCGTGTACGTGGTGACCGGGCGCGGCGCTTCTTTGGGCCTTTCTTCACAGGCCGGCAGCGACGAGAGCAAGAAGAGCGCGACCAGCGTGGAGAGGAGCCCGAGGAGCGTAGAACGTTGCATGCCGACCTCGTGCGGACGTCCGGTGCGACGGACGAGCGACCTCTCTCGTGTACACCTGAAGCCCCGCGAACACACCTCGCGGCGGTCCACCGGCGTCTTTCGCGCACGAGAGGACGGAACGATCGATGCAGTGCTCGTCTCCCGGGGGAGAAGGAGCCTCACGATGCCAAAGGACTTCGACGATCTCTGCGCCGACGAGCTCGCCTCCGTCGGCGGCGGCATGGACGACTTCGGTGGATTCGGCGGTGGCGACTTCGGCGGGTTCGGCGGTAGTGACTTCGAGGGCTTCGACGACGTGGGCTTTTCAGGCCTCGTGGGCGGCTTCACGGGCGAGTACGCACCCGTGACCGACGGAAGGTCCGACTACGCTCCCGCGCCCATCTACGAGGGACCGGGCGGAGACCGGTTCGTGCTCCGAGAGGTCTACCCGCCGGGCACGCAGTTCTTCGAGAACTCTCCCGTCCAGTCGAACGGCGTATGGGACTGGGTCCGGCCAGGCGGTGGCTACGATCAGGCGACCTGGCTCATGCGCACGTTCAACGACTCGTTCGGCGGATGGGGCGCAGGCTCACCTCGGGCCACGACGGGCTATCGGCCGTTCTGATCGCTCCGAGAGCTCTCGGGAGCGAGCCGCGAGGCGGCGCCGAGCGAAGATCGCTCGGTGGCCGCCCTCGACCCATTTCGACCGGACGCGGCTCAGGGGCTGGGAACGGACGACGTGGGCGGATCGACCGGACCTCGGCCTCGCCCCGTCATCGCGGAGACGCCGATGCCCGCAAAGACGATGAGCAGGCCGACGACGGCCGCGAGGGCCCACTCGCGCCGGCCCCATGGCTCTCTGCCTTCGTTCTGCCGCATCACGCGCCCGACCGCCGTCAGGCTGAAGTCCTCGTTCTCCTCCTCGGAGACCCGTGTGGCCAGCGTCCGCGCCACCAGCTCTTCGAGGCCGGGTGGAGCGAACGGCAGGAGCTGCTCGGCGAGCTCGGAGGCGTGAGGGCGCGCGTCCGGATCGCGCGAGAGGCAGCGGAGGATGACGGCCTCGAGCTCGGCGGACAGCTCCGGCCTCCACTTGCGAATGCCGTCGGGGGTCTTCGACGCGATCGCAGCGGGGTCGCGGACGGCAAGATCGTCGAGAGCATCACGGCCGGCGGCAACGTCTATCGCTACGTGGCGGCTGGCGCGGACGCCTTCGGGGAGGTCCAGTCGTGCGCGTACCGCGACCCTCCGGTGCAGAGGTCGTCGCGGCGCGCAAGGCATCTCCGTCGCGCGCCACGACCGTCGGTCGCGACGACGAAACCGCAGAGGCCGTACCGCCGCGGCCGTCCGGTGCTCACGGCAGAGAAGAGGTCCCATGACCGCTGCCACGCTGGACCTGCGCGGGGCGGCGCTCGCGGCTCGGGAGCGGCTCGAGGCCCGCGAGCGGCTGGAGGCTGCGACGCGCGCTCGCGTGTGGGGCCAGGCGCTCGGGATCGCCCGCCACCCGCTGCCGAGCGCGTCGGGCGAGCGGCTCGGGAGGACCAACCGCGCGCTACCGAGCGTGCCGGCGCCGCTGACGTCGAGAGCGTCCAGCCGGCCGCCTCCGATGCCCTTCTATGTCCAGCCGAGCGTCCGTCCGAGCGTGGCTCACCCCGAGTCGACGCGTGGCACGGCATCGCGACCGTCGCCGCGATCGCGGCGCTCGCCCTCGTGAAGGTCGCTGCGTATCTCGCGGCGGGCTGAGCGCTGGGCGACGCCGCGCGAAAATTCGTCACCCTCGCGAATTTTCGAGAGCGACCTCGCGCGAAGTCTCGAATTTTTGCGAGGGGCCGACGAGGACTCCTCCGGCGAGCCAGATCCACGGCTTGTTTTTCGGTGGATATACCGATTGGCGTACTTGGTGCTTGCGCGGGCCCAACCATGGCCCGATTCGCTCACTACACGACGTCTCTCCTTCTCTCCGCTGCCGTCGTCCTGATTGCGGCGTGTCACGAATGCCCGACCCTCGAGGCGACGCCGAGTCCGGAGGCGGCGGTCGCGAATCCGGGTGGGCAGACGCCTGGCGCGGGGGCGCCGGCGCCGGTCGGGCCGAAAGACATCACCGCGGCGCCCGTCTTCGACAGCTGGAAGCTGCACCCGGACGACGCCGGCAAGAACGTCCTCACCGACACGCTGACGAAGCCGCTCGTGATGCCGTGCGACTTCCCTGGTCGCGGCGGTATCCAGATCTTCGCCTGCTACGACTCCGAAGACGTGGCCACGATCAACACCGCCCTCGACCTCGCTGCGTACAACGTTTGGCGCGTGCTCCAAGTTCTCGAGAAGGTCGAGAAGGCGAAGACCTTCGAAGCTCGCGACAAGCTGTGGCGCACGTACTTCACCGGCGAGCACGCGTCCTACGAACAGGACGGTCACGCCTCGCTCCACAACTGGTTCGGCCCGTACAGCGCTTCGCGTTTCAACAAGATTCACTACGCGTACAAGAAGGTCTGGGACATGTATCTCGGCCCGGGCTGGAAGGAGAGGCGCATCTCCTGCAACTGCAGGGCTCAGGCGATGTCGGCCCACGCCGCGAATCCGTACGGCATCGAGGTGTGTCCCAAGTTCTTCCAGAAGGACCTCTTCGACCAGGCGCGCCTGTTCGTGCACGAGTTCATGCACGACGTGACGGGCGAGCCCGGGGGCAACATCCAAGACACCCACTCGGAGTGCGAGATCGACAGCGGCGATGACGGCCTCCAGAAGTGTTACTCGATCGAGGAGTCCCTGAAGCTCGCCGAGCATCATCCGGACGTGGCGAACCGGAATCCTCAGAACTACGCGCTCTATTCGCGCCGTCTGATGGAGGCCTATCACGCGGGCAAGTGCACCGATCTCTCCCTGTGCAGCCCGCGCGACGTCGGCGCTCCGAAGTGTCAGCCGTACGTGCCCCCGTCGCCGCAATACCCCGAGTGCGAGGGCAACCCCGGGGACGTCGGCTGCCCGTGCGCCGACGTCGACATCGTCCGCGCCGAGGACGCGGCCAAGGACGGTGGCTATCCCGACGGCGAAGGCTCCTTCCTCGCGAACAAGTCGCCGGGCGGTCAGTTCTGCCACGGACCGGACGTCGTCTGCGCCAAGGAGAAGTTCAAGGGCAAGGACATTCCGATCTGCAAGTCGTGCAGCGTGCAGCCCGAGATCGGCTGCCCGTGCAACAACGACTACGAGTGCGGCGACGAGCTGACGTGCTGGGGCGGGTACGGCTCGGGCTTCGCCCCGGTCGGTCACGGCACGTGCCTGCCGAAGGAGACCGCCAAGCTCGAGAAGCTTCCGTGGTTCTGCCTCGACAACTGCGCGGCCATCAACAGCTACGGCGAGATGGGCGCCGCGTGCGTCTATCGCCAGGTGACGAATCTCGAGTTCGACCACGGTACGTGCGTGAACTTCGCGACGCCGTGCGGAATGGAGCTGCCCGGGCTGTGCGAGCAGTCGGGAAGGGTCTGCCGGATCGACGCCGCCGACAACGACGTCTGCGTCGCCGAGTGCAAGACGAAGGAGGACTGCGTGAAGGGCGGGTTCCCGGACACGTACGAGTGCGACGCCGAAGGCAGCCTCGGCTACCAGTACGGCCACTGCGTTCCGCCCGGCTGCGGGAGCAACAACTCCAAGTACTGCAATCTGTTCCGCTGAGGAGCAGCCCGCGAGCCGGCCGGCGTTTCATGTCACGAGGGGTGCCCCGACTCCGCCCGTGGGCGCGGTCGGGGCAGCCGCTTCGCGAGGGACGAAGGTGACGAAGCTCGGGTGCGCCTGTCAGACGGCGTAGCTCCGACCTCGAGGAGGCCGTCACACGAGCTTCGCGATCGTCTCGCCGAGCTTCTCGCAGCAGGACTCGTACGCGAGATCGCCCGCGCCCGACGCGTCGAAGTGGAGCCGGACGTCGGTCGGACCTTTGCCGTGCGCAGGGCACTTCACCGTCGCCAGCCGCGTGCCGACGTCTTTGGCTGCCTGGCGGAGGGCCGTGACGACCCGTGGGTCGCGAACGTCATCCAGTGCGACCACCTTTCGACCGACGGTCACGGTCACGCGAACGGGCAACATGATTCGATGAGACCGCCATGGCGGGCCCGGCGCAAGCTTCGTCGACCGGCGCGCTCGCGTTTTGTCGCGAGCGCGGCAATCTACGACTCGCCCTGGTCAGGCTCGCCGCGACGCGACACGTCTGCGTTATAACGACCGGGCCATGACGCTCTCCACGACCGTCACACGAGCAGATACGGGGGGCTCGACGATCGAAGGCGCGATCACGCGCGGGCTCGCGAACCTGGAGCGGCTGCAAGGAGAGGACGGCGCGTGGCCTGGCGAGTACGGCGGGCCGATGTTCCTCCTGCCCATGTACCTCGCGCTCTGCCATGCCGCCGGCAGAGTCCCGACCGGAGCGCGCCGCGACGGGATGGTGGCTTATCTCCTGAGCACGCAGCGTGACGACGGCAGCATCGGGCTGCACGCCGAAGACTCGCGCGGCAGCGTGTTCTGCAGCTCGCTCGCGTACGTGGGCCTGCGCATCCTCGGCGTCCCGGCGGACGATCCGAATCTCGGGCGGCTGCGCGCGTTCATTCGCGCGAACGGCTCGCCTCTCGCGGCGGCGTCTTGGGGCAAGCTCGTCTTGGCGGTGCTCGGGCTCTACGACTGGGACGGGCTCCATCCGACGCTGCCCGAGCTGTGGATCCTGCCGTACAGGGTGCCGTTCCATCCCGGGCGGCTGTGGTGCCACTGCCGGCAGGTCTACCTGCCGATGGCGTGGCTGTCCGGCCGACGCGCGACGATCCCCGAGGACGATCTCGTCCGCGCGTTGCGCGAGGAGCTCTATGGCGGCGAGTGGAGTCGCATCCGCTGGCGGGATCACCGCGACACGGTCGCGGCGTGCGACAGCTACCGCCCCATGACGCCCGCGCTCGCAGCCGCGAACCGCGCGATGGACGCGTACGATCGACGCGCGCCGAAGGCCGTGCGCGAGCGCGCCCTCGCCGCCGTTCGCGAGCACATCGCGTTCGAGGACGACGTCACGTCGTACGTCGACATCGGGCCCGTGAACAAGGTGCTCAACGCCTTCGTGTGGCTGTTCGACGAGCCTCGGGGCGAGCGCTTCGAGCGCGCGTTCGCCGCGTGCGAAGAGTACGTCTTCCAAGGGCACGCCGGCGTCGTGTTCCAGGGCTACAACAGCAGCAAGCTCTGGGACACCGCGTTCGCGATCCAAGCCATCCTCGCCACCAGACGAACGAGCGCGCACGACGCGATGCTCGCTCGCGCCTACGGCTACGTGCGGGACAACCAGATCCTCGAGGACGTCCCGAGCTACGAGCGCTTCTTCCGACATCGCTCGCGCGGCGGCTGGCCGTTCTCGAACCGCGTGCACGGTTGGCCGATCACCGACTGCACCTCGGAGGGCCTCAAGTGCGCGCTCGCCCTCGAGGGACGCTACTCGCCCGCGATCCCCGAGTCGCTCCTGCGCGACGCCGTCGAGCTGATCCTGTCGTGGCAGAACGACGACGGCGGCTGGGCCACCTACGAGAGGAAGCGCGGAGGTGACTGGCTCGAGCTGCTCAATCCGTCGCAGGTCTTCGGCGACATCATGGTCGACTACTCGTACGTCGAGTGCACGAGCGCGTGCATCCAAGCGCTCGCCGTCGCGAAGAAGCGCTTCGGCGGCTGGCTCGGCGTGCGGGCGTCGCGCGCGATCAAACGCGGCGAACGCTTCCTCCGGCGCGCGCAGCGCGACGACGGCAGCTTCGAAGGCTCGTGGGCGGTCTGCTTCACGTACGGTACGTGGTTCGGCGTCAGCGGCCTCTTGGCCGCCGGCGCCGCGCCGGACGACCCGGCCATTCGCAAGGCGTGCGCCTTCCTACTCGACCGGCAGCGTCCCGACGGAGGCTGGGGCGAGCACGGCGACTCCTGCCGCGAGCGCCGCTTCATCCCCTCGGCGCAGCCCGGGATGGCGCAGACGTCGTGGGCGCTCATGACGCTCGCCCGCGCGCGCCATCCGGACCGAGCCGCGCGAGCGCGCGCGGCACGATTGCTCGTCGAACGACAGCAGCCGGACGGCAGCTGGGCACGCGAGCCGCTGGTCGGGGTGTTCAACAAGACGTGCCTGATCGACTACGACAACTACCGGCACTACTTCCCGATCTGGGCGCTCGCCGAAGAGGCCTTCTCCAAGTAGCGCGCGTAGATCGCCATGACCTCCGCGCGCGGGACCTTCGCGCCGGCGCCGTGCTCTTCGAGCAGGTCGAGGTTCCTGCGCGCGAGCTCCGCAGGCAGCGAGGTGAACGCGACGAACCCGGGCGGCGCTCCGCCCTCGACGAGCGCGGCGTTGTAGGCGTCGGCTCGATCGAGGTCGCGTCGCGCGAGGGCGATGACGTCTGCGCGCGGCACGCCCGCGGGGAGGAACGTGCGCCCTTCGCGCGCGTCGTCACCCGCGTCCTTGAGGATGTTGACGAGCTGGAGCCCCTCGCCGAAGGCGGCCTGGTGCTCGACGAGCACCGGTGCGACCTTCGAGAGCGCCGGCGCGTGATGGATGAAGATCGCCGTGAGCAGCTCGCCGACGATGCCGGCGACGATGTAACAGTAGTGACGGAGCTCCTCGAGGGAATGAAGCTCTACCGTCCCGTCCGAAGGCGCCCGTTCGATGATCTCCCGCATGCCGACGGCGGTCCGCCGGACGTGTGTGCGAACGATCGTACGCGCCTCGTTCGGAAGTGCGAACAAGGCTTCCAAGACGGCAGGCGTCGCCTCGAGAAGCGCCTGATAACCGGCGTGCGGCGTGGGTTTGTCGCGTAGCCAACGCTCGCTCGTCGCCTGGGCTCCCGTCGCGTCCGGTGCGTCGAGGAGCCGCGTCATTTCGTCGAGAGCGCGGATTCTCGCCACCTTCGACCAAGGTGCGGCATCTTCAAGGGTGTCCGCGATGCGGAAAAGGAGATAAGCGAGGCCGACGACGCGGCGCGTGGGCTCCGGAAGAAGCGCGATCGCCGGGGCGAACGTGCGGCTCGTCGCAACAAGCAGCTCATTCAGGCGTTCTGGTGTAAGGAATCGCTGCGACACGATTGCCTCTCTGGGCTCTCTTCGCGATGACGTGTTCGAGGCCGCTTACAGGAGCAACGTGAGTCCCCCTACCTTCGATGTCGTCATTGCGGGGGGTGGTTTCGCCGGCATGGTCACTGCGGCGGCACTTTCGAGGGCCGGTTTCGACGTGGTGATCGTAGAGCCTCGCTCGTCGCCGGAGCCCCGCAGCCTGCGTGGCGAGCTTCTTCATCCTATCGCGTGTCGGGCCCTCGACGATCTCGGGTTTTCTCCCGACGTGTCTGCCGCGGGCGCCATCGGCGTCTCCGGCTTCGCCGCGTACGCCGACGCGAGCGCTCCCCCGTTCCTCCTCGACTACGGCGCGCATCCCGGGCTCGCGCTCGAGCACGGTGCGCTCGTCGGCGCGCTCCGACGGACCTTCGAGAAGCGGCCCGGGGCTCGGTTCGTCGCCGACAAGGCCGTCGACGTCGTCCGAGAAGGCACGCGCATCGTCGGCCTCCGTCTCGCGTCGGGCGAGACCCTCTCGTCGCGCCTGTTGGTCGTGGCCGACGGGCGTCACTCGAAGCTTCGCTCGCTCGTCGGCCTCGACGCCGAGGTGAAGCTCGTCTCGCACACGTTCGGCACGACCATCGACGCGGCGATGCTCCCCTACGGCGATCGCGGGCACGTGTTCTTCGGGGGACCGGGCCCCGTGCTCGCCTACCCGATCGGGCCGGGACGCGCACGCGTGAACGTGGACGTGCCGCTCGAAGCGCCTCGCGGCCGGCAGGCCCTGCTCGAGTACATCCGTCACTCCTACGCGGGCGCCGTCCCACGTGCGCTCTTCGAGGTCTCCGTCGCCGCGTTCGCCGAGCAGCCTCTCGTCGCCGCGGCGAACCTCGACTCCACGACCCGCTCGTGTGTCGTCGACGGCGCCGTTCTGGTCGGTGACGCGGGCGGATGCTCCCATCCGCTCACCGCCACCGGAATGACGTGCGCCGTGCACGACGCGCTCACCCTCGCGTCCGTGCTCGAGGCCGACGGGCTCACGCCTCGCGCGCTCGCCGAGTACGAGCGGCGGCGCTACCGATTCTTGCGTTCGAGGGAGGCGTTCGCACGCGCCTTCTATCAGCTCGCGCGCGGCGACGACATCGGAGCGGGCCTCTTGCGCGACGGTCTGATGCGCTACTGGGAAGACTCCCGCTCGCGCAAGGTCTCGATGGCGATCCTCTCGGCAGAAGAGTCGAGGGCGCGCGCCTTCGCCACCGAGTACCTCCGCGTGGCCCGCGCAGCTACGCACATCGCGCTCGGCCACGCACGCCGTGAGCGTTCCCTCTCGAGGCCGGTGGCCCTCGCGCGCAGCTTGTCGCTCGCGGCGCGGGGCTCGCTCGACATGGTCAAGGACAGAACGCGCGCCGTGGCTCACCCGCGTCGCGCTCTCTCGCTCGTGGCCCCTCTGCGGCGGTTCTTCGCGAGGGAGGAAGTGCAGCGATGACCGCCGTCGCGACGTCGACGGTGCAATCGACGGCGACGGATCGGCTCCGGGTCGCGTTCGTCGCCGACACGGTCCACGGTCGGATCGGCGGCGGCATAACGTCCGCGGAGAGGTTCGTCGCGAGCTTGCGTCGCACGCACGACGTCGCCGTCATCGGAGCGGATCCCGACGAAGGCGAAGAAGGCGTCCGACTTCGCGGGTTCGTGCTGCCCGTCCACGCGATGCGGACCATGGGCTTCGTGATGGCGAAGCCCGACCGGAAGGCGATCGCCAAGGCCGTGGCGGCCGCCGACGTCGTCCACCTCCAGTTTCCCTTCTGGCTCTCTTTCGTCGCGCTCGAAGAGGCGCGCCGCGCGGGCAAGCCCGTCGTGGCCGCGTTCCACGTACAGCCGGAGAATCTCCTCTACAACGTCGGCATCAAGTCGGCTTGGCTCTGCGAGCGCCTCTACCGGTTCTGGATCGACCACCTCTACGGCCGCGCCGACATGGTCGTCTGCCCGACCGCGTTCGCGGAGCAGAAGCTCCGATCGCACGGGCTCGGGGCGCCCACGACGGTGATCACGAACGGCATTCCGACCGACGTGATCGAGCATGCGAAGAAGCCACCGCCGCAGCCGGCGACCGACGCGGACGCGCCGTTCGTCATCATGTGCGCCGGCCGGTTCGCGAAGGAGAAGCGGCAGGCCGACATCATCGAGGCGGTCCGGCGATGCCGGAACGCGGCGAGGATCAAGCTCGTCGTCGCCGGGCGTGGACCGGATGCCGAGACCGTGTCGCGGCTCGCAGAGCAACTCCCACGTCGCGCCGAGGTCGGCTTCTTCACGCGCGAGGAGCTCCTCACGAAGCTGCGCTCCGCGCACCTGTTCGTGCACGCGAGCGAAGTCGAGCTCGAGGGAATAGCGGTGCTCGAGGCGATCGGCCTGGGCGTGCCGGCGCTCGTCGCGGCCGGACCGGAGACCGCTGCCAGCGAGCTCGCGATCGACGACCGGTTCCGGTTCCCGGTCGGCGACATCGACGCGCTCGCTGCGCGCATCGATGCGCTCGTCGAGTCGCCGGACGAGCTCGCACGCGCGCGGGAGCTCTACGCCGCGCGCGTCGAGGAGCTCGATTTCGAGCGCTCGGTCTCGAAGCTCGCGGCGGTGTACACGCGCCTCGCTTCGCCGAGCGGCTGATTGGAGCTGGGAGCACTCCGGCCCGGGGCGAATCCGCGACTCGCCAGGACGCGCACCAAACGGACGGTCATGCCGGCTCATGCATCGTGAGAGGCCGTGCCGGCGAGCAGCGCGTCGCGAAGCCGTGATAAAGGTGGGGCATGGCAACTGCCGGCAGCGAGCTCATCACCGATGCCTTCGACGCCCGATCGACGGGCAAGCGCGTCGAGTATCGCCTTCTCGCCCCTTCGGATCGAAGGCCCGACGAGCGCCTGCCTCTCGTGTTGCATCTCCACGGCGCGATGTCGTCGTCGAAGTCGCTCGAGGAGGCGAAGTCCGCCTACGACCTCGCGTGGTCGCGAGGGGAGCTCCCGCGTGCCGCGATCGCGTGCGCGAGCGCCGACACGCTCGGCGGCTTCTACATCGATCACCCTGGCGGACCGAGCTGGGAGAAGCTCGTCGCCGAGGAGCTGCCCGCCGTCGTCGCGGAGAAGGTGGCGCTCGACGGGCGGCGCGCGGCGATCGGCTTCTCGATGGGCGGCTACGGCGCCCTCAAGATCGCGTTCCGGAATCCCGAACGCTACGTCGCCGTCGCGGCGCTCTGCCCGGTGATCTTCCCGGGAGAGACGCCGAGCACGGTTCCCGAGGCGAACCGTCCTTCGATCCTGGGCGAGCTCCATCGCGCGATGGGAGAGGACGACGCGCGCTACGCCGACAACAGCGTGTACGGCCTCGCGCGCCGCAACGTCGATCGCATCCGCAACGCGCGGCTCGCGGTCTTCGTCGATTGCGGAGAGAACGACGAGTTCAAGCTGCACGACGGCGCGGTCTACTTGCACGGCGTCCTCGGCGAGCTCGGCATCGAGTACGAGTTCCACTCCATCCCCGGGGCCGGACACGCGGACGCCGCCGCCGTGAAGCGGCAAGCCGACGCCATCCGCTTCCTCGGCCGCGCGCTCGCGAAGGCATCGTAGGCCGCTCGAAGAGCTCGGCTGGTCGAGATCGGACGGCTCTGCCGCGCTCTCGAGCACGCTCGTCGGGCTCCCTCGCGCGCCGCTGGTGAGCTACATAGGCGGACCCTGACGATGTCCGAGCTCCGCGCGACCATCGCCGAGCGCACCGACGCGCTCTCGCCCGAGCGGCAGGAGGAGCTCGCCCGCGCCATCGCGGACGAGCTCGATCCGCTCCCGAACGTGCTGCCGCCCGAAGGCGTGGTCGTCACGCGCCTCGCCGCCATCGCCGCCCGCGAGGACGCGCGCATCGACGTCGCCGACGTGCGCGGCTCGGCCGACGCCGCCGTCGTGGCCGCGCTCGTCCGCGATCCGTCGTCGCCGCCGGTGCTCGTGGTCGCGGAGGACGCGGACGCCGCGAGCCGAATCGCGAACGACGTCGCCTTCCTGCTCGGACGATCCCGAGAGGGCGACGACGCGAACGACGTCCTCGTGCTCGCGATGCCCGAGTCGTCGCCGTACGCGGACGTCAACCCGGACCGTCGCCAAGCCATGGTCCGCATGGCGACGCTCGCGCACCTCGCCGCGGGGCGACCCTGGCGCGTGCTCGTCGCGCCGGCGAGCGCGCTCGTACGCAAGCTCGTGCCGCCGGACGTCCTCCAGGCGCACACGCACCGGATCGTCCACGAGGAGGAGCTCGACCGCGACAGGCTCGTCCGCGACCTCGCCGACGCCGGCTGGCTGCGCGTACCCGTCGTCGAGGACCCGGGCTCGTTCGCGGTCCGCGGCTCGCTCCTCGACGTCTGGCCGCCCGGCGCCTCCGAGCCCGTGCGCGTCGAGCTCTACGGCGACCTCGTCGTGTCGATCAAACCGTTCGACCCGACGACGCAGACGACGAAGAGCGCTGCGAAGGACCCGAAGGACGGGACGAAAGACGCGGCGGACGCGAGCCTGCCCGAGGTGTGGCTGCCGCCGGCGCGCGACGTGATCCTCGCGAAGGAGTACGTCGAGCGCGCGCGCCGGCGCATCGGGCACCTCGCCGACATGATCGACTGGCCCACGACGAAGACGCGTGCGCTCGTCGAGGACGTCGCCGCGGGGCGCGCCTTCTTCGGCGCCGACGCGTTCTTGCCAGCTTATTACGAGGAGCTCGTACCGCTGTGGCGCTACCTGCCCGACGAGGCGCGCGTCGTGCTCGCGTCGCCGCCGGAGATCACGCGCGCGGTGCGTGACGAGCTCGAGCGCGTGGAGCAGGACGCGGCGGCGAAGGCGAACGAGCCGAGCTTCATCGTCGGCGCGCACTACGGGTCGGAGGACGACGCCGTCGCCATGCTCGCCCAGCGCCGCGTGATCGCGCTCCACGCGACGGCGGTCTCCGGCAGCGGCGAGGGGCTGGCCGCGTTCGAGACGACGTACGAGCCTCTGCACCTCGCCGCGCTCGACAACGAGGAGCTCACGCGCGCCGTGAAGAACGCGCGCGCGTCGAAGAAGTCGGGCCGCATCGGCGCCGCGTCGAACCCGATCGCCCCGGTCGCGCGTCGGATCCTCCACTATCGCGACAACGGCCTGCGCGTGTTCCTGACCGCGCGCGCGCAGACGCAGGCCGAGCGCCTTTGCCAGCTCCTCGAGCACCAGGGGGTACGGTGCCGCGTGCGTACGTCCTTCGAAGCGGCGCTCCTCGCCGAGCGCTCGAGCGACGATCGTGACGCGGAGGTCATCGTCGGTCCGCTCGCGCGCGGCGTCGTCCTGCCCGGCGAGGGCTGGGCGATCATCACCGAGGAGGAGATCTTCGGCGGCCGCGTCCACCGCGCGCGCGAGCGCCGGACGCGCGACGCCGCGCGGCCGTTCATCGAGGACCTGCGCAGCCTGAACGTGGGCGACTACGTCGTCCACGTCGATCACGGCATCGGCCGCTACCAGGGGCTCGTCCACCGGGACGTCGGCGGTCTCACCGTCGACCTGCTCGTCGTCGAGTACGCCGCCGGCGACAAGCTGTACCTCCCGGTCTACCGCCTGAACCAGATCCAGAAGTATTCGGGCGGCGAGGGGGCGGAGCCCAAGATCGACCGGCTCGGCGGCGCGACCTTCGCGAAGACGAAGGCGCGCGTGAAGAAGGCCGTCCGCCAGATGGCCGACGAGCTCCTCCGTCTCTACGCCGAACGCCAGGCGCTGCCGGGCGTGGCGCTCCCGCCCGCGGACGACGACTACCGCGCCTTCGAGGCGACCTTCCCGTTCGACGAGACCGAAGATCAGAGCCGTGCGATCGACGACGTCAATCGCGACCTCGAGGCGCCGCGTCCGATGGACCGGCTCGTCTGCGGCGACGTCGGCTTCGGCAAGACGGAGGTCGCGCTCCGCGCCGCGTTCCGCGTCGCGATGTCGGGCCGGCAGGTCGCCGTCCTCTGCCCGACGACGGTGCTCGCGCAGCAGCACTACCGCACCTTCGAGGCGCGGATGCAGTCGTACCCGATCACGATCCGCGCGCTCTCGCGCTTCCAATCGAAGCGCGAGCAGGACGAGGTGCTCGCGGGCGTGAAGGAGGGCAAGGTCGACATCCTCATCGGTACTCACCGCCTCCTCTCGAAGGACGTCCACTTCAAGTCGCTCGGCCTGCTCGTCGTCGACGAGGAGCAGCGCTTCGGCGTCGCGCACAAGGAGCGCATCAAGCAGCTCCGCACGAACGTCGACGTGCTCACGCTCTCGGCCACGCCGATCCCGCGCACGCTCCAGATGGCCGTGAGCGGGATCCGCGATTTGTCGCTCATCACGACGCCGCCCGTCGACCGGCGCGCCGTGCGCACGTTCGTCACCGCCTACGACGATCAGGTGCTCAAGGAGGCCATCGGCCGGGAGCTCTCGCGCGGCGGACAGGTCTTCTACGTCTACAACCGCGTCGAAGGCATCTACGAGCGCGCGGAGCGCGTCCGTCGCCTCTTCCCGAACGCGCGCATCGCGGTCGCCCACGGACAGATGGGCGGCGCGCGCGGCTCGCGAGGCCGCGCGCGAGCGGACGGCCAGCACGAGCCCGAGAGCGCGCTCGAGAAGACGATGCTCGACTTCGTCGAGGGCCGCTACGACATCCTCGTCGCGACGTCGATCATCGAGAGCGGCCTCGACATCCCGCGCGCGAACACGATCATCATCGACCGCGCCGACCTGTTCGGCCTCGCGCAGCTCTACCAGCTCCGCGGACGCGTCGGTCGCAGCAAGGAGCGCGCGTACTGCTACCTCATCGTCCCGCCGCCGAACGCGATGACGGACGAGGCGCGCTCGCGCATCGAGGCGCTCGAGCGGCACACCGAGCTCGGCAGCGGCTTCAAGATCGCCTCGCTCGATCTCGAGCTCCGCGGCGCGGGCGATCTGCTCGGCGCCGAGCAGTCGGGCAACGTCGCGAGCGTCGGCCTCGACCTGTTCTGCCAGATGCTCGACGAGGCCGTGCACGAGCTGCGCGGCGAGCCGGTCGTCCACGACGTCGATCCGGATCTGTCGTTCGACGTGACGGCGCTCTTGCCGGAGGATTACGTGGCCGACGTCGGCGTGCGCCTGTCGATGTACAAGCGCCTCGCGAGCGCGGTCGACGAGGCCGAGGTCGGTCAGATCGCGGTCGAGATGGAAGACCGCTTCGGGCCGCCTCCTCCGGAGGCGAAGTGCCTCGTCCGCCTCATGACGCTCAAGTGCGAGCTCCGCAGGATGCGCGTCCTCGGCTGCGAGGCCAACGCGCGGAGCGTGACCTTGCACCTGCGCGACGACACCCCGCTCGACGCGCAGAAGATCCTCGCGCTCGTGAAGGAGAAGAACAGCCCGTACAAGATCACGCCGGACATGCGCCTGTCGCGCAGGTTCGACGGCACCGCGAACGGCCTCGTCAACGCCGAGAAGATGATGATGGAGCTCGCGCGGTGCTGGAAGGACGGGTGAGGATCCCGCTCCGTCAGGGCGTCCCGCCCTTCGCCCGGCAGGCCGCCTCGAGAGCGCGCACGAGCCCGGCCGACTTGCCCTGGGCGCGGGCCTCGCGCGCGCGCTGACACTCGGGCGGCTCGACCGGCGTCGGCGGAGTGGGCGTCGGTGCCGGCGTCGGCGTGGGCATCGGCGTCGGCGTCGGCGTGGGCATCGGCGTCGGCGTCGGTGTCGGCGTCGGCGCAGGCGTGGGCGTCGGCGTCGGCGTGGGAGTCGGTGTCGGCGCCGGCGTCGGCGCGGGGGTCGGCGCCGGCGTCGGCGTGGGCTTCGGTTGGTTCGTGGGTTGCGGCAGCGGAGGAGCGGCCGTGTTCGTGAGCGGCGTCGCCGGCGTCGTCGTCGGAGCGATGTCCGTCGGGACCTCCGGCGTCGTCGCCGTCGCCGTCGTCCCTCCGCCGAAATCGGGCGGCGGCAGATCGGGCGTGGTCGGCGACGCGCCGCCGAACACGCCGGCGCCCCAGAGGATCGCGATGACGCTGGCGACGCCGACCACGCCCGCGATGCCGAGGATGAGGCCCTTGTTTCCGCCGCCTCCGCCCCGGCTCGGCGGAGCATGCACGACGGGCGCCGGCGCTCCGTACGGGGGCGCGGGGGGTTGAGGGACGGCGGGCGCTCCCATCGGAGCGAAAGCGAGCGGCGGCGCGGCGGCCGTTCCGCCCGGCGCGGAGCCGTAAGGGTTCGCGCCGTACGTGCCGGCGGAGGCGAGGGCCGGTCCCAAGTCGAGCGGCTCGCCGATCTGCGTCTTGCCGCGCAGGCTCGCTCCCGGATCCGATCCGGCGGCTGGAGGGGCCGCCGCCGGCGCCGCCGGCGAGGCTGCGACTGCAGGCGAGGCCGCGGCGACGCCGGGCTCCGCGCGCGTCGCCGCCCTCTGCGCGAGCTCCGCGGGGCTCGGGCCCGCGCGTCCGCAGAAGCGGTCGACGAACTCCTTCACGGACGCGAAGCGCTGTTCGGGGTTCTTCGCGAGCGCGCGCATGATCGCCGCGCGCATCGACTCGGGGACGCTCGCGCCGTTCGGCGCGGTCTCGATCGGCTTCGGCGTCGCGGTCATGTGGAGCGTCGCCCACTCGAACGCCGTCGCCGCATCGAACGGCAGCGTGCCCGTCAGCATCTCGTAGGCCATCACCGCGAGCGAGTACACGTCGCTGCGTGCGTCGAGCGGCTGGCCCGTGAACTGCTCGGGGCTCATGTACGGCGGAGTCCCGAGCACCATGCCTTGCTGCGTGAGCTTGGCCTCGTTGCGATCTTCCTCGCCGCTCCGCTTCGCGATGCCGAAGTCGAGGACCTTCACGAAGTCGCGCTGACCCGCGCGATCGGTGAGGACGATGTTGTCGGGCTTCAGATCGCGATGGATGATGCCTTGCGCGTGCGCCTCGGCGAGGGAGCCGGCGATCTGGTCGATGATCTTCTCGACGCGCGCCGGCGGCAGCGGGCCGTCCTTCTCGAGGATGTCCGCGATGCTCCGGCCCTGGACGAGCTCCATCACGATGAAGAGGATCCCGTCTTCGCTCACGCCGAAGTCGAAGACCTGCACCGTGTTCGGGTGCTGCAGGCCCGCGAGGGTCCCCACCTCGCGCTGGAACCGCGCGCGGATCTTGTCGTCACGCGACAGGTGCGCGTGCAACGTCTTGATCGCGACCTTGCGGATCTTCTCGCCGAGGACCTGCTCGCCGACGTAGACGGCGCCCATGCCGCCTTCGCCGAGGAGCTGGACGATCTTGTACTTGCCCTGGAAGACGCGCCCGATGAGCGGATCGGGCCCCGCCACCCTCGGGAGCGGCGCGCCGCACGCGCCGCAGAACGGGGGCGAGCCTTGGACGGGGGCGTGGCACGAGGGGCACTGCATGGCGGCGACGTGGAGCGGCTAGCCTACCAAAACTTGGGCATCCGGGCGGGGCGCGGGACGACGCCGGCGGAGGGCAGGCTCGACCGTCCTCGGCGCTCGTCCGATGGAGCCGAGCCTCGTCCGACGCCGCAGCAGAAGTGCCGTGTGCGACCGTGGGGACGCGCGCTCAGGGCGTGCCGCCGGCCTTCCTGCACGCCGACTCGAGCGCCTTGAGGAGGGCGGGCGAACGACCGGCCGCTTTCTCGGCCCGATAGCGCGCGCACTCGGGCGGCTCCTGCGGCTGGGGCGTGGGAACGGGGGTGGGTACCGGGGTCGGCGTGGGCTTCGGCGTGGGCGTCGGGGTGGTCTTCGCGCCGCCGCTGCTCGTGTTGGTGTTCGTGTTCGTGTTGGGCGCGATGTTCGCGCCCGACGTGTCGAGCGTCGGAGCCGCCGTCGGGATGTCCGTCGCGGGCGTGTCGACCGTGCCGATCGTGCCGGTGCTCTCTGCGCTGGCGGCCCCCGAGCTTCCGCCGAGGTCGAGGCTCGACTCGGTGGGCACCGGGTTCTTGCTGCTCGATCCTGCGAGGCCCGCGAGCACGGCGCCGCCGATGAGCAGGACCGCGAGCACGCCGAGACCGATGACGAGCGCGGGCGGGCCGCCTTTCTTGCCGGTCGACGTGGACGCGGACGGGGACGGCGCCGCGGGCACGGCCACCGGCCCGGGAGCGGGCGCTCCGTTCGCTCCGAACGCCGGCGCATCCATCGGCGGAACGACGGGCGCGCCGAGCTCGGTCTTCACGCGCGGCGCCTGTCCGCTGACGGGAGCGTCACCGGGGGCCGCCGGTGCGTTCAGGATGGCGGTTCCGCCGCTTCCGCCGGCGCCGCCGGCGACGGCCTGCGCGCCTCGGATCGACATGGGCGCAACGCCTCCGGAGAACACGTCGAAGAACTCGCGCACGGAGGCGAAGCGCTCGTCCTTGTTCTTCGCGAGCGCGCGGGCAATCGCCGTACGCATGCGCTCGGGGACGTTCGCCCCGTACGGCTGCTGCTCCAGCGGGATGGGCGGCTCCGTCATGTGCTTCGACGCCCACTCCCACGCGGTGTTCGCCTCCCACGGCAGCCGCCCGGTGAGCATCTCGTAGGCCATGACGCCGAGCGAGTAGATGTCCGACCGGACGTCGATCGGCTGACCCGTGAACTGCTCCGGGCTCATGTACGGCGGCGTCCCGAGCACCATGCCCTGCTGCGTGAGCTTGGCCTCGTTCGGATCGTGCTCGCTCGACCGCTTCGCGATGCCGAAGTCGAGGACCTCGACCCAGTCCTTCTGCCCCGCGCGCTCGCAGAGCACGACGTTGTCGGGCTTGAGATCGCGATGGACGATCCCGTGGCCGTGGGCCTCCTCCAGCGATCCGACGACCTGCCGGAGGATGTTCTCGACGCGCTCCGGCGGCATCGGGCCGTCCTTCTCGAGGATGTCGGCCACGCTCCGGCCCTGCACGAACTCCATCACGATGTAGAGGGTCCCGTCCTCCATCGTGCCGAAGTCGAAGACCTGGATCGTGTTCGGGTGCTCGAGCGCGGCGACCGTACCGACCTCGCGCTGGAAGCGCGCCTTGATCGACGGATCGTGCGAGAGGTGCTTGTGCAGGGTCTTCACCGCGACCTTGCGGGTCGTGGTGCCGAGCTGCTGCTCGCCGAGGTAGACGCAGCCCATGCCGCCCTCGCCGAGCAGGCTCACGATCTTGTACTTCGATGCGATCGTCTGTCCGACGAGGGAGTGCTGGTCTGCGGTCTCGGCCTGGTCCATCGGGAGAAGGGTCGCACAAGTCGTCGGTTTTGCCGAGGTTCCTCGCCAACCGCCGCGAACGGGACTGAGAATCATGCCGATGTCCAGCATCTACGGCTCACGGCCCGGCTCGATCTGACGAACGCCCGCGGGCGGCCGACCGTCCGTCCCCACGGCTGAGCCCAGCCATTCGGTCGCAGCGCGGCTCTCTGGAGCCCGGAGCCCGGAGCCTGGATCCTCGATGCGAGAGACCTACCCTCGGTCCCCCGCATCGACGGGCCCGCCCCTCGCATCCCGATACACCCCCTCGTTCGGAGGCCACGGCAGCGGCCATCTCCGGTCCGTCGCGCGATCCCAGAGCTCGAGCCGGTTCCCGCGCTTCGTCGCGGGGAAGAGGACGCCGATGCGGGTCGTGAGCTTGGGCTCGAACCGGGGCGGGGTCTTCCAGCCCGCGTCGGCGACCTCCGGCGCGCCGAGCCCGGGGAAGTCGAAGCGTACCCGCTCGACGAGCGTCGGGCCTTCGTAGAGCTCGAGCGCGAAGCGGCCCATCATGCGCGGGGTCGGGCGCGGCTTGCCCATGTCGATCTTCTGGATCTCGAGGAGATAGGGTTCGCCGTGCTTCCAGCGGAGATCGAACACCCACTGCATGCGCTCCGAGAGCGCCGGCGGGTCCGGCGGAATCCGGGCGCTCGACGACGGCCGGCTCGGAGCGGCTCCCGCGTCGGCGACGTCCGCGGACGCCGAGTCGGAGAGGACGGCGAGCACGCCCACGGCGGCGACGGCGCCCGCGAGAAGGGCGAAGGCCCGCCTCGTCAATGCACGGGTTCCAACGACGGCGTCTCGCACGACATGGCTCTATTCCACGCCTCGGACGCGCCGCCAAGGGCAGCCCAGATCTCCTCGAGCTCCCGTGGGATCGGCGCCAGCGCCTCGACGCGCCCGCGTTCGCCGGGGACGACCACGCGCGCCGCGTGGAGCGCGATGCGTCCCGGGGCGAGGACCTGGCCGCTCGGGAGCGTGAGGCGCGTGACGCCGCCGTAGTCGCGATCGCCGAGGAGCGGCGCGCCCGCGTCGCTCGCGTGCACGCGGATCTGGTGCGTGCGCCCCGTGACGGGATCGAGCGCGAGCATCGCGTGCCCCGCGGCGGGC
This sequence comes from uncultured Myxococcales bacterium, assembly GCA_937949945.1. Taxonomy (GTDB): domain Bacteria; phylum Myxococcota_A; class Polyangia; order Polyangiales; family Polyangiaceae; genus Labilithrix. The sequence goes on from CALFEQ010000199.1 coordinate 26,327, forward strand.
GACGGCGATGCGAGGGCCACCATCGTCCAGCGCGTGAACGCCTCCTTCGCGTCGGGCCCACGCGCGGCGCGGAGGTGCGGTGCCTTGGCTCGTCCGATCGGCGCGCTCCAGACGCCTTCTTGGTCGGGTGGCGGGCACGAGGTGATCGCGACGTAGCGGCGCTCGTACGTCCCTTCGACGCGGGCCTCGCGCAGGCGCTCTTCGGCGCGTGCGGTCCGCGCGAACACGACGACGCCGCTCACGTCGCGATCGAGCCGCGACGTCACGCGGAGCTCGCCGGCCTTCGCCCCGATCGCGCGCGCGGTCAGCGTGACGAGCGCGTGCGAGGAGCCCCCGCGATCGGGGACGGTCGGGAGCCCTGCCGGCTTGTTCACGGCGACGAGCCCGTCACGCTCGAACAGGATCTCGATGCGGGGCTCGTCGTCGCGCTGCCCAGAGGGCTCGGACCGTCGGGATGCGGGCGCGCCGATCCGGACGACGTCGCCCGGGCGCACGGGCTGCCCCGATCGCGCGACGCGTCGCTTGCCGACGAAGACGCGCCCCTCTTCGATCGCGCGCGCAGGATCTTCGCCCGCGCGCCGGACGATGTCGGCGACGGTCGCGCCGTCGCCCGGCCGAACCACCCAGACCTTCTCGCGCGCAGCCATCCGCGTCGCGGGCTTCAGCTCCCGTCCTTCGGCGGGAGGCGCTCGATCGTGCCGCGATCGCCGTCGAGGCGGATGCGGTCGCCCGTCTTGATCGCGCGCGTGACGCCGTCGACGTTGACGACGCTCGGCACCGCGAGCTCGCGCGCCACCACGGCTGCGTGGCTCAAGGGGCCTCCGAGCTCGGTCACGACGCCCGCCGCGATGCAGAAGAGCGGGGTCCACCCGACGTCGGTCGTGTGCACGACGAGGATCTCGCCGGGCTGGAGCTCGCTCATCTGGGAGGCCGAGAGCAGCACGCGTGCCTTGCCTTCGACGACGCCCGAGCTCGCCGCCGTGCCGGTGAGGACCGTGCCGCCCGAAGGCGGGAGCTGCACGGGCGGCGGAGCGCCGATGAACGTGCGCGGCGGATCGGGGCGCGCCTGATCGCGCGCGAGCTCCGCGCGGCGTGCGCGCACGAGCGGGGCGAGATCCGTACGCGACGCGCGCAGCGCCTGCACGACCTCGTCGATCGTGAGGAAGAAGACCGTGGGCGTCGTCGCGAGGGAGTTGTGACCGAACGGCGTGTTGCCGCTCGCCGACGCGCTCTTCCTGAGCGCGGCCCAGTCTTCGGCGAGCTCGGGGACGAGGCGGAGTAGCCGGCGATCGGCGTCGAGCGCGACGTCGCGCATCATCCCGAGCACGCGCGTCACCCAGGTCCGCATGCGCTCGCGCAGGCGCGCCGCCTTCTGCGCCCGGGCGACGAGATGCCGGACGGCGGTCTGCTCGACGAAGTTCAGCTTGCGGAAGAGCCGCTGCATCTCCGCGTCCGCCGCGGCCTTCGCGCGGGCGAGCTGAGGCTCGACCTCGCGCGCGTCGCCGCGCAGACCGACGCGGATCATGGCGAAGACCGGGCGCGGATCCTCCTTCCAGCGCGGCGTCGAGATCTCCGCCTCGCGCACGGCGCGATCGCCGTACAGCTCGAGGAAGCTCGCGAGCGCGCGCTTCGTCGGCCCGTCGGGCAGCGCGTCCATCGTCGCGCCCTCCTGCTCGAGGATGCGGCGCGCCTCGGGGTCGCGACGCGCGAGGTTGACGATGCGCATGATGCCGATCGCCGGGCGCGCGCTCTCGAGATCGCGGATGCCGCTCGTGAGGTCGTGGGCGAGCCGCTCGATGTGCGCGCTCCTCGCGTCCGCGTGCCCGTCGACGACGCGCGAGAGGACCATCTTGAGGAGGATGTGCGTCCCGAGCGCGCTCGACGCGCACGTGAGCATGACGTCGCCGGTGCGCTCGAGCAGCGCCTGGACGTCGCGGAACTTCCGTCCGACGCCTTCGTCCGGGAGGATCGCCAGGTCGAGCGCGTTGTGATCGCGCAGCGCGCGCTCGGCCTCTTCTTCGAAGCGAGCGACGTCGTCGTCGAGGCGGAGCTGCTCTCGGAGCAGACGCGCCGCCGTGAGCGGCAGCTTCGCGTAGAAGCCTTTGCGCGAGACCTCCTTCACCTGGAGCGCGAGCTCCTCGCCGCCGGAGCCGCCGCCGAGGTCGACGAGCGTGCGCGGGTCGAGCCACGGCACCTGCGCGGCGATGCGCATGAACTCGGTCAGGTTCAGGTAGAAGCGCCCGTACACGTTGCCGACGAGCACGGCGTTCTTCGGGACCGTGCATCCGAGCGTGCCGAACGCCTTGCGGAAGCCCGACTCGCTGTACGCGCCGGCGACAGACCACGTGAACGGCGTCGCCACGCCGGGGAGCGCCTCGCCGACGTTGACGTTGCTCCATACGGTGTTCGCGTCGCCGCCGTCCGGGAAGCCCTGGCCGGTGACGTGGCGCGCCTGCACGATCCACACGCGGTCGCCCTCGCAGGCGAACTCCACGTCCCACGGGACGTCCTCGAGCCGCTCGAGCCGAGAGGCGATCTCGGCGAGCGCCTCGATGTGACCGGGCGAGAGCGCCGGCTCGTCGGGCGCGTCGACCGCGATCTCGACGAGGCCGTTCGATCCGACGACCATCGCGCGCGTCTTGCGCACGATCGTCTGCTCGATGATCGAGCCGTCCTCGGCGATGCGGAGCATGTCCGGCGTCGCGACGCCATCGACGACGGGCGAGCCGAGGCCGACGCCTGCGTTCACGATGCGCTCGCGCGGACCGCTGCTGGCCTTCCGCGTGAACATGACCCCGGCGGCGGTCGCCCGGACCATCGGCTGGATGACGACGGCCATCCCCACGTCGCGGACCCCGTGCGTCGCGAGGTAGCCGAGCGCGCGCCCCGATGCGATCGACGCCCAGACCTTGCGCACCGCGCTCGCGAGCTCGCTCGCGCCGCGTACGCCCAGCACCGTCTCGGCGAGACCGGCCATCGAGACGAGTGGCCCGTCTTCGCAGGTCGCGCTCGATCGGACCGCGAACCCCCACGGCGCCTTCGACTCCCACGCGTCGACGAGCGCGGCGAGCTCCTCTGCGAGGCCTTCGGGCAACGGCGCGCGGAGGATTTCCTCGCGCGCATCCGCCGCGCGGGCGTAGACGGCACGCCCGGTCGCTGCACGCAGGAGCGACCGCGGCTCGCACGCCGGCGAGAGGTGCCGCAGCGCAGCGGCGAATGCCTTCTGCGGGACGACCCACGTCTCCGGGACGAGGAAGCCGTGCTTGCGCAGCCACACGATGCGCGCCGCCTTCCCGCCGACGTTGCGCCTGTCGCCGAGCTTGTCCTCGCGCGCGAGGTCGTCGAGCGACAGCAGCCACGCGTCCTTCGCGCGGCGCGACAGCTTGGGAAATGCGACCTCGGCCATCCGGGCGCCATCCTAGCAAGGAGGCCCTCGTGGATCACATGTGACGCGGCTCGCCAGCCGTTCTACCGTTCGGGCCCATGCGATGGACCATCTCGAGCGCGTTGTTCGTGTTCGCCCTCGCCGGGTGCGTCGTCCCGAAGAGCCAGCATGACGCGGCGATGGCCGAGGCCGCGAAGGAGCGCGCCTCGTGCGAAGACAAGCTCGCCGCGGCTCGGAAGGAGGTCGACGAGCTGAAGGAGAAGCTCGCCGACGCGGAGGATCGAGCCGGCGCGCTGGACGAGGCGACGCGCGCGGAGCTCGAAGAGCTCCGCAGGCAGAAGGCCGCGGCCGAGGCGAGGGCCAAGCTGTTCGACGAGTTCATCGCGAAGTTCAAGAAGATGATCGACGCCGGAAAGCTCGACATCACGATCCGGCGCGGTCAGATCGTGCTCGCGCTGGGCACGGACATCCTCTTCGACACCGGCAAGACCGACATCAAGGACGACGGCAAGGCGGCGCTCGCCGAGGTCGCCGAGGCGCTCAAGACGGTGAGCGGCCGCCGCTTCCAGGTCGCCGGCCACACCGACACGGTGCCCATTCGGACGAAAGAGTTCCCCTCGAACTGGGAGCTCTCGACCGCCCGCGCCGTCGCCGTCGTGAAGCTGCTCACCGAGAAGGGCGTGAGGCCCGACGTCCTCTCCGCCGCGGGCTACGCCGAGTTCGATCCCGCTGCCTCGAACGCGACCGAGCGCGGGCGCACGAAGAACCGACGCATCGAGATCGTCATCGTCCCGAACATCGAGGAGCTCGTGAAGATGCCCGAGCTGCGGAAGGAGGCGGACATTCGCGAGACGCCGGCGGGGAAGCCCAGGCGGGCGGGGAAGAAGAAGTAGGCCTCAGGACTCGGGCCTCGGAAGACAGTCCTCGGTCCTCAGCTTTGGGGCACGAGTTCTCGAATGAACGAAACGCACGAGCTCTACGACGACGCCATACGCGCGCTTCTCGGGTTTCCGAGCGCGGGCTGTCGTGTCGGGGGCGAGTGCCTCTTCCGTCCGACGTTCCACCACGAGGCGGCGCTCTTCCTTTCGGTCGGCGACGATGTCGAGGGCGAGCTCGTCGTGCGCGTCGCGACGCGGTCGATCTACGCGTACGTCGATCGATCGGTCGTGTCGAGGCGAGCGCGCTCTCTGCGATCGAGGCGCCGCCGATCCTGACCGAGCGCGTTCGCCTCGACCAGCCTGCGGTCGTCCGTCGATGCCGCGATTGGGCTTCTGGATCGTGCTCGGGTCGTCGACCACCTTCGCACGATCCGCGGCTACCTTGCAGACAGGTGAAGGCCGCCTGTGCCCCTCAGAGCTTCTGCACGTCGGCGCAGCAGCGGAAGCCCGTTTGGTAGAAGGGGAACGTCTCGTGATGCGCGGTCGTCATCGGGCGGCAGCGCGCGCGGACCGGGCCCCAGTAGCCGCCCTTGCTTCCGCTTCGATACGGTTTGCCGCTCTCGTTGACGACCCACTCGTCGACGTTGCCCGTCATGTCGTAGACGCCGTACGGGCTCACGCACTTCTTCCTCGCGCCGCTCGGCTCGCCCTGCCACAGCCGGGCGACCTCGGCCGGCGCTCGTCGCGGATCGGCGAGCGCCTTCTGGTTCACCTGCGGAAGCTTCCGGTCGATGTTGCAGGCCTTCGCGTCGCGACGTCGGCCGTACGGGTAGGGCAGGCGCTGCTTGCCTTCGCATGCGAGCGTCCACTCGCTGTCGGTGCACAGCCTCTTGCCCAACGAGCGGCAGATCTCCTGCGCCTCCGTCCACGTCTTCATCACGACGGGGTTCTCACCCACCTTGTTCGGGTACTCGTACTTGTCGATGCAGAAGTGCTTCTTCGTGACCGGCTTCTTGCACGGACCGCTCGGTGCGAACTGCGCGCAGCGCTCCACGCCGCCCGCCTCGCGGGCGAGCCAGCGCAGGCACTTCTGCTCGAGCTCCGGGCAGTAGGAGCCGCGAACTTCGACCATGTCGCTCGGGCAAGCGCTCGAGGCGCCGCCGCTCGTGTCGCGCGCCGACGCATCACGGCGCGGAGCGCCGCGCGCCGACGCATCGCGGAGCGAAGCGTCGCGCACCGAAGCGTCGAGCGGCTCGTCGCCGCCGTCCGCAGGTCCGGCGACGGCCTCGCTCCCCGGAGCGGCCACCGCGAGGAGCGTCGTGGAGAGGAGCAGCACGGAGATCGATGCTCGCCTCACATTTCGAGGTTCGCTCGCTCCACGTCGAGGCGCAAGAAACGGCGGCTCCGACGCTCGGAGGCCGTGCCCTCACGCGCACGCACGCGGTCTCATGCGCGCGCGAGGAGCCGATCGTGCCAGAGGAGCATCTCGATCGCGCCGGGCCCGCGGTTGAACGGATAGTCGTGCGGGCCCGGGAGCTCCTCGAAGTCGTGGTCGATCCCTGCAGCTTTCCACGCCTGCGACGTGCTGCGGATGGCGCCACGGAAGAAGTCCTCCTTGCTCGTGAGGAGGCGCAGCTTGAGGTTCGGGTTGCGCGCCCGCGCGGCCTTCGCGAGCTCGGTGTACTCGGGCACCTGGTCGACGCCGATCGCGGGCTGGAGCGTGCCGACGGCCCCGAAGGCGTCGGCGTTGTTGAGCCCGATCCGCAGCGAGAGCGCACCTCCGAGCGAGACGCCGTCGATGCCGATCGAGCCGGGCGTCCCGAGCACCGGCAGCTCCTTCTTCGCGCGCGGGATGACCTCGCCCGTGATGTAGTCCGAGTACGCGCGGATCTGCGCCGGCTTGCGGAGGTCGACGTCCGGCGAGTACGGGCAGACGATGACGAGCCCGGCGAACTGGCGTTTCTCGAGCGCCTCGTTGTGCCGCGCGAGGCGGTCCTTCTCGACGAACGACTCGAAGTCCTTGGCGGTGAGCGGCGGCGCGCAGACGCGCTCGATCGCACGGAGCAGCGCGTAGTCCTTCGGCCAACCCATCACGCCGAGGGCCGGTCCCTTGTTCGCCTCGCCGCGCCCGTGCAGCGCGAGGAGCATCGGGAGCTTCTCGTCTGGCGGCGTCCACGCGGGCACGATGGTCACCGCGCGTCCGTCCTTTCCGAACGTCCACGTCTCCGTCTTCACCTGTCCGCGCGCTCCCACGCCGCCCTCGGGGATCGGCGGCTGCTCTGGGACGACGGACGGGAGCACCGTCGCGGTGGCCTTCGTGGTGGGGGGAGGACTGCCGTCGGCGTCTCGCTCGCAGCGAGCGCAGCCGGTGATCGTCAGAGCGGCGAGCTCCAGGAGGAAGTTGCGGCGCCCGAGCACGATTCGACGGTACCAGGCCTCGCGCGCGAGCCCAATCGTGGACCGCGTCCGATGGATGCGCGTTCGACGGCGGGACGTACCGATCCGCGCGAGGGCGCGAGCGGCTACTCCTCGGGCGGCGAGGGAACGCGCCCCGTCGCCGTGCGTACGAGATCCATCAGCGCGGGATCGGTCGCGATCTGCTCGCGCAGCATCGTGCGGATGTCTTCGAGCTCGGCGCGCGAGAGACCCTCGAGCCCGCGCGTGGCCTCCTCGACCTTGAGATCGACGTAGCCGTTCACGTCGATCTCGCCGGCTCGGAGCCGCTCGAGCGGCGAGGGGCCCTCTGCCGCTCGTACCGCCTCCGCCGAGGTCGCTTGCCTCGTCGGGTCGACCTGCTCGGCTCCTCGCACCTTGTCGAGCGTGGCCGAGAAGGTCTCGCCCGCCGGTCCCTTGTTCGCGACGCCTCCGGCGCCCTGCGTGTCGGGGGTCAGCGGCGGCGTGCCGCCCTTGCCGATGCCGTCGATTCCCATGGGACCTCCTCAATGTACAGCGTTTGGTCCGCGCCGGCAGCGCGGACCTGCCTTCGTCTCCGCGCGGCGCGGAGGCGCGGGCGTCCAGAGCTCAGCGGATGTTGCCGATCGCCGTCTTGACGGTTTCGTGCCGAGCCTTGAGCACGTTGGAGAGCGTCGTGAACGAGCGGTTCTCCGCGTTCACGGCCTCCTGGATCTGCAAGAGGTAGAGGTTCATGTCCTGGCTCTGCTGGAGCGCCGTCTCGATGCTGCCGGCGCCCTCGACGCCGCCCGAGGTCGGCCCCACGGGGCCGAGGCCGCCGAGGCCCACGCCGGCGAGCGCGGCGCTCGTGCCCGGTCGCGTCGCGGCCGTCGTCGGCCCCTCGGGGCCGGCCGTGCTCGACATGGGCGTCATCGGCACGGACAGCGCCCCGGGCCCGCCGGCGCCGCGCACCGCGACGGCCATCATCGGCGAGCCCGGCAGGATCCGCATGGCCGACTCGGCGGAGCGCACCACCGTGTTCGAGAGGATCTCGCCGAAGCGGGAGGCACGCGGCGCCGTCGGCGTGACGCGGGGCGAGGTGGTGGCGAAGGTGACGTCGGGGCGGGGCGGGATGCTGCGGGTTTCCATGGCTCTCCTCGTGAGCGACGGCGCCGGGCCTGCCCCGGACACCGTGCGTTCGCGTCTGCCTGAGTCGGCCGCTCGGCGTGCCGGTTGCGAGAAAAGCGCATGCACGCGTGCCGCAGCGCGGAGAGCGCGACGCGCACGTCGAAGTGCCGGAAATCGCGGGACGAACGGGGGAGGGAGCCGAGAGGAGCGGCGCCTCGTCACGGATCGGTCCAAGCGATCCGTGCGCGTCGAGCGCGTCGATCCTGCGGACGCGGCCCTTCGTCGTTGAAGTAGAGGACGCCGCCGTCGAGGACGAGCGCCACGTCGAGCGACGGCGGTCCGTCGAGCGCGAGCAGGGCGTTGGCCTTCGGCGGCGACACCGACAGATCGATGCCGTCGAGCGCGACGGCGCTCGGCGTGCTCCTCGCCACCACCGCGCGCAGCCCCGTACCTCCGTTCGACGCCGGCTCGATCGCGACCGACGTCGCGGCGCCGTCGCCTGCGAGGGGAATGCGCGAGGGCTTGTCGACGGGCTTGCCGTTCGCGTCGAGGCGCACCCAGAACGCGCCGTAGCCGCTCGAGCTCGGCGTCTCCGCGCCGAGCGGCGCCTCTTCGATCCACGCGACGAGCACGCCCTCCGGTCCGGCGAGCAGGTGGGGCGTCCGCGAGTGGGCCGCCGTGGGCAAGAGGCGATGGTCGGCCACCACGCGCTTGGCGTCGCGCATGGCGACGGCCGAGACGTAGATGTCGGCGACGCCGTCCTTCGGGCTCTCGCGCGGGTCCGCCCACGCGAGCCAGACCTGCGAGCCGTGTGCGACTGCCACGAGGTCGCTCGCGTCGCCGGGCGCGGTCGTGATGCGCTCGTCGCGCGCGACGCGCTTCAGATCGGTGGTGACCTTCGTCGCGTAGACCTCTCCGTTTCCGTCGCGGAAGTCGACCCAAGCGACGATCCACCCATCGCCTGCCCACGTGAGGGTGACGTCGCTCGCGTCACCCTTCACGGTCGTGAGCAGGAGGTCCTGCGTGCGTCGTCCGCGCGCGTCGATGCGCGCGATGTGAACCTCGGGATCGCCGCCCGCGCGCGCGACCCACGCGAGGGCGCCTCCTTCCTCCGGCTTCGCTGCGGGGGCGATGGCGACGCCTCCGATCGGCAGCGCCCGCGCCGTGATCAAGGACGGCGTCGAGGTCTCTCCCTGATCGCCGACGACGCGTGTCGTCAGCGTCGTCGTGGCGGTCTTCGCCTCGCCCTTGTGCACCTCCGCTCTCGTCGAGAGCATGGCGAGGATCGTGCGATCGCCGATGCGCGTCGTCGCGAGGTCGACGACGGTCTCGCCGGCTGCGACCGCGGTGATGTCGGCGATCCGCGGCGCGTCCTTCGGGTGGTCCGGCTTCGCCTCCGGAGGCGTGACGTTGACGCGCGGATTGATCGCCGCCGTCCGGACGCGAGACGGAGTGCCGGGCGGCCCTGGGGAGGCCGCGAGCGCGAGGCATTTCTCCGCCTCGCAGCTCATCGCCCAGCCGAGCGTCGCGGGATCACTCGTGAAGGTGAGCGGCTCGCGTTGGACCACGGTGAGGTCCGCGCCGGTCCGGAGCACCGTCGCGACGGCGCTCGCGTTGACGCACTCGGGCGAGTCGGGCTCGCAGTCGGCGAGCGTCGCGAGGACGGCGAACCCCGTCGACGTGGCGGCGAGCTCGGGCTGGCCCCGGCCGATGACCTCGAGCGACAGCGGCTTGCCGGTGAGCCGGAGCTTCTCGTCGACCCTCGCGACGTGCACGCGCCGGTTCTCGCCGCGCCGTCGCGCTGGGGCCTCGAACATCACGGCGGTTCCGGCCTCGCCGCTCGCCAGCGCGAGCAGCGACGCTCCGCCTCGTGCCTCCACGACCTTGTGCGCCGGCTCCACGACCTTGTCGCCGTCGATGGCGGCCATCACGACGGCCGGCTCGTCTGCGGTCCGATCCGTCCACGCGAACACGAGGCGGGAGCCCTCGCGTACGACCTCGACGTCGCCGCTGACGATCGGCGCGGTCGTGACGACGACCGGCGCTCCGGTGGAATGACCGTCGGCGTCGAGGACGAGGAAGGAGAGCGATCCGCCGGGCCTCGCGTCGCGAAGGAGCCCGCTCGGGGCCTTCGGCTTCGCGTTCGGCACCGGCAGCACGGTCGAGACGCCGATGCCCGAGGAGAGCTCGAGGGCGTGCCACCCGACGATGCCGGTCGCGACGCGCGTGGGGACGCCGCGCACCCGTCCGTCGGGGTTCAGCGCCGCGGCCACGAGGTTCGCGTCGTTGCCGCGCGTCTCCTCGGCCCAGAGGCAGACCGCGCCGTGGTCCGTCGGGACGACGTCGACCCAGATGATGTCGTCCGTCGTGCGCGTGAGCTCGATCGGCTTCGCGCGCGGCGCTCCGTCGTCTCCGACGACGACCGTCCAGAGCGACTTGCCCCGGTCGGTGAGCGACGTCCACGCGATGACGAACCCCGGCGCATTGCCGCGCATCGGCCGCACGACGAGCATCGTCGTGTCCAACGACACGTACGCGGCGACCGTCTCGTGACCGCGCGGAGCGCCGTTCCCGCTCACGGGCACCACGAGGACGCGGCGGTTCGTGCCCTCCGCGGCGGTGACCCACGCGACGAGCCCGGCGGCGTCCTCTCCCTCCCCGCGCCGCGCCAGGAAAGGTCCGATCGTGCGCTGTCCGACGGAGGCGACCAGGTTTCCGACGACGGGCGGATCGGGGCGCTTCGGTTTGACGATGGGCCGGCGGCGCTCGTCGTCCACGCCGACGGGTGTCCGCGGCGTGCTCTTGCATGCCGGAAGGGCGGTCAGCGATGCGGCGAGGGATGCGAAGAGAGCGACCTTACGCACCGACCGACGCTTCCCGAACCTCACGGCGACGCCCCATCACTGGACGAGGAGGTCCTCGTAGGTCTTCGTCACGGTGATGACCCCCGCATGGCTGCGAGGGAACGGCGCGCCACGAAGCGCGTCCGCGACGCACGACTTGAGCTCTTCGTCCTTGATGCCCTTGGTGGTGACGCCGAGCAGACGGCCTTCCTGATCGATCCCGAACGAGACCACCACCTTCTTCGGCGCGTCCTTCTGCCGAGCGCGGAAGTCGCGGACGCACGTGGTGATCTCCGGCTGCTTCTTGTCCACGACCGCGGAGATCAGCTCGGTCGCCTCGGCGGTGGTTCCTGCGAAGGGCCGCTCCTCCTCGGTGCCTGCGTCTGCGTCGCCCGCAGCGGCCGCCCCCTCGCCTTCGCTCGCCGACGTGGGGGTGCTGGGGGCCGTGCTCGACCCGCCGCACGCCGCGATCACGGCGGCGAGCGCTCCGGCGAAGACGACGTCGACGATACGATTCGTTGGGCTGCGCACGATGTCCTGCCTCCCTCCACGGAGCCGGCAGAGGCTAGCACGGCTTTGCGGAGGGCCATGCGGGCTGGACAACAGCGATGCCGGCGTTCGTCTTCCCGAGTCGAGGCCTCGGGCCTCGCGGGGATCAGCCGGACGCGCGAAGCAGGCGGTTGATGTGGCGACGCTCCCACTCGAGGGCGCGCTCGTAGTTGCGGAACTCGCGCTCGCGCTCGAGGAACTCCGGTGGGTGGAGGATCCGCCGCGCGACCTGCCCTTTGGCCGACGCGATGTTCGAGCTCGCCTGACGCGCGTTGCCGCGCGCCGACGGGATCATGTGATGAAGCATCTCGTGGTAGACCACGTACGCGACGAAGTACCGCGGGACCCAGGCCCGATCGAGGACCGGGTGGATGCGGATCAGGCGCTCGAGGCTCGAGTAGCTTCCGAGCTTGATCGCGCGACGCGGCTTGTTTCCCTTGCGACGCGTCCTCCGGCCCCAGGTGATGAGCGCGTGGCAGTTGCCGCCGAAGTAGCGCTCGTTCAGGTCCTTGAAGATCTGGAGCAAGTCGTGGTGCTTGCCCTTGGCGACGAGCGGAATCGCCCGCGCGCGTCGCCGTGCGAGACGCGCGCCGTTGTCCTCGATGTACTGGCCGACGATCTGGCTCGCCTCCCGGTCGTCGTGCGTGATGTAGCGGACGAGCGCGTCGACCACGCGCGGAGGCGCGTCGAGGAACATGTGATGGACGCGCGCGTGGAGCACGCCGTCCTTGATCGAGTGCGAGATGATCGAGTGCCGGTTGTCCGTGATCGACAGCACGACCGACCGGCCCGGGCAGGCTGCCTTCAGGCGGCGCTCGAGGGCCTGCCGCGCTCCCTCGTGGACGAAGAGCTGGGGCGAAGCCGACGGGAACGCGAGCGCGAGCTGACCGCTGAGCCGCTCGGGCACGCGGATGGCCGCCGCAGTCACGAGCGGCGCCTGCCCTCTCGAGCCACGACCCCGGCCGGACACCACGCCCCATCCGAGCGCGGCACGAGCCAGCGCAGCAGAGCCCCGTGACCAGCGGGGAGCCAGCCGGTGATCAAGCACAGGGACACAGCTCTTGGCGCTCATCGGAGGGGTCTCTATGCGGCGTAAGGGAGAGGCTCCGGAGTGTCAAGGAAACGCAATTTCCCCTTGAAATACCACTGGATAGGGGTGGGGGCAAATGCCCTCACCCCAGGGTAGGGAAGTGTCGTTTGGTCCAACTTCGTGACCTTATGCGGAAGTCCTTGACCGGGGCGTTTTCGAGGTTCAAGCGTCGTCGCGGACGAGGCGCGCAGACGCGAGGAGCCGTTCCTCGGCGGCACGATCGATCCTCGGCTCGATCCACCGCGTGGGGTGGTCAGTCGCGCTGCCAGTGCAGCGTCTTCGGGTCGAGGACGAAGCGAAGGTCGCACGAGAGACCTTCGTGCTGCGACGACCCGCCGTCCTTGCCGGTGTCGACTCTCACGCCGACCACCATCGACTTGAGCATGCCTTGCGGCGGCGGACGCCCGACCAAGCGGGAGACGAGCATCGACAGATCGGGCTCGTGCCCGACGACCATGGCGCGCTTGCGACCGGAGCGCGCGAGCTCGAACACCAGCGAGAGCGCGTCACCCCCAGGGGCCATCTCGCGGCGTATCTCGACGCTGCCCGGAGCGCCGCCTGCGTCCTTCGCCTCGCGCACGCGCTTCTCGAGCTCGGTGACGACGGCGACGATCTCGGCCGTCTGAACGGCACGCACGAGCGGGCTCGAGACGATCGTGAGCGGCGCCTCCCCTTCGGCGAGGAGCGCCCGAGCCACGCTCCGCGTCCGCTCCCGCCCCTCGGGCGTGAGAGCGCGGTCTCCGTCGCGCCCGGTAGCCGAGTGATCCTCGGCGGGGCCGTGTCGCATGACGTAGAGCTTCATGAGTCCTCAGTCCTCAGCGTTTTCAGGCTCCAGGCTCCAGGCTCCAGGCTCCAGTAAGAGAGCAACGGTCAGCTGCCGAGGGAAGCGCGAGCTGCGATGGAATTCTCGCTGTGGAAAGGTCTCTCGGGGACAGCCTTCCCACCGAATTACAGCGGCAACTGGGACAAGAAGAGGGGCTCACGTGCATCCGCGGGTGTCGTCGCCTGCGAGGTGATTCTGCTGCGAGCCGCGTCCGACGGTTCCGGAGCCCTCCGTGGACCTCGGCGCCTGGAACCGAATCGTGATCGAGCGGAGCGCGAGGCGCAGATCGTCCTGTCAGGAGGTGCTGCTGCGAGCCCTCCCTGGAGCCCGGAGCCTGGAGCCTCCCCGCTCAGTTCGCCGCCTTCCCCGCTCGCTTCTCGTCCGCCACGCCGTTCTTCGTGGCCGGCATGCGGACGACCGGCTTGCCGTCGGGGGCGAGATCGGCCTTCGAGCTCTTCGTGTCCTTGCCGTCCTTCGCGTCGGACTTGGTGTCCACTTCGGGGACGAGGCCGGGGCGCTTGATGTTGTGCTTCGCGAGGATCATCGCCTCGAGCTTGTCCATGAGCTGCGGGTGCTGCTCGAGGTACGCCTTCGCGTTCTCGCGGCCCTGGCCGATGCGCTCGCCGTTGAACGAGAACCACGCGCCGCTCTTGTCGACGATGCCGAGATCCGTCGCCAGGTCGATGATGTCGCCCGACTTCGAGATGCCCTGCCCGTAGAGGATGTCGAACTCCACCTCGCGGAAGGGCGGGGCGAGCTTGTTCTTCACGATCTTCACGCGCGTGCGGTTGCCGATCGCGACGGGGTCCTTCTTGTCGCTCGATCCGGCCTCCTTGATCTGGCCGACGCGCCGGATGTCGAGGCGGACCGAGGCGTAGAACTTGAGCGCGTTGCCACCCGTGGTCGTCTCGGGCGAGCCGAACATGACCCCGATCTTCATTCGGATCTGGTTGATGAAGACCAAAAGGCAGTTCGATCGCGCGACGGTGCCCGTGAGCTTGCGGAGCGCCTGGCTCATCAGGCGCGCCTGGAGCCCGACGTGGCTGTCGCCCATGTCGCCCTCGATTTCGGCCTTCGGGACGAGGGCTGCGACCGAGTCGACGACGATGATGTCGACGGCGTTCGAGCGCACGAGCATGTCGGCGATCTCGAGCGCCTGCTCGCCGTAGTCGGGCTGCGAAACGAGCAGCTCGTCGGTCTTCACGCCCAGCTTGCGCGCGTACGCGGGATCGAGCGCGTGCTCGGCGTCGATGAAGGCCGCGACGCCGCCTGCCTTCTGCACGCTCGCGATCGCGTGGAGCGTGAGCGTCGTCTTACCGCTCGACTCCGGGCCGTAGATCTCGATGATGCGTCCCTTCGGATAGCCTCCGATGCCGAGCGCGATGTCGAGCGCAATCGAGCCGGTGGGAATCGCCTCGACGTCGTTGAGGATCGATTCGCCGTCCTTCAGGCGCATGATCGAGCCTTTGCCGTACTCCTTCTCGATGCTGCTCACGGCGAGCTCGATCGCCTTCTGACGGTTCTTGTCCTCCATGGCGCTCCTTCATCTCGGTCCAGCGGACCGTTTCGAATGCGACGGGTGTCGGGCAGATCCCGGCATCCCGACATCGGGTGGTGCGGCGTTCGCGCGGCCCAGAAACCCCGGGCTGGACCAGGAATCTATACTGCCAATCTGTTCAGTGTCAAGGACGAGGCGTTCCGGCGCTCTTCGCGCGGTCGCGGTCGCCATCGCCGTGCGGTGACCAAGCGGCCGTCAGTACGACGGCGGGTTCTTCGTGACGAAATCGAGGCCGGCGAGCACGTACTTCCCGACGTCGAGCGGCGCGCCGACGGAAGAGTCGAGGATCTCCATCGTGCGCGTGTCGATCAGGATGTCGTGCGGCATCGCGGCTCCGTTGACGCCGAGGACGGAGAGCCGCCGGGCGCGGACGTCGATGGCGGTGGGGAAGTTCGTCCCGTGGCGATCGATCCACGCGTCCACCTCCGCGAGCGACGGACCGATGCCTGCCGTGGCACCGCTCACGACGATCTCGAGGAACTCGATGCCGAGCTCCTTGGCCTTGTCGACGATCCCGATCGTCGCCTCGAGCTCGCTCGAGCAGATCGCACACCACGTCGCCGCGACCTGGATGTGGAGCACCTTGTGCCGCTTCTGTTGCGGGTCGTAGTACTCCGCGAGCGACAGCGTCTCGAGCCCGTTGGCGCGCCCGTTCCGGTACGCCTGGAACGTGAAGTTCGGCATCCGATCGCCGGGGCGAGAGCCGCTTCGCTTGCGGCTGCCGATGTGATCGGTGGGATACGGCTCGCCGTCGGGGTTCGTCGGGACGATCGGCAGGTCCGGATCGGGAGCCTCCTCGGGCGGCTCGTCGGAAGAGCAAGCGGTGACGCTCGGTGGAACGACCGCCGTCGCCAGCACGAGAGCCATCCACGCGAGCCACCTCACGGGCTCATTCTGCCACGGCGGAGGTGCCGGCGCGCGAAGCGCGGGCGCGGCTGCACACGACTTCGCGACGTGGCTGAGGTCGCACGCGCGGCTCGCGGCGGCACGCACGAGTGGTCGCACCCCGCGCTCCGATGTCCTCCTCTCGTGCGGTGCCGGCGCATCGATGACGATGTCGTGGGTCGGCTCTCGTGCGATGATGTTGGAAGCGAGCGTCCGCGAACGTGCGGTCGAGCCTCACGAACATCGAGGTATCCGTCCCTGTCGAGTAGCTGATGTCACGCGATTCGCACGAGAGAACCTTTCAGTCGCGCGAGATCATCTGGAACACGTTCGAGTCGATGTCGCGCGAGCTGGGCGTGCCGATCGACGAGCTCGTGAACGAGGCCATGGCCGCTTACGCCCGTGTCCGGGGTTATCACGTGCCCGAGACGCCGTCTGGCGGGCGGACGGGCGGTGCTCCGATGCCCGTCCGGCCCGCGATCCCCAGGCACCACGACCCGCTCGAAGAGACCCGGGACGCGGTCATCTCGCCGCTCGATCGTTCGTACGCGCCGGGGCCCGGGTACATCGAGGACGACGATCTCGCGAGGACGTCGGTACGCGGTCTCCCGCGGCCGGCAGCGGGCCGACCCATCGAGGACGTCGACGAGGAGACGCGCACCGCTCCTCGCCGCAACGCCTTCAACCGATCGGGGGCATCCCCCGCCGCGTTCGGCCGCATGCCTCCGCCGCCCGGGCCCTCGACGCGCTCGTCCGAAGTGTACGGTGCGCGCGCTCCCGTGCCCCCGCCGCTCCCGCCGCGGATGGCGCCGATGCCCGGCCCGCCCATGCGCGATCCGTCCCAGGCGAAGCGCCTCGTCCTCACGTACCAGGGACGGCAATACCCGGTGGACAAGGATCGCTTCCTCATCGGCCGCTCGAAGGCGCAGTCCGATCTCCGCCTCGACGATCCGAACGTGTCCCGCCAGCACGCCGTCGTCGAGCGCGTCGGCTCGGCCTGGTACGTCGTCGACCTCGGCTCGACCAACGGCGTGCAAGTGGCCGGCGAGCGCATCGCGAGACGTGCCCTCACGGAGGGGGACGTCATCGTCATCACGACGCACGAGATTCGCTGCTCGTTCCGTTGAACGTCGCGACGCTCCGGTGAGACCGGAGGGCAGTCCTCAGCTCAGTCCTCAGTCCTCAGTCCTCAGCGGGGGCCGCCTGCCACGTTCGGCTTCACTCGCGCTCGCTCGAGAATCCCATCTGGAGCCTGGAGCCTGGAGCCTTCTTCAGATCTGGAGCCTGGAGCCCGGAGCCTGGAGCCTTCTTCGGATCTGGAGCCTGGAGCCTTTCCCAGACTGAGGACCGAGGACTCACTTGTGCTATCCCGCCCCCATGCGCTCGTCGGCGTCGCAGCTGCTGACCTCCGCGCTCGCGTGCGCCGTGTGCGCCGCGTGCGCTGCGTGCGAGGAGAAGAAGGCGCCGCCGCCCGAGCCGGGCGCGCCGGCGCCTGCCGTGTCGGAGCTGGCGGAGCTCGTGATCGATGCGGGCGTGATCGGGGAGCCTGCCGATCCTCCGGCGCCGGCGGGGGATCTGAAAGCCGAGCTCGAGCGGTTCGTGAACGTCGATACGTGCGTCGCCGAGCGCGCGAAGCTCGATCCGCTCGTCGGTGATGCGCTCGGTGCGATCGGGTACGAGACGTTCCTTCGCGACGCTTGCCGCCTGCTCGAGGCGGCGAAGGACAAGAAGCAGGAGGTGTGTGATCGGATCGACTCGAGCGCGCTCCGGGCGCGGTGCCGGAGCTGGGTCGCGATGGTCGCGCAGACGCCCGATGCGTGTCCGATGCAGTTCGAGGGCATCGTGACGCGAGGGCGCAATCCGAGCTGCGTCGCGATCGCGGCGCGTGATCCGAGGCTCTGCGCAGGCGAGGCGAGAGCCGCCCAGCGCGGGACGTGCGAGGCGCTCGTCTTTCGTGATCCGGCGAAGTGCGACGCGCTCTTGCCGACGCAGCGCCCGCAGTGCCGCCGCGAGGTCACGCGGTGGGCCTCGGTGCTGTCCGCGCCGCTCGAGGGGCTCGAGCCGCTGCCGCGTCCGCGCGCGAAGCTCGTCGTCCGCGGCGCCTCGGGGACGGCCGATCCGCCGTCGCCGGAGATCGATCCGTCGGCGGACTTCGCGCGCGGCGTCGTGGTCGTCGTCGGTCGCGAGTCGCCGCTCGCCGGACAGCGCATGCGCGTCGAGCTCGGGAGCGTCGCGGAGAGCGAGATCGCCCGTATCGCGGCGTCCCCTCAGAAGCGCCCGCGTGTCGGCGTCGCAGTCGTCTTCGAGGCGAAGAAGGAGACGAGCGCGAAGTCCGAGCTTCCGGTCGCGAGCCTGGAGAAGCTCGAGCTGGAGCTGCCCGGCGAGGCGCCCATCGTCTCGCCTCCCGCGACGTGCGACTGCAAGATCACGACCGCACGTGCGCCGGATCGGAGAGGGGGCGAAGTGGCGGTGAGCCTCGAAGGCAGGTTGAGCAGCGCCGGGCGCACCTACGACGTCAAGCTCGATGTCGCGACCTTCGCGCGCGACGTCGTCCGCGAGGCCGACGGCGCCTCGCGTGTCCTGCCGCCCGTCCATCCGCGGATCCCGCCGTCTCCGGCCTTGGGCCGTCTCGACGCGGGAGCGCGTTGATGCGGAGCGCAGCCGGCCCGTGGATGCACGGGCGACGGACCTTCACACGCCGATGAAGAGGCGGTGCGCGAAGTTGCGCTCGAGGCGTGCGCGGAGGACCTTGTCGGCGGCGAGCTCGATGTCGTACTCGATGCGCTTGAACTCGAAGCGCTTCTTGTCGGAGTCGTAGACCGTGTAGCTCGCGCGGTTGTCGAAGTCGCGCGGCTGGCCGACCGAGCCGACCGAGACGATGTATTTCTTGTCGGGCGCGAGCTCGAAGTCGACGGCGGGCATCTCCTCGACGCTGTTCCGCGTGAGCGCGAACACCTTGCAGAGGTGGGAGTGCCCGATGAGGGTGATGTGCCCGAGCTTGTCCCAGAGAGGGAGGCACTCGCGCGCCTGCTCCGGCGCGAAGATGTACTCGAACTCTTCCAGGCGGACCGGCGAGCCATGGCAGAGGAGCACGTCGACGTCTTCGAGCTTGTGCTGGTACGGCAGCGCCTTGAGCCACGCCATGTTCTCCGGCGAGATCATCGCGGCGTGGACGTCGAGCGCGTGACGCGCGGCCTCGTAGTAGTACGAGTAGTCCATGCGGCCGGAGACGGCCGCGTCGTGGTTGCCGAGGATCGTCACCTTCGCGATCTCGCGAACGAGATCGGCGCATTCGTTGGGAGAGCCGCCGTAGCCGACCGTGTCGCCCAGGCAGTAGTAGACGTCGATGTTCTCCTTTCGATACGCCTCGAGGACTGCGGACAGGGCCTCGAGGTTCGCATGGACGTCGCTGAACACACCGATCCGCATGGACCTCACAAGGTAGGCCGCCTTTGCTCTCCGGGGAAGCGGAATTGTCGGGCGCTCCCGTATCGCCGTTTCGCTCGCGCAGGCGCGTCCCACGGTCGTCGAGGTCGTCGGAACGGGCTCGGGGCGATTTCCGGGTGAAGGTCATCGGAGGGCGTCGCGCGGTGCGTCGGCCGGCCGTCCGCGGCCGAGCGCCAGCGCGCGACGAGCACGGCCGCCCCAGGCAGCTCGAGCGTCCCATCCGGCTTTTCGGCTGGCGGCGCGAGCTCGGCGGACCGCGCCCCGGCCGTGATGCGTCCCGTGTGCCCGCGCACAGGACCGACCTCGGCCCCCGGTGATCCGTTCGCAGGGCTTGGACTGGGGCACGAGGCGTGCGAAAGGTCGGTGACCCACTGCGTTCGAGGAGCTGGCGATGTCGGATGAGCCCAAGAAGGTCGCCAACGGAGCCGGGAGCTATGACGCGCACGACGAGGCGGAGGCCGAGGCCGCTGCCCAGCCGCCGCCGCCTCTTCCGCCGCCGCCTCCTCGCGTCGCGGAGCTGGTCGCCGCGTGCATCCGGTTCGTCGCCACCAAGTACAAGGTCTCCCTCGACGGGACTCCGGAGACGCTGAGCCTCCTCGATCAGTACGTCCGCGACGCACGCGACGCGGTGAAGGAGCGCCCGGAGAGCCTCGAGCTCGTCGCGCCTGCGGTCGGGGCGTACCTCGGCGAGATCATGAGGCACATGTTCCGCGCCGAGTGGTTCGCGGAGGGCGACTACGACGCCTGGCGCCTCTACTTCACGAACGTGTATCTTGCATTCAATCCGATCGGGATGGCCCGCGAGGCGATCACGATGACGGACGAGCCCGGATGGCACGCCCACCTCGAGCTCGATCCCGCCGAGCGCGAGACGATCGAGGCTCGGTTGAAGGCCATGCCCGAGGTCGACGAGGAGGAGTACTACCTCCCGACGACGCGCATCGACGTCGTCACGGCGGTGGTCGAGACGCTCCGCGCACGCGCCGAGGCGGCGGGGACGGGGGATGTGACGTTTACGAAGGAGGACTACGAGTAGCGTCGGGGCTTGGCCTTGCCCGGCTCACGGCTCGTCGGGAGCTCAGCGAAGAGCTGAGGACCGAGGACCGAAGACTCTCTAGTGCCCTCCATCCGGCGCGCCGCCCACCCACGTGGTGCCCGGCACCGTCAGCGGCGTCGCCGGGTCCAGCACGTCGCCCAGGAAGGTTCGCCACTGCGCGATGTAGCGGCCTCGGTGGAGGCCGTGGACTTCGCCGCGCGAGCTCGGGCCGACCCATGCGACGGGGACGCCGTCGAGGTAGAGGAGCCGGAGCTGGACGGTGGGGTTCACGAGGACGAGCGCGTCGCCGCCCTCGTGGCTCGGCGACGGAGGCACGTCGACGTCGCCCGTGCGTAGGGCGCCGAGCTCCTGAGGTGAGAGGAGCTGGGTGACGCCGTCGGTGGGGAGCGGGTTCGACGTGAACGTGGCCGTCGACGGCGGCACGAGCAAGGACGAGACGGGGACGTCGCTCCGCCGGAGAACGCCCGTGAGCTCGAAGACGAGCGCGCCTTGCGTCGTCCAGCGGAGCTCCGCGCGGACCGGCACCTCGTCGAGCGCGCACAGGCCCGTGCGCGGCGGAGCGCTCATGAAGTCGAGGAGCATCCGGCAGAGGAGGACGCCTCCCTCGCCGGCGCCGTCGAGCTTGCCGATCTCGAACGAGGCGTTGGCCGCGCGCGTCGTCACGTCCACGCGTCGCGTCCGAATGCCGATCCTCCGGCCTACCTCCTCGCGCGGAACGAGCTCCGCCGGCGTGATCGGAGCGACGTCGAAGCGACGCTCGCCGAACAGCGCGCGGAGCGTGCCGGGCGCGAGCGGGCGGTAGTGCGTCGCGCCCGAGGCCGACCACAAGAGGACGTGACCGTAGCGATCGGATCGCGCGCGCAGCTCCGAGTCGCGGGGGAGCAGGAACCCCTGCCCGACGAGACCGACGCGCAGGCGCGTCGGCGACATGTCGATCGCGAGGCGGAGCTCCGTCGCCTTGCGCGCGGCGTCGATGCCCGCCGCGTTGACCTCGGGCGCGCGCATCGGCCCCATCACGTCGACCTGCCGAAACACCGCCGAGAGCGTGTAACCGACGGATTCTCGCGAGAGGTTGTCGGCCGGCAGGACCTCGTCGCCGCGGAGGGGCACCGGCGGCGGACCTCCCTCGAGCACGGAGGCCGGTGAAGCGCTCGTCGTCGACGTCGGGCCGACGGCGAGCAGCGCCGGTTGGGCGCTCGCCTGCGGGCTCTCGCGAGCATCGGGCGTGTCGTTGACCGAGGACGTCGTGACCCGACAGCCGGCGAGCGCGATCAGGACGAGCGACGCCGCACGTGCGCGCACGCCTTCACCTCATCGCGACGCCCAAGGACCGGTGAGATCGGGCACGACGTGCACGCGCTCGGAGAGCGGAGGCGCGCCCGGCAGGTGCTGCGTGTCGACGAAGACGACGTCGGCCTCGGGGCAGATCTCGAGGAACGCGTTGCAGTTGCCCGGCTCGTTGTCGAACGCAGCGACGACGCGGCCGATGCGCGCGAGCTTGGGGCCCTCTTCGCGCTTGAACGCCTCGTCCGGGATCTTGGCGTCGGGCTTGCACACGAGCTGGGTGCCGATCACCCCGATCGGGAAGCCGAGATCGCGGAGGCTCTGGAACGAGCCGAGGCTCATGCACGGCAGATCGCGGCCGGTGAAGTAGACGATCGTGGCGCCCGCCTCGTGACAGGCGCGCGCGAGCTCGACGCTGCCCGGAATCGCGATGTCGTGCTTCAGGTAGTCGTCGGAGAAGAAGCGCTCTCGCCAGAAGGCGGACGCGCGCTCGAGGAGCTCCGGGTGATCGATGCCGAGCCGCCGGAGCGAGTCCGACAGGAGGTATGCGAGGTTGTCCGGTTGGACCGACGCGAGCAGCTCTGCGGCGAAATGCGCCTCGCGTCGGAGCTCGGCGGCGAGCTCCTGGAGGATGACCGCGGTCCGCGGCCGGTTGTCCATGAGCGTTCCGTCCAGATCGAAGACGACCACCGGCGTCGGGTGGCCGGGGGTCGGCCGGCATCGGGAGACGATCCGATCGAAGAGAGCGTGCTGCTCTGCAGCCGAGATGCGCCTGTACGCGGACCTCATGGAAGAGGCCGATCCGTTAGCATACGACGCGAGCATGAGGAAGCTGTGCTACCTATGCCGTTCTTCGCCGTAGCCTCCGCGTCCGCGCGACCTCGGCCGCGCGAGGGCTCCGGCACCCGGTTCCTTCGCCCGTTTTCCGGCGGGCTCCTTCCTTCCGGGCTGCTTCTTTCGAGATGGCGCCCGGCTCGCAGCGGCCCTACGTAATCACCTTCGAGCCATGGCCTCGCAACGCGACCATTACGAAGTCCTGGGCGTACCGCGGACGGCTAGCCAGGACGAGATCAAGGCGGCGTTCCGCAGGCTTGCCGCGCAGCACCACCCGGACCGCAACCCCGGTGACCCCAAGGCGGCCGCGCGGTTCAAGGAGATCAACGCGGCCTATCAGGTGCTCAGCGACCCGCAGCGTCGCGCGATGTACGACCGCTTCGGTCACCGCGCGGAGGAGCCCGGCTCTCCGTTCGCAGCGGGAGGTCCCTTCGCGGGCGGCGTCGTGGACTTCAGCGAGATCGCCATCGACGGCATCCTCGGCGACCTGCTCGGCGTCTTCGGCGTCGGCAAAGGCGACCGTGGCGACATCAAGCGCGAGCTGGAGATCACCTTCGAGGAGGCCGCCTTCGGGGCGACGAAGACCCTGCGCTACGACCGGGTCGTCTCGTGCGGCGATTGCCGAGGATCGGGCTCCGCGCCGGGGTCGATCCCCGAGACGTGCAGCGCGTGCAACGGCCGAGGCCGTGTCCGGTTCCAACAGGGGATCCTCCCCATCGCCGTCGAGCGCATCTGCCAGCGGTGCAAGGGCCGCGGCAACGTCGTCACCACGCCGTGCAGCACCTGCAAGGGCAGCGGCCTCGTCACGAACGAGAGCACCATCGAGGTCACCCTCCCGCCCGGCGTCGAGCACGGGGCGACCAAGGTGATCAGCGGGGCCGGCAACCGCCCGCGCCCGGATCGGCCTGCCGGCGATCTCGAGCTCGAGATCAAGGTGCTCCCCCATCCCTTCTTCCGTCGTTCGGGCGACGACGTCCTCTGCACCGTGCCGCTCACGTTCCCGCAGGTCGCGCTCGGCGCGGAGGTGGAGATTCCGACGCTCGACGGGAAGGGGAAGCTGCGCGTCCCGGCCGGGACGCAGCCCGGCACCATCCTGCGCATCCGCGGCAAGGGCATGCCGCGCCGGACCGGCATCGGACGCGGCGATCAGCGCGTCGAGGTCACGGTCGAGGTCCCGAACAATCTGACGCCCCGGCAGCGCGAGCTCATCGAGCAGCTCGCCAAGGAGCTCGGCGAGGAGGTGACGCCGGTGCGCAAGGGGTTCATGGACAAGCTTCGCGATTTGTTCGGGTGAGGCGACCTGGGCGGAGGCTCCAGGCTCCAGGCTCCAGGCTCCAGCAGGTCCTGGCTCGGGACCGCTACCACCTCGCAACTCCTCGGCCTTTCGGGCTCTCCTTCGAGAAGCAGCTCGGCTCCGCGCGAGGCCCGTCGCTGGCAGATGACGGACTGGAGTCTGGAGACTCGAGGCTCCAGGCTCCAGGCTCCAGCAGGTCCTGGCTCGGGACCGCTACCACCTCGCAACTCCTCGGCCTTTCGGGCTCTCCTTCGAAAAGCAGCTCGGTTCCGCGCGAGGCCCGTCGCTGGCGGATGACGGACTGGAGTCTGGAGACTGCTGTCTGCAAACGCTCTTACGCACCGTGGCGCGAAATTGCGCAGATGGTTGAATGGTTGAACCACTTGCTTCGCGTACTTGTCGCCGGCGTGGCGTGGGTCCGTCGTTTGCGACGGCGAGCCTCGCGTCATGAGCGTCGATCTCGTCGTCGTCCACAGTCCGGTCGGTGGTGGTCACAAGGCGGCTGCGTTCGCGGTCGCCGAAGCTGCGCGTGCGCGCGGGCTGCGGGTCGAGGTGATCGACGCCTTCGAGTGGGCGCCTCGCTGGGCCGGAGACGCTTACCTCGCGGCGCACCTCGCAGGGCAGAACGCGGCGCCCGAGCTGTACGGGCGGATGTACGCGAACGCGAACCATCGCGATCGTCTCTTCGAGCCGATCCGTCACGAGATCGACAACCTCGTCTTCGGCGGCGTCGCTGCTCGCGTGCGGGAGCTCGGGCCGGCGGTCGTCGTCGCGACGCATCACCTGCCGCTCGTGGTGCTCGGCCGTGCGCGTCGTCGGGGAACGCTTTCGGCTCCGCTCGTCGGCGTCGTGACCGACTACACGACGCATGCGTGTTGGGCCGAGGACGGGGTCGATCTCTGGGCCGTACCGTGCGAGCGGGCGCGCATCGAGCTCGAGGTGCATCTCGCGTCGTCGCGAGCGCGGCTTCGGGCGGCGCCGCCGGTCGGTCGCATCGTGACGACCGGCATCCCCGTCCGGGAGGCGTTCGAGAAGGTCCCATCGCTTTCGCGCGTGGGCGCGCGACCGCTCCGCGTCCTCGTCACCAGCGGAGGGTTCGGCTCTGCGCCGATGGTGAGGATCGTGCGATCGTTCGCGGGCCTTCCGGACGTCGAGCTCACCGTCGTCTGCGGAGCGTCCACGAAGCTCGAGCGGCGTGTGGAGCGCGCCGCCGCGGAGGCGGGTGTATCTGCGCGCGTGATCGGCTTCGAGCGCGACATGCCCGCGCGGATGGCGGAGGCGCACGTCGTCGTGGGGAAGGCGGGAGGCCTCACCGTCACGGAGACGATGACGGCGGGGCGCCCGATGGTGATCGCCGCCGCCGTGCCCGGCAACGAGAAGGCGAACGAGGGGCACGTCGTTCGTGCCGGTGCCGGCGTCGTCGTCGATCCGACGAAGGTGGGCGCCACGATCGCCGCCCTCCGCGCGCTCGGGGTCCTCGAGCGGATGGGCGAGCGGGCACGAGCGTGCGTGCCGCGAGGAGCGGCCGCGCGCGTCGTCGACGTCGCGATGGCCCTCGCTTCCATGATGCGTCCTGCCGCGGCGTGAGCTCGACCGAGCGCGCTCACGGGGCGTCGATCCGTGCCTGTGCGGACGGGATGCCCTCGAGGGCGCGACGTACGCGTGTCAGCAGGGCGGGGTCGTCGTCGGCCTCCCAGGCGAGCTCCACGGCGTGCTTGCGATCGATCCGGAGCGCGACGTGAGGCTCCGCGCGGGTCGTGACGCGAACGAGCCGAGAGAGCGGCTCGCCGCGCACTCGGAGGAGCCCGAGCGCCTCCGCTCCCGAAGGTCGTACGCGGACTTCGACGCGCTCGACGAAGAGGCGCTCGAACGCCGCGGCGACGGGCTTCGCCACGGCGCGCGCGTCGAGGCCCGCCGCGGCGACCTCCGCGCGGTCGGTCTCCACGACCGTGCGTGGAAATCGCTCGATCGGCCGACTCACGAGCGGGCCTACGCCCTTGATGCCTCCGATGCGTTCGCGCACGTCCGCCGCCAGAGGCTCGAGGGCGTCGGGAGCGTCGCTCTGGACGACGACCGTCAGCCGGCGGAGCAGCTTCGGGCCGCCTCGGACGCCGCCCCACAGGAGCCCGGGGCGAGACGCGACGAGCGAACGTAGCTCGGCGAGGTCGTCCCGCGAGCGCGGGCTGCGAGAGAAGAGGAGGTCGCAGTCACCGCCGTCACGAAGGATCGCTCCTCGAAAGCTCAGGCCGCGGAGCTCGCGCAGCGACGGTACGAGCGCCGAGATGGCGCGCGCGTGCTCTTCTCGCGTCATCCCGAGCGGGAGCATCACGCGGACCACCATGGCGTGGTCGGAGTCGTCGACCGACAGGGCGTCCGCGTCGAGGGCGACGATCTGGACGGCTTTGCGCTCGACGGAGCGCTCGGCCGTGACGACGTGGATCGTCGCGGGCGACACGTCCGCGAGCCACGCGTCGCACGATCTCGCCGGCTCCCGTGAAACGACCGCGACGTCCTGGATGCGAAGAACGCCGGAAGGGCCCGCGACTTCGAGCGTCGCGTTCGCGACGGCGGCGACGTCCAGCTCGGCGACGGCCGATCTCTCGACGTCGACGATCGCTTGCTCCACGTCCTCGAGCTCGACGGAGAGCGCCTGCATGCGTGCGAGGTCGAGGGTCACGACCGTGCGTTCCCTCGTCCCTCCGCACGTCTCGACGTCGTGAACACCGGGGATCGACGCGAGCCGAGTGACGATGTCTCTTTCGGTGGCGATCCACCAGGTGACGAGATCACCCGGTCGCGTGTCGACGACGGGCGTGCCGACGTCCGAAGAAAGCTGCTTCGACGCAGGCTCGAGCGCGTTCTGAACGAGTCGCATGCGAGCGTGCGACTCTTCGGGTGCGCGCGCCGGCGGGAAGCTCAGCGTCAGCGTCACGCCGCGCGCCGTCGACTCGGCGCGCATCGTCTCCACGCCCGGCACGCCGGCGAGCGCCGACTCGAGCGTCGTCGCGACCTCCAGGTTCTTCTCGACCGAGCCCGGTCCTTCCGATGCGACCTGGACGAGGACATGGTCGCGGAGGCGGTCGCTGCGCTTCCACGAGATCAAGGCGAAGACGACCGCCGCGACCGTGAGGACGGCCACGGCGGCCGACACGACGACGATGCGGCGAGCAGCGGTGGGGCTCATGGGGCCGAGCCGTACCCTCCGAGCGCGCGAACGACGACCGTTCCCCCGAGCCGATGCATGGAGGCCGATGGTAGCACTGCATGCTCGTGCGTCGCTCGCTGCCGACCGTCAGGCGCGTTGACGGTCCGGGGAGCTCGACTTACGGGTGGGCCGATGCGGATCGAGATCACGAAGCTCACGGACGATCGCCATCGCCTGACGATCCGCCGCGACGACGGATCGACCGAGTCCGTCGAGCTCGAGACACGGAGCTACCTCCTCCACGATCTCGTGCACTACGCGGTGGAGGCGGAGGCGGGCATCGAGGACGGCTTCTGGGGTCTGCTCGCGCGCGGTACGACGATGGCGGACCTCTCCGACCGCACGATGGCGAACCCCATCAGCCCCGGCATCGCGCGCGCAGAGACGCTCGTCGGTCCGATGCAGTCCGTCCACAACGGCCGCCTCGACCCTGCGCTCTACGTCGAGCAGCTCGGCGTCGACATGGCCTTCGTCGACCGCGTGCGCGAACGCCTCCGCGCCCTCTGGGGCCATTGGCGCGCGACGCCGTTCCGCGGCGTGATGGAGCTCGAGTGGCCGCCGGCGAAATGAGCGACGAAGCCGACGACATCACGGCTCCGCGCGCGATCGCGGTCGTCCGCGAGCTCGCCCGGGAGCTCGGGCTCTCGGCGGAGCCCGTGGTCCTCGCCGAGCGGAGCAACCTCGTGCTGAGGCTCGATCCCGTCGATGCTCCCGGCGAGAGCCTCGTTGCACGCGTGGCGCTCGCGACGTCGGCGGTGCGCGTCGGTATGGATTGGCTCCGGCGCGAGGTCGAGGTGACGCGCTTCCTCGGCGCGCGCGGGGCGAGCGTGACGCGTCCGAGCACGCGGATCGACGCCGGGCCGTTCGAGCGCGCGGGGCTCGTCGTCTCGTTCTGGGAGCTCGAGGAGATCGTCGCCGAGCACCCCGAGCCGCGAGCGGCAGGCGCCGCGCTCGCAGGCGCGCACCGGCTGCTCGCGCGCTATCCGACGGATCGACTCCCGACGTGGGGAGGTTTCGAGGAGGCGCGGCAGGTGCTCGAGCGCGTGAGACGCAGCTCGGTCTTCGACGCACGCGAGCTCTCCCGTCTCGACGCGGCCTGGGAGCGGGCCGAGCGCATCGTCGAGTCGGCGCGCGGGCGGAGCGCGTCCTTCCAGGCCGTGCACGGCGACGCGCACATCCGCAACGTCCTCGCGACCGCGCGCGGCGCGGTGTGGACGGACTGGGAAGACGCGTTCGTCGGCCCCGTCGAGTTCGACATCGCCTGCCTCCGCTCGCGCGCCGACCTATTCGGAGAGGACAGAGAAGCGATCGACGCGATGCTCGACGCGTACGACCAACCCTGGGACCGCGATCTCGCGCGCGACCTCACGCTCGTCCGCAACGTCCAGGTGATCCCGTGGCTCGCGGTGTTCGCCGAACGCCAGCCGGAGCTCTTGCCGCGGATGAGGGCGAGGCTGCGGACTCTCGGATGAGGCCAGGGGCCTCATCAGAGAGGAGAGTCCGCAGCCAGTCCTCAGTGCTTCGATGGGCGTGCTTCCGGCGCCCCTTCGTCGGTGGCGGGCTCCATCGGCGATCCGAGGGGGGCGGTCCTCGCCTCGCGGACGGCACATCGAGGACTGCAAGCATGCTCAGGAGCCTGGAAGCCTGCTCAGGGAGTCGAGGTCGCGGCAATCCGCGCGAAAAGGCTCGAAGCGAACGAGAAGGCCGGCAGGCGATTCAAAAACCTCCCGGGAATCGCGAGGGATGCCCGCTGAGGACCGAGGACTGAGGACCGAGGACTGAAGAGCCCCATTTCCGTCTCTTCGCCCGCCGGCTCGCAAAACTGCTCGAACGTCACTCCAAAATGAGTTACGACCCCGCCGCCGGCGCTGGGGCGGACAGGCCGGCATTCGCGTCGAGGTCGGCGGTGAGCCAGCTAGTATCCCCAGTTCCGATGTCCGAGGCGCCGCACAGGCATGCAGGCTCGAGCGCCCTCCGTGCCGCGGAGACGCCCGTGCCGGAGCCCGCGGAGCGAAAGTTGCGTTGCGCCGCGCGCGGAATCGAAAAGTCGTTCGGAGCGACCAAGATCCTCCGCGGGGTCGACCTCGAGATTCCCGAAGGGACGTTCGCGGTGCTCGTCGGCCCGAGCGGATGCGGGAAGTCGACGCTGCTCCGGCTCGTGGCCGGCCTCGAGCAAGCCGACAAGGGCACGATCACGCTCGCGGGGCGTGACGTGACGAACCTGCCGCCGCGCGACCGCGACGTCGCGATGGTCTTCCAGAGCTACGCGCTCTACCCGCACCTCACGGTCCGCGAGAACCTCGCGTTCGGTCTGAAGCTGCGCGGGACGCCTGCCGCCGAGATCGAGTCGCGCATCCGGGAGGCGAGCGCGATGCTCGGCCTCGAGAAGCTGATGGATCGGCTGCCGAAGCAGCTGTCCGGCGGCCAGCGTCAGCGCGTCGCGATGGGGCGCGCGATCGTACGGCGTCCGACCATCTTCCTCTTCGACGAGCCGCTCTCCAACCTCGACGCGGCACTGCGGGCGGAGGTCCGCGTCGAGATCCGCCGGCTGCACGATCGGCTCGGGGCGACGACGCTCTACGTCACGCACGATCAGGTCGAGGCGATGACGCTCGCCGACTCGCTCTGGGTCTTGAACGGAGGCCTCGTCGAGCAGAAAGGGCCGCCGCTCGAGATCTACGAGCGGCCGCGCACGAAGTTCGTGGCGACGTTCCTCGGCTCGCCGCAGATGAACCTCGTCGCGGGCAAGCTCTCGAAGGAAGGCGGCGCCTTCTGGGCGGAGGGCGGCGGCGTGCGCACGCGCGTCGACGAGGAGCGCTTCGGCGACGCGCTCGTGGAGGGGCGCGAGGTCACGATCGGCGTACGCCCGCACGATCTCTGCCTCGCGAAGGGCGACGCGCCCATCGTCGCCGAGCTCAAGGTCGAGATCGTCGAGGCGCTCGGGTCCGAGGCCTTCGCGCACGGATGGATCCGCTCGAGTGGTCCCACGTTCGTCGCGAGGCTCGACGCGGCGGACGCGCGGTCCGTCAGGCCCGGCTCCGCGATCCCGCTCGCGGCCGCGCCTTCGGCGATCCACCTGTTCGACGCCAAGACCGATCGCGCGCTCGGCGATTGACCCACCCCAGGCCGTGCGATGAGCAGCACCGAGCACGCACCCGGAAGGTCGACGATGGAGCGCTCGCGCGCCGGGCGAGCGCTCCATGCGCTCCTCGCCGTCCTCGCGATCGTGGCGACGATCCTCTTCGCGCCCGCGTGCAGCGAGCCGCCGCGCGGCGTCGTGCTCTGGCACCCGTACCGCGGCGGCGAAGAGGCAGCGCTGAAGAAGGTCGTCGCGCGCTTCGAGGCCGAGCGCGGGGTGAAGGTGACCACGCTCGCCGTCCCGTACGAGGCGTACCTCTCGAAGCTCGAGGCCGCGATCCCGCGCGGCAACGGGCCGGACGTCTTCATCGGGCCGCACAACCGCCTCGGCGAGTACCTGCTCCACAAGCTCGTCGCTCCCGTCGGCGACGCGCTCCCGGACGAGGACGTGCCCGCGTACGAGCCCGTCACCGTCGACGCCGTCACGCACGAAGGCGTGCGCTGGGCCGTGCCGCTCGCGAGCAAGTGCGTGGCGCTCTACTGGGACACGCGGCTCCTGTCCGAGCCGCCGCGCACGCTCGAGGAGCTCGCCGCGAAGAAGGGAGCTCTCGGCGCGGGCGTGTGGCCGCTCGCGTACGAGTCCCACTCGGCCTACTACCATGCGGCGCTCCTCCACGCGTACGGCGGCGCGCTCTTCGACGGCGGCTTCGCGATGATCGGGCCCGCGGCGGAGCGCTCGCTCGAGAAGGCGCGCGAGCTCGTCACGTCCGGGGCTGCGCCCGACGAGGCGAGCGGCGACCTGCTCAAGACGCTCTTCTCGACGGGGAAGGTCGCGGCTGTCATCAGCGGTCCGTGGCTCGCCGCCGACTTGAGCGACGACCTGCCTTACGCGGTCGCGCCGCTGCCGGAGATCGAAGGCGTCGGCAGGATGCGCCCGTTCCTCACGGTCGACGGCGCGTTCCTGTCGCCCGACGGCGCGAAGCGCGAAGACGCCCGCGCCCTCGCGCGCGCTCTCGGCAGCTCGGAGTCCGCTCGCGAGCGCGCCGAGACGGGCAAGCAGGTCGTCGCGACGCGCGCGTACTGGGCACGCGCGGACGGGGAGAGGCCCGCCGCGGACGATCGACACGCCGCGCTCCTCCGCGCCTTCCGTGACGCGAGCGCCGACGCCATCCCGATGCCGGTGTCGACGGCGATGAACCCCGTCTGGGTGCCCGCCGAGCAGGCGATCCGCAAGGTCCTCCGGGGAGACGCGACGCCGAAGGATGCGCTCGCGGAGGCGAAGGCTCGCTACGACGACGTCATGCGCCCGCCGCCGCCGTCGCCGTCGCCCGCGCCGCTCGTGATCATGATCGGTCTCGGGCTCCTCGCGGCCGCGGTCGCGATCGTGCGCCGCGTGCGTGCGCCCGGGTTCCGGCGCGAGCTCGAGGCGTCGAAGCCCGCGTACAAGTACGTGGCGCACGCTGCCATCACGATCTTCGTCCTCGTCGTGCTCCCGCTCCTCGCGGGCGCAGTGACGTCGTTCTTCGCGGGCACGCGGGACGACCCGCGCTTCGTCGGGCTCGCGAACTACGTCGACATCCTCACCGCGCGCGGCAAGCCGCTCTTGTCGCACGGATCGTTCTACCTGACGCTGCTCGTGACCGTCGCGTGGACCGTCGTGAACGTGACGCTCCACGTCGCCATCGGCCTCGCCCTCGGCGTCGCGCTCGCGCGCCCGATGCTCCGCCTGCGCGCCGTCTATCGCGTGCTGTTGATCCTGCCGTGGGCCGTGCCGTCGTACGTCACCGCGCTGGCCTGGAAGGGGATGTTCCATCGCCAGTTCGGCGCCATCAACGCGCTGCTCGCGACGCTCGGCGTCGAGCCGATCTCGTGGTTCTCGAAGTTCTCGACCGCGTTCACCGCCAACGTCGCGACGAACGTGTGGCTCGGGTTCCCGTTCATGATGGTCGTCGTGATGGGCGCGCTCACCTCGATCCCGAAGGACGTCCTCGAGGCGGCCGAGGTCGACGGCGCGACGCGATGGCAGGCGTTCCGGTTGGTGACGCTGCCGCTCCTCAAGCCGACGCTCCTCCCGGCCGTCGTGCTCGGCTCGGTGTGGACCTTCAACATGTTCAACGTCGTCTTCCTGGTCTCGGGCGGCGAGCCCGACGGGACGACGGACATCCTCGTCAGCGAGGCGTATCGCTGGGCGTTCGCGCGCAACTCGCAGTTCGGGTACGCGGCGGCGTACGCCGTCATCATCTTCGGTCTGCTCGCGATCATGTCGCGCGTCCTCGGCCGGGTCGGAGGCGGCGAAGCGAAGGAGGCGGCGTCGTGAACGAGCGCAAGCCCGGTCTGCTCGAGACGATCCTCGTCCACACCGTCCTCGTCGCGGCGGTGGCGTACGCCCTCTACCCGGTGCTCTGGGTCGTGACGCTCGCGCTCTCGAAGACCGGCGGGACGGAGGCGCGCGTGCTGCCCCTTCCGCGAGGCGCCGAGGATCTCACGCTCGACAACTTCCGCCTCGTCACGGGCGTCGGCGATCCGGAGAAGGGCTGGCTCTTCGCGCGGCAGCTCGTGAACTCGCTCGTCGTGTCGTGCGCCACGGCGCTCACCGCGGTCGCGATCGCGACGCCCGCCGCCTACGCCCTCGCGCGCTTCGACTTCGTGGGCAAGCGCACGGGGCTCCGCGGGATGCTCCTCACGCAGATGTTCCCCGGCGTGGCGAGCGCGGTCCCGCTCTACCTGATCCTCGACGCGCTCCACCTGCTCGACACGCGCTCCGGCCTCGTCCTCGTCTACGCCGCGACGGCGGTGCCCTTCGCGATCTTCCAGCTCCGCGGCGCGTTCCTCGCCATCCCTGTCGATCTCGAAGAGGCGGCGATGGTGGACGGCGCCACGCGCGTCCAGGCGTTCTTGAAGGTCGCGCTGCCCGCTGCGCGTCCGGCGATCGCCGTCACGGCGCTGTTCGCGTTCATGAGCGCGTGGAACGAGTTCATCCTCGCCGCGACCCTCCTCGGCCGAGAGAGCGCGTTCACGTTGCCGGTCGTGCTCCAGTCGTACGTCGGCGAGTACAGCACCCAATGGGGCGCGTTCGCCGCCGGCGCCGTCCTCGTGAGCGTCCCGGTGATGGCGCTCTTCTACGTGGCGCAGCGCCAGCTCTTGAGCGGCCTCACCGCGGGCGGCGTGAAGGGCTGACGCCGACACGAGGCGACGGTCAGAGATCGTCGGGCATGAACGGCTGGCTGCGGCTCGCGGCCGGGCGCCGAGCGCCGCCGTGGGAGCGCCGAGGCTTCGGATGCGCGGTCGGCGTGCGCTTGGCGCTCGTCGCGGGTGGGGCGACTTCGGCGACCTCGGGCACGTCGGACTGCGACGCGCCCAGAATCACGGCGCTCGGCAGCGGCGTTGCCTTCGTGGTCGCGGCCGCCGCGCTCTGCTCCTCGCCCTCCGGCTCGGCCTCGACGGGCGTCATCGGCGCCACCGTCATGCTCGGGTCGACGCGAGGGCGAGCGGGGGTCGCGCGGACGGAGAAGCCCGCCAAGAGGCCGCCGCTCACGCAGACGGAGCCGACGACGAGGAGCACGATCGGCGAGACCGAGCGCTGGCGTCCCATCAGGAAGAACGTCCGCGACATGGTCAGCGTCGTCGCGGTCATCTTCGGCGGTACGTCGGCGTCTTCGACCTCGATGCGAGCGGGATTCCGCGACGGCGACGAGGCGGCCTGCGCGAGTCGCTGGCGGCGCGTCGTCAACACGTCTCCGACTTCCGCGAGCACGATGCGCTCGACCTCCTCGCGTGTCGCGAGCGGCCCGCCGCGCTCGATCGCGCGCGCGAACTCGAAGGCGCTGGCGAAGCGACGGTCGGGCTCGCGCTCGAGCGCGCGCAGGATGGTCTCGTCGAGATCGGGCGGCACGTCGAAGCGATGCGTGCTCGGCGGGAGGATGGGATCGCGGATGAGCATCGCGAGCGTCTCTCCCTCGGAGCCGGCGTCGAAGAGCTTGCGTCCGACGAGCGCCTCCCACGCGACGACCCCCGCGGCGAAGACGTCGGTACGGCGGTCGACCGGTTGGCGGAACACCTGCTCGGGCGACAGGTACTGGAGCTTGCCCTTCACGGCGCCGTTCGTCTTCGTCGAGCCGAGACGCCCGGCCGCCATCGCGATGCCGAAGTCGGTCACGCGCGTCACGCCGTTCGCGCCGACGAGGAGGTTGTGCGGTGACACGTCTCGATGAACGACGTCGAGCGGCTGGCCGGACGCGTCCTTCGCCTCGTGTGCGGCGTGCAGCCCGTTGAGCGCGTCGACCATGATGCGGCGGACGACCGGGACGGGCAGCGCGTCGCCGTGCTTGCGAACGAGCTCCCTCAGCGGGACGCCCTCGACGTAGTCCATCACGATGACGAGCCGGTCGCCGATCATCTCGACGTCGTGCACGCGGACGACGTTCGGGTGGACGATGCGCGACGCGATGCGCGCCTCGTCGACGAACGACGCGACGACCTCGGGATCGTCCGCGAGGTGCGCGTGGAGCTGCTTGATCGCGACGGGGACCGCGCCTTTCTCCTCCATGCGGAGCGCGAGCAACACGACGCCCATGCCGCCCGCGGCGATCTCGTCGACCACGTGGTAACGAGGTCCAAGCTTCAGGGACAGGCTCGGTTGCACGTCGTGATGCCCTGAGGGCACGACTGCGGCGCCCCCTCCTGGCAGACTACGTTGCATCGGTCCGGTTTCCCACCGTCGGCCGGGCAGCGGACCAGGCACTCGGAGCCCTTGTCGCACGTCGCGGTGCAGGAGCCCGAATTCTCACAGAAGAGCTCGCACCGCGAGCCGGCGCGGCACTTCAGCACGCATTGCTTGGCCTTGTCCGTGCACGTCAACGACCCCGTCGCGGCGTTCACTTCGAGGTTGCACTCGTCCGACTTGCAACGCGTCTGGCAGGTCGTTCCGTTCGAGCATTCGGTCGAGCACTCCTTGCCGTCCTTGTTCTCGCACTCGAACGGAGCGCAGGGGCACTCGCACCCCGAGCAAGTCTTCGTGATCTCGCCGTCGTCCTTCTCGATCTCCTCGACGCACGCCTCCGGAGGCGCCGGAGGCGCACATCGCGGGTCGCTCGCGTCCTCGGTGCTCGTCGCGTCCTCCTCGACAGTGCCTCCATCCGTGACGGCGGAGTCGGCCTCCGAAGGCACGTTCGTGGTCGACGGATCGGTGAAGAGCGCGTCGAAGTCCCTTCCGCAGCCGGCGGCCGCCGCGCAGAGCACGCCGGTCGCGGTGCCGACGAGGAGGAGCCAAGCGGACGGACGACGCCTCGCCGGCGCGCGCACCCGACCGACGGAGGTCGAGATCGTTTTGCGCGGCCTGCCGAGCGTCCGCGCAGAGCCCTCTCTCGGCGACGGACCAGCCATCCATTCGAGGATAGCATTGCTTGTACCGCACGCCCGTCGGCGTATGCTGCCGAGGCCATGGTGGCACGGGCCGGCCGTCGACCGCTGCTCTCGCTGCTGCTCGCGTGCGCGGTCGTCACCTCGACGTGTCCCGCCCTCGCCGAGCCCGAGCCGGACAAGATCGAGATCGCTCGGCAAGAGTTCGCCGACGGGACCAGCCACTTCCAAGCGAAGCGCTGGCACGACGCGCTCCGGGCGTTCGAGCGCTCCCACGGTCTGGTCGCGAGCCCCAACACCGAGCTCATGATCGCGCGATGTCTTCGCGAGCTCGGCCGGCGCGCCGACGCGGCCGTCGCGTATGCGAACGCCGAGGAGGAAGCTCGGCGCCGCGTCGCGAGCGGCGAGGCGAAGTACGCGCCGACCGCCGAGGCCGCGGCCGCCGAGGGAGCGGCCCTGCGGAAGCAGCTCGGGACCATCCGCGTGCACGTCTCGAGGACGGCGGGCGTCACGCTGACGATCGACGAGAAGGAGGTCTCGCTCTCCGAAGACGGGCGCGCCACCGTGCTGCACGATCCGGGCGTCGCCTCCGTCGCGGTGAAGGACGAGAGCGGGGGCGAGCAACGCCAGACGGTCACGGTCGCCGCGGGTGCGACCGTGGTGATGGAGTTCTCGATTCAGCCGCCGAAGGCAGAGCCCGAGAACGGAGGGCTTTCGGTCCGTCCCGTCCTTCGCGACGAGCCGCCGCCGAAGAAGCAGGCGCGCTCGGGCGAGTGGGTCTGGCCTGCGGCGATCGGGAGCGGTGCGCTCACCGCCGCCGGTCTCGGCACGTTCATCGGATTCGGGTTGAGCTCCGAGGCGATCTACGACGATCTCGTGCAACGCTGCGGTCATGCCCGGCAGTGCGGGCCGGAGCATCGGCTCGACGCGAACGCCGGCGAGCGGGCCCAGATGCTCGCCAACGTCGGTCTAGGCGTCGCGGTCGTGGCGGCGGTCGCGACCACCATCTTCGTGATCGTCGGCCTCGCCTCCGATTGACGAGCGGAGCGCTCGTCGGCACGAGAGGCGGGCTCGGCCCCCGAGAGCGACGGCTCGTAGATTCTCGCCCGCGAGCTCGCGCGACGGCTTCGGCGTTCGCGCTCGCTTCGCTATGATGCGCCGCCGTTCGGGGGCGGGCAGCAGGAGGCACGTGAAGCCGTCTCTCGTCTCGATCACGAGCTCCTCGGCAACGCCCGGGGCGACCGCGTCTCCGCGCGTCGTGCGCGCGTGCGTCGTCGCCGTGCTCGGGCTCGCGCTCGGGGCGATCGCGGCATGCTCGAACAAGAGCGAGGCCGCGCCGAAGACACGACCGCCTCCGCTCGTCGTCGTCAGCAAGGTCGTCGCTCGCGACGTTCCCGTCGAGGTGCGCGCTCCGGTCGAGCTGCGGCCTCTTGCCCAGGCCGACGTCGGCTCGAAGACGCTCGGCTACCTCGACGCCGTCCTCGTGGAGCGCGGCGACAAGGTGAAGCGTGGCCAGCTCCTCGCGCTCGTGCGGCCGAGCGACCTGCCGGATCAGCTCGTCGCCGCCCGCGGCACGTTGGCGCAGGCGCAGGCGAGCACGGCGCTCGCGCGGAAGAACCTCGACCGGCTGACGAGCCTCGCGCCCCGCGGTGTGGTGTCACAGCAAGAGCTCCAGCAGGCGCAGGCGGCCCTCGCGAGCGCCGAGGCCCAGGAGGAGGCGGCGAAGGCGCAGGTCGCCGCGTACGCGACGCGTCTCGGCGAGACGAAGATCACCTCGCCGCTCGACGGCGTCGTCGCCGCCCGCAGGCTCGATCCGGGCGCGCTCGTGGGGCCCACGACGGGGACGCCGATCGTGACGATCGCGCGCATCGACGTCCTCCGTGTCTTCGTGACGGTGCCGGAGCGCGAGGTGCATCTCGTACGCGTCGGTCAGAAGGCGCACGTCGAGGTCGACGCGCTCGCCGGTCGAAGCATCGAGGGCACCGTCGTCCGTCTCGCGCCGACGCTGGATCCGGCGACGCGCACGCTCGACGCAGAGGTGCAGATCGACAACACGAGCGGCGAGCTCCGGCCCGGCATGTTCGGTCGCGGCTCGATCGTCGTCGACGTCCACCCGGCCGCACCGGTGGTGCCCGCGACCGCGGTGCAGATCACGAACGGCAAGCGTTACGTCTTCGTCCTGAAGAAGGACGGCCAAGGGACCGAGAAGGTCGAGCGGCGCGAGATCGAGACGGGCGTCGACGAAGGCACCTGGCTCGAGGTGAAGAAGGGCGTCACCGCCGGCGAGGAGGTCGTCACGGTGGGCATGGACGCCATCTCCGACGGCACGGTCGTGCGCGTCAGTCGCGACGTCGACCCGTGGAAGGGCCGCGTCGACGCGGGCGCGCTCGGCGAACACGGCGAGCTCAGGTGAGCGATGTGGCTGACGCGGCTCGCTCTGAGGAACCCGATCCTCATCCTGATGCTGTCGCTCATGGTCATCGCGCTCGGCGCGTTGTCCGTGGGGCGTCTCAGCGTCGACTTGTTCCCGAACATCGACATCCCCGTCGTCCGGGTCGTCACGTTCTACGCGGGCGCGGGTCCCGAGGACATCGAGAAGAGCATCACGCAGCCGATCGAGCGCGCGGTCGCGTCGTCGCCGGGCGTCGATCGCGTCGAGAGCACGTCGAAGCAGGGCGCGTCGATCGTCAGCGTTTGGTTCAACTACGGCACGAACCTCGACACCGCGCAGTTCGAGGTGCAGCAGCGCGTGGCGCAGGTCGAGAGCGTGCTCCCGCCCGGGATCCAGCGCCCGTACATCATGAAGTTCGACGTCACGGACATGCCGATCGTCCAGGTCGTCGTGCACGGTGAGGGTCTCGACGAAAAGCAGCTCTACGATCTCGCGTACAACGTCATCGAGCCGCAGCTCGAGCGCCTGCCCGGCATCGCGAGCGCGACCGTGAGCGGCGGCCAGACGCGCCAGGTGCAGGTGCTCGTCGACCGCGATCAGCTCCGCGCGCGCAACCTCGGCATCCTCGACGTCGTGAGCGCCGTCCGCGGCGCGAACCTCCTCTTGCCGAGCGGCACGCTGAAGACCGGCGATCAGGAGTACAACGTCTTCACCAACACGCAGGTCGACGCCGTCCGCATGCTCGAGGAGGTCGTCGTGAAGCCCGGCTCGCCGTCGGGCGCGAGCGGCCAGAGCGCGCCGCCGGTGCGCATCGCCGACGTCGCGACGGTGGAGGACGGGATCGCCGACCAGGCGAACATCGTCCGCGTCAACGGGCAGCGTGGCGTCTACCTGCGCGTCTTCAAGCAGCCCGGCGCCAACACGATCAGCGCCGTCGATGCCGTCCGCGCGGCGCTGCCGAACCTCCGCGGCGTGCCGCCGAACGTGAAGCTCGAGATCTCCTTCGATCAGTCGAAGTACATCCGGGCGGCGGTGGCCGCGCTCGAGCACGAGGCGGTGCAGGGCGGCCTGCTCGCGATCGGCGTCATCCTGATCTTCCTCGTGAGCGTCCGGGCGACCGCGATCGTCGCCGTCGCCATCCCGCTCTCGATCGTCGCGACGTTCATCCTCCTCTACTTCTCCGGGCAGACGCTGAACGTCTTCACGCTCGGCGGTCTCGCGCTCGGCGTCGGCCGCCTCGTGGACGACTCGATCGTCGAGCTCGAGAACATCCATCGCCACCTGTCCGCGCCGGCTCCGGGCGGCGTGGTCGATCGGCGCGCCGCCGTCCTCGCCGCCGCGCAGGAGGTGGCGATGCCGATCCTCGTCTCGACGATCACGACGGTCATCGTCTTCTTCCCGGTCGTCTTCCTCACCGGCGTCGCGAAGAACCTCTTCGTCCCGCTCGCGTTGACGATCACGTTCGCGCTCGTGATGAGCTTCTTCGTCTCGCGCACGGTCACGCCGCTGCTCTGCCTGTACTGGCTGAAGGCGGACCACGCCGTGCGGGGCGTGGGCGGCGCGCTCACGCGTGCGCTCGAGCGCCTCGACGCGGCCTACGCGCGAGCGCTGAGCGCGGTGCTCCGGCACCGCCTCCCGGTCGTCGCCGCGATCATGGCCGTCTTCGCGTCGTCGTTCTTCCTCCTCCGCTTCATCGGGACCGAGTTCTTCCCCGACTCGGACGAGGGCCAGTTCAGCGTCAGCTACAAAGCGCCGATCGGCACGCGTGTCGAGCGCACCGAGGAGCTCGCGGAGCGCATCGAAGCCATCACGAAGGCGACCCTCACCGAGGGCGGCAAGCGCTGGTACACGACGATGCTGAGCGACAACGGCCTGCCCGGCGGACGCACGGCGATCTTCACGTCGAACACCGGGCCGCACGCGGGCAACCTCCGCGTGAACCTCGTCCCCAAGAGCGAACGCAGCTTCTCGGACGTCGAGGCGACCGAGCGCGTGCGTCGTGCGCTCAAGGACGAGCTCCCCGGCATCGGCGTGTTCTATTACACGGGCGGTATCGTGAAGCGGATCCTCAACTTCGGGTCGGCGGCGCCGATCGACGTCGAGGTGCTCGGCTACGATCTCGAGAAGGCCGCCGCGTACGCGCGCGAGATCGCCCAGAAGCTCCGTGACCTGCGCGACGCGTCCGGCGCGCCGCTGCTCACGGACGTCCAGATCTCGCGCGAGGAGAACTACCCGGAGCTCGACGTGGTGGTCGACCGGCAGAAGGCCGGCGTGCTCGGCGTGAGCGAGCAGGAGATCGCGCAGACGGTCCTCACGAGCCTCGTCGGCAACACGCAGTTCCAGCCGATCCCGTTCACCGATCCGGAGACGGGCAACTCGTACTTCATCAACGTCCGCCTCGCCGACGCGTACCGCAGCAACCTCTCCGATCTTCGCGACATCTTCCTCCGCACCCCCGGCGGTGAGACGTTCCCGCTCTCCAACGTGGCGCACGTCGAGCGCGGGAGCGGGCCCGTCGTCATCGCGCGCAAGTACCTCCAGCGCGTCATCGACGTCACGGCGAACGTCGCGCCGGGCAAGGATCTCGGCGCGGCGAGCGAAGGCGTGCAGCGCGTGCTCGACGACACGCCGGCGCCGGACGGCTTCAGCGTGCGGCTCGCCGGGCAGGCGCTCGCGCAGAAGCAGGCCTTCGAGGGCGTCGGGCTCGCCGGACTGATGGCGCTCGCGCTCGTCTACATGGTGCTCGCGTCGCAGTTCAAGTCGCTGCTCGATCCGCTCGTGATCATGTTCAGCGTCCCTCTCGGCGTGAGCGGTGTCTTCGCGATGCTCGCGGCGACGAACACGACGCTGAGCGTGAACAGCGCGATGGGCATCATCATGATGGTCGGCATCGTCGTGTCCAACGGCGTCTTGCTCGTCGACTTCGCGAACGTCCTCAGGCGCCGCGGCATGGGGCTGATGGAGGCCACGGTGCTCGCCGCGAAGACCCGCCTACGGCCCATCCTCATGACCACGGTCGCGACCGTCGCGGGCCTCATCCCGATGGCGCTCGGCATCGGCGAGGGGAGCGAGACCAATCTCCCGCTCGCGCGCGCCGTCATCGGCGGCCTCTCGGTCTCGACGTTCTTCACCCTCTTCTTGATCCCATGTCTCTATACGCTCGTCGCGCGCTTCGAGCGCAAGCCGAAGGAGCTCGTCCATGCTGAATGACGCGAGGGTCGTCGCCGTCGCCCTCCTGCTCTCGACCGCACCCGCGCTCGCGGCCGAGCCGTCGCCCCCTGCGACCGCGCCCGCATCGGCCACGCCCGCGTCCGCGCCCGCGCCCGCCACGGCCGCGCCCGCGCCCGCATCCGCCACGGCGGCGCCCGCCTCCGTCACGGCGGAGACGCAGGAGAAGAAGCCGGCGATCGCCGTCACCCTCGACGAGGCGGTGAGGCGAGCCCTCGCGCGCAATCCGAGCGCGGAGGTCGCGCAGCAGGAGATCCTCCGCGCCGAGGCGCTCGCGAAGCAGGCGCGCGCGGCGTGGCTGCCGACGCTCAACGCCAACGGCATCTACACGCGGCTCGACGACGATCGCGAGCTCAACGGTCGCGTCATCCTCTCGGCGAACCAGCTCCACGGGAACCTCCAGCTCACCGTGCCGCTCCTCGCTCCGCGCCAATGGGTGGGGTGGTCGCGCGCGAAGGAGAACGTCGGCGTCGCGAAGGCCTCCTTCGCGGACACGCGTCGCGAGATCGCGCTCGCCGCCGCCCGCGCCTATCTCACCGTCATCGCGCAGCGACGCGTGCTGAACAGCGCGCAGCGCGCGCTCGCCACGGCGAAGGCGCACGAGGAGTTCGCGATGACGCGCTACAAGGGCGGCGTCGGGAACAACCTCGACGCCGTGCGTGCGTCGCAGGAGCGCGCGACGGCCGAGGTGCGCGTGCAGAACCAGCTCGTCGCGCTCGCTCGTGCGCAGGAGGCGCTCGGCGTCGTCCTCGGAGAGGAGGGCGCGGTCGACGCGGCCGAGGAGCCGTCGTTCGGCGCGCCTCCGACCGTCGACGTCGCCCTCTCCGAGGCGACGACGTTGCGCGCCGACGTCATCGCCCAACGCGACCGCGTCGAGCTCGCCCGCAAGACGGCACGCGACTCGTGGGTCGAGTACCTGCCGATGCTCTCCGCCGTCGCGCAGCCCTTCTACCAGAACCCGCCGACGTTCTCGCAGCCTCAGACGGGCTGGCAGGCGCAGCTCCTCCTGCAGATCCCGTTGTTCGACGGCGGCACGCGCTACGGCCTGACGCAGGAGCGAGAGGCGAACGAGGCCGCCGCGCGCGCACGGCTCGAGGGGGTGCTCCGCCAGGCGCGCTCGGAGGTCCGCATCGCGTTCGAGGCGATGCGTCGTGCGGACGAGGCCCTCGCCGGCGCACGCGAAGCGGCCAAGCTCGCGCGCGAGGCGCTCGAGCTCGCCGAGCTCGCCTATCGCGCGGGCGCGACGTCGAACATCGAGGTCGTCGACGCGGAGCGCCGCGCCCACGAGGCGGAGACCGCGGCAGCCATCGCCGAGGACGCCTCGCGCCAGGCGCGCCTCGACCTGCTCGCCGCATGCGGCCGGTTCCCGGGTCGCTGACCGCGGCTGGAAGCTCGACGAGGCTCAGTCGTCCTTCGCTCCCGCCGCGATCCATCGCCGGATCGCGTCGCGCTCCGCGCTCGGCAAGGGGCCACCACCCTTCGGCATCGGCGCTCCGCAGGCTTCGCGCCGGCAGCGGTGCGTGATGCCGCAGAAGTCGCCCTCCACCTTGCGGAGGAGAAAGCTCTCCTCGGGCTTGCCGGGCGCGACGTACGGCATGTCCGCGCCGACCGCAGGGACGTCGACGATGCGCGCATGCACCTCGGACGGCTCGCCGCGCAGCCATATGCCGTGGTTGTACGAGCCGCCGTGGCATGCGAAGCGATTGCATCGCCGCTCGAACACCGGCGCGACGTCGCGACGGAAGCTCGGGGCATCGGAGACGTCGTAGCCCTCGACGGTCTGTGGCCCGGAGCACGGCACGAGCGCCGCATGGCTGCTCTCGCCGTCGATCTGCGGCTCGCTACACGCCGCGATCGCGACGAAGGCGCAGCCGACACAGGCGAGGATGGAGGAGCGCGGCATTCGACCTCGCGCCGAGCCACACGTCGCATGGCCGTGGGCTCGGACGTCCGGTCGTCGACCATGCAGGACGTGTGCTCGTCCGGTGCGGCGCCTGCGTGTCGGCGCCGTCGACGCTTCGACGAGACTATCGCGCGATCGAGATGGCCGCGAAGAAGAAGTCTCGGTCCGCTCGCGTCCCGAGCCGCACGGTGCTCTCGCGCGGTCGCACTACGGGGCTCTAGGATACCGAGGAGCTCTCATGCCGCCCGACGAGGAGATCGAGAACACCGACATACCCCCGAACCTGGTCACCGGGCTCGGTGCGTTCATCGCTCTCCTCGCGTCGTCGGGGGTCGGCTACTTGCGCGATCTGCACAAGGCGATCACGCAGCTCTTCGGTCGCGGAGGGCTCGAGTCGGCGCTGCGCGAGGAGCGGGCGCGCGCGAAGGCCAGCGTGCTCGGGCTCGCGGTCATCGCAGACGGACAGATCATCGACGCCGAGCGCTCGGCCATCGCAGAGTTCGCCGCGACCCACGGCATCTCCCCCGACGAGGCGCTCGCTCGGCTCCATGCGGTTGCCGATCCGCTGCGCGATCCGGCCGTGTTGAAGAAGACGATCGCCCGTTACGCGGCTCCGCTGAACGCAAACGAGCGCCTCGAGGTCTTCGTGGCGGTGAAGAACCTCGCGCATCGAGGGTCGCGCGCGTGGCCCGAAGGAGAAGGCTACCGGGGCACGGGTGGCCCGACGTCGGAGGCGCTCGTTGCCGCCTTCCGCGAGGCGCTCGGCATCCGTTCCGTGGAGGGATGAGCGTCGGCCTGCGACGCTGCGCCCGGGGCGTCAGGCCGGCGACGGCTTCGCGTTCGCAGCGTCGCCCGCGATGCGTGCGCGCAAAGTGCCATCGGCGATCGCCGCCTTCGTGAGGTCCGCTCCTCCGATGAGGACGCCGCGCACGAAGACCTGCGGGAACGTCGGCCATCCGCTCCAGAGCTTGATCGCGAGCCGCCGCCGCCATCCCCTGAGGTAGCTGCCGTACTCCAGGTAGTGGAAGTCGATCCCGGCGTCCTCCAGCGCCTTGCGGACGTTCT
This sequence comes from uncultured Myxococcales bacterium, assembly GCA_937949945.1. Classification (GTDB taxonomy): domain Bacteria; phylum Myxococcota_A; class Polyangia; order Polyangiales; family Polyangiaceae; genus Labilithrix. The sequence goes on from CALFEQ010000199.1 coordinate 70,002, forward strand.
TGACGTGGGGGTTCTGCGCCATGCCGACGACCACGACCGGGTGCGTCGCGATCGCCTGCTCGACCTCGCGGACCGTGTCCGCATGGAAAGAGCGCATCGCCTCGGCGGCAGCCGCATGGATCTTGGAAGGGTCGAGGATCTTGCGGGTCGTCATGACGCCTCTCCGATGCGCTGCTCACGGTAGCCGTTCCGCCCGCCTGCGCCAGTCGAACGTTCTGCCACGAATTTGACCTCCCGCCGAGGTTCCGGGAGAAAGGATCCGTGGCACGGAAGAAGGAACCGCCGAAGGTCGAGCGTCGCTCCGGTCGCGACCGGCGCGTGGGGCCCGATCGGCGCGAGACGCCGCGGCCCGAGGGCCGGCGCCGCAACGGCGGGCGCCGGGCGACCGATCCGAACGACATCTGAGCCGGCGCGAGAACGCCCGAGCCGCTCCGAGCCGCTCTCCCGGTCGGGTGGACACCCGCGCGCGGAAGGGGCAATAACGGACCCCGATGCGCGCCGGCGTTCGCAGCATGCTCATCCGTCCGGGGATCCCGGGCGCGCGCCGCACGGCGCTCCTCGCCGTCGCCGCGCTCTTGCCGGCCTGTGGGCGTCGCGCCTCCGCCGAGGCGAACGACGCATCGACGTCGGGGACGAGCGCCGTGATCGACGGCGAGCCCTCACGCGATGCCGCCGCGATCGAAGGCGATGCGTCGCCTGACGGCGCGGTGATCGAGGTCGAGCCCTCGCGCGACGCGTCCGCCGCCGTGGAGCCGCGCGAGAGCGGTCGTGCACGGGCGCCGAGCGTGATGCCGACCGACCCGTTCGGCATCGCGCGCACGTCGGAGCGTGCCGGATGCGCCGTGCTCGGCAAGCAGGTCGCCGACGTGGACGTGAAGACCTCGTTCGTCGACGGCGACGACTGGCTCGCGATCGTGAACCGGTCGCCCACCGGCACGCTTCCGCCCGAGTACGCGCCGCGCGATCTCGTCGACATCCGTACCGGCAAGCCCGCGACCGCGAGCGAGTGCGAGAGGATGCACTGCCTGCGTCGCGAGGCGGCAGCCGCGCTGAACGAGCTGCTCGCCGAGATGAAGGCACGGGGATTCCCGGGCAAGGTCGAGTCGGCGTTTCGCAGCTACGGGACGCAGTGCGGCACGTTCACCAACTGGTCGCGCAAGAGCAACTTCTGCACGGCCACCGAGCAGTCCGCGCTGCCGGGCCACAGCCAGCACCAGCTCGGCACGACCGTCGATCTCTTCACCGAGGAATGGGCGAAGGACGAGCGGGGCGTCTTCCGCGCGGGCTTCGGTTGCACCGAGGCCGGGAGGTTCATCCGCGAGCATGCGACCGACTTCGGCTTCGTCATGCCCTATCCGATCCACCCGGACGACCGGCACCCGCGCCAGAGCTGCGTCACGCGATGGGACATCCCGGTCAACATCAATCCGCGCACGGGCTACCGGTACGAGCACTGGCACTTCCGCTACGTCGGCAAGGAGGCGGCCGCGCGGTTCAAGGCGGCGGTCGAGGCGAGCGGCCCTGGGACGCCCGACGAGATCACGGTCGAGCAGTGGCTGCGAGCGGAGAAGGGGATCGGCGGGCCGGACGCGGAGCTCCCGGTCTGCGACGGCTGCAACTGCGGCGCGTGCAGCACCCTCGCTCCGCTCGGCGAGAGCCCGTGCGACAAGAAGGGCGGCGCGCTCCACCTCGACATGCACGGCAAGCCGATCGTGATCGACGAGCCGCCGTCGTTCACGAGCGTCTCGCCCGGCAACGCCCGCAAGTGGAAGGGGCGCGTCGTCGACGTCCGTCTCGACGTGCCGGCCGGCACGATCACGCAGACACCCGTAGTGGGCGTCGACCTCGTCGGGTACGAGCCCGGCGCGACGTTCGAGAAGCTCGCGCCGTTCCCGGAGACACGGCCGCGCGCGTACCGCCCGCTCGCGGAGGCATGGGTCGTCGGCGTCGAGCCCGTACCGAACGACACCGGCGTCGGCTGGCCGTGGCGCGCGGCCATCGCCGCCGTGATGCACGGGCAGATCTACAACCGCGCGAACGTCCTCCTCCCGGCGCGCCCCGGCTCGGTGACGCTCAAGGTGCCGATCCCCGGCACCGCGCGCAAAGTGAAGGTCGTCCTCCTGAAGGGCGGCGTCCCTCGAGGGGAGGAGCGCATCGTCGACTTCGAATGATCGACGGGAGCGTCAGGCTCGCTGCTCGATCTCCGGGGGCACCTTGAAGAACGCGTTGCGCTCGGGATCGTTGTAGCTCTTGTAGTCGGGGGACCACGGCACGACGCGCGCCGAGGTCCCGTCGTGCGTGATCGTGAGCGCCATCGGCGTCACCTCGCGATAGGTGCTGTCGGGTGGCAGGTCCTCGTTGTCCTTTCCGCCGGCGGAGAAGACGGTGATCAGCCGGCCCAGGTCGTCGTCGTAGACCGTCGAGAAGCCTTCGACGACCTTCTCGTGACCGCGCACCAGCGTGTTCGTGCCGATGCGCTGCATGAAGGCGCGGAACTGCATCTGCCCGAACGCGAAGCGCGAGGCCTGATCCTGGAGGTCCGCCGGAATGACGTCGGCGGTGCTCGGGTCGCTCCACATCATCTGGAAGCGCAGGTCCGGATCGTTGAGGCTCGAGAGGTCCTTCCAGCGTTCCTTGATCAGTCGATCCTTCGGGATGCCGCCGTGGACGAACATGAAGCGGTCGAAGAGCAGCACGTTCGGCATCGCCTCGAAGAGCGTGCGGTAGTGACGGAACACGTCGACCGGCAAGAGAGGCTTGAGCGTGTTGATCGCCTCCGCGGGCTTCACGCCGCCGTACATCGTGCCGTTCACCTCGACGTAGTACTCGTGGTTGCCGCGCAGCATGACGACGTGATCGGGCGCGGTCACGAAGAGCTGCAGGACCGTGCGGAGCACGCCGTTCAGGCTGAATCGACCGCGATCGATGTAGTCGCCGAGCAGGACCAAGAGCGGGTAGGGCACGTTCACCGGGTCCTTGCGGTACGCCTCGACGCGCTCGAAGAAGCGACTCTGGAGAACGGTCGCCTTCAGGATGCTGTAGCAGCCGTGCAGATCCCCGAGGACGGTGAGCTCGGTGCGCGTCCCGGGGCGCGGCATGCGCACGTAGACGTGTCCGTCGAGGAACGGCTCGGTGCCGACGAGCTCGGACACGTTCTTCTTGCCTGCGAGGCGTCCGTTGCCGGCTGCACGCTGCGTCTCGAGAACGGCGAGCGCGCGATCGATGAGCTGCCGATCGGCAGCGATCTGCCGCTGGAGTACGGCGGTGTCCTTCGAGAAGTGGTGCTCGAACGGCTTGAAGAACGGGTGATCGACTTGCGACGACCCTGCGTCGATCGGCTTCGCGACCGCGACCTTCGTGCTCGCCGCGGCGTCCGTGCCCTCCTCCTCGAGCTGGACGTCGAGATCGGCCTCGAGGAGCTGCGCGAGCTCGCTCCGGAACTGGACCTCGGCTGGATGGGCGACACCGTCGGCGAGGAGCAGCGAGTCGATCAGGCTCATGAGCTGCTCCTGACCCTGCCGATCGAAGCTCTGGAAGATCTCGAAGCAGCGAACCTTGAGCCTCGAGTGCACGAACGCCTTCGGATCCTCGTTCGTCGAGACGCTCTCCGTGAAGAGGTCCTTCACGTTCTGATCGATCCCCTCGAACACCTCGTGGAAGTGCCGCGTGTACTTCGCGACGACCTCCGCCCGCACCTCCGGAGCGGCGTCGGGCATCGCCTCGTCGGCGCGATGCTCGATCAGCTTGCGGATGGTTTCTCGTACGAAGCTCTTCTCCGCCGCGTCGAAGTCCCCGTCGATGTAGCCGAACGTCACGAGGTAGAAGATCACCGCGTGCATCTCGTGCTCGGCGCGCTGGGGGTCGCTGCTGAACGTGATCATCGCGCCGCTAGGCTAACAGCGCGCACAGCACGGACGGAAGCACCCGCGCGTGACCGGACGCGCGGGCGCTCGAGCTCGCGACGACGCGACGAGTGACGAGCGGCAGGAGGCTTTACTCGCCGGATTCGTTCTTCGTCTCGGCGGTGCCTTCTCCGTCTTCGGCCGCCTCGTCTTCCGGCGCTTCGTCTTCCGGCGCTTCGACGGACATGGGCGCTTTCTTGCCGCTGACCGTAGAGACCGTGACGCTGCCGCCGCCGTAGCCGCTGCACTTGCCTTTGAGCCCGAAGGGAAGGCCGAGCGCCTTCAGGACTCCGTTGCTCGCCTCCCAGTCACGGGTCACGCTCACGTCCTTGACGAGAGCGAGCGTGCATCGCGAGCCTTTGCAGATCTCGACCGTCTTGCCGCAGTACGAGCGATTGGGAGCTGCGACCCACAGTCCGTTGTCGTCGCACGCGCCGACGCCGGTGCAGCCCCACGTGACCTTGCCGGGCGGAAGCTTCTTCGAGTAGCTCGAACAGTTCCGCAAGAACTCGCACGTTCCCTCGTACTTGAGGGAGACCTTGCGGCCTTTCAGCTCGGAGTCGGTGGATTCCATCGGTTCGTCGGCTTCGTCCAGGTAGGAGGCACACCCGACGACGCTGAACGAGACGATCGAGACGAAAGCACACGCTCCGACAAACTTGGTCATGCCCACGCGCCACCCTGTTCGAAAAGCCCCCCTCCGGACAGGCGTTTAGCAAGGTGTGGGCCATGGCCACATCCGCGCACAAACGCGGAATTCTCGCAGGCCGACGGATCGCGAAGGCACGTTCGAACGTGCGCGTGATCCAGCCGGGCGAGGCTAGTCCATGATCCAGACGATCAGCGTGTCGACTCGCCCGGCGCGGCCCACACGCCGTCGGTGCGCTCGCTGCGCGGAGGCACGTGGCTCATGGCGTGCTCGGCCATCGCGGTGATCGTGAGGCTCGGGTTCACGCCGAGGTTCGCGGGGATGATCGAGCCGTCGACGACGTAGAGATCGTCGTAGCCGAACACGCGGCTCTTCGGATCGACGACGCCGTCCTCGGGACCGAGCCCGATCGGGCAGCCGCCGAGGACGTGCGCCGTCGTCGCCTTGTCGAAGAGCACTTCGAGCAAGCCGCTCTGGGGCATGCCGCCCATCTTCTTCGCGAGCTTCTTCGCGACGAGGTTCGCGACCGGGATGTACGTCGGCGGCCGTCCGCCGCCCGTGCCTTCTCCGGGACCGCTGTCGAGCTTCTTGGAGAACGGCCAGTACCAGCGGCGGCGAAGGCGGTACGACAGGTGGTTGTCGACTGGCTGCATCACGAGGAGGATCGCGGTCCGCTTCGCCCAGCCGAACGGGATCGCCGTCTTCAGGAACTGGATCGGGTGGCGGATCACGTTTCCGATCCAACGCAGCCAGCGCGGGACCGATCCTCCGCCGTCCGTGAGCACCGTCGCGAGCGGCGCGAGCGCGTCGGAGCCCGCGGAGTAGCGGACGACCTCGATGTGCGTGTGGTCGTCGACGAAGACGCCACTCGTGATCGCGATGCCCTTCGAGTAGTCGACGTTCGGATCGTCCGAGCGCACGCCGAGGAGGGCCTCGCTGTTCGTCCGGAGGTAGCGGCCGAGCTGGTCCGAGAGCTTCGCGAGCGAGCCTCTGTCCTTGCAGCGCATGAGGAGCTCCACGGTGCCGTACGAGCCCGCCGAGACGACGACGCCGCGGGCGCGGAGCGTGCGCCGCTTGCGGAGGATGCCCGTGGAGCGCTCGATGGTGAGCTCGTAGCCGCCGCCCTCGAGCGGTCGGATGTCGACGACGCGCGACTCGGGCTGGATGACCGCCCCGCGTTTCTCTGCAAGATACAAGTAGTTCTGATCGAGCGTGTTCTTCGCTCCGACGCGGCAGCCGACCATGCAGCCTCCACACATCGTGCAGCCCGTGCGCTCGGGGCCCTCGCCGCCGAAGAACGGGTCGGGCACGGTCTTGCCTGGCTCGCCGAAGAAGACGCCCACGTCGGCTCGCTTCCACGTGTGGCCCCGGCCCATCTCGTCGGCGACCTCCTTGAGCATGCGATCGGTCTCGACGACGACCGGGCTCTCGACGACGCCGAGCATCTTCTTCGCCACCGCGTAGAACGGCTCGAGCGCGGACCGCCAGTCGAGGCCGACCCACCGGGGATCGTCGAACGCCTCCGCCGGCGGGACGAGCAGGGTGTTGGCGTAGACGAGGCTTCCGCCGCCGACACCCGCGCCGTGGAGGAAGAAGGCATCCTTCACGAGCGTCATCTGGAGGATGCCGTACAGGCCGAGGCGCGGAGCCCAGAGGTACTTGCGCAGATTCCAGGTCGTGCGCGGGAAGTCTTCCTTCTTCCAGCGCTTGCCCATCTCGATGACGGCCACGCGATAGCCCTTCTCGGACAGGCGCAGCGCCGAGACGCTGCCTCCGAACCCCGAGCCGACGATCGCGAAGTCGAAGTCGAAGTCGGTCACGCTCTCGACACGTATCACCGCGGGCACGCGTTCGCGAGCGCACGACGCGCGCAGGCTCGCACGAGCGCCGAGCTTGCGACGGCGTTCGCCGGAAGGAGTACGATGCTCGAAATGGCACGTCCGTCGGCTCCGTCGCTGCCTTCGGGAACGGTCCTCGGCGGCAAGTACGTGCTCGGCCAGAAGCTCGGCAGTGGCGGCATGGGCGCCGTCTTCGAGGCCACCGACGATCGGGGCAACGTCGTCGCGATCAAGACGCTGCTCGTCGGTCCCGGCGCGCCCGCGGCCGCCGCCGAGACGCGGGCGCGCTTCGAGCGCGAGATCGAGGCGACGGCGCGGCTGCGCCACAAGAACGTGGTCTCGCTCGTCGACGCCGGGGTCGACGACGCCACCGGCGCTCCCTACCTCGTCATGCCGCGCATGCGCGGCGAGGACCTCGGTCAGCTCCTCGCACGCGTGAAGGTCCTCGAGCCGAGCGTGGCCGTGCCGATCGTCGTCCAGGCGTGCCGCGGCGTCGCGGCGGGACACGCCGCCGGCATCATCCATCGCGACATCAAGCCGACGAACCTCTTCCTGGAGGAAGAAGACGGCGTCATCGTCGTGAAGGTCTCGGACTTCGGGCTCGCGAAGGTGCAGAACGCGGGCATCGACTCGCTCACGACCTCGGGCGCGCTGCTCGGGACCCCGCACTACATGTCACCGGAGCAGGCCGAGAACGCGAAGCGCGTCGACGAGCGGACCGACGTCTACAGCCTCGGGATGGTCCTCTATCACGCGCTCACGGGGGCCGTCGCCTTCGCGCGGCCGGGCTCCTTCATGGCGTTCCTCGTCGGACAGAGCAGCGTCCCGCACGTCCAACAGGCCGCGCCGTGGGTCCCTCCGGCGATCGCACGCGCCGTGCACGCGGCGCTCCTCCGCTCGCCGGATGCGCGATGGCCCAACGTCGGCGAGCTGGAGCTCGGCCTCACGATGGCGGCCGGCTTCGAGGTCGCGAACGCGCCGCTCTACAAGGCGTCGCTCGCGCCCCTCTCTCGCTCGACGCGCGCCGACGTGGCGCCTCGCGCCGTGCTCCCGACGCACTGGGAGGAGCTGCTGCGCGGCTGAGCCGTGCACGGACCGACGCCACCTGCGCCGGTCGCCCGGCGCAGCGGCGCCGATGGATCACTCTGCGAACACGCGGGTCGGCTCGACGAAGTTCTCGTCGTCGAGCGTCTCGCCACGCGTGCAGTTCGCGGGCAGCGAGCGCGGGTCGCCGTTCAACTTGCCCCTCGTCGCGAGCTGGCTGACGAGGCGCTGCGTCTCGCGGGCGAGCGAGCGGTGCTTCTCGCTGCGAACGTCGGTCGACGAGCCGGGCTCCCAGTCGATGTACCGGTGCATGGTGACGCACGCGTGGGAGACGTCCTGCATCTCGAAGGCCGGCATCTCGGCGAACGTCGGCTCCTTGTAGCGGCTCGCGTCCGGCTCGGCCGGATCGACGAGCGGGTTACGCCGGTTGTACTGATCGAGGTACGAGTTGCCGGGGTGGATGTGGAGCGACGGGTAGCGGCTCGACTCCGGGTCCGTGTAGCCCTGGTGCGCCACCCACTCCATGTTCGTGAGCGCCTTCGTCTGGTCGTAGACGGGATCGAGCACGTAGACGTGGTTCGGATCACCGTCCTTCGTCACGGCGGGAGCGACGTGCCACGCCCAGATGCCGTCGAGCGGCGCGCCGGGCTTGGCGATGACGTAGATGTGGTTCGTCGGCACGCCCTTCGTCGCGAGCAGCATCGAGTAGTAGAGCGCTCGCGCGTAGCAGCCGTCCATCGTGTACGCCCACGGAAGCCACGGCAGCGCCGTGAGGTGCTGCACCGTCGCGTCGAAGTCCTCTTGGGCGAGCGCAGAGTCGAGCGCGTCGACCGGCTCCTCCTCGACGACGTGCGGCGCGCAGCCGGCACCGAGCGACAGTCCAACGAGCGCAAACCCGAGTCCCCAGAAGAGTGTTCCCCGCACCGCCATGGGCCGCGCATCTTGGTTGCGCTCGAGGCGATTGAAAAGGCCCAGCTAGCGTTTTGCCTCGGGCTTGGAGCGTGGCGCTCACGTCGCTCCATCGCTTCGAAACTGCGCGCCTTTCCCTCGAGGACGCAGGGACGAGCGCAGCTCGCGATCGCCGTCTCAAATTCATCTCAAGCGGGGCAGTGGAGCCGCTCGCGCACCGCGCTCACCGGCGTCTCCCAGTGCTCCTCCCAGCGGAAGCTCGCGAGGGGGGCCGTCGCCTTTCCCCGGCGATGGGCGCGACGCAGATCGCGGAAGTGCTGGCGGGTCCACCGGCTCCCACGCGCACGCGCCGCACTCCCGAGCGCCCTCATCCTGGCCGCGGCCGAGCGGGTCTTCGCGCGCCAGTCGCCCGACGTCGTCGGATTGAAGGAAGTGGCGCACGAGGCAGGCGTGAGCCACGCGCTCGTCACCCACTACTTCGGCACGTACGCGGCGCTCGTCGAGGCGACGCTCGAGCGGCGCTTCCACGCCATCCGCGACGAGCTCGTGCCGGAGCTCTTGGGTCTCGTCCAGTCGCAGGCCGACGTGAAGGCGATGCTCGCCGCGCACCGCAAGGTCGTTCGGCGCGCCACGTCCGATCCGGCGAACGTGCGCCTGTTCGTGCGGGCCTTGCTCGGCGGGCGCATCGCCGCAGGCGACTTCGTTCCGCACCGCATGCGGGGCTTGAAGCTCCTCACGGACGTCCTCGCTTCGCGCTCGTCGGCCCTTCGGGAAGACCTCGAGTTCTTGCTCGTCGTCTCGTTTGTTTCACGACGCTCTGGACCGTGGGCGAGCGCGCGTTCGCGGGCGCCTTGGGCAAGAGGCCGTCGCGCGAGCTCTCGGAAGGATTCGAGCGCCGCGTCGACGTCTTGATCGAGCGCTATCTCGAGGCGGTGGAGAAGGGGGCGCGCTGAGCGGGGGACCGGGCAGGGCGGCAGGGCCGCCCAGGGTGTCCAGAATCCTGGACGGCCGAACGCCGGGCGAGGCGAAGTTCAGCCTTGCTGAACAACCGCCCCCGGGCGAGCCGCGTTCAGCGGGCGGAGACGCCGGGCAGGTGTTGGATGGACGGGCCGGGCGAGTTATCTTGCGTTCGTCAAAGCACGGCCCCTTAGCTCAGCTGGATAGAGCGAGATATTTCTAATGTCTGGGTCGCTGGTTCGAATCCAGCAGGGGCTACCGCCGAGACAGAAGCCCAGTCGCCGCCGGCCGGACGAGCTCCGGAACGGCGGCGACCGGGCTGTGCTACGACGGCGCGGATGAAGAAGGCACCCGCGCTACGGAGCCAGGACCTCGTCGCGGCGCTGGACAAGGCGGTCGCAGGTGACACGGCCGACCTGTTTCGACAGCTCGAGGTCGGGTCCGGCTTGCCGGGGCCGCGGATGAACCTCCAGCTCGCCATCGCCTTCGCGCACGAGTGCGCGCGGTACGGCCCGAAGGTCGACCCGCTCGCGTACCGGATGGCGAGCCTCTCGCCGGACGAGGCGCGCGGCGCGACGCCGAAGGAGTTCCTGAGCGTCTGCGGCGTCCTCGCGGTGGGCGCGCGCGGCATGGTCGCCAAGGAAAACGCGGTGCGCGATCGGGCGCTCGTCCTCCTCGAGGACAAAGCCGACGACTTCCGCTTCCGCGTGCGCGAGGCCGTCCCGCTCGCGCTGGCCATGCTCGGTTGCAAGATGCACGGCGCGCTCGCCGAGCGGCTCGAGCCGTGGATGGATCGCTACTTCCACGCGGCCGCCGTGATCCTCGCGCTCGCGGAGCCGACCTGGCTCGAGACCTTCGCGGTCGACGACTACTACGCGCCCATCAATCTGCTCCACGCCGCCTTCTTCCTCGCGCACGACGCGCCGCGATCCGCGTTCCGCTACCCGGGGCACAAGGCGCTCGTCGAGGCGCTGAAGGTCGCGCCGAAGGCGATCGGCAGGCGCTTCGGCATCCCGATGTTCGATCGGCTCCAGATCTGGGCCGAGCAGGTGACCGTGCCCGAGATGCGCGAGGTGATCCTCGCGAACCTCGACGACCCGCAGCTCAAGAAACCGTTCGGCTACGAGATCAAGCGCATCAAGCAGACGATCGAGGCGGGCAAGAAGCCTCCGCGCGATCCCACGCGCATCGTCCACGGCACGCGTGGGCGCGGCAAGAAGCGAGGTCGCCGATGAGCTCCGCACGCGCCTCGCTCCTCGCGGCGCTCGCCGCTATGTTCTGGGCCGTGGGCTGCCGATCGACCGGGCCGGAGAACAAACCCGAGAACGTGACCGTCCCGGCCGTGGACGCCTCGAGCACGGATCCCCCCGGCGAGGCGGGCGACGCGTCGGGCGGCAAGGGCTGGCTCGTCGAGGAAGGGCAGGTCCAGCCGAAGCACGTCGATCGGTCCGAGGTGCTCGCCAAGATGAAGGGCGCGACGCACCGTGCGCTCCTCGTCCACGACGAGCAGATCGAGGAGTGCTCGAGCATGGGCGGCTCGCACGCGTTCTTCACGATGGTGGAGCCCTCCGGAGGCGTCATCCACTTCGGCGGTCACGGCGCGCAGCTGATCAACGCCTTCCAGAAGGGCGAGCTCTGGGTGGCGGCTTACGAGAAGCTCCCGCAGCCGGAGTCGGTGAAGAACGAGCCCTGGTGCGTCCCGGACCGCACGATCGAGGGGCGTGCGATCGCGCTGGTGCAGGTCGCGAGCCGCGAGGAGGGCGAGCGGCTGTTGCGCGAGCTCGGTCGCTAGCTACAGATCGAACGCACCTCCGAGGACGAGCGCAGCGCCGACCCGCTCCGTTCCGACGGTTCGAGTCGCCGTCCGCCGCTCCTGGTGGAACAGGCTCCACTCGGTGATCTGGTAGTTGCGCCGCACGCGGACGAAATCCGTCTCGGCGAGCGCTTCGACCCCGATCTGGAAACGAGCGCTGGAGCCGAGGTTCGCGCTCACACGCAGCCGCGCACCCGCGAACGGCAGCGTGGCGCTGGACGGGCTCTCGGCGTAGAGGTGCATCGCCGTCCACGGGGGAGTTCCACCGACGCCCGAATAGGCGTGCGCTCCCATCACGTAGAGCAGGTCCGCGCGCAACCACGACGCCGTCGGAGCGGAGACTCCCACCGCGCCTCCGCCTCCCGCGTAGCGATAGGGCATCAGGAAAGCAGCAGCCGCGGCTTCACCGACGACGCCGAGGACGAGAAGACCGCGGCGATAGAGGACGTCGGCGCCCGCGGTGATGCCGGCTCCGTGCCCGTCGTAGAAGACGCCCGGCCGAACGCCGAACGAGACGTCGCGACGCGTACGCCAAGTCGGACACGAGGCCTGCGTCGACGATTGGTCCGACGCTTCGACGTTCGCGGGCGAGGTTTTGGGCTCGCTCGCGAGGGCGGTGGCAGGCGTGAGCAGGGAGAGAAGGACGAAGGAGGCGAGGGTATGTCGCATGGCCGCGCGCTCGAGCAACGTGCATGCCTCGAGGCGGGTCGCTGAAATGCTGGCGTTTCCGAGCGCCGAGCGCCTACTTCGTTGGTCGACCATGACGTGTGGGTCATGGGCCGCGAGCGCCGACCATCAGCCTCACGGTGACGACGAAAAGGACCGGTCAGCGCGGACCGGCGGGCGGGATGGACGCTCGCGGCGGGCGGAGCGAAGGCGGGGCGTCGTCGCTGCTCTGCCGGCTGCCGCGCGGTCCGAGGGACGCCGGGACGCGCTCGTTGAGCTCCGCGGCCGCGTCCACGATCTTCGTGGCGGCCGCGGCGCGCGCCTTCCTCTCGCTCAAGGTCGCGTGGTCGACCACGGCGTGGCCCTCGAGCAGATCGAGGTACTCGAGATCGAGCTCGCCGCCGCTCGGGAGAATGAAGACGCCGAAGAGGTGGGCCTGGCGGCGGACCTCTTGCACGAGCTGCCGCGGCACGTGGAGCGCGGCGTGCGTGATGAGATGGACGACGGGATCCCGCTGGTCGCGTGCGCGGAGCAATGCGAGCTCCGTCGCGAGCTGCGCGAAGACACGGGCGGGGTTGCGACCACGCTCGCCCTTGAAGCCGAGGAGGTACGCCGCGGGTAGCTGTCCGGGCCGCGCGCGCTGCACGTCGTAGAGGCGCGAGTCGAAGAAGCGCATCCACACCTCTTCGCCCGCGAGCTGCAGCTTCTTGCCGAGCGCGATGGATAGGCCGCGCGCGAAGACCTGGCGATCGCCGCGCATCGACGCCGAGGCGTCGATGAGCAGGTAGTGGAGCCGCCGCGCCTCTTCGGGCGCTTGCTCGCGCGTGTAGTAGAGGATCTCGTTCTCGATCATTCGGCGCGCGAACTCCTCCTCGTCCCACGCGAGCTCGGTGAGGACGAGCGAGTCGAGCGAGCCTTTGTTGCCGATGCCGGCGTAGCCGTGGACGGCGTGCGTGCCGGTCGCCTTCGCCCGGTGCGTCTCGAGCACGCTCGGGAGCAGCTCGAGGGAGAAGTTGACGATGTCGTTCGCCGCCGGGCTCGAGATCGCCGCGAGCAGATCGACGTGGGCGAGCGCGCCCGCAGCGGTCGACTCGGGGCCGAGCATCCCGAGCAAGCGCAGCGTGTCGAGGTCGAGCGCGTCGGCGAGCGTCAGCACGTGCAGGCGTGAGCGCGCGAGCGCGTCGAGCGCGGCCATCTCGAAGTTCCGAGGCACCGCCGAGAAGAGCTGCGGGAGCTGAGGATCGAGGTCGCGCACCATCTCGGGATCGAGCGGCAGCGTCGGCGGATAGGGCGCCTTCACGGTCGTCCGCTGCACGAGCGACCCGAGGATGCGCGCGAGGACGACGACGACGAGGTCGTCGCCGAGCCGCATGCTGCGCGCCCGCGCGCTCGCCTCGCTCTGCGAGATCTCGCCGAGCACGGAGCGATACGTCCCGAGCAGCTCCGCCGCGCGCGGCACGCGCCCGACCACCGCGTCGAGCCCGGCCCTCGCGCCGATGTCGAGCTGCTCCTTCGGAGCCGCGTAGAGCAGCCCGATGTCGTGCACGAGGAAGAAGGGCAGGTGCAGCCCGAGCCGCGCCAGGTCGCGGTACCACTTGATGGCCCGCACGATCATCATCGGGGTCGCCGCGCGCACGCCCGAGAGCGCGAGCCCTCCGAGGGGCCCCGCGATGACGGGATCCTTGGCGTGCGCGGCGGATACGGGCATCGGGCGGGGAGCATAGCACCCCTCCACTCGTGCTCGTGCTCGTGCTCGCTACGCCGTGACGGGCTGTGCGCTCGCCATCGACGCGACGGTGCTCTCTCTCCGCGCTCTTCGCGCGTGTCGCCGCCCGAAGATCCCCGCCAGGATCTGCGTCACGCCGTAATAGCAGAGGTAGGCGGCGAGCCCGAGCTTCAGCAGCGCGACCGACGCGGGCAACAGCAGAAGGACGAGGCCGGCGAGCATCGAGCCGGCTCCCACGAGGAAGAGCCAGCGCGAGTCGACCATGGGCTTGAGCACCACCGCCGCGGCGACGCGCAGCGCGCCGATGGCGAACGCATAGACGCCGACGAGGATCACGAAGACCTCGACCGCGTATCCGCGCCTCAGCACCACGAGGCCGAGCAAGAGGCTCGCGACGCCGCGCACCTGCTGCACGAGGCGTCGGATCCCGTGCTCGCGCCTCGCGACGAACAGGGAGAGCGCGCCCTCGATCAGCGCGTACAGGCCGAATGCCGTCACGAGGACGCGCAGCCCCGCCGATGCGCCGTGGCCGATCGTGACGGTCAGCGAGCCGAGGCCGAGCGCGAGGGCGAGCGCTCCCTGGACGAGGAGCGCCCATCGCGACCGCTCCGGCTTCGTCGGCTTCGGGAAGAGCGTCCGCACCGCCGCGATGGGCGCGGCCAGCGGGTGCTTCGTCGTCGATCGCGCGGAGCGTGCTTCGGGCGCGGCGAGGACGGGCACCTCGCGCTCGACGGCACGACCTTCCGCCCATTCGAAGTAGCGGACGTGACCGTCGGGCGAGATCCGAAGGAACGGGTTCCTCCGGCCGGTCCACGATCCGCTGTTGAAGTACCACTCCCCGATGCGTCCGGCCTGGTGCGTGTGCCCGAGCACGGCGACGTCGTAGCCGCGACGCTCGCGATCGGCGTTCACCTCGCGCACGTGCTCCGTGCGTCGGTCGGGGTTCTGGGCCGGAGTCAGCGCCGCCTTCGGCTCCACGTCTTCCTTCGCGGGCTTCTGCCCGAGCGCGGCCATCGCGCCGGTCCAGAGCATCAGCATCGAGTCACCGAACTGCTCGAGCACCTCCTCCACCGCCTCGCCGCTGCGGAGCAACGGGGATCGGTTCCGATCCTCGAAGATGGCGGCGAAGATGGCGAGCATCCGTCCGAAGCCCGGGTCGTCGCCTGCGTTGAACGGATCGACCTCGTGCCCGTGGAAGAAGCGAAAACGTTTGCCGCCGATCGGCCGGAAGAACGGCGCGCGCATGTGCCCGAAGAACGGGTGAGCGATGAAGCCCGTGCCGATGAAGTGGGCGAGGTCGACGTCGTGGTTGCCGGGGACGTAGACGAGGTCGAGCCTCGCGAACCGGTCGAGCAGCTCGCGTCGGTTCACGAAGAGGCGGCTGAGGCTCGTCTGCCACAGCTCGAAGAGATCGCCCAGCACGAAGAGCTCGCCGCCTTCGGCGCCGACGTGGTCGAGGAAGCCGAAGAGCTCTTTGGTCTTGCCGTTCGCCTCGAAGTTGTCGCGCGGGCCGCCGTCGCCGAGGTGGAGATCGCTGATGACGAAGATGTCCGGGGCTGCGCCCATCACGTCGTCCGATGGAGGCGCCGAGCACACGCGGCGCCGAACATCGACGATGCAAGCCACGAGCCCTCGCGCAGGCTCATCGAGCGGCAGCTCGACCTCGGCGCACCGCATGACCTGACCGGGTGCCCGACGAGCCTGCGAGCACCCGAGCCGACGTCCGTGATCCGTCGTTCGGGTGGGGGCACGGACCGGCACACGCGCGGTGCGCGGTTGCTCGTCGTTCGACCGTGGGACATCGCGGCACCGGCGTTGCTACTCTCGGGGCATGGGCACGATGCAAGGGCGTCTTCGGCGTGTCTTCTCCGAGATCCTCGTCGCGGCATGTGCGACGACGACGGCGGCCGGCGTAGCGGTGGGGTGTGGGGGCGGAACCGACGGAGGCGCCTCGAGCAGCAGCGGAGGATCCTCGAGCGGAGGTGACGGCCCGACGCCCGACTTCACGTCGCTCTGCGACGTCGAGAACGTGGCCTCGCTGCTCGCAGGCCTGCGTGCGTCGCCCGAAATCGACGGGGCGGTGATGCGCACGGAGCACGCCTTCCCGCTCCTCGAGTCCGCCGGAGGGAACGAAGGTGGCGTCGTCAACCCCGACGAGCCGGCCGACGGCTGGAAGGCGACGTCCGGCGAGACCGTCGGCGCGCTCTGCTCGAAGGCGTCGAATCAGGCGGCATGCCTCGCGACCGTCGAGGGCTTCCGCGTGCTCCCCCCGACACGGGAGGAGTGCACCGCGCGGTTCCCGGTGACGCCGTACACGGGCATGACCTGCGGCGTGACGTACATCCTCTACACGCGCGGTGACGAGATCGGCGTCGCGGTGACGGACGACGAGACCCGCGCGCTCATCGGCACGTTCGACACCGTCCACGAGGCGTTCTGGGCCGCGAGCAAGGCCGGCTATCAGCGTTCGTGCGCGTCCAACGGCGGCGAGCGGTCGACGTACCGCACGCGGGCCGGAGGCCACGATCTCACGCTGCTCGAGTACCAGAACTGCGGCCCCGAGCTCGCGCGCGTCGTCGTCCACGTCGACGCGGCGGGCAACGTGTCCGTCTTGTCCCGCGAGGTCCTCCCCGACAAGCCGCCCTGCGCGGTGGCCGGTCGCCGGCCGGACGGGCTCTGCGTCGACGAGATCACGACGCGCGGCGGCGCGAACGCCGTCGGCGAGCACCTCGCCGCGATGGCGACGCTCGAGGCGGCGAGCGTCGTCGCCTTCCGGCGCCTCTACCGTCGGCTCCAGGAGCTCGGCGCGCCACGCGAGCTGCTCGACCGCATCCGCAAGGCGGCGCGCGACGAGATCCGCCATGCGCGTGCCGTCGGCGCCCTCGCGCGCGCGTACGGCGTCGCTCCGCGTGCGCCTCGCATCGAGCGCACGACGGACGCTCCGACGCTGCTCGCGATCGGGCTCGAGAACGCGCGCGAGGGGCAGGTCCGCGAGACCTTCGGCGCTCTCGTCGCTCACGTCCAAGCGGCGCGTGCGCGCGATGCGAACGTCCGCGCGGTGATGGCGACGATCGCCGAGGAGGAGACCCAGCACGCCGAGCTCTCGTGGGACATCGCGGAGTGGATCGAGTCACGACTCGGCGACGAAGACCGCGCGCGGCTGGCGCGTGTCCGTCGCGAGGCTTTCGACGGCCTCGCTCGAGAGCTCGGGAGCGGTCTCGGCGCCGACGTGGAGGACGCGCTCGGCATGCCGGCGCCCGCCGAGGCACGGCGGCTCCTCGACGCGCTCGGACCGACGTTGCTCGCGGCATAGGGCGCGTGAGGCCGGGCGACGGCGTCGAACCGAGCACCGCGGCGTCGTGCGACGCGCCCGCCGCGGAGTCGGACCGGATCGTGGCGCTCGACGCCCTGCGCGGGATCGCGCTCGCCGGCGTGCTCGTCGTCAACGCCGTCACCGCCTATCGCGTCTCGATCTTCGAGCAGTACCTGCCGCGATCGCCGGACGGCTCGGGCATCGATCGGATCGTCGCGCGCGTCGTCGAGATCGGGATCCAGTCGGCGCCCTTCGCGCTCTTCTCGCTGCTGTTCGGCGTCGGCCTCGCCGCGCTGCACGAGCGCATGCCCGCCGACGCGAGGCGCCGCGTGCTCGCGCGTCGCCTCGCGGCCCTGCTCGGGATCGGTCTCTTGCACATGGTCTTCGTCCACGCCGGCGACATCCTCGCCTTCTACGCGCTCGTGGGCATCGTGGCGGTGCCGCTGCTCGCGCTGTCGACGCGCGCGCTCCTCGGCGTGGCGCTCGCGATGTTCGTCGTGCACCTCTTGCCGATCGCCTGGCCGACGCCGTTCTCGAGCTTCGAGGACGTCGAGCGGCACGTCGCGGAGGCCACCTTCGTCTACGGCTACGGCTCGTACCGAGAGGCGCTCGCCTTCCGCATCTCGGAGATCCCGCGCACGTCCGCTCTCTTGCTGTATTGGGCGCCGCGCACGCTCGGGCTCTTCGCGCTGGGCGCATGCGTCTGGCGCTCGCGGCTCCTCCGCGGCGAACGTCGCGCGCTCGTCACCGCTACGGCCGTCGTCGGTCTCGTGGCGGGCGTCGCCATGGTCTGGACGGGCCGCACGGGCGTGACGCGCTGGTCCGAGCCTCTGTCCAACGTCGGTGTCGTCGTGCTCGCGCTCGGTTACGGCGCGACGGTGCTCGTGTGCCATCGCTCGCGTCTCGTCGCTCGCGGGCTCGGCCCGTTCGTCTCCGTGGGTCGGACGGCCCTCACGAGCTACCTCGCAGGATCCGTCGCCCTCGCGTCGGCGCTCCATGGTCGCGGGCCCGCACCGAGCGATCGCGCCGGCGAGGCCGAGGCGGCCGTGGTCGCGATCCTCGTGTTCGTCGCGCTGTCGATCGCGAGCGCCGCGTGGCTCGCGCGGCATCGCTTCGGTCCGGTCGAGTGGTTGTGGCGCTCGATCACCTACGGCGCTCGGCAGCCGATGCGCCGCTGAGCCGGCGACGGACGGCCGCCGCGAGGCCGACGAGCGACACGAGCGCCGGCGCCAGCCAGGACCTTCCCGCGGGGAGCATGGTGCACGAGCCGGAGTCGGAGCTCGCGGGAGGTGGCGTCGTCGCGCCGGGCGCGGGGGACGTACCGCTGCCCGGCGGGGGAGTCGGATTGCCGCCGGCCGCGGGCTTGCGGATGCGTGGCGCCGGACACGTGAACTCCATCGTGGTCGGCGCGGTCTCGGCGGGCGGTGCGAACGGAAGGGTCGCGCGCAGCACCACCGAGTGCTGGTTCGACTTCGCGTCGTTCTCCGTGCACCAGCCCGTCGCGACGATCCGGAGCGTGTCACCGTCCACCGTCGGGCGCGTTTCGATCGGCCTGCCGTCGAAGAGCAGCGTGAGCTGATGCACGGCCACCCAAGGCTTCATCTCGGCGGCGAGCGCGTACGTGCCTTCGATCGTGAACCGCGTGGTCCCGAAGTCTTCGAGCGCGACGGTCGGCGCGCCTTGGACCTCTCCGACCTGCGACGGCAACGGCGCCTCGGGCGCCGCGGTGAACCGGATGGGCGTCACGGAATGGCCCGCGCCGTGGCAGAAGGGCTCGAACGAGAGCTCGTACGTCGTCCCCGGTACGAGCGGCGTCTGCGGCACGACCTTGAGGAGCCCGTCGACGACGGGGCCTACCGTCAGCGGCACCTCGGTCTTCTCGGGGCCCGCGTACAGATGGATGTCGCTCGCTTGCGCCTTCAGCGCGGTGTAGCCGAATCCCGGGAGGTTGGCGGGAATCGCCTCCGCCCGCGGCACGACGCGCGCCGCGACGCACGGAGGCGGAGCCATGGCCCACGCGGTGCTCGAAGCGAAGAGGGACCCGCACGCAAGCGCGTGAACCGGGAACCGACGTCGGGTCATGGCTCGGGACCCCGTCACTCCGCCGGCTTCGTGGTGGCGTTCGGGGTCTTCTTCGGCTGACAGACCACGTGCTGCTTCGACGTCAGACCGCCGAGCTCGCCGCTGTTGCCGGTGAGGAGCAGGCGGCAGTCCTTGTCGGACTCGCACCCCATGTAGAGGCACTGGCCGCGCACGCAAGAGAAGAAGTTGTAGCCCTTCGGGTTGCCGCACTCGAGGTCCGTCTGGCACGGAATGATGCAGCGTCCGTCCGACCCGCACGTCGCCTCGACGTTGCGCGTCGCGGCGATGCACTCGCGATCCGTCTGGCAACCGCCCTCGACGCACCGGCCCTGGACGCATCGCTCGAAGCCCGGGCAGTCGCCGTCACCCTGGCAGGGCGGCTTGCACGCGCCGCTCACGCAGAGGAGCTCGCCGTTCGGATCGAAGGTCTTGCAGTCCTCGTCGTTCGCGCACTGGGCGCACTTCCCGCCTAGGCACTTGGGCGCCCCCGTGCTCGTGCACGAGTCGTCGGAGGTGCACTTCACGACGCAGCGACCGTTCTCGCAGTCGCGCGAGGTCGAATCGCAGGTGCAGAGCTGCTGGTACTGACTGCAGTAGTCGCCCGAGCCGGGCGTGAGGCCTGCGTCGATGATCGCGAGCTGCTCGTCGCAGAGCTCCTTCAGGGTCGTGCAGGCCGCAGGCGGATCGTCGCAGCAGTCGCTCGCCGTCTGGCACTCGATGACGGCGCACTCCTTTCCGGTCTCCGTCACGTTGAACGCGCCGAGCACGCACGTGCCGACGCCACCGGTGCTGCTCGCGGGCATGCAGGCGAGGCCTGCGGCGCAGTCGTTCGTCGTGGTGCATGCCTCGCCCTTCCGTGCGAGGCGCGCGGGGGTCTCGGCGGTGGGCTCGTCCCCGCCGCATCCGTTGCTCGCCGCGCCGAGCGCGCCGACGATGACCAACCCCGAAGCAAGCAATGCAGCTTTGATGTTCATGGTGATCCTCAGTTCTTGGGCGCGCGCCGCACGCGGCCGTCGTTCTGCGTCCAGTAGACGTACGTCGAGTCTGCGGCCACACCGGTGACGCCGGAGAGGCCCGTCTTGAACGTCTGGGTGGAGGCTCCGCCGAGGTAGTGAGCTCGATAGATCGTCGTCGTGTTGGCCGCCCAGAAGTAGGTGGACTCCGTGTCCGGAGCGATGCTCGTCGCGGTGACGTTGATCGGTCCCGTCTGCCTCGCGGTGCTCGCCGGGGCTTTCTCCGACGCGTAGAGTCGGCCCAGCTCGACCCACCAGAGGTATGCGCCGGACTCGAGGCCCGACGGGTTGCTGCGGTCGCTGACGATCACCGTCGGAGAGGCTTCACTGCCGTCCGCATCCGCGAGCGAGAGCTCGTTGATCGCGTTCACCGTCGAGAAGTGCACCGTCCCTGCGGTGGCGTCGACGGCGAGGTCGTTGCCGCTCGGCACGTTCGTGAAGAGAACCTCGTACTTCGCGTAGCTCGGGCTCGGCCAGACCACGATCTCGCTGTCGGTTCGGCAGTACACGTTGCTCGCGGTATCGGCGGCGAGGGCGCGGCACGTACCCGGGTTGCTGCCCATCGGGACCGGCGTCGTGGTCCCCGTTCGAACGAAGAACACGCCGCTGGCGGTCTGGTAGACGACGCCCGCATGGTCGACCTCGAAGATGCTCACCGTCTGGCCGGAGGCCGGGCTGAGGACCGTCACCGGCGTCTGCGGAACGCTGGGGCTCGACGGGTTCGCTCCGTACGCGATGCCGCTGAACCCGTTCGCCATGTAGAGCCAGTAGAGCCGGTCTTGGGCCATTCCGATCTGACGCGCGTCGGCGCCGACTTGGGGCGGCTCGTAGACGACCGCGTCCGTCGTCCCCGCGTCGACGCCGGCATCGATCTGCGCGGGCTCCGTCTCGAAGCTCGCCGTCACGCGGTAGAGCACGGGGACCTTCGTGTAGCCGGCGCACGCGGCCTCCTGACCTTCGGGCGGAGTGCCGTCGACCTCCCCGAAGGGAAGCGTGATCTCCGCGTCGTTCACGTTGACGGACGGCTGGGTCGCCGCGCGCTTGACCGGGTTGCAGGCTGCGGGGCCGCGCCCGCGCGAGCCGACGACCTCGGTGTCGAAGGACCATCCGAGGAACTTGAGGCCCGGCGTCGGCGACGCCTTCAGCGTGACGCCGCCGGCCGCGCCGTCCGCGCTCGCGCTCGGGAAGACGAACTTCGCGAAGCACGACGACGGGCAGTCGATCCCGGGGATGTCCGAGGTGACGCGCCCGCGTCCCTTGATCGTGATTTGGATCTCGGCGCCGTGCGTCCCGCCCGGATCGACGGTCCCACCTCCGGCAGCCGTGGGCGGATCGTCCGAGCATCCGGTCCACGCGAGCACGACGATGGGCGCGGCGCCCAGGATCGCCGCGGTCGTGCCTCGCCGGAGACGCTGCACGCGCCCCGTCGCCGCTCGATCGCGCCGCACCTTCCCGCGCGCAGACTCCGCCCTGCGCCCCTCTCCTCGAAGTCGGTTCACGACAAGTCTCCTTCTTGGTCGCCGGCGGCGCCCGCCCTCGCACGGGAGCCCCACCCCGACCTCCCTAAGGCCGTGAGGCCGTGTATACCATGGTTCGAAAGGAACCCCCATGTCGCTCGAGCTCGTCGTCACTGCCGTGGGTCCGGACCGTCCGGGCATCGCCTCCGAGTTCACGGGTCACGTCCACGCGGCCGGAGCCAACCTCGCGGATACGCGGATGGTCAACCTGCGCGGACAGTTCGCGCTCATCGCGCTCGTCGAAGGTTCGGAGGCCGTCCTCGACGACGTGAAGAAGCGCCTCGCCGAGGCGGCGCCGAAGATCGGCCTTCGGATCGATTTCTCGAGCCCCGCTCCGAAGGAAGGCGAGTCGGCTTCGAAGCGTGAGGGGGTGCCTTTCCGCCTCAAGACGTACTCGATGGATCAGCCCGGCATCGTGCACCGGATGACGTCGTATCTGCGCGAGCAGGGGATCAACGTCGAAGAGCTCACGACGCGCCTCGAGTCGGCGCCGTTCATGGGCGCGCCCGTCTTCACGATGGAAGTCCTCATGCTCGTCCCCAAGACGGTGAGCGTGAAGAAGCTCCGCTCGGCCCTCGAAGAGCTCGGCGATCAGCTCAACTGCGACGTCGACCTCGACCCGGCATGAGGGGTGGCGGGCGAGCGATCCACGATCGGATCGCTCGCGCGCGCGTGGCCTCCATTCGGCGCCGATGTGCGCTCGTCTCGATTCCGTCTTAATTCGAGAGGTCGCGAAACACCTACAAGGACGCCATCTTCCAATGTCGGGATGGCCTGACGGTTGCTGAATGGGACGGCGATGAGACGCTTCGTCGCCGCCCTGTTCGCCACGGTCGCTCTCACCTTCGCGCACGGAGCCGAGGCGAAGGCGCGCAAGCCGCCCGTCGCGTTCGAGATCGCGCCGCCGCCTCCGAGCTTCGGGACCGTCGCGGCCCTCCGCAAGGTCGCTCAGGAGGAGATGAAGAAGGCGGGGGTGCTGCCGCGCAAGCAGAAGCGCGTCGTCGTCTCGCTGGCGATCAAGCAGACGAAGTCCGCGCCCGTCGCGTGCTCGGTCAACGCGACGATCCGTGACGCTCGCACGGGCGCGGTCCTCGCGATCATCGAGACCGGCGCGCACGCGAACGGGCCGGCGTCGCCCGAGATGAAGAAGGAGCTCGCCTACGCCGTCGTGCGCGACGCCGTGCGCCGCGTCCCGACCGCCCTTCGCGCGGCCAACTGACGCGGCGCGTCCGTCGTTCCGAGATCCGCCGCGCCGCCGGCCGTGCCGACTCGAGCGCGAGGCGCCGTGCGCCTCAGGCCTGCGCCTGGGCGTAGAGCTCGATCGGCGGACAAGCGCAGACGAGCTTCCGGTCGCCGAGCGCGTTGTTGATGCGCGCGACGGAGGGCCAGAACTTGCGCTCGCGGGTCCACGGCGCGGGGAACGCGGCGATCTCGCGCGAGTAGGGGTGGGTCCACTCGTCGGCGCAGCACATCTCGATCGTGTGCGGCGCGTTCTTGAGCGGGTTGTCGTCGCGGGGCCACTTGCCCTCCTCGATCGCGCGGATCTCCTCGCGGATCGCGATCATCGCCTCGCAGAAGCGATCGAGCTCGGCGAGCGACTCGCTCTCCGTCGGCTCGACCATCAACGTGCCGGCGATCGGGAAGGACATCGTCGGCGCGTGGAAGCCGTAGTCCATGAGGCGCTTGGCGACGTCGTCGACCTCGATGCCCGCCGTGCGCTTGAACGGGCGCACGTCGAGGATGCACTCGTGCGCGACGCGGCCCTTCGCGCCGACGTACACGATGGGGAAGTACGGCGCGAGACGGTGGGCGATGTAGTTCGCGTTGAGGATGGCGACCTTCGTCGCCTGCGTGAGGCCCGAGCCGCCCATCATCTGGATGTACGCCCAGGAGATGAGGAGGATGCTCGCGCTGCTCCACGGCGCGGCGGCGATGGGGCCGACGGCGTCCGGCGAGCGCGGCTCGATCACGGGCTTGGCCGGCAGGTACTTCGCGAGGTGCTGCGCGACCGCGATCGGGCCCATGCCCGGACCGCCGCCGCCGTGCGGGATGCAGAACGTCTTGTGCAGGTTGATGTGCACGACGTCCGCGCCGATGTCGCCCGGGCGGCAGAGGCCGACCTGGGCGTTCATGTTGGCGCCGTCCATGTACACCTGCCCGCCGTGCTCGTGGATGATCGAGCAGATGCGCTTGATCTCCTCCTCGAAGACGCCGTGCGTCGACGGGTAGGTCACCATCAGCGCCGCGAGGCGATCGGCGTGCTCCTTCGCGCGCGCCTCGAGGTCCTCGACGTCGATGTTGCCCTTCGCGTCCGTCTTCACGACGACGACCTTGAGGCCGGCCATGACCGCGGACGCCGGGTTCGTGCCGTGAGCCGAAGCGGGGATGAGGCAGACGTCGCGGTGACCCTGGCCGCGCGCCGCGTGGTGCTTCTTGATGACGAGCAGGCCCGCGTACTCGCCCTGCGCGCCCGCGTTGGGCTGGAGCGACACCGCCGGCAGGCCCGTGATCTCCGCGAGCGCGCGCTCGAGCTCGGAGAAGACCTGCGCGTAGCCCTTCGCCTGGGACGGCGGCGCGAACGGATGAATGCGGTTCCACCACGGATCCGTGATGGGCATCATCTCCGCCGTCGCGTTCAGCTTCATCGTGCAGGAGCCGAGCGGGATCATCGAGTGGGTCAGCGACAGGTCGCGGCCCTCGAGCTTCCGGATGTACCGGAGCATCTCCGTCTCGGAGTGGTACTGGTTGAAGACCGGGTGCGTGAGGAAGCTGCTCCGCCGCTCGAGCTCCTTCGGGATCGCACGCGTCCACATCTCGGCGACGGTCTCGAACTCCTCGGCCGTCTTGCCTTGCGAGAACACGTCGACGAGGTCGCCGATGTCGCGCAGCGTCGTCGTCTCGTCGAGCGCGACGCAGATGCTCGTCGGAGAGAGCTTGCGCAGGTTGATCTTCTTCTGCTCGGCGGCGTCGAGCCACGCGGCGACGTCGCTCTCGCTGCCGTCGATGCGGATCGTGTCGAAGAACGCGTCGTGCGTGACCTTGATGCCGAGCTTCTTCAGCGCCTCGCGCAGCGTGCACGCCGACGTGTGGACGCGCTCCGCGATCGCGCGGATGCCCTTCGGCCCGTGGTAGACGGCGTACATGCTCGCGACGATGGCGAGCAGCGCCTGCGCCGTGCAGATGTTGCTCGTCGCGCGCTCGCGCCGGATGTGCTGCTCGCGCGTCTGGAGGGCCATGCGGAGCGCGGGCTTGCCGCGCGCGTCTTCGCTGATGCCGATGATGCGCCCCGGGAGCCGGCGGACGAACTCGCTCTTGCAGGCGAAGTACGCCGCGTGCGGTCCGCCGTAGCCGAGCGGGACGCCGAAGCGCTGCGTGCTGCCGACGGCGACGTCGGCGCCGAACTCGCCCGGAGGCTCGAGCAGCGCGAGCGCGAGGATGTCCGCCGCGACCACGAAGAGCGCGTCGGCCGCGTGCACCTTCTCGGCGAACGACCGGTACGAGACGATGGCACCGTCGGTCGTCGGGTACTGCACGAGCGCGCCGAAGACGCGCGACAGGTCCGCGTCCTCGTGATTGCCGATACGGACCTTGAGGCCGAGCGCCTCGGCGCGCGTGGTGACGACGTCGATCACCTGCGGGTGGCACTTCTCGGAGACCCAGAACGTGTCCTTTTCCTCCGAGCCCTTGAACCCGTACGTCAGGCTCATCGCCTCGGCGGCGGCCGTGGCTTCGTCGAGCAGCGAGGCGTTGGCGATCGGCAGACCGGTGAGGTCGATCACCATGGTCTGGAAGTTGAGGAGCGCCTCGAGCCGGCCCTGCGAGATCTCCGCCTGGTAGGGCGTGTACTGCGTGTACCAGCCGGGGTTCTGGAGGATGTTGCGGAGGATGACCGGCGGCGTGATGCAGTCCGAGTAGCCCATGCCGATGTACGAGCGGCGGATCTCGTTCTTCTGGCCGATCGCCGCCGCACGCTCGAGCATGGCCGCCTCGCTGAGACCAGGGCCGAGGTCGAGGTGGCGGCGGAGCCGGATCGAAGACGGGACCGTGTCGCCGACGAGCGCGTCGAGCGAGACGACACCCATCGACTTCAGCATGCGGGCTTGCTCGTCGGGGCTGGGCCCGATGTGACGGCGGACGAACGTATCCGGATGCTCGAGAGGCATCGACATGACCCGGCTTTTAGCCGGTCGGGCGCCGCTCGAAAACAGGGATCGTGCCCTGCGCCGGCGCGGGCGCGGGCGTGCCTCGGTCCTGCGTCACGCGAAGCGTCCGGACCGAGGCACGTCGACGGGCTCTCCCTCTGCGCCGCTCTGCCCGCGATCGGAGTCGGGCGTGGCTCGAGCGGCGATCAGTTGTCGAGCTGGCTGGGCGCGACGCCCTCGGCGTCGCCGCCGATGGACTTCAGGTCGGGCGTCATGCGGGCCTGCTTGATGTTCTTCCAGGTGCTGCCGACCTCGGAGTCGTTGAGCCCGTACTCGCCATCGAGCTCGCCGATGTTCTCCTTGTTGACCTTGTAGATGAAGTAGCCCTTGCCATGCGTCGTGGCGGCCGCGCCGACCATCCCGATCTTGTGCTCCTTCCACGTGTAGCGGAGGAGGTTGCCGGTGACGGTCCCGCTCAGCTCGCCCCAGTGACTCTGGTCGGTGCGCTTCCAGCGTCCGACGACGTTCGAGCCTTCCTCCTGCAGGTGGAGGTAGCCGAACACCGGGTGGAAGTAGACGCCCGTCCACGTCTCGCCTTCGGGCATCGGGCCGGCCTTCACGTTCGCGACCTTCGGCGATCCGCCGCCGCCGCATCCGACGAGGAGCGGCGAGCTCGCGACGAACGCGGCCGCGACGACGAAGGGCAGCGTCGCGCGGAGAGCGGCGCTGCGGGATCGTTGGGGCGACTGCCTGAAGAGGCAACGAAGGTTGAAAAGGCGCATGGGATCCTCGCGGGAATTTACCAAAAGAACGACGTTACTGCGTCCTCGTGTAGCCGAACGACTCGTTCGTCACGATGTTCGTGATGACGAGGTTGTTGCCGTTGACCGTGTACGTGACCTGCTCTTGTGCCGTGATGGGGCAAGTCCAGGTGATGAGGCCGTTGATCCCGTTCGTGGTGAACGACCCGCTCTGCACGGACTCTGCGGTGGCGCCGGACGCGGTCGTGATGACGACGTGTCGCTCGAACGTCTGGCCCGCGATGCGGATCGCTCCCTGATAGTCGGTGCCCGACGGGCCGGGGAGGGCGCTCGGCCCGCCGTAGTACGTGGCGTCGGTGAGCTCGTAGGTTCCGTCGAGGATCTCGCCGCCCGTTCCCGGCGGAGGCGTCGCGTTCACGACCTGCTGGGCGATGACGGGGCCGCTCACGGGCAGGTCGGTGCACACGCCCGCGTCCCGGTCCGGCGTTCCGTCGTCCGGAGTCTCTCCGCTCGACCCGCCGCCGCCACCACCACCGCCGCCGCTTCCGGGCGGTGCTCCGGACGAGCTGGTGACCGGAGGCTTGGGCGGAGGATCCTCGCACCCGAGACCGAGCGATGCGATCGCGGCCGCGGCGATGAATGGCAGGCGCTTCCGCATGGGCCGACGCTAGCGCGCGTGGGGGCCTCCGGCCAAGTCGGGCGCGTCGCGTGGTAGGCTCGAGTCCACTTTGGCCGCGCTCTCGGTGACCGCGCCGATCCTCGCAGCTGACGACCTTCGCGTGGACGTGGAGGGCGCGCCCGCGTGCGACGGCCTCGCCTTCCGAACGGCCGGCGAGAGGGTCCTCGTGCTCGCTGCTCCGCGCGCGCTCTTCGAGGCCACGACGAGCCTCCGGCCGATAGCACGCGGCTCGCTCGTCGTGCGCGGGACGCCGGCCAAGCACGCGGTGGAGCGCGGCGTGATCGCGGGCGTCGCGGCGGATCCGCCGATGCCGCCGAGCTGGACCGTGACGGAGTACGTGCAGTGGAGCGCTCGCCTCGCGGGCGTGCCCGCCGGCGAGGCGATCTCGAGCGCGGAGGCCGCGATCGGCAAGCTGAAGCTCGGCGCGTTCGCGAAGATGCCGCTGTCGCGGCTCGTCCCGCACGCGCGACGCGCGACCGCGGTGGCGGCGGCGCTCGCGACGTTCGCGGAGGTGATCGCGCTCGACGATCCGCTCGGTGGGCTCCCCGACGAGGTCGCGGCGACCTACGCGGAGATTCTCGTCGGTGCGCTCGAGGAGCGCGCGTGGGTCGTCTTCGCCCCGCGGATGCCGCTCGCCTCGCCGCTCGCACTGGCGGCGGACGAGGCGATCATCGCGTCGGCGACGCGCGTGGATGCGCAAGGTCCGCCCGCCGAGATCGCCGCGGCCGACCGCCGCTTCGTGGGACGCGCCACGGGGCGGCTCGACGCCATCGCGCCGGCGCTATCCGCGCGGGGAGCGCGGATCGAAGAGCGGGGTGGTCACGTGCTCTTCGACCTCGGTCGAGAGATGAGCACGAGCGAGCTCTTCGCCATCTGTGCCGGCGCGGACGTCGCCATCGTCGAGCTCGTGCCGGTCGCGCGCGCGCTCCTCTGAGGTTTGCGCTAACGTGGCGCCGATGGCCAAGGACACAGCCACGAGGGAGGATGCCGACGACATCGCCTCGGCGCGCTCCGAGGTGCTCGGACGCCCGCAGTTCGGCGGCGGCCGAATGGGGACGTACACGCTCCTCGGCGCCGCGTCGGGCCTCGTCCCGCTACCCTGGGTCCCCGACGCGATCGTGAAGCGCGTCCGCGGCGCGCTCGTGCACGATCTCGTCTCGAGGTACGGCCTCTCGCTCACTCCCGACGCGCGCAACATCCTCATCGAGCCGGGTGGGGGAGACGGACCGCGTTCGTTCTTGAAGCAAGGCGTCACGTTCGCGGCGACGCGCGTGCTCGGGCGTGTCGGTCCGCTCGCGCTCCTCGGCCCCGTGCGGACGGCGCTCGGCACGTTCGTGCTCGGGCACCTGCTTCAGCGTTACCTCGAGACCGCGCGCATCGATCGGTCCGTCCGGATCGACGTCGAGGAGGCGCGCCGCGTCCGCCGGGCGATCGATCAGGCGCTGCTCCATGCGTTGACGACCGAGGGGACCGGCCCGCGCGAGAGCCTTCCGCTCTCGCCGGACGACCTGCGGGACCAGACCACGCAGATCGTCGACGGCGTGATCATCGCGATCGCGAGCGTACCGGGGTGGCTCCTCCGCCGTCTCGACGCCGCGTTCGACGAGATGCTGACCGCACGGAGGTGAGGACGGCGCCGTGACCGATCCCCGCAGCGCCCTCCGGCGTGCGAAGCGAGCCGTCGTCAAGATCGGTTCGAGCACGCTCGCACGTGACGAGGACGCGCATGGTCGGCTCGCGCGGGCGATCCGCGCCCTGCGCGACGACAAGCGCCTCGTCGTGCTCGTGTCGAGCGGTGCGATCGCGCTCGGGGCGCGCAAGCTCGGCTACCGCGGGCGCCCGAAGGAGATGGCGCGCCTGCAGGCGGCCGCGTCGGCGGGGCAGAGCCTGCTCATGCGCGCGTACGAGGAGGCGTTCGATGGCGAGGGCCTCGCCGTCGCCCAGGTCCTGCTCACGCACGCCGACCTCGCGGACCGCGTGCGCGCGAACAACGCGCGCGCCGCGCTCTCCGCGCTCCTCGAGGCCGGCGCGGTGCCGATCTTGAACGAGAACGACGCCGTCGCCGTGGAGGAGATCCGCTTCGGCGACAACGACGAGCTCTCCGCGATGGTGACGCCGCTCGTCGATGCGGACGTGCTCGTGCTTCTCTCCGACGTCGACGGCCTGCTCGACGCATCGGGCGAGCGCATCCCCGTCGTCCGCGACGTCGCCACCGAGGCGCTGCCGCACGTTCGCGCGAAGAAGAGCGACGTCGGGCGCGGCGGGATGGCGAGCAAGATCGAGGCGGCGCGCCGTGCCACGCTCGCGGGCGCGCACGTGGTGATCGCGAACGCCGCGAAGCCGGACGTGCTCGCGCGCATCTTCGCGGGCGAAGACGAGGGCACGCTCTTCGTCGCCGCGACCCGCCGCCTGCCGGCGAAGAAGCACTGGATCGCGTTCACGCTCCGCCCGCGCGGCGACGTGTGGCTCGACCCGGGCGCGTCCGCAGCGGTGAAGAGCAAGGGCACGAGCGTGCTCGCGGTGGGCGTCGCCGGCGTGCGCGGTGACTTCCGCGCGGGCGACTCCGTCCGACTCCTCGCGCTCGACGGCACCGAGATCGGCCGCGGCCTCGCGCGCCTCTCCGCGACGGACGCGGTGCTCGTGGCGGGCAAGAAGGAGCGGCCGGGAGACGATCGGTCGATCCTGGTGCACCGCGACGATCTCGTCGTGTGGTGACTGCCGTTTGCGCGCCATCAGTTGGGTTCGGCGACGGCCTCCCGGAGCAAGCTGTTCACCGCGCCTTCGAACGAGTGCTCGCCGGTCTTGCGGAGCAGCGACTGGATCTGCTTGCGGATCGTGTCCGGGCGCACGCCGCGGATGACCGCGAACTCCTCGCGCGGGACGCCGCGGGCGCCGAGCGCGAGGAGCTCGGCCTCGACGTCGCTGAGGCCGTGCCCGCGCGTCCACCGATCGAGCGCCAGGCTCACACGGCGATCGCCGGCGTTGCGGCGCGCGCGCGTCTCGTCGGCGTGGATCTTGAGCTGTTCGACGGAGAACGGCTTGAGCAGATACCGTACGCCGAGCTCGTGGGCTCGCGAGATCACCTCGTGATCGTGCCGACCCGTGAGGACGAGGACCCATATCGCAGGCCAGCGCTGGCGTGCCGGCGTGATGAGGTCGAGGCCGCATCCGTCCGGGAGGTTCACATCGACGACGAGCGAGTCGAACCTGCGCTGATGGAGAGCCGCGCGGGCAGCCGTCATCGACCCTACACCTTCGACGTTGCCATGAGCCTTCAGTGCGCGGACCACCGCGCGCCGAACAATCTCCTCGTCCTCCACGACGAGGAACGCGATCGAGCCATCCATGTACTGCTCACGAAAAATCTCACGGCTGAGCGCCGAGCGTCTTTACCCCTAGGGGTAATCCGGGACGCTTTGTGAGCACATCGCATGCCCGTGCGAGGGCACGCGCGTGGCTCGATGTATTCGGCTCGTACAGCGGAGCTGGACGGCGCAGGCCCCGCACGCCTCGGGTGCTCGATCAAGGCCTCTCGTAGAACGTCGCGCCCTCCTCGTACCGATTCCGGTCCGCGCAGAGCGCTTTGACCTCATCCGTAGTGCGGACGGGATCGACGAAGACGATCCCGGCGTCCGAGTCGGCCTCCAGGTCGGTCACGTCGTAGTACCAGTCCCAGACCTCCGACCCGTCGTCGTTCTCCTCGAGGAGCTTGCACCCGCCGATGATCCGCTCGCGCGGGCACCTGCCTTCGTACGTCCGCGCGCCGTGCTTCTCGCGGCAGTCGTCGGCGATCTGGCTCACGGCGATCGTGTCGATCACCTCCTGACAGAACGGCGCGGGCTCTTTGCCCTCCTGCACGAAGCGCCGATCGCAAGCGACGTCTCCCGTCTCCCCGATGATGTCGCCGATGACGTTCGCCACGCAGCCGCCCGCCCTGCAGCCGGTCAGCGCGACGAGCAGGGCGATCGTGACGAGGCGCCGCGCGGCGAGCCCGTCGTGCAAAAAGGTGCGGGCGACCATGCCCGACGTGTAGCGCCGATCGCGACATCGCGACATCGCGGCGGCGCAAATTTCAGGGACCGGTGATCGGCCCGCGCTCCGCGGGCGGCTTGTTCATGTCGAACGGCGGCTTGGAGCGCGAGAGCGTCGCCGAGGCTTGGGTCACGAAGTCCGGCTGGAGGGCGCTGTCGACGGCGCGGCCGGAGATCGAGCCGTGGCACGGCCCGCACACCGCTCCGAAGAGGTCGGCCTTGAACGACTGGTGGGCGTACTCGCCGGGCGAGAACGACATCGCCTCGCGCTGCACGCGCGGGAGATTGCGTGCCCTCGAGAGCTCCGTGTCGTGGAGGCCGAGCACGATCGGGACGCCGCCCGGAATCTTGAACTTCACCGAACCGTCTTCCTCGACCGGCACCGTGCCGAGGAGGCGACGCCGCACGTACACCTTGCCGAACGCGTCGCTGACCACGAACGGGCCGCCTTGATCGAAGGACGTGACGTCGAGGGTCGGAGGCAGCTCCTCGTAGACCGCGACCGTCTGCAGATCCTTCTCGAGGAGCCGGCCCGTCGGGGTGTTCTGGAACAGGAGCGAGGCGAGCACGGGCATGTCGAGCACGTGGATCTCCGCCTCCGTGCGATCGGGGTACATCGTCACGTGCCCGTTCGGCTCGTCGAGCCGCGAGCGGAAGATGGGGCGGGGCATGCGCTCGTACACGGCGACCGCCTCGACCTCGGCGGTCCCGGGATCGCCGAAGAGCTTCGTCTTCGCGCCCGTGACCGTGTCCATGACGTACACGTCGTAGTCGCCGTCGAAGGTCGCAGGATCGGACGCCTCGCCGAAGCTCACGAGGATCTGCGTGCTCGGCAGCGCGGACGGCGACGTGTAGAGGCCGCTCGTCGGCATGCCGGGTCGCGCGTTCGCCGCCGGATCGGGGAAGCGCAGCGAGCGGAGGAAGAACGCCGGATCGGGGAACTGCGGCTGCGCCGGATCGAGCACGCCGGGATCGATCGGGTAGTCCGCCGGGTCGGTGCTCCGGAAGTCGATGCCGATCGAGCGATTGAACACGGCGAGCACACCGCCTCCGCCGGGCGTGGCGGGCGTCGAGAAGATCGTCGCGAAGTCCTTGTCGGCGAGCTCGACGACCTGCGTCGCCTCGGGGTACCCGATGGATCCGCGCTGTGCGTAGAGCGGGTGGTAATCGCCGCCGTCGAGGTTCAGGCGGCGGAGCGCGAGCTGGTAGAACTCGGGCGCGCGCTTCTCGGCGGTGAAGATCAGGCGGCCGTCGTTCATGAAGGACGGCTGCCGCTCGAGGTTCAGGAGGAACGTGAGCTGGCGGATGCGCCACGCCCCGGGCGCGCTCGAATCGGGCTCGGCGACGTACAGGTTCGCGTTCGGCTTCGAGGGGTCGGCGGGCGTGCGCTGCGGGCCCTCGTAGTCGTACGCACTGTTGTCCAAGTTCCCTCGCGTCGAGGCGAACACGATCCGCGAGACGCCGTCCTCCGGCGGGCTGTAGGTCGGGTCGAAGTTGTGGATGAGTAGGCCGTTGAGCGACTGAGGGGTCGCGTTGATCGCGGGGTGCTTGCCGCATCCGGAGCCGTCCGCGTTCATCTCGTAGACGGCGAGCGGCTCGTTCGCGCTCGAGCGCGCGGCGAACGCGATGCGTTTGCCGTCCCACGAGACCTGCGGGCGACGGATGTCGGCCGTGCTCGGATCGAGGCCGCATCCCGCCGTGAGCGAGCGGTCTCCCTCCTGGATCGTGAGCGCGCCATTTTCGATCTTCGCTGGCACGATGCGGAGATCGGCGCCCGGCGCGTAGACGTCGAAGTCCTGCGCGCGCTTCAGCGAGCCGGCAGGTCGCTTCACGTAGACGATGGCGCTGAGCGGCGCGAGGCCACGCTGCGCACGCTCGCGGCGCAGCCACTCGAGGATCACGCAGTAGGCCGGGATCTCGTCGAGGTTGCCGTTGTCGTAGTCGTAGCCCGCGTCGTCGCAGAGCTGCGGGTCGGCGCGGTGGTCGCCGAAGTCCTCGAGCAGCGGGCCGCCCCGGTGCGTGAGGCCGACGGGGCGGTCGCAGCCGCCGACGCCGCAGACCTCCGGCCGGTAGAGGTTCTTGCGCACCATCCGGCTCGCGTTCGGATCCTCGCTCTCGACCGCGAGCTGCAGGAGCGACAGCTCGTAGTTCCGCCGTGTCGCCGAGAGCGAGAAGCTCCCGCCCGACCCGCCGTGGAGGCGGTAGTCGTGGAACATCGAGCTGGAGTGGCACTGGATCATCATGCAGCCCTTCTTCACGAGGATCGGCTGCACCTTGTGCGCGAAGAACAGGAACGCGGGATCCGTCGGGCCCTGCGGAGCCGGGCCGTGCTCCGCCGCCCAGGCCTCGAGCGCCTTGTACGCGGCGTCGTCGGGCGACGAGAAGAGGACGCCGCCCTCGTGGTACGCGCCGCCCTGCGCCGGCGAGAGCGGACGCCTGAGCAGCTCGCTCTGCTCCGGCGTCTGCGCGAGGTACTCCTGCGCCGCGAGGTAGTTCCAGCGGAGCTGCTCGGGAGTGTCGCCGCACGTCAGGTAGAGCGCGTTCGACATCGATCCGTGGCAGTTGCCCGCGCCGCATCCGACGCGGCTGATCTGCGGGTCGTCGGACTGGCCCGAGAGAATGGGATTGACCCTCTCTCGGAAGGTCGCGAAGTCCGGCCGCGGCGGATCCTGGGTCAGGTCGAAGTCGGCGCGGCTCGGGACGAACGTCGAGCACGGCAGCCGCTCGGTGGTCGTGGGCGGGACGCCGGTGTTGTTCTCGGTGGCGCCGTTCTGGATCCAGCGACGGAGCGTCTGGTACGCGGAGCTCGTCGGGTCGAGGACCGAGCCGCCTGCGTGCTTGATGTCGGTCGTGATCACCGTCCTCACGCCGTCGTGGCTGGTGACCTCGACCTGGAACGGGTCGACGTTCTTGAGCAGGAACGCGGGCTGCCCGTACGGGCCGTAGTCGACGAGCAGGTCCCTCCGCTTCGCCACGCCTTCGTAGCTCGACGTGTCGAGGTTGCCGAGCGCGTT
The DNA here is from genome assembly GCA_937949945.1 of uncultured Myxococcales bacterium. Taxonomy (GTDB): domain Bacteria; phylum Myxococcota_A; class Polyangia; order Polyangiales; family Polyangiaceae; genus Labilithrix. The sequence goes on from CALFEQ010000199.1 coordinate 104,058, forward strand.
TCCGCGCGCGTCGGCCACGTGGCAGCCCGCGCCCGTGTTCGTGCGCACGCACGTGCTCGTGAGGATGGGGCCGATCGAGCGCTCGAAGTACGTGGATCGCGCCGGCTCCTTCGTCGCGCACGCGCCGGCGACCGCCGCCACCGCGGCCGCCACGACGACTGGGAGGAAGGTTCGACTCATTTCAGTCCTGGAGCCTCAGTCCTCGGTCCTCGGCAGTGCGACGCCGCACGGACCTCCGTCTCCCCTGAGGCTATTGCGTGACGGTCTCTCAGGTCCATGGATCGATGACTGGAACCGCCGTCGCGACGAAGTCGTCGACGTTCCTCGTGACGACGGTGAGCCCGGCGACCAGCGCGGTGGCGGCGATGAGGCCGTCCACGACGCGTACCTGTCTTCCGAGCCGCGCTGCTTCTGCGCTGAGCGCGCCCCAACGTTCCGCGACGATCTCGTCGACTGCAAGGATGCGTGAGGAAAAGCGGCTGCGCAGGGCCACGTAGTCTCGAGCGAGCCGCTCGCGCTTCCTGCCCGGAGGAAGCCGGTCGATCCCCTTCCTGAGCTCGCCCAGGGAGAGCACGCTCAAGTAGAGCTCCTCTTCGATCGAAGCGCCGAGCCACGCGAGTACTCCCGGATTGGGGCTTGGCTTCCAGACTTCGGAGAGGAGACATGTGTCGAGGAGGAAAGCCACGTTCAGAGCTTCAGGGGGCGGTCCGTGTCCCGCGACCGCTCGATGTCGAGCTCGACGCCCTTGAAGCCGAGCCCGCGAAGGAACGGCACGATCGTGCCGCGCGGCCCTCGACTACGGCGCTTGCGCTCGAAATCCTCTTTCGAGACGATCACGACCACCTCCTTTCCGTGGCGCGTCACCGTCTGAGGGCCGGCCTCGAGGGCGAGATCGACGATCTCGCTGAAACGGTTCTTCGCCTCTTGGAGCTGCCACTTGCGCGCCATGCGGAAATCCTAGCCAGTCTGGCCAGATTGTCGATCTCGCAGGGACGACGGCCGAGCCCTGCGGATGGGCTCACGGTGCCGGCTCAGAGCCTCCGCAGGGCGATGCGGGCTTGGTCACGGACCAGGCCGTCGGGGTCGTTGTTCGCGACCTCCTCGAGGACGGGGCGCGCCTTCGGGTCGTGGAGGGCGCCGAGGGCGTGGCAGGCGGCGTTGCGGACGTTCGCGTCGGGGTCCTTCGCGAGCGCGATCAGGCTGTCGACGCCCTCGCGCGCGCGCATCGCGCCGAGCAGCTCGGCGGCGGCGCGACGGACCCGCGCGTCGGCGTCGCTCGTGACCTTCACGACCTGCGCGACGCCCTTGAACGCGTTGATGCGACCGGCCGCCTTCAGGACGGCGAGCTTCACGCGGGGATCGACGTCGACCTCGAGCGCCTTCGCCATGGCGCCGTTGCCGTCGTCGTTCAGGCGGCCGAGGGCGGCCGCCGCGGCGGCGCGGACGTTGGGATCGGGATCCCTCCCGAGCGCGACGGCGCACGCGTCGATGCCCGGGGCCGCGAGGAACTCGCCGAGCGCGTTCGCGGCGTAGGCGCGCCGGACCGGATCGGGGTCGTTCGCGAGCGTCTGGATCGTACGCTCGTAGACCTCGCCCTTGCCGAACACGCCGAACACCCGTCGCCGGAGCCACCACGCGGCGATCTCGCGCGTGCGCGGGTTCGGGTCGTAGAGCAACGGCTCGATGAACGGGATGCAGTCGACGCACTCGACACGCTCACCGTGCTCGAGGGTCGCCCAGATCGCCATCATCGAGCCGGACGCCGCCACGCTCTTGATGCGATCGGCGGTGGAGAGGTGCTCGATCTGATCCGGCGGGATCGCGCCGTAGACCCGCTGCGTGCCCGCGATGTTCTGGTTCGTGTTCGCCGTCGCCGGACTTCCGGCCATCAGGGACGCGCACGCGAGCGCGAACGCCAGAAGGCCCACCGACTGCGCCGTCCTGCGGGCGACCTTGGTTTTCGTCTCGAAGCTCTTGGAGATGCGCATCGTTCCGAGCTCCTCAGTATTTCTGGCCCGAGCCGAGCGGGTTGTATTCGAAGGGGACGAAGCCCGTGTTCTGACGAGCGTAGAACTGCCCTCCGACGTCGATCGACTGGATGAGCGCGAGACGCTCGTCGTCCGTGAGCGTCACGCCCACGTCCTCCGGGTGCAGCGTCGAGTGGCCCCAGGCGAACGTGCCGTCGGCCGCTCGGATGTTGAGCTTGCGGATGAGGGCCGACTGGCGCGCGTTGTTCGGGATGGCCCACATGGGCGGCACGTCGCCCGTGATCTGGGCGTTGCCCATCCCCATCTCCATCGCCGCCGGGAAGAAGAGCGAGACGTAGCTCTTCGGGTAGCTCGCGGCCTTGTTGTCGTAGACCACCTCGATCTCGTCCGACGACAGGTCGAGGTACGGGATCGTGAAGGTGTGCGCCGTGCCCGATCCCGGCGCGGTCATCGTCATCTGGTACGTGCGTCCCGCGAACGGATCGTTCGGCCCGCCCGAGTGACACTGGACGCACTTTTCGTCGAGGATCTTCTGGATGACGATCTTCGGCTGCGTCGTGAGCTGGTAGTCGGGCTTGAGCGCCCACGGCAGCTCGCGGCGCTCCATGACCGGCGCGAGGAACTGCTGCACCGCCTGCTCGGCCGCGGTCGGGTTCTGCCCGCGCGCCGGAGCGCCGACGCCGGCGCGCTGCTCGTGGCAGCCGATGCAGCGACGGTCCTCGCCGGGCATGCCCTGGATCCAGAGCCGCTGGTTGCGGATCGAGAGACCGTACTTGTCGATCGGCTGGAGGTGCACCGGAATGTACGGCGGGATCTCCGCGAGCCAGCTCCCGTCGGGCCGAATGTCCGCCTCGCCGAGGATCGCCGCGCCTTCGTCCATGGTCAGGCCGAACATCGTCACGCCCTTCGCGGCCTCGCTCGAGAACCCCTCGATGATGCGGACCTTGACCGCGTGCGCGAGCGCCTCCGAGAGAGGCACGCCGTCGTCACCGAACTGCGCGCCTTTGACGATCTCGTTCAGGCTCGTCTTCTTGATGTCGACCGATCCGATGCGAACGGGCTTCGTGGGATCGATGGTCGAGGCGACCGTGTCGCCGATGACGGGTGGCTCTCGCCGCGGCACGACCGGCAGCGCGTTGAGGTCCCACGTGTTGCGGTCGTTGTAGACGAGCTGGTTGCGCTTCGTGACCGGGTCGAAGATGTAGATGCCGAAGTCCGGCGGCGTGACCGACTGCTCCGACAGATCGTTGACGGGGCCGCTCGCCCACGAGACGAGGATGCGGCCGTCGGGGAGCACGGAGGGCTCGCGGTAGCGACCCACCGGGGACGGCGCCTCGGTGGTCGGGACGTCCGGCGTGAGGATCTCGTAGCGGACGTTCTCCTCGTCGAAGCAGAGCCGGCCGCCCTTGTCGAGGATCTTGGGATCCATGCAGACGGGATCGCTCTGATCGCGCGCGTCGATCTTCACGAGGGCGCCCGCGTGGATCGTGCGTTCGCGCGACGTGGCGATGCCGATCATCACGTTGGGCTCGAGCTCGCGCACGCTGAAGAGCGAGTTCGACGGCTTCGCGTGCTGGCCGGCGAGGCCGAGCATCTGCGTCCCGTCGGGGTTGGCGACGAAGAGCTTCACGTCGTTGACGGGGCCGAGGTGCTCCCAACGGGAGTAGCCGATCCTGCCGTCGAAGCGGATCCACGGCGCGACCGTGTGCGAGAGGTTCTGCGAGGCGAGGCGGCGGTCGGCGTCGCCGCCGTCGACCGAGATCGTCGCGAGCTGCGTGACGCCGCGGCCGTGGTTGTACTCGTCGTGCCGCGCCCCCATCTCCGTGTACATCTCGTTCGTCACGAACGCGATGCGGCCGCCAGGGATGTAGATGGGGTTGATGTCGTCGTGGGGACCGCCCGTGAGCTGATGGATCTCGAACTTGCCGTCGGGGCCCTCGGGGAGCTGCGCCGTGTAGATGTGATAGTGGTCGTCGGGGTCTCGCTTCATCGAGAAGACGACCTGCTTGGCGTCGAACGAGACGTCTGCGCCGTTGAAGTCGGCGTTCGGGAAGTCCGCCGTGATCACCTTGAGCACGCCGTCGGGGCGCGGCGGCGTCAGCATCACGAGCTGTCCGCCCGGCACGTAGCGCTCGTAGTCGAGCACCAGTCCGTTGCCGCCCGCCACGTCGACGGTGACGCTTTGGCCGTTCACCGTCGTGTGCTGGCGCTTGATGAAGATGATCGCTCCGACACCGGCGGCGGTGTCGGTCGATTCCTCGGAGCCACAACCAGCGGTGAAGGCGTGGCCGATGGGGAAGAGCCCGGCGGCGAGTGCGAACGCCGTGATGCGCGAGAAGTGTCTCATGGGCCTCGCGCGATGAGAGCAGGAGTCGCGCCAGCGTTGAAGACCTGCCGTTTTCCCTCGTTTTCGAGCTCTTTCCGATCCGACGAGACGCTTTCGAGATGGCGGTAAGGGCCGCGAGGCCCCGCCGCGCGTGGGCAATGGCCCCCAGAAGGCACGTGGACGTCGAGCGTGACGCCGTGCTGGGGGCGCGGGGGGTCGTGTAGTTCCGAGTCGTCGAGCGCGCGCCACGCTCACGCACGCCCCACGCACTCATCGAATGCCGACGATCCACGTGGACGGCAAGATCGTCTACGCGAACCGTGCGTTCGTGAGGACGCTGGGATGCGACGCTCTCGACGAGATCGTCGGCAAGCCGCTCGTCGACTTCGTCGATCCCCGAGCGCGCGCTCCCGGATCGCCGAGTCGGGGCCGCCCGCTCAGGGCGCCGTCGAGGCGTTGAAGGTTGCCCTCGAGGGAGTCGACCGGATCCGGTTCATCGTACGCGAGCTGCTCTCGCTGTCGCGCGGAGATGCCGGTGGCTTCGGGCCGGCGGACGTGCGCGAGGTGATCGAATCGACGCTGTCGCTCGCGCGCGTCTCGCAGATCGTCGTCGACCTGGTGCTCAACGCCATCGAGGCGATGGAGTCTTCCGACCGTTCTACACGACGAAGCCCCTGGGCAGAGGAACGGGCCTGGGTCTCGCGATCACGCAGCGTCTCGTGCACGAGCTCGACGGCGAGATCACGGTGACGTCGTCGCCGGGGCGTGGCTCCACGTTCCACGTGACGCTGCCGGCCGCGCGGGAGAAGGAGGAGGAGCCGTTCTCGACGACGGAGGCGCGATCGGCGTGACGCCGTCCGGAGCGCGCGTCATTCGTAGGCCGCACAGCAACGGATGCCGAAGTCGTCGGTCCTCAGATCACGCCTGTCTCCGCGGCCGACGCCGATGCACGAGCTGTACGTCGTCTCCGGATGGGCCCACGAGCCGCCGCGGACCTTGCAGAGGTCGTCCCCGCCATCGTTGCCGGAGCACGAGTCTTCGAACTCGAATGCGCTGCCGACCATGTCCCAGACGCCTTCGTAACCTCCGACGCAGCCGGGTCGCGAGCCGGCGTCACCCACGCCTTGCTGATTCGCCTTGCTGTCGAGGCATGCGCCGGCATCGTAGGCGTCGCCGTACGGGAACTTGCGCGTCCCCGCCTTCGAGCACGCGCGGTACCACTCGTCTCGGTTCGGGTCCGTGTCCGCGTCTCCGTCCCACGGGATCGGACCGCCGTCGATCGCGCCGCAGAGCCGTTTGCCTGCCCACGCGCAGTACGCGTAGGCGTCGCACCAGTCGACGCAGACGACGGGGAGGTTCGGGTTGGTGCTCGGGTCCCATCGGCAGAGGGCCAGCGGTTTCGCCGGCACGAAGCTCGTCTTCCACGCGCACACGCCGCTCTCCGGAAGGAACGCGAAGCCGGCATCGGCCGCGAGGAACGCTGCGTACTGCTCTTGCGTCACCTCGGTGGAGTCGATGCAGTACGTCTCGTCGATGACGACCATCTCCGGCCCACGACCCGACGGGCACGTCTTTCTCGCGTCGACACCGGCGTCGTCTGCGAACGCGTCCTGCTGCGACGAATCCGTGTCCGCGATCACGTCGGGGCCGCCGGCTTCGACGTCGACGGCGAGCGTGTACTCGTCGTCGAGCCCGGCGATGGCGTTGCACGCGGCGAGCGCGAGCAACGCGAGAGCGGAGACGGTCGCGGCGCGGCGCGTCCTCGCGTCGATCCGGGCGGCCATGCCGCGGCGGCGCTGCATCTCGGTGGCGAATCGTAGCCTGGAACGTGCGCGAACGTCAGGCCCGATCGCCGGTCAATGGCGGAGCTCGAACGCGAGCGGCAACAGGTCGGCGAGCTGGACGACGCGCCCCGACTCCTCGCCGCTCGGGTCGAGCCCGACGAGGACGATCGGCATGTCGCGAGCGAACTCGGAGAGCACCTGGCGGCAGATGCCGCAGGGGGATCCGCCGTCTTCGGTCACCACCGCGCAAGCGATCGGATCGCGCTCGCCCGCGGCGACCATCTGCATGATCGCGCCGCGCTCTGCGCAGATCGTGGCGCCGAACGAGGCGTTCTCCACGTTGCAGCCCTCGAAGATGCGTCCGCTCTTCGTCGCGATCGCGGCTCCGACGAGGTAGCGCGAGTACGGCGCGTGCGCGCGCTCGCGGACGGCCTTCGCCCGCTGGACGAGCTCGTCGAGCAGGGCCGCGTCCGCGGCGGGCGCCTCACGCCGGCGCGCGCTCGAGCGCGCGGGGCGCTTCGAGGTCGCCGCGCGTCTCGAGCTCGCTGCCCGAGTCGTGGCCTGCTTGCGTGCGCTCACAGCTTGCCTGCCTCGATGATCCACCCGCGAAGGAGCCGCTCGAGGTCGGCGCGACGCGCTTTCGCCGTCGCCTCGACCTCGGAGTGATCGAGCTCGTGCTGCGCGACGCCTGCCGCCAGGTTCGTGATGCACGAGAGCGCGGCGACCGGGACGCGCATGTGACGGAGGGCGATGACCTCGGGCACGGTGCTCATCCCGACGGCCTGTGCGCCGAGGATGCGGAGCATCCGGATCTCCGCGGGCGTCTCGTAAGAGGGGCCGAGCAGGCCTGCGTACACGCCCTCGCGGAGCGACAGCTTCTCGGCCTCGGCGACGGCGGCGAGCTTCTTCCGCAGGACGGGATCGTACGCGTTCGTCATGTCGGGGAAGCGCGTGCCGAGCGCGTCGTCGTTCGGGCCGACGAGCGGGTGGTGGTACATCAGATTGATGTGGTCGGTGACGACCATGAAGTCGCCCGGCGCCCAATCGGGATCGAGCCCGCCGGCCGCGTTCGTGATGAGGACGCACCGCGCGCCGAGCCGCGCCATCAAGCGCACGCCGTGCACGACCTGCCAGACGGGGTGCCCCTCGTAGAGGTGCACGCGGCCCTGCATGCAGACGACGGGGACGTCGCCGCAGAATCCGAAGCAGAGGTTGCCTGCGTGCCCGACGACGCGCGGCGGAGGAATGTTGGGGATCTCGGTGTACGGGATCTTGTAGAGGTCGCGCAGGCTGTCCGCGAACGCTCCGAGCCCGCTGCCGAGCACGACGCCGACCCGCGGCTCCGCGATCGCCGCCTGCGGTCCTCCCAAGCTCGACAGCTTGGCGCGTACGGCCGTCAGAGACTCCTCGAGCTTGGCGGTGATGTTCGGCATCTCGCTCATGGGAGCGACGAAGCTATCACAGCGGGGCTCAGGCCTGCTTCGCAGCGAACTTCTTCTTCAGCGCCTCGCACACGACCGGCGGTGCGTAGCGCGTGACGTCGCCGCCGTGGCTCGCGATCTCGCGGACGAGCGAGGCGCTCACGAAGCCGTGGCGCGTGCGCGTCGGGAGGAAGATCGTGTCGACCTGCGGGCCGAGGTCGGCGTTCGCGTGCGCGATCTGGAGCTCGTACTCGAAGTCCGTCGTCACGCGGAGTCCGCGGACGATGACCTTCGCGCCCTTCTCGAGGCAGTAGTTGATGAGCAGGCCGTCGAAGCTGTCGACCGTGACGTTCGGCAGGTGCGACGTGATCGAGCGCAAGAGCTCGAGCCGCTCCTCGAAGGTGAACGTCGGGTGCTTGGTCGGATGCCGGCCGATCGCGACGATCACGTTCTCGAACAGCGCCGAGGCGCGCTCGATGATGTCGAGATGCCCGAGGGTCGCCGGATCGAAGCTGCCGGCGTAGACGGCGATGCGAGCGCTCATTTCGCGGCCCCTTTGCTCTCGGTCTGGCCGGGCTGCGGGGTCGTCTTCGCCGCCTCCGGCCGCGCGTTCGTGCTGGCGGGATCCGGCTTCGGCGCCGGCGGTGCGGGCGCCTTCGGCTCCGCTCCGGGCTTCGACGGCTCCGCGGGACGAGGCTCCGCGGGTGGCGTCTCCTCGTTCGGCGCCGGCGGGGGCGGCGGCGGCTCGGCGGTGCCGTTCAGGCCGGCGGCGATGACGGGATCGAGCTCGAGCCAGAGCCACTTGCCGTTCTCGCCGAACGTGACGCGGAAGATCGACAGGAGCCCTGCGCCGGCGACGCCGCCGAGGTCGACGTCGAACATGTTCTTGTACTCGGCGAAGCTCGCGCCCTGGACCGCGGGGAACTGCGCGAGGTCGACGCCTCCGAGCCTGAAGAACGGCAGCGTCCCGATCTTCCAGCTCGGGGGCGCTCCAGGCTGCGGCCGGAACGTCGAGAGGTCGGCGCCCGACCGCTTGAGCAGCGCGTCGTCGAGGGCGAGCGGGTAGAACGCCGACGAGTCGACGAAGAGGAGCGCCTGGTCGTCCTCCTTCGCGGAGATGTTCGCGCGCATCATCATCGCGCCGCCGCGCGCGTAGAAGATGGGCATCTTGCTCGCCTCCGGCGGCGGGGGCGGATCGTGCTTGCGGACGACGAACTGCGAGCCGCGGCGGTCGAACGTGACGTGCATGTGCCGCAGCAGGTTCACGCCCAAGAGCGCCTTGATCGTCGCGCCGAGCTGACGCGAGATGCCGGACAGATCGTGCGTCAGGGCGGGGACGTCCTTGACCTCGAAGTTCTCTCCGAAGCGGAGGTTCACCCAGGCCGGCTCCTTGCGGCTGGCCGAGTCGAGCATCAGCTCGCCGAAATTCGTCGCGACGAGGGCGAGGATACGCTCGCCGTTCAGCTCGCAGTTCACGACCATCGCGGGCGAGGGCGTGTCCGCGCCGGCCATCTCCACGGCGGTGACCACCGATCCTTCGATCGCGAACGGGTGCCGCCCGTGCCCGCGCCGCGCGAGCTTCGCGATGTCGCGCGCCCACGGATCCTTCACCGCCGGATCCTTGAGCATCTCCTCGAGCTCGTCCGCCGCGCGCTCGATGTCGCCCGCGTACCAGAAGGCGCGTCCGCGGACCGACTTCGCGTCGCTGCCCTCGAGCCCCTCCGTGAGGCGGATGGCCTCCTCGAACTCGAGCCTCGCGAGGGCGATGCGTGCCCCGAGGAGGCGCGCCTCCCGATCCTGCGGCGCCGCCTTCAGCGCCCCGTCGATCGCGATGGACGCGTCTTCGGCGTCGCCGCTCCGGTAGCTCTGCATCGCCCGCGTGAACCACTTGTCCGCGAGCGCCGAGCGGGTGGGGGCGTTGGCCCCGGGCCCGTCGCCGCAAGCGACCATGCCGAGGCCGAGGCCGAGGACGACCGCCGCACATCCGCCTCGCGTCACGCCGGATCGCGCCCACGAGGGCCGGCTCGAGGTGCGCCCCACCGTGGACGTCCGACCGGCGGGCGGTGACGTAGGCTCGCTGAGGATCTTTCGGTGCGTTGCGAGGGGCATCACTCTGGTTCGCTCTTGGCGCTCGGGACGGTCTCGATCCGGAGGATGCGGTCGGCGCGCAGCTCGCGGCGCCCGCGTCCGGGGAGCTGATAGCCGATCACCCGTGGAGGGTCGAGCCCCAGCTCGATCCCCGTGAGGACCATGCGCATGGGCTCTGCGGGCCGCGCCCGTGGGCGGTAGACGACGGTGACCTCGCTCCTCGACTGGACCGCGTCCTTGCATTGTGCAAGGATCTGGTCGCGGACCCGCCGCTCGGCGACGCGCACCTGCCAGAGATCCCTCGGCGTCGCGGGGGTGAGCTCTCGGACACAGCGGGCGAAGACCTCGCGGAGGGCGCTCACGTCGGCGTCCGCCCGGTGGGCGCGCGCCCCGTCGAGCCCGAATTCCGCCCGTAGCGCCTCGAGCGAGTGCTTCTGCAGGCCGAACGCGCGGCGCGAGAGGTTCAGGGTGTCGAGCCAGAACGGCACCGTGAACCCTTGGCGGCCCGCCCGCCGCATCTCGGCCTCGACGAAGGCGACGTCCCAGGCGGCGCCATGCGCCACGAAGATCGCCCCGTCGAGCAGCGCGGCGACGCGATCGGCGATCTCGGCGAACGACGGGGCGTTCGCGAGCGCCGCGGCGTCGATCCCGTGGACGTGGACGTTCCCGATCGCCCCGTCGTCGGGGCGGACGAGCGAATGCAGCCGATCCTCGGGCTCGCTCCGCGGGTCCGGGCCACGGACGCGCTCGATGCACACCTCGACGACGCGGTCGCGCTTGGCGTCGAGGCCCGTCATCTCGAGATCGACGAACGCGAAGAGCGCATCCGCGAGGGGCGAGTCCCAGGGCGGACCCGCGGGAGGCCCGTTCGAAGCCCACCCCGCGCGCCCTGCGTCCTTCACCGCTCGACGCACATGGCAATGCCCTGGCCAACGCCGATGCAGAGCGCAGCCATGCCGCGCTTCGCGCTCTTCGCGCGCATCGCGTGAAGGAGCGTCACGAGGACGCGGCACCCGCTCGAGCCGATCGGATGCCCGAGCGCAATGGCGCCGCCGCGCACGTTGACGCGCGCCGGGTCGAGCTCGAGCCCACGGATGCAAGCGATCGACTGGGCGGCGAACGCCTCGTTGAGCTCGACGAGATCGAGATCGCTCACGTTCCAACCGGCGCGCGCGAGCGCCTTCTTGCCGGCGGGGATCGGCCCCTCGCCCATGAAGTTCGGCTCGACGCCGGCGGTGGCCGACGAGACGACGCGGGCGAGCGGCTCGAGCTTCTCGGCGCGGAGCACCTCCTCGCTCACGACGAGGACGGCGCTGGCGCCGTCGTTGAGCGGCGAGCTGTTGCCCGCGGTGACGGTGCCGCCCTTCCGGAAGACGGGCTGCAGCTTCTGCAGCGCCGCCATCGACGCGTCCGGGCGCACGCACTCGTCGACGGAGAACACGACGGGATCGCCCTTCTTCTGGGGGATCGTCACGGGCACGATCTCGTCCGCGAAGTCGCCCTGCTTCTGCGCGGCCGCCGCCTTCTGGTGCGACGCGAGCGCGAAGGCGTCCTGCTCCTCGCGCGAGATCTTCCACTTCTCGGCGACGTTCTCGGCGGTCTCGCCCATCGACTGGAGCGGGAAGCGCTCCGCCATGCGCGGGTTCTCGAAGCGCCAGCCGAGGCTCGTGTCGTAGACCTTCGGAGGCGTCCGCGGGAAAGGCTCGTCGCTCTTGCCGAACACGAACGGCGCGCGCGTCATGCTCTCGACGCCGCCTGCGATGACGCAGTCGGCGTCCCCGGTCGCGATGCGCCGGACGGCGTCGCACACCGCCTCGAGGCCCGAGCCGCAGAGCCGGTTCACGGTCACGGCCGGCACCTCGTACTCGAGCCCCGCGAGGAGCGCCGCCATGCGCGCGACGTTGCGGTTGTCCTCTCCCGCCTGGTTCGTGGCGCCGAAGACGACGTGATCGACGCGGCCGGGCAGCCAGGGGTGGCGCTGACCGAGCGACGTGATCATGTGCGCCGCGAGGTCGTCCGCGCGGACGCTGGAGAGCGCACCGCGGTGCTTGCCGATGGGGGTCCGGACTCCGGAGACGAGATAGGCGGGACGCATGGCTCCGGCTTACTTCGGCACGGGCTGACCGTCCACCCAGCGGTAGAAGCCCTCGCCCGTCTTCTTCCCGAGCTTGCCCGCGCGGACCATGGTCCGGAGGATGGCCGGAGGCCGGAACTGCTCGCCGATCTCGCGGTGGAGGTGCTCGAGGATCGCGAGGCGGACGTCGAGCCCGACCAGGTCGGTGAGCTTGAGCGGGCCCATCGGGTGCCGGTAGCCGAGCTCCATGCCGCGGTCGATGTCGGCTGCGCTCGCGACCCCCGTCTCGAGCATGCGCATCGCCTCGGCGCCGAGGATGACGCCGAGCCGGCTCGTGGCGAATCCCGGCACGTCGCGCACGACGATCGGCGTCTTGCCGAGGCCTTTCACGAAGGAGAGCGCCCGTTCGACCGTCTCTTCGCTGGTCGAGAGCCCGCGGACGACCTCGACGAGCTCCATGACGGGTGGCGGGTTGAAGAAGTGCAGGCCGATCGTACGCTCCGGGACGCCGAGGCGCGCTCCGAGCTCGGTGAGGGAGAGCGAGGACGTGTTCGAGGCGACGAGCGCCCCCGGCGCGGCGCTGGGGAGGACGGCCTTCAGCACCTCGACCTTCAAGGCCATGTCCTCGGGCACGGCCTCGATGATGACGTCCGCGCCCGCGCAGGCGTCCTTCGCGGACGGGGCGGCCGAGAGCCGGCTCAGCGTGGCCGCGCGCGCCTCGGCGCCGATCTTCCCCTTCGCGACGAGCTTTTCGAGGGCGCTGGCGATCCCCTGGACCGCCGCCGCGGCGCGGCCTTCGGAGGCGTCGTAGAGGCGCGTCGTGTGCCCGCTCTGGGCCGTCACCTGCGCGATCCCCTGACCCATGGTCCCCGTGCCGAGGACCGTGACGGTGAGGCTCACCACCCTCGCCGCGCTGCTGGCAGTCGCCCTCTCGTCGCCCGTTCGTTCGCTGCTCATCCCGAAAGCTCCTTTTGCTTTGTGGCCGCCGGCGCGCGAGCATAGACCAAGTACCGTGGCGCGAGTGCTCCTGGTCGACGACAGCGCCTCCGCGCGCGCACTCATCGGTGTTCGCCTCCGCGAGAAGGGGTACGACGTCATCGAGGTCCCCCACGCGGCGCAGGCCGCCGAGCTCGCGCTCGAGAAGCCCCCGGACGCCGTCGTCACGGACCTCTGGATGCCGGGCATCTCCGGGCTCCAGCTCTGCCGCTTGCTCCGGGCCGAGCCCGTGACGGCCGCCGTCCCGGTGGTCCTGCTCACCGCCTCGGACGACCGGCGGTCGCGGTTCTGGGCGCGGCACGCCGGCGCGACGGCGTACGTGACGAAGACCGAGATCGACCGGCTCGTCGACGTGCTCGGCGACCTGATGTCCTCGCCGAGGACGAGGCCTCCGCCCGCGGCGGCGCCGCCGATCGTCACGCGCGGCAACGTTCAGGAGCGGCTCTCGCAGCTCCTCGATGCATCGCTCTTCGAGTCGACGATCGCCGGCGAGGTCCGCGCGCTCGCCCAGAAGGCCGAGGAGCTCGAGCAGCTCTTCGAGGGCCTCGCCGCGCTCGCCTCGGACGTCGCCGGCTATCGCTGGCTCGCGCTCGCCACCGACATCGGGCCTCCGCAGCTCAAGCAGACGACGCTGCTCGTCCACACGCATCCCGACCAGCGCGAAACGGCGGAGCGGGAGGCGCGCGATGCGCTCGAGGTGGTCCCGCATCGACCGGAGCGGCGCAAGCCGGGCGAGGACGACAACGCGATCATCATCGCGGACTCGCGCGCGGTCGAGGCGGAGTGGTCCACCCCGCCGATGTTGATGCCGGTCACGTTCGGCACGACCCCGATCGGCCGGATCGCGCTCTCGCCGTGCCGCCGCGGCGCCTCGCACGACGACCGGCGCTTCATCGCGCTGCTCGCCGCCGAGCTCGGCGGCCCGCTCCGGATGGCGGCGCTCGTCGCCGAGGCGCGGCGTCTCGCGTCGACGGACACGCTGACGGGCCTGCTCAATCGCCGCGCGTTCCTCGAGAAGATCGACAAGGCGCGCGCGTCGGACAAGCTCTTCCCGATGAGCGTGCTCTTGCTGGACGTCGATCACTTCAAGAAGGTGAACGACACGCTCGGACACGACGCGGGGGACGCCGTCCTCCAGGGCGTCGCGCGCGTGCTCTCGAGCATCGCCCGCAAGAGCGATTTCGTCGCCCGATGGGGCGGCGAGGAGTTCGTCGTCGCTCTCGCGCAGACGGGCGAGGTGGGCGCGCGCGTCGCCGCCGAGCGCGTCCGCCGCGCGATCGCGGAGGCGAAGTACGTCCTGCCGAACGGCACCGAGCATCGCGCCACGGCGTCCGTCGGTCTCGCCAGCGCGGAGAACGCCGACTGGAGCATCGACGAGCTGCTCGGCCGCGCGGACAAGGCGATGTACGCCGCGAAGCACCGCGGCCGGAACCGCGTCGAGACGGGCTGAGGCGGTTCCGTCGTTCCGGCGACTCGGCCGAGGCCGCGGGCGGGGCGTCAGCCCTCGGGGGCGTGACAGACCGCTTCGATGTTGTGGCCGTCGGGGTCGAGCACGAACGCGCCGTAGTAGTCCTTGTGATACTGCGGGCGCAGGCCGGGCGCGCCGTTGTCCTTCCCGCCTGCCTCGAGGGCCGCACGGTAGAACTCGTCCACCTGCTTGCGGCTCTCCGCGCGGAAGGCGACATGGAGGCGCGGCTCGTTCGGCGTGCCGGAGAGGATCCAGAAGTCGGGCTTGGGCGGGACGCCGAAGCCGAGGACCACGCGGCCGCCCGTGACCTCCTTCGGCGGGGAGATGAGCACCGTGTACCCGAGCGGCGCGAGGGCGCGTTCGTAGAACAGGCGGCTCTTTTCGGGGTCGCTCACGACGAGACCGAGATGATCGAGCATGGGTGCGTTTCTACCACGACGACGGGCGCGTTGATGCTCGCCACGCATGGTGCGGAACGTGCGCGAACCGCGATGTTCGTGCGAAGTGCACGCGTTTCGCGCTCAGTACATGAACGACACGCGCAGCGCGGAGAAGAGGTTCATCCCGAGATCGTCGATCTGCGCGCCGCTGCCGAGCTGGATCTTCCAGGAGCGGTTCGGCTGCCAGTGGACCTGCGGCAGCACGACGAGGTCGGTCGTGCCGTCGTCCTCGAGGATCGAGTTCAGCTCGACGCCGAGGGTCACGTACGCGGATGCGTCGAAGAAGACGCTCGGGTTGAACACGCCCGCAGCGCGTGGGCGCGGCGATCGCCGGCGATGGTGTGTCACGCTCCCGCCGATCATCGCGAGCGCGCTCCACCGGGCGTCGAAGCGCACCGCCGCGATGTACGTGGCGGTGCCGCGGCCCCCGGGGCCGCCGAACAGGTACTCGCCCATGGCGAGCCAGCCGTGGCTGAAGGCGGTCGCTCCGCCCGCCGGTAGCGTGCCCTGCACGGCCGCCTTGCACGCCTCGACGCCGAACGTGGTCGAGACGGGCAGCTCGACCTCGAAGCCGTAGCCCTTCTCGAACACCCACTCCAGCTCCGGGCCGCCGCGCAGCGCAGGGAAGCTCCCCAATGCGCCGTACGCGAGCACGTTGGCCTCGAGCTCACCCTTGCGCGCTCCGAGGCCGCGGACCATGTCGAACAGGAGCGGCTCCGGGATGTCGACGTGGTGCGGATCGAAGCCGAGCTCACGCTCGGTCGCGTCGGTGATGCCGTCGTGATCGGAGTCGATGCTCTCGGGCGCGGGCGTGCTCGCCGCGGCCGACGTGGAGAGGGTGAGGGCGACGATCGCGACAGGAACCAGGAGGCGGCCTCGAACGGGCGCGATCGTCATGCTCGCAGTATCGGCCAGGACGGCGTCGTCGTGTCCGGTGTTCTCCGGCAGAGCTCGTCGCCCGAAGTCAAATGAGCCCCTGCGCCGCCATCGCCTTCGCGACGCGGACGAAGCCGGCGACGTTCGCGCCCACGACGTAATTGCCCTTCGCGCCGACCTCCTCGGCCGTCTCGGCGCAGAGGCGATGGATCCGTCTCATGATGTCTTCGAGCCGTCGCTCCGTTTGCTCGAACGACCATCGGTCCCGCGAAGCGTTCTGCTGCATCTCGAGCGCGCTCGTCGCGACGCCGCCCGCGTTGGCGGCCTTTCCCGGGGCGTATGCGATCTTCGCGTCGAGAAAGATCTTTGCGCCCGCCGGAGTCGTCGGCATGTTCGCGCCCTCGCAGACGGCGATGCAGCCGTTCTCGACGAGCCTGCGGGCGTCGTCGGCGTCGAGCTCGTTTTGCGTGGCGCAGGGGAAGGCGATCTGGCAGGGCACCTCCCACACCTTGCCTCCCTCCACGTATCGGGCCGACGGGTGCGTCTCGACGTAGTCGCGGATCCGGCGGCGCTGGACCTCTTTCAGCTCCTTGAGCCGAGTGACGTCGATCCCGTGCTCGTCGTAGACGTAGCCGTTCGAGTCCGAGCAGGCCACGACGCGACCACCGAGCTGCATCACCTTCTCGATGGTGTAGATGGCGACCTTGCCCGAGCCGGACACGATGCACCGTTTGCCCTCGAGCGAGTCGCCGTGCTCGCGCAGCATCTCCTGCACGAAGTAGGCGGCGCCGTAGCCGGTGGCTTCGGCACGGACGAAGGAGCCCCCGTAGTCGATGCCCTTCCCGGTGAGCACGCCAGCCTCGTAGCGCTTCGTGAGCCGACGGTACTGCCCGAAGAGGTAGCCGACCTCGCGTGCGCCGACACCGACGTCGCCGGCGGGTACGTCGGTGTCCTCGCCGAGGTACCGGAAGAGCTCCGTCATGAAGCTCTGACAGAAGCGCATCACCTCGTCGTCGCTCTTGCCCTTCGGGTCGAAGTCCGCGCCTCCCTTCGCGCCGCCGAGCGGAAGTCCGGTGAGCGCGTTCTTGAAGACCTGCTCGAACGCGAGGAACTTGACGATGCCGAGATTGACCGACGGGTGGAACCGGAGCCCGCCTTTGTAGGGACCGAGCGCGCTGTTGTACTGGACGCGGAAGCCGCGGTTGACGTGCACTTCGCCACGGTCGTCCTGCCACACCACGCGGAAGACGATCTGCCGCTCGGGCTCGCAAATGCGCTCGATGATCTTCCGCTCGGCGAGCTCGGGGTGCTTCGCGATCGCCGGACGGATTGCGTCGAGCACCTCGCGCACGGCTCGGTGGAGCTCGACCTCTCCCGGGTTTCGGCGAACGACCTCTTCGTAGATCGACGTGAGCTGCGCTCCGTTCTTCCGCATGCGCGCGCCTGCTCGAGCCCTCGTGTCGGAAGCACGCGAAGAGCGTGCCGCTCCCGAGAGCGGCGCTCGCTCGGGCTCGCTCGGCGCGAGCCGCTCGAGCGTCGTCCGGGCTCGGCGGCGGACTTCGTCGGTGCCCCGACCGATGTGACGACGCTCCCTCGCACGGGACCGCTCGCTGGCGGCTGGCGAGCGCGCATGGGAAACTCGGCTGCGTGGAGCCCGCGACGATCGCGATCCTCTCGAAGGATTACCTGTCGAACGCCGTCTCGCAGGTGGTCGTCTACGGACTTCACCTCGCGCTCCCGGCGGCGATCGCCTGCATCGCGCTGATCTCGTTCATCGTCGTGTCCGCGCGTGCGCGCAGCGCCGATGCGCAGTTCCGCGACGGGCCGCCTCGGGGGCCTGGTCGAGCCGCCGTGCGCGGGCGCGTCGAATTCGCGACCGGGAGCCCCTTCGCCGTACGCGTCTCGATCGAGCAGGTCGGGGAAGAGCGCAAGACCAAGAACGGATGGACCCACGAGTGGAGAGAGACGCAGCGGAGGGTGGACGCCGCGCCCTTCTACCTCCGCGGGCAGAACGGCGAGCGCCTCCGCGTCGAGCCCGACGGCGGAGTCGTCCTCATCGACGATCCTTCGAGCACGATCCCCGGCGGGATGGGCCGGCGGACGCGCGTGGTGGAGCTGTCGCCCGGCGAGGAGGTGTATGCGATCGGCGCTCTTCAGCCGGGGCACGATCCCGAGGCACGGGTCGGCTACCGCGATCCGCGCGGCGTCCTCGTCCTGCGCCGCCCGTCGCTGCAGGAGCCGCTGATGCTGTCGTCGGGGCCGCTCGGCGACCACATCCGCAGAGAACGCGGCGTACACCTCGCGGCGATGATCGCGAGCGCGGTGTTCGTCGTCGTCTTCCAGATCGCCGACGTGGGCTTCCACATCAGGACCCTCGTCGGCGAGCCGACGGTGGGGCAGGTCACGCACCTCGAGAGGGTCACCGGCAAGAACAGCGCGTGTGTGCTGACCGTCCGAGCTCCCGACGGCGACGAGTTCTCCGAGGACGTCTCTTACGATTGGTGCGGTTCGCTCCACTCCGGCGTGCAGGTGCCGATCGTGCACGTCCCCGGCTGGAGCTTTTTCTCGCAGGTCGGCAAGGACGCCGGCGTCAGCGCCGCCGCGCTGATCGCCTGGCTTCCCTTCTTCGGTTTGTTCCTCGTCGCCTACGCACTCGGCAGGCCGAAGCCGTGGTGGCGGGCGAGGCTCGTCGAGTCGGGCAACGGCCGCCTACCGGCGAGCTGAGCGAGCTCCGCAGGCTCAGCGCCAGATTTCGCCTTTGGCTCCGTCGATCGTGACGATGTCGCCCTTGCGCAGGACGATGTCCCCGTCGTTGCTCGCGTCGTCGCCGGTGGAGTCTCGCCAGACGGTGAGGCTGCCGTTCGCGTAGTCGATGTGGAGGGACGAGCACGATGTGATGCAAGGCTTGCCGAGGCTGCGCGCGACGATGGCGGCGTCACCCGTGATCCCTCCGCGCGTGGTGATGATGCCCGCCGCCGCCTTCATGCCCGGCACGTCCTCGGGCGTCGTCTCGATCCGGACGAGGATGACGGATTGACCCTTCGAGCCGAGCTCCACGGCCTCGTCCGAATGAAAGACGATCGCGCCGGTGGCCGTACCCGGGCTGGCGCCCATTCCCTTCGCGAGAAGCTCCTTGCCCATCGATCGACTCCTCAGCTCTCGGCTGCTCCTTCCGCCGCCGCGACCTTCTTCGAAGACGCCGCCGCGATGCGCTCGGAGGACGCCTCGTCGTCGGTCTCCTCGTCGGCATCGCTCGGATCATCATCCGCATCCGACGGCCGGAGGTGTACGAGCGAGTTGCCGCACTTGCACTTCTTCGGGACCGAGCGCTTGTAGTAGACGCGCTCGCATCGCGGGCACACGCGCGCGTCGGGCTCGTACGAGATGATCTTGCCCGTATTGGCGTCCCTCTTGCCGACCACCTGGAGCGGCTCGAGCGCGAGCTTCTGGCCGGCGTGCTCGGATGCAGCGGGCATCTTGTCGAGCGTCTCGTCCGGGATGTCCACGCGGCGCGGGATGCGATCGAGCGCCTCCTTCAGGACCCAGCCGACGCCTTCCGGGTGGCTCTTGAGGGAGATCTTGAACGTCCAGTCGACGCCGGACTCGTCCTTGCCCGTGACCACGAGCGCCATCGCGTCGGCGTCGAACGTGATCTTCTCGACGGCCCACCACGGCATGCGCCGGAGATCGCCCTTCTCGACGGAGATGCCCGGATCGCCCACGCGGATCGGCGACTCGCTGCTCGTGCCGACCCAGATCGTGATGCCCATGATCACCGCGCCGGCGGCGATGAGATACGACGGCACCGGCTTGAGCTTCTCGTCCTCGGCGAAGCTCTGCGCGTAGAAGTAGCCCCACAAGCCGGCGCCGAGCAGGAGCGCAGCGAGGGCGCCGAGCGTGCGGACGAGCGCGGGGCTCGTCGACGCCTGCGGAACGAACCGGCGTTCCTCGCGACGAATGCCGCCGCGGCGCTTGTCCTTCTTGGTCGTCTGCTTTCCCTTCTTCTTCGCCATCGGTCAGCCTTCCAAGCCGGTGCGAGCAGCGAGCACCTCGGCCATTGCGCAAAGTCTTCTAGCGGGAAACCCGGTGCGGCGCGAGCCCGGACGGGCGATCGGAGCCCGAGACCACGACGCGACGCTCCGCCGGGGACGCCGAGCCGAAACGCGCGCGCCGCTACTTCGAGAGGACGGCGAGCGCTTCTTTGATGAGGTCGGGCAGCGGGAGCTCGACGAGCTTGGGCCCGAGCTGCTCGACGGCGCGCTCCGCCTCGCTGGCGCGGTAGCCCATGTTCACGAGGGCCCGCGCGAGCACGTCGCCGTTCGAGCTCGATGGCGGCGAGGCCGGGATCGGCGCGCCGGGCGCCCGCGGCGGCGCGGCCTGGAGGACGGGGAGCTTGTCCTTCAGCTCGAGGAGGAGGCGCTCGGCCGTCTTCTTGCCGATCCCGTTGATGGCGGTGAGCTTGCCGAGCTCCCTCCGGGCGATGGCCTGACCGAGCTCGTGCGCGGGCAGGGCGGAGAGCACGGCGATCGCCGTCTTCGGCCCGACGCTGCTCACGCCGATCAGCGTGCGGAACGCGAGCCGGTCGCCCTCGGACGCGAATCCGAACAGCGAGATCTGGTCCTCGCGCACGTGCGTGTGCACGAACAGCGTGACGTTGCCGTCGGCGTCGGTCTTCGCCCGCCCGATCGTCCCGATCGGCACGGTGAGCTCGTATCCGACGCCGTTCACGTCGATGACGGTGGTGCCGTCGTCCTCCTCGATCACCTTGCCCGTCAGGCGTCCGATCATCGGGCGAGCACGATACCCGACGCGAGCGGAGACGTCAGGCCTCAGGACTGAGGCCTGACTCCCCTGGAGCCTGGAGCCTGGAGCCTCCCCTCAATCGTTCTTCGCCCCTTGGGCGATCCAGCGGCGGACCGTGTCCCGCGCCTCGAGCGGGAGCGTCTCGCCGTTGCGCGGCATCGACTGGCCGCAGTCGCCGTCGATGCACTGCGCGTCGAGCACGCAGTGGCTGCCGTCCATTTTGCGCATCAAGAAGCTCTCTCTCGGGTCGCCCGGCTTCACGAAGGACATCGTCGGGAGCTTGCTCGAGCGGACGTCGACGAGGGCACGATGGACGGACGAAGGGTCGCTGCCCCCGAGGAAGACGCCGTTCGGGTTGCTCACGGACCCGTGGCACGTGGTAAACGCGCAGCTCTGCCCGAAGATGGGCATGACGTCCTTCGAGAACGAGACAAGCGGGCTCTGGAGATCGAGCGAGGCCGGCGGAGAGTAGTCTTCGCAGGTGCTCGAGTCGGGGCAGCCGCCCAGTGGGACGGAGAGCGCGACGACCGTGACGAAGGCGGCGCCGATGCCTGCCGAGCCCAACGAAGCGAGGCGCATGGCGCTTCCCTTAGCACGACGTGGGGGCGGCTCAATCCGCGCCGCTCGACGGAGGCGCGAGGCATTTTGTTGCCCGTCTCGGGGGCTGCGCGTTAGAACGCCTGCCGTTAGCTTGAGCTTGTTCCCGCGGCGCGCACACCACCGGTGTCCGCGCCGCGCGTGTTTCTGGGAAGACGTCGGAGGCCCGCGGCGGCGAGCAGGCACAGCGCCGGCGTCACGACGATGTGATAGCGGTCGTCGCCGAAGAAGACGGCGTGCGTGAGCGCGGTCGTCGCGAGGAGGGCGACCGGCAGGAGCAGCGCCGGCGGGGTCGCGGGGCGGCCGGGCAGCGGCAACCAGGCGAGGATGCACGTCAGGATCACGAGCGGCCAGAACGTCGGGGTGCTCGCGGACGCGGCGAGGTAGGCCGCGACGGCGACGAGGACCAGGATCGCGCCCTGTACGACGCGGGCGCGCTGCCGCCCGAAGAGCTTCGGACGCGAGAGCGGGCTCGCTTCGTCGGCGTCTTGCTCTTCGCGCTCTCCGTCGGACGTGGGCGCGGCCGGCGGCTCGGGCTCGGCGATCGATCGGCGCCGCCGCGGGAGGACGAGCGAGACGAACGCGAGCGGCGAGGCGACGACGAGCACGCGGTGGATCGCGGTGAGCGCCGAGCGCCACGCGACGCGGCGCGGCTCGGGCCAATGTTCCGGGCGCGCCTCGTGGAGGTACTCGACCGCGAACGACTCGTGATCGAACGTGTTGGAGAGCTTCGCCGGGACGAGCCCGAGCCAACGCCCCGGCGCGCGGCGGATGTGATCGAGGCCGTAGAGGAGCCAGCAGCGGTCCTGCTGCACCTGCCCGGTGACCTCGCGACAGCCGTCGGACGATCGAAGCGTCTCGAAGCGTCCGGTCGCGCGGGGAAACGCGCCGATCGCGAGGTTCCAGCCCGCGTTCGTGCTCACGAGCGCGCAGCCATCCATCACGCGGCAGTTGCGCGCCGTCCACGGGAGGATCGGCAAGAGGACCATCGCGCACGCGAGGACGGCGGCCTTGCCTCGTGCGAGGAGCGTCTCTCTCCACGAGTCGCGGCGCGGGACGACGAGCGCGAGGAAGGGCGCGCAGAGCAGCGCCTGCGGCCGGACGAGGGCTCCGAGCCCGAGGACCACCGCGCCCGCCGCCACGCCGAACGCGCCGGGCGACACCGATCGCAGAAGGCGCGAGCCGCTTCCGCGCCGCGCCTCCCACGCGCGCGCGCCACGGATCGTGACCCAGAACGCGGTCATGACGGACAGCGCCGAGAGGACCTCGCCCATGACGAGCGCGCCGTAGAGGACGAGGCCGGGATGGATCGCGGTGAGCACGCCGGCGAGGCGCGCACGTGCGGGCGACAAGGCCTCGCGCGCGAGGAGGAACACGACGACCGCCGCGAGCGCGCCGGTGAGCGCGTTCGCGACGTGTGCCGACGACGCGTGCGGTCCGAGCGCCCAATAGAACGCGGCGAGCCACGCGCTGTAGCCGACGGGGTAGTGACACCACGGGTGCCACTCGACGCGTCCTCCGACGATGCGATCGTCGGAGTAGCCGTGCCCTTCCGCGATGCGCCGAGCGCCGAAGTCGTAGTAGTGCCCGTCCCAGACGGGCTCGCCCGCGAGGGCGTGCGCGGCGGCGAAGCGGAGGAGGAAGGCGACCGCGAACAGCCCGAGCGCGAAGAGCGCGTCGCGCGAAGGGCTCGCCGACGGTGGTCGCCCCGTCCATGCCGGCGCGTGCGCCGGGCCGCGCGGACGAGAGTCGGGCGTGCGCTCGGCGGCGCGGTCCGTCGCGCCGGACTCGGCCCCCGAGAGCTGCATGCCCGCGCTCACGACACTTGCTTCTCGCGCATGCGCCGCAGGTACGTCCGCTGGACCTGCGCCGGATCGAGCCGCAGGTACTTCGCGAGCTCGGTCACGAAGCCACGGACGTAGACCATCGCGGGAAGGCTCGCGTAGTTCTCCTCCTCCAGCGCCTGGAGGTGAGCCTTCGAGATCTTCGTGCGCGAGCTGATTTCGGCGAGCTCGATGCCCTGCGACTCGCGGACCTTCCGCAAGAGCGGGCCGGTGAACTCCGTGTCGGGCCCGATCTCGCGTGCGAGCTCGCTCTGGAGCAAGAGCTGCTCGGCGGCGAGCGCCGGCTTCGGCACCGACGTCGTCTTCGCCGGCGTGTCCGGCTCGGGGAACATCGAGAGGTCGTACGCGCGCCGGCGTACCGGATCGAGCAGCGTGTCGTGCGCCTCCTCGATCCGCGCCTGCGCCGCGGCGAGCTCCTGATCGTCGAGCAGCGACGACGTCGCGAGGCCGCCCGTCGCGTAGATTTCGCGCTGCCGCTTGAAGGCGCGGCGGATCTCCTCGTCGTTCGAGGAGCGGCCGATGCCGAGCACCGTGTAGTGATCGGGCTCCGCGAGCACCGGCGGCAGCGGCGGCGGCGGGTCCTTCGGCTCCGGCTTCGCCGTCGTGAGCGCGACGACGCGCCGGGCGATGCGTTCGATGTTGCGCGCCGCCTTCGACGTCGGGCAGTCGACGAGCAGCGGCTTGCGACGGCGCACCGTGAGCCAGACGGTGTCGTCGTGCTCGACCCAGCCGAGCTCCTCGAGGGCGATCCCGTAGTGCCGCCGCGAGAGCGAGCTCATGGCGCTCGCGAGCTCGAGGTCCGTGCGCACGCGCGTCTGGTTCACGACGAGATAGAGGTGGATGCGGTGGGCCTCGGCCCATGCGATCTCCGCGGTCGTGCGGTCCGTCTTCGCGAGCTTGTGGATGAGATCGAGCGGGGAGGGCAGTCGGCCGATCTCCTTCATCGCGCGGTCCACGAGCGAGAGCCGGAAGCGATCGCGAACGAGCGCGCGCCGGAGCTTGCGCCGGTACGCCGCGCGGACGAATCGGTACGTGGCCTCGATCGCCGGCGGCTCGGGGACCGTCACGCAGATCGCGATGTCGGCCGCGAGCATGACGTCGAGGGCGAGGTGGCCGTGCCCCGGACCGACGTCGATGACGAGATAGTCCGCGGGCAGCGACTTCAGCTTCGCGAGCCACCTGCCCTTGCGTCCGGCGCGGAGCTGGAGCGGCGGCTCGATGGCGTCGTGCGGGCCCGGCAGGACCGACAGGCCGGGGACGGTGCTCGGCACGAGCGCCTTGGCGAACTCCTCGACGGTGTCGTCGGGGGCGTGCGCGTGCGCGGCCACGCCGAACGGCGTGTGGAGGTTCGCGCCGGTCGGGTCGAGGTCGACGAGGATGACGCTCTTGCCGAGCTGAGCGAAGTAGACGGCGAGGTTCTGCGCGATGAGGCTCTTGCCCGCGCCACCTCGGCCGCCGCCCACGGCCAGCACGCGACGCGCGCCACGCGCGATCTCCACCTCGGTGAGCGAGCCATCGCTCTCGCCGGAAGGCGGGATGCTCGGCGGCGGGAAGCTCTCGCTCAACGTCCCGTTCCCCCCGACGCGCGTTGCGCGAAGCGTGCGCGTCGGAGCAGCCCGAAGATGCGGGCGGCCAGCTCCGTCGCGCGGAACGGCTTCGGCAGGAAGTCGTCGCCGCCGCTCGCGAACGCGTCGACGACGTCGCGAGACGTCGGGCGGCTCGAGATGAAGAGGACGGGGATGTCCGCGAGCCGGGCATCGGCGCGGAGCTTCCCGACGAACGTGCGCGAGTCCGTCCCCGGCGCGTGCAGGTCGAGGACGATCGCGTCGAACGATCGCGCCTTCAGCCGCTCTTCGGCGCGCTTCGTCGATCCGACGAGCTCGACCACGAGGCCGAGCTCCGCCAGCATCGCGCGCAGCTCGTCGCCCGCGCCGCTCACGGTGTCGACCACGAGGACGCGCGCGCCGAACGGGATGCGGGTCGATTCGATCGAGCTCGAGGGCGGGAGATCGATGTCGTCGAGCCGACGCGACCGAGGGGGCGCGTCGCTCGCCGTGACCGCCGGAGAGCTCTCGGGCGCGACGGGAATCTTCGACGACGTCCGTGCGACGGGGCGCGCCGCGCGCATGTGCTCGCTCCTGGCGGCGACGAAGCCGACGAGACGCTCCCAGTCGCGGCGCTCGAACGCGAGGTGGGTATCGCCGGCCGCACGCACGCCGCGTGCCGCCGCAGCGGTCGCGCGCGCCTTCGAGCCGATCTCGAAGATCGCGAGGACCCACTCGCCGTCGCTCACGGTCTGGCCCTCCGGCAGAGGTAGAGAGCCGCACGTCTCCGAGAGCGCCTCGGAGAAGGCGGCGACGTCCTCATAGCGAAAGACCACGCTACGCAAGGTGGGCAATGTCTAGCCGCGGAGGGCGGCTCGCGCAAAGCCTCGTGAATCCGAAACTCCCGGACGCTCCATCCGGGGATCTTTTGCTAAGCTGCCGGCGCGATCCCATGGCGATGAAAGCGCTTTCTGCCGTAGTTCTGGGGACTTTCCTCATCTCGGGCTCGACCTGCGGGAAGTCCACCGAGGACCCGTCGAAGGAGAAGGTGGGACCGGACGCGCCCATCGTCACGCTCGAGGGGGTCGACACCGGCGCGCTCACCCAACGCGAGAAGAAGGAGTGGAGCGCCTACGTCTCCGAGTTCCTCTCGCCGTGTCCGAACGTGCCGGTCTCGATCGCGCAGTGCGTGCAGGACAAGCGTGACTGCGACAAGTGCATCCACGCCGCGCGCTACGTCGTGAAGACCGTCAAGGACGGCATGACGCGCGAGCAGGTCGAGAAGGCATACAAGAACCGCTTCGATCCCGAGAAGGTCAAGAACGTCCCCATCGACGGATCGCCGACGAAGGGGCCCGAGAGCGCGCCGATCACGATCGTCGAGTTCGCCGACTTCCAGTGCCCCCACTGCGCCGAGTTCTCGCCGGTCATCGACAAGATCCTCGAGAGCCGGAAGGACCAGGTCCGGTTCGTCTACAAGTTCTACGTCCTCGGCAAGTTCCCGCACTCCGAGAACGCCGCGCGCGCGGCGATCGCCGCCGGCAAGCAGGGCAAGTTCTGGGAGATGCACCACGCCATCTTCGCGAACCAGATGCGCCTCGATCAGCAGGGCCTCGACGCGATCGCGAAGGAGCTCGGCCTCGACGTCGCACGCCTCCACGCCGACATGCAGTCGCCCGAGACCGCCGAGCGCATCGCGAAGGACAAGAAGCTCGGCGAGGACCTCAAGATCGAAGGCACGCCGGCGATCTTCATCAACGGCCGCCAATTCGACGGCCGCCAGTCCCTCGACGAGTGGCTCAACCTCGAGCTCCAGATGCTCGGCGCCAAAGCCACCGCCCCCGCCGAAGCCAAGGCCGCCCCGGCCGACGCGGGCGCCACGAGCGCGCCCGATGCAGCGGCGAAGGCGCCGGCGGCGACGGGGGATGCCGGCAAGTAGCCGGAAGAGGCTCCAGGCTCCGGGCGGAAGGCTCCAGAAGGTCGGACAGGAGTCTCCAGACTCCAGTCTCCATTTGGGAGAGGCCCTGCGACCGGCGAGAGCCACGCGAAGTCGGAAGCGTCCCGCGTTCCGTGTGAGCACATGAGAGGTGTTCCTCGAGGCGCGAGAGCTCGAGGCGCGAGAGCGGCTCAGTCGTCGATCGCGAGCCTTCGCCCTGCCATCGAAGCCTGCAGAAGTAAGGACCTGCGTCCGGTTGGAGGACCTGCTGGAGTCTGGAGACTGGCGTCCAGAGCGCCATTCTCTGGAGCCTGGAGCCTGGAGCCTCGAGTGACGTCTGGAAGCCAGGACCCTGGAGCCTTCTTCAGCTTCTCTGCTAGAACCCGGCCGTGACCCGCGCGCTGTCCGATGGCTGCGGCTGCTTCCCGACGGGGCGCCACTACCCGGGGATCGCTCATCTCCTCAAGGTCAGCATTCGAGGGCTGGCGGAGGGGATCGCGGCGGACGCTCCGTGGCAGGAGATCGACATCGCGTTGCTCGACGTCGAGACGACCGGCCGTGACGCGTCGGTCGACCGCGTCGTCGAGGTCGGTATCGTCGTCGGCCGGAACGGGGAGGTCGTCGCGCGCTACAACTGGCTCATCCATCCGGGGATCCCGATCCCGGCCGAGGTCTCTGCCGTCCACGGGATCACCGACGAGATGGTGAAGGACAAGCCTCGCTTCGAGGAGGTCGCGTCCGAGATCGCGCAGGCGCTCCGCGGCTGCGTTCCGGCGGCGTACAACGCGCTGTTCGACCGCGCCTTCCTGATGAGCGAGTTCTCGCGCGCGAAGGTCGACGTCACCGGCGTCCCGGCGCTCGCGCGCGACGTCGAGTGGATCGACCCCCTCGTGTGGGCGCGCGACATCCAGCACGACGAGAAGTCCCGCGCCCTCGGGGACGTCGCCGCCCGCCTCGGCGTGAAGCTCGAACAGGCGCACCGCGCGAGCGACGACGCCGAGGCAGCGCTCCGTGTCATGTACGCGCTCGGCCGCGACCCGCGCGTGCCCCGGGCGTACGGCGCCCTCGTCCAGGAGCAGCGCCGCCTCGCCCAGGCGCAGGCCGACCAGCGCCGAATGTGGCGCCAGTAGAGAGAGTCGCCGAGCTCGAGCTCGGCTCCGAGCTCCGAGCCCGATGCCCTCGCACCTCCGGCGAGAAGCCTCCGAGACCGTGGGCCGAAAGCGTGGCCGACCGCTCTCGAGGGGCTGGTCGTCGAGCCCCAGGGCGGCGCATGATCTCAGCCGATCCCTCGGCCCCCCTGTCGGCTCTGCCCGACACCCGAGCGATGGTCTGTGCTTCCGCTCGACATTCGTTCAGAATCGGGCACCCCTGGTCGGACGCGCGCGCGATCGGCGCCGCTCGACATACTGGCGGGGAGCGCGCTTTCTAGTCGTGACGCAGCGCGCGCCGTTCCCTATAGTCGCGGTCCGCGTGGACTTTCGCCGGAGGCGAGGGCCGGAAACCCAAGTACGCAAAACGAGGCTGTCGTGAGCGAAAAGGTCGAAATCAAGATCAAGGACTCGACGTTCGAAGCGCCCATCGTCACCGGCACCGAGAACGAGAGAGCGATCGACATCGCCAGCCTGCGCGCCAAGACCGGGCTCGTCACGCTCGACCCGGCATTCGTGAACACGGCGTCGACGAAGAGCGCGATCACGTTCCTCGACGGCGAGAAGGGCATCCTCCGCTATCGCGGTATCCCCATCGAGCAGCTCGCCGAGAAGTCGAAGTTCGTCGAGACGGCGTACCTCCTCATCTACGGCGACCTTCCGACGCAGTCGCAGCTCGATCACTTCTCGAACCTGCTGACGCGCCACTCGCTCATCCACGAGGACATGAAGCACTTCTTCGACGGGTTCCCGTCGACGGCCCACCCGATGGCCGTGCTGTCCTCGATGGTGTGCTCGCTCTCGACCTACTATCCGGAGGAGCACGACGTAAACGACAAGGAGAAGATGGACGTCACGATCGCCCGCCTCATCTCGAAGGTGCGGACGATCGCGGCCTACGCCTACAAGAAGAGCATCGGCCAACCGTTCGTCTATCCGCAGAACAACCTCCGGTACGTCGCGAACTTCATGCACATGATGTTCGCCGTTCCCTCGGAGCCCTACGAGGTCGATCCCGAGGTCGAGGCGGCGATGAACCTCCTGTTCATCCTGCACGCCGATCACGAGCAGAACTGCTCGACCTCGACGGTGCGTCTCGTCGGTAGCTCGCGCGCGAACCTCTTCGCGTCGGTGGCCGCGGGCATCCTCGCCCTCTGGGGACCCCTGCACGGCGGGGCGAACCAGGAGGTCATCGAGATGCTCGAGATGATCAAGGCCGACGGCGGCAACGTGAAGAAGTGGGTCGACCTGGCGAAGGACAAGAACTCGAACTTCCGCCTGATGGGCTTCGGCCACCGCGTCTACAAGAACTTCGACCCGCGCGCGAAGCTCATCAAAGCCGCCTGCGACCGCGTCCTCAACAAGCTCGGCGTGAAGGATCCGCTCCTCGACATCGCCAAGCAGCTCGAGGAGGCCGCGCTCAAGGACGACTACTTCATCGAGCGGAAGCTCTACCCGAACGTCGACTTCTACTCGGGCATCATCTATCGGGCGCTCGGCTTCCCGACGAACATGTTCACGGTGCTCTTCGCGATCGGTCGCCTCCCCGGCTGGATCGCGCACTGGAAGGAGATGATGGAGGACCCGACGACGAAGATCGGTCGTCCCCGTCAGATCTACACGGGCCCGACGGAGCGCCCGTACATCCCGATCGAGCAGCGCGGCAAGTAAGCGCTCGCTGCCACCGCCGTCACGTCGTCGCGGCGCATGTCCTCGTGCATGCGCCGCGCGCGTTTCTCGGCGAGCTACGGCTCCGGCCAGAGCGCGGGCAAGAGGTGGCTCTCGAGCCAATCGCGCGCGAAGAGCAGCTCGAGCATCGCGAGGATGAGGAAGGGGCCGAAGGGGATGCGCGCTCGCATCGTCGGCGCCGACGGCTCGGGTTCCTCCGCGGTCGGTTCGCCGCCGCTCGTCTCGCCGCCGGTCGTCTCGCCGCCGGTCGTCTCGCCGGCGGCGGTGCTCGGCTCGCTGGCGCTCGACGTGCCGCCGACGGCGCTCTCCGGCTCGGCGCTCGGCGTGGCCGGGCTCGCATCGCCCTCGCCGTTCGCGGCGTCGCGGCGGAGGCCGAACAGCCGCTGGAAGAAGCGCACGATGAACGCGTCGTCCTCGTCCTCGGTGAGCGGGTCCTCGGCGAGCGCCTTCTTCGCCTCCTCGTCGCCGGCGGCGGCGGCCTTCTCGAGCTCGGCGATCTCCTCGAGGACGGCGGCGGGCAGCTTCGGCTCGATCCCGAGCACGCGAAGGCCAAGCGCGTAGACCGTGCCTTGGACGGCGCCGGCGAAGAGGGCGAAGACGGCCCCGGGCCAGCCGAACCACGCGCCGGCGAGGCCGAGGAGCTTCGCGTCGCCGAGGCCCATGCCCGTCCTTCCGAGCAGGCCCTTGTAGAGGAAGATGAACGGGAACCAGACGCCGACGAAGCCGGCGGCGGCGCCGAGGAGCGACTCGGTGAGCGGCAGCCCGCGCAGCGTCGCCGTGAAGACGCCGAGGACGATCCCGCCGAGGGTGATCGCGTCGGGCAGGTACATGTGCTCGGCGTCGATGAAGGCGGCGGCGACCAGGCCCAAGCAGAGCGCGAAGTCGGCGCCGTAGATCGCCGCCGCCCGGCCGACCGACGTCGATCCGGGGAGGCCGAGGACGAACACCTCGAAGACCGCGAGCGAGAGCGCGCCCCCGATGAGCTCGACGAGCGGGTAGCGCGGGCTCATGCGGGCGCCGCAGCAGCGCGCGCGCCCGCGGAGGAGCAGGTACGAGACGACCGGGATGTTGTCCCAAGGCGCGATGGGCTCGCCGCAGGCGGGACAGTGGGACGCGGGCCGGACGACGCTGAGCTCGCGCGGCACGCGGTAGATGACCACGTTGAGGAAGCTGCCCCAGAGCAGGCCGAAGACGAAGATCACGCCGCGGAGGAGCCCGAGCGGGATCAGGTCGAAGAGGTCGTCAAGGCGCATCGCTCGGGGTGACGTGGGGCCGCCGCGCTTCGGTCCTCGTGGCGGACGGCTTCCGTGGTGCACGCATCATCGGGGGACGGGGAAAGAACCGCAGGCAATAAAGGCCCAGCGACACGTCGGGCCATGCACGCGTGCGGACGCGAGCGACGATGAGGCATCGTAGCAAACCCGCGATCGCGTCGAAGGTGCGTTCCGACCTTCGCATCCGGCGGTCCGGCCTGGTAGGTTGCGTGCGCCAACGACGATGATTCTCCAGGTCAACCCCTTCCATCCCGAGCCTCGCAAGGTGCAGCGCGCCGTCGACGCGTTGCGGGCCGGCGAGGTCATCGCGTACCCGACCGACACGGTCTACGGGTTGGGTTGCGACATAGGGAACAAGAAGGCGGTCGACCGCCTCTACCAGATCAAGGGGATGGATCGGTCCCATCCGCTCGCGTTCGTCTGCCCGGACCTCTCCGAGATCGCGAGGTACGCGATCGTCGACAACCACGTCTACCGGGTGCTCAAACGCTTTCTTCCGGGCCCGTACTGCTTCGTGCTCGAGGCGACGCGCGAGGTCCCGCGCATCCTCCAGACCAAGCGCAAGACGATCGGCATCCGCGTCCCGAACCACGAGGTCATCCGCGCCGTGGCGCGCGAGCTCGGCCGGCCCGTGATCTCGACGACGGCTCAGCG
Source organism: uncultured Myxococcales bacterium (assembly GCA_937949945.1). Taxonomy (GTDB): domain Bacteria; phylum Myxococcota_A; class Polyangia; order Polyangiales; family Polyangiaceae; genus Labilithrix. Next base: position 135,008 of record CALFEQ010000199.1, read on the forward strand.
CCCCGGCCAGACGGAGCCGTACGTCGACGCACGCGAGATCGACGAGGACTTCCACGGTCTCGGTCTCGTCCTCGACGGTGGCGCGGGCGGCGTCGTCCCCACGACGGTCGTGGACCTGACCGTGCAGCCGCCGGCGATCGTCCGCGAGGGCGCCGGCCCGATCGACGAGTTCGTCGACGAAGCGCCGCGATCGCTCCGAGGCATGCAGTCGGCGATGCGCCAGCTGAAAGAGGAGTGGTCCTGACCGATGGACTGGGGACTGGAGTCTGGAGACCGCCGTCAGGCGAGTAACACTCTCATCTCGCCCCCGACGTCCGCCGCGTCGCGCAGGGCCGCGTGATGGGTCGCCTTCGCCCATCGGACGGCGCCGAGGACCGAGCTGCCCCGCGCCAGCCGGCCGGCGACGAGCGAGGCGAGCACGCAGCCGCCGCCATGGACGGGCCCGACGCGCAGGCGCGGCGCGCGGAGCTCGTGGACCCTGGCTCGCTCGCCCACGCGAAGCGCGAGGACGTCGACGGCTTCGGCGCCCGAAAGGTGCCCTCCCTTGACGAGGACGGCCCGGGGCCCGATGTCGAGCAGCGCGAGCGCGGCGGCCCGCGCGTCGTCGAGATCGCGGATCCGCGTCTCCGCGAGCACCTCGGCCTCCGGCGCGTTCGCGGTCACGACCGTGGCCCGGGAGATCAGCCGCTCGCGCAGGACCGAGACGGCGCGCTCCGCGAGCAGGCGTGCCTTGCCTCGCGTGGGGAGCATGACGGTGTCGACGACGCTCGGGATCGCGCGATGGGCGGCGAGGAGATCGCCTACGGCCCTCACGTTGTCTTCGCTCCCGAGCGCACCCGTCTTGATCGCGCGCACGCGCTGCTCGACGAGGACCTCCCTGCACTCGGCGACGAGCTCGCGCGTCGCGACGGGCGTGACCGCCCGGAGGCCGGCGGTCGACTGCACCGTGAGGACGGCCACCGCCGCGCACGCGAACGCGCCTGCGTGGGCGACGGCGCGGCCGTCCGCGAGGATGCCCGCGCCGCCGCCCGGGTCGAGGCCCCCGATCGCGAGCACGCACGGGACCCGCGCGCGGCCGGGTCTGCGCGCTCCGGCCTCGGCGAGGCGAGCGGGCGGCTCGGGTGGGCGGCGCGAGGGGGACACGAGGGCTCCGAGTATGGCCGCTTTCGGTCGAGACGGGTGGTCCTTCCTGGCGTGCGCCGGCGGAGCTCTCGGGCGGCGCCGTCTCGGGCCGCCCGAGGGCCTCGCTCCTCGGTCCACATCAACCTGGTCTTGTGCTCGACGCCGTCGCAAGCGAGTATGGGCGCCGTATGCGACGCGCCCGGCCCTCTGCTCGCGTCCTCGCTCGCAGAGCCTTCCCGTTCGTCGCGAGCCTCGGGGTCGTTGTCGCCACGCCGGGCTCCGCGTCCGGGCAGTGCGTGGACGAGGAGCTGAAGCAAGATCTCGTCGGCGGACGCCACTATCGCGGGGTGCAGGAGCGCCTCTTCACGAAGGCGTTCCGCCACGAGCTGTCCGCGATGGGCGGCTACTACGCCGCCGACCTCTACTCCTCGAGCTGGGTCGCGGGCGGGGCGTACACCTTCCACTTCAGCGAGGACCTCGGCCTCGAGGCGAGCTTCCAGCTCACGCGGTTTCGCACGGCGGCGACCGACTCGTACGAGCGCCGTTATCCACAGGTCCAGGTCGAGGAGCGTACGAACCGCCCGGGACGCCTCTACTTCGGGCACCTCGTGTGGAGCTTCGCCTACGGCAAGCTCCGCTGGATGGGTGGCGGCATCACCCGCTTCGACTTCAACGCGGCCCTCGGGGCCGGCGTCACCGACGACTCCACGGCGCAGGGGCTCACGGGCAGCTTCGGGTTCGGGACGAAGTGGTATTTCGGCAAGTGGTTCGCCGTACGCCTCGACGTGCGCGATCACATCCTGAAGGAGACGCTCATCGGCGAGGAGCACCTCGTCAACGACATCGTCGTGACCGGAGGGGTGAGCATCTTCTTCCCGTTCGGCGGGTGACGCCCTCCGTCCTCGGCCTGGGATAAGATGCGGCTGTCGTGATGCGACTGCCCAGCTCCCACGAGACCCGCGGCTGGAAGGCGAGGCTCCTCGTCGCCGTCGTCGCCTTCTGCCTGCCGGGCGCCGTGGCGCTCGCGCAGCCGCGCCCGAAGCCCGCGACGACGAAGCCCGCGAAGCCGGCGCCCGCGGCGAAGGCCGACGCGGCCGTGGCCGAAGAGGCGGACGCCGCGGCCGAGAAGCCGGAGACGCCGACGCCTGCGAACGACGTGCCGGCGCCTCCCGCGAGCGAGCCCACCGACGGAGGTCGGTGGTCGCCGCTCAACCCGGAGCCCGAGGAGCTTCCGAGCGCCGCCGTCCTCGCCGATGCGGCGACGCCCGTCGACTACGATCGGCTCCTCGCCGACATCGCCGCGCTGCGTGCGCGCGTCGCCGCGGTCGCCGACAATCTGTATCGCTCACGCATCGCGATCGCGTTGCAGCTCGACAACGGGCACAGCAAGGTCGGGAGGCTCACCGTCGCTCTCGACGACGGCGTCGTGTTCACTGCGCCGCCGAGCTTCGCGGCGTCCGACATGACGCAGGTCTACGACCATGCGGTCGCTCCGGGCCGTCACGCGATCACGATCGATCTCGATCGTCGCGATGCGCGCGACGAGACGTTCTGGACCTCCCAGCGTTCGCGATTCACGGTCGACGTCCCTCGCGATCACCGGGTGGAGGTCCAGGTGAAGGTCATCGACGACTCGTCGATGGGGGCTGATTTCCCGTCGGATCGATACGGCAAGTACGATCTGCGGCTCCGCGTGAAGGCGGTGGCAAAGCCGGTCGGGAAGTGATGCGGCGCGCTCTCTGCTCGATCGTGTTCGTCGGGATCGGCTTCGCGCTGGCGGGCGGTGCCGCGTCGGCGCAGCCTGCCCCCGAGCAGCCGGAGTCGAGCGCGCCTGCGCCCGATCCGGCGCCCACGACTCCGGCGCCCACGACCGAGCCCGCTCCGCCGCCTCCGCCAGCGCCGGTCGATCCGACGCGCGGCGATCGCATGCGCGCGTACCACGCCGCGATGGCGAGCCGCCGGCTCGGATCCCAGGAGGGCGTGACCGAACGGCTCTCGGAGCGCGTCGCCGAGACGGAGGCGCTGGTCTCGGCCGGACGTCACGACGAGGCCATCGCGAGGCTCACGGCCATCGTCGAGCATCCGAGCTTCGGGACGTCGGCGGAGACCCCGGAGGGGCGCGCCGCGCTCTACCTCCTCGGTCACGCGCTCGCTTCGGCCGGCATCGCCGAGTCGGCCCGCGCCTACCTCCGCCGCTCGATCGCGGCGAAGGGAAGCTGGGACGCGGGAGCGCCGTACGCACGCCGTGCCGTCCGCCGCATCGTCGAGATCGCGCTCGAGACGAAGGCGTTCGACAAAGGGCTCTCCGACCTCGAGGGCGTGCCGCCGAACGCGCCGCCGGAGGTGCGCGCCGAGATCGCCTACCTGCGCGGACGCGCGAAGCAGGCCGCAGGCGATCTCGACGGCGCCCTCGCCGCCTACGCCGAGGTCCCGCAGACGTCGCGCTTCTGGTCGCAGGCGACGTACCTATCGGGGCTCATCCAGGTCGAGCGTGGCCGGATGAGGGAGGGCGAGAACCTGTTCTGCAAGGTCGCCGATCCGAAGCGGCAGGACAGGTCGGTTCCCGTCTTCGCCGACGAGCGCTTCTTCGCCGTGCGCGATCTCGCGCGTCTCGCCCTCGGCCGCATCGCGCACGAGCAGCGGCGCCACGACGACGCCCGCTACTACTACTACCTCGTGCCGCGCGACTCCGATCGGCTCGCGGAGGCGCTCTACGAGGCGGCGACGACGCGCTACGAGAAGAAGGACTATGAGGGCGCGCGCGAGCTGCTCGACGAGCTCTCCGCGCTCAAGGTGCATCATCGGTACGAGGACGAGGCGAAGATCCTCGACGCGTACATCGACATCGCGCTCTGCCGGTTCCCTTCGGCGGACGCCAAGCTGCGCAGCTTCCTCGCGACCTACGAGCCCGTGCGCGACGCCGCTCGTCGCCTCGGCCAGAGCGAGCGCGGGACGCGCGCGCTCCTCGCGGCCGCGCGCAGCGGCGCCGACGCGGCGGGAACGGACGCGGCGAGCGTCTCGGTCTCGCCCGATCAGCTCCGCATGGTCGCGGCGCTCGTTCGCGTCGATCCGGTCTACGGGGAGATCGCGAGGAAGCGCGCCGTGCTCGAGCGCGAGGCGAGCGGACTTCGTCTCGCGCTCGGGACCATCGCCGACATGCAGCGGAGCCTCGCGACGGCGGGTGGGGTCCGTCCGGCCATCGAGGAGGCGAGCGATCCGGTCGAGAAGGCGGCGGAGGCGCGCGCCGCGCTCGACGGCGTCCGCCGGCAGATCGACGACCTCGAGCAGGCGAAGGCGCCGCCGGACAAGGTGGCGCCCCTCCGGAAGGAGCTCGCGGAGCTCGAGTCCCGGCTCGGTCCGATCGCGGCCGCGGCGGAGGCCGCCGCCGCGCAGGCGTCGGGCGCCGACCTGCCCGACCTGCTCCGCGCCGACGCGGCCCATGGTCAGGCGCTCTCCCGCGAGATCGAGCAGACGCGAAGCGAGCTCGCCGCCGCGGAGACGGCGCTCGCGAAGGACGCGCTGCATCGACTCGATCTGCGCCTGTCGCGCCTCCTCCGGCGCGCGCGGCTCGGACGCATCGAGTCGGTGCTCGGGAAGAAGCGTGCTCTCGAGATCGAGATCGAGGCGATCAACGCCGGCTATCTCCCGAGGGATGCGGTCGACTCGCTCGACGCCGCTCGGTACCTGAAGGACAACGAAGAGTACTGGCCGTTCGAGGGGGACGATTGGCCGGACGAGTTCGTGGGCACCGAGGGGCTGCGATGACCGGAGCCCGTCCGATGGTGACGGCGCTGGTCTCTGCGAGTCTGGCCGTGCTCGTCGCGTGTGGCGGCGCGAAGGCGAGGCCGCCCGCGGCTCCGAGCGAGGAGGTGAGCGAAGGAGGGCCGGCGGGCGGCGAGGCCGTGGCCAAGGAGGGCGCCGCCTCGGCGGAGGAGACGACGAACGAAATCGCGCTCGTCCTCCAGGGAAACGAGGAGGGGGCGGAGGCCCTCTTGAAGCAATTCGTCGCACCGGACGCCGATCACTTGTCGCTGACGCGCTCGCTGCGGCCGACGAGCGCCGACTATCGAGCGCTCTTCGACGAGGAGTTCGCGGCGAAGATCGAAGAAGCGCACGCCAAGGACTGGGACTCCGGCAAGGCGGTCATCAAGCCGAAGGACAACCAGACGGAGATCAAGGTCTGGGGCGCCACCGGCGCCGAGCTCGCGAAAGGCACGGGCAACGCGAAGGAGTTCCCGAGCGGCTACAAGAAGGTCGGAAAGTACCTCGCCGCGGACGCGAAGTTCTTCCGGTTCAAGTTCGTGGAGGCCGGCAAGGACACGGGGACGGCCTACGACGGGCTCGCCTTCGTCAACGGCCGTTGGGTCATCGTGCCGAAGCCTTGGAAGGTGCTCGAAGCGGGCAAGGGCAAAGGTGGTGGGGAGGGCGACGACGATGTCTTCGAACCGAGCCCCCCGAAGAACGACGCCGGCGCCAAAGGCGGCTCCAAGGGCGGAGGGAAAGGCGGCCCGAAAGGCCGAGGTAAGAAGGGGGGAGGCAAAGGCGGAAAGAAGAAGTAGGCGACGCACTCCCGTCGGCGGGGCTGGGCAGCGTCGGAGCCGGCGTGGTATCCTCGACATTCGGGCTCATGCCGCGAATCCTGCTCGTCGAGGACAACGAGATGAACCGGGACATGCTTTCGCGGAGGCTGCGCCGACGCGGCTACGACGTGCTCATCGCCGTCGATGGCTCGGAGGGCGTCAACCAGACCCGCGCGGAGCGTCCCGACCTGGTGCTCATGGATATGAGCCTGCCCGTCATCGACGGGTGGGAGGCGACCCGTAGGCTCAGGGCGGACTCGGACGTCGCGTCCACGCCGATCATCGCGCTGACGGCTCACGCGATGGCGGGAGACAGGGAGCGCGCCCTCGAGGCAGGGTGCGACGACTACGAGACCAAGCCGGTCGACATCGATCGACTCGTTGGAAAGATCGAAGCGCTCCTCAAGAAGAAGGGGAGGCAGGAGCCAAGCGAGGCGTGAGCGAGCAGCAGGCGCAGCAGGCGGAACCGCTCGGTCGCATCCTCGTCGTCGACGACAACGAGGACAACCGGCAGGTTCTGTCTCGGCGCCTGAGGCGTCAGGGCTACGAGGTCGACCTCGCCGACAGCGGCCCTGCCGCGCTCGAGGCCCTGGCGGGCGGTGCATACGACGCCGTCCTCCTCGACGTCATGATGCCGGGCATGAGCGGCATCGAGGTGCTCGAGAAGCTCCGCGAGATGCACGGCAAGACGGAGCTGCCGGTCATCATGGCGACCGCCAAGACCGACAGCGTCGACGTGGTCGATGCGCTGAGGCGAGGCGCGAACGACTACGTCACGAAGCCGATCGATTTCCCGGTGCTCCTCGCTCGGCTCGACACGCAGATCGCGATGAAGCGCGAGGCCGAGAAGCGTTCGGTCTCGGTCATCGACGTGACGATCGGCATCGAGCCCGGCACAGTCATCGACGGGCGCTACGAGATCGTCGACAAGCTCGGTGAAGGCGGCTTCGCGGTCGTGTACCGCGCCATCCAGCTCTCGACGAAGCAGGAGGTGGCGCTCAAGCACGCGCGGCCGGACGTCCTACGGGCGAACGAGACGGTCCACCTCGAGCGCTTCAAGCGCGAGGTGACGCTCATCGGCCAGATGAACCACCCCAACGTCGTGCGCCTCATCGACTCGGGGACGATCCCCGTGCGACGCGGCGCGCGCCCGAAGGAGTCCACTTCGACGCGCATCGAGGCCGCGTCGAAGCAGGGGGACGGGCACGAGGAGGGGGCCGCCACCCGCACGCGGCGCCGGCAGGAAGCCTTCGAGGGCGATGGGCAGGCGACGCAGGTGCCGTACATCGTCATGGAGTTCTTGCGCGGCGAGTCGCTCTCGAGCCTCATCGACCGAGAGGGACCGCTCCCGCCGGAGCGCGCCGTGGATCTCATCCTGCCGATCGCGAGCGCGCTCGGCGCCGCGCACGCGCGGGGAATCATCCATCGCGACGTGAAGCCGAGCAACATCCTGCTGGCCGAGGGCCCGGACGGGACCATCGAGCCCAAGATGCTCGACTTCGGCATCGCGAAGCTCACGGAGCCGGACGTCAATGCGCTGACCGTCAGCGCGTCGCTGATCGGCACGCCGCAGTACATGCCGCCCGAGCAGGCGCGCGGGCTCAAGGATCTCGACGGCAGGGCCGATCAGTTCTCGCTCGCGGCCGTCCTCTACGAGCTGCTCACCGGGAGGAGCTTGTACCGCGGCGAGAGCCTCCTCGAGCTCGTGGCCAAGGTCCTCGACGCCGAGTTCATGCCCGTGCATTGGGTCCGTAGCGACCTGCCGCCCGGGCTCCCCGAGGTCCTGGCGAAGGCGCTCTCCCGCGAGCGCGACGATCGCTACGAGTCGATGAAGGCATTCGGCCAGGCCCTCGTGCCCTTCGCGAGCCCCGGCACGGCGCTCCGGTGGGCCGAGAGCTTCGGAGTGGACGAGGAGGGGCGGGTGTCGCTCGCCATATCGCGGACCGGCTCTCAGCAGCGCTTCTCCCCTCCGGAGGGCGGTGCCAAGAAGGACTCGTCGCGTCGGGTGCAGATCGGCGGCGCCGACGACGATTCCGATCCGACGGACGAGACCGTCCGCTTCTCGCTGAGCGAGCTCGTGAAGGCGCCGTCGATCGAGGTCGACGAGCCCGAGCAGAAGCAGGCGCCCGCGAAGGAGGCGGCCGAGGGCGAGGAGAAGGAGGCCGTCTCCGCCGAGCGCCCGAAGGAGGACGCGAAGGCGAAGGAGACGCTCGAGAGCGAGGCGAAGAAGGCCGAGCCCGCCGAGGAGCCGAAGAAGGACGACGCGAGCGCGAAGAAGGGCGAGGCGAAGGACGCCGAGCCCGCCGAGGAGCCGAAGAAGGACGACGCGAGCGCGAAGAAGGGCGAGGCGAAGGACGCCGAGCCCGTCGAGGAGCCGAAGAAGGGCGACGCGAGCGCGAAGAAGGGCGAGGCGAAGGAGGCCGAGCCTCCGAAGGACGACGCGCCCGCGAAGAAGAATGCGGACGCGATCGTGCCGGCGAAGAGCGAGATCCCCTGGGCGATCATCGCTCTCGCCGTCCTCGTGGTCGTGGCGCTCCTTGCGAAGACGTTCCTCTGAAAGGTCGACCGGGCGGCGCAGGCGCCGCCCGTTGTCACGCCGGGCGCTCGCTCCGCGCGTCGACCATCTTCGCGATCTGATCGCTGATGAGCTCGAGCAGCTCCTCGAGGCTGTGCCCCTTCTTCCGGATCACGCGCTGCGCGGTCGCCTCGAGCTCGCGCTGCTCCGCCTCGGAGAGCATGCGCGCGGTCGCGACGATGACGGGAAGGTTCGCGTGCTTGGAGCTCGTGCGCAGGTGGTGGAGGAACGTGAAGCCGTCCATCACCGGCATCATCAGGTCGAGCACCACGATGTCCGGTCTGTCCGTGTCGAGCTGATCGAGCGCGACCTGCCCGTTCTCCGCCTCCGTGACGACGTGGCCCGCGCCCTCGAGGGTGCGCCGGATCATCTCGCGCGTCGGCTCGTCGTCCTCGACCACGAGGACGCGCACGCCCTGCTGGTTGACGTGGCGGCGGACGGTCGAGACGAGCGCCTTCGGGTCGAGCGGCTTGATGAGGTAGTCGACGGCGCCGAGCGCGCGGCCGATCTCCTCCTGGTGCATCACCGTCAGCATGATGACCGGGATGCTCGAGGTCCTCTCCGACAGCTTCAGCTTCGACAGCACGTCCCAGCCGCTCATGCCCGGCATCTTCACGTCGAGGACGATCGCGTCGGGCCTGAGGCGGGCGGCGAGCTCGATGCCCTGCGCTCCCGTCGGGGCCGCCTGCGCCTGGAATCCCCGCTTCGTGAGGACGCGCGTGCAGAGCTCGCGGACGTCCTCGTCGTCGTCGATGACGAGGACCACGGGCGCGCCACCGCGACGGCGGATCTCGGCGATGTCGCTCGCCGTCTCGCGCATCGACGGCAAGAGCACCGTCACGGTGGTGCCCTTGCCGAGCTCGCTCTCGAGGTGGATCTGCCCCCCCATCATCTCCGTCAGGCGCTTGCAGATCGCGAGGCCGAGGCCGGTGCCGCCGTACTCGCGCGTCGTCGACGAGTCGGCCTGGACGAAGGGCTGGAACAGCTTCGCCTGGTTCTCCTTCGAGATGCCGATGCCGGTGTCGGTCACGCGGAACTCGACCCACTTGCGGCCGTCGCGCTCGACGGGTGCGACGTGCAGCGTGACCTTGCCCTGCTTGGTGAACTTGCACGCGTTGCTGAGCAGGTTGAACAGGATCTGCCGGAGCCGCGTCCGGTCCGCGTGCACCATGCAGTCCTCGTGCACGGCCTCGTACGTGTTCTTGTTCTTCTCCGCGAGCGGATGAATGGTGGCCGAGACGCCCTCGACGAGGTCCGAGACGGAGAAGATCTCCGGCGTCAGCTCGATGCGATCGGCCTCGATCTTCGAGATGTCGAGGACGTCGTCGATGAGCGCCAAGAGGTGCGCGCCCGCGGAGCGGATGCGTTTGAGGTCTTGCCAAGCCTGCGAGCCCTCCTCGACGGACTCGTCCATCAGGATCTCGCTGTACCCGATGATCGCGTTCAGCGGGGTCCGGAGCTCGTGGCTCATGTTGGCGAGGAACTCGCTCTTGGCGCGGCTCGCGGCGAGCGCGGCGTCGCGCGCTTGCTCGAGCGCGCGGTTCGTCTCCATGAGGGCCTCGGCGCGCTGGAGCCGCTCGGTGATGTCACGCTTGATTCCGATGTGGTGCGTGATTCGGCCCGTGGCGTCCGCGATCGGCGTGACCGTGGTGTCGAAGTGGACGAGCCGCCCGTCGCGCGCGCGTGAGACGAGCGTGCCCGACCACGTCTCGCCCCGCTCGAGCGTGGCGTCGAGCTCCTTGAAGAACTCGGGCGGGTGATAGTCGCTGCGCACGAGCTGCGCCGGCGTCTTGCCGATCGCCTCTTCGCGCTTCACGCCCAACGTGCGCTCGTACGCCGGGTTGACGTAGAGGAGGTGCGCGGTCGGGTAGGCGACCTCGACGATGTCGCTCGTACGCTCGACGGCGAGGGCGAGCAGGCGACGGAGCTCCTGCTCCTGCCACGTGGGGAGCCACGCGAACCGCGCGACACGCGCGGCGAGCTCTCCGTCACGGAGCGGCTTCAAGACGAAGTCGCTGAGCACGCGCGGACAGTCCCGGATCCGCGCGATCTCGTCGGGGTCGATGAGCGCGACGACGTGGCACGGGAGCTCATGGAGCCGCGCCACCTCGTCGAGACCTTCGATGACGGCGACGCGTGCCGTCGTCGTGGTCGGCGGAGGGGTCGCCGGCTCGAGGACCACGATGGTGTGGCCGTCACGATCGAGCTCCGCGCGGAGCCCGGCGTCCTTGGTCGAAAGCAGAATCTCCATGGGCGCGACTCACGAGGCTTTCAGCCCGTATCCCGCGAATCTATCACGCGACCTATCGTCGAGGCGGACAACCCTCGGGGGCGGCGAGCCGGCGGGGGCTCGCCACGCTTCCGGCGACGCTCGTGCCTCTTCCGTCGGCTCACCGACGCGCTATCGTCGGAGAGGTGCTCGGAAACCACGCCGGCAGCAAGCGAACCTTCACCGTCGCGGCGCTCGCAGGCGCGGTCGCGGGGTGCTCGCTCCTGACCGGCGCAAGCGACTTCCTCGTCACGGACGGATGCATGGACTGCCCGGACGCAAGCACGTCGGGCGACGGCTCGGCCGCGCCGCCCGCTCCGTCCGACGGAGGCATCCAGAGCAGAGACGCGGCACACGAAGGGCCGCCGGCGTGCGACGGAACAAAGGATCCGTCCTGTCTCGCGCTCCCGGGCGGCTGGCGGCTCGTCGCCGTCACGGAGCTGAACGGCAAGGTCCCGGACTGTCCGGACGGGTTCGACGGCAGCAAGGAGGGCAAGCTCGACGTCGGCGAAGGGCCATCGGCGCGGAGCGACACCTGCGCGTGCGACAGCTGCACGGTCACGAAGCACGTCGCGTGCGGAAACCCGGTGTTCTTCGGTTACGGCCCGGGCTGCAAAGAGGTCGGGGGCGAGACGTTCTACACCAATTATCCTCCGGGGACCTGTCAGACCATCCCGTCGACGATCGGGCCCTACCCCGATCCGATGGCGTTCACGGTGTTCCCGGCGACGGGCGGTGGAAGTGGCGCGTGCACGCCATCCCCTCCGTCTTTCCACGACAACCGCGTGGACTGGGCCCGACGGATGCGCCTCTGCAGCGAGATCGCGCGCTGCTCCGGCGGAGTCTGCGACGCCCGGCTCGATCCTCCGTTCCGTGCATGCGTCGCGCAGGACGGCGAGCACTCGTGTCCGGACGGGTTTCCCGAGAGGATGGTCGTAGCGGAGAAGGCGGCGTTCGACTGCAGCGGTTCGTGCGGCTGCAGGGTGATGCCTGGCTGCTCCGCCACGCTCGCGCACTACTCGGACAGCAACTGTACGGCGGGTGAGGTCGCCGTCACGGCGGACGGCATGTGCCGAGCGACACCGCTCGCCGGCAAGGTCTTCCGCTCGTACAAGGTCACCAGCATCCCCGCCACGAAGTGCACTGGAACGGGAACCGCCACGGCGTCGAACGGGCGGCTCGACTCGCCGATCACGGTCTGCTGCCGCTGACCTCGAGGGCGCGACGAGGAACCCCGCGGCCGGGGCCGTGCCGTGTATGATCCGTGTCGGTGGCCATCCGGCGTACGGCTCTCGCTTCGCTCGTGGGTGCTCTCGCGCTCGCGCCCACGCTCGCCGCCGCCGCGCCCGACAAGAGCAAGCCTCCCGCGGAGGCGCCTCCTGCGAGCCCGCCTCCGTCGACGGTCCGCGCTGCCGCCGAAAAGACGATCGAGGTGAAGCGCCCGCCGAAGCCGGGGCAGCGCACGCAGCAGAATGCGTCCTCGCTCGAGCGCGGTCGTCCGGCCGTCGTCGGACCGAAGATCCCGGACGCCCTGCGCGCGCAGCTCCAGAAGCAGCTCGAGGCGCGCATCGATCGCGGCGTCGCCCAGATCCGGCAGCTCCGCGGCGAGGCGATCCAGCTCCTTCGGGCGTTCGTCGCCGAGACTCCGCGCGGGGCGCGCGAGATGCCGGAGGCGCTGCTCCGCCTCGGCGAGCTCGAGTGGGAGCTCGAGCGCGAGCGCTTCGTCGAGCGCTTCAAGGCGTGGGAGGCGAAGCCCGTCGATCAGCGTGGACCCGCCCCGGAGCCGAACTACCAGCCGGCGCGAGACCTGTTCGCGCGCGTGCTGAAGGACTACCCGTGGTTCCGTCAGTACGACCTCGCGCTCTACGTCGACGGCTTCCTCGCGTACGAGCAGGGCAAGCAGGACGAGGCGCTCGCGCGCTTCGATCGGATCCTGAAGGAGCATCCGCATTCGCGCTTCGTACCCGACGCGCACATGGCGCGCGCCGAGGCGCTCTTCAACGGGAAGTACGACTACGCGGGCGCGCTCGCCGAGTACGAGAAGGTCCTCGCCTACAAGCACAACAGCGAGCTGTACGGGCTCGCGATGTTCAAGAGCGCATGGTGCCTCTGGCGCCTCGGGAGGAGCGACGAGGCGGCGAAGCGCTTCGTCGCGGTCTTCGAGATCACCGACGAGAAGGCCAAGGTGAGCGCCACGCAGCGCAAGCAGCTCGACGAGCTCCAGAGCGAGGCGCTCAAGTACCTCGTCGAGGTCTTCACCGAGGACGAGAAGAACACCGCGCAGGACGTCTACGGCTTCCTCACGAAGATCGGAGGCGACCGCTTCGCCGGCAAGGTCGTGCGCGCGCTCGCGGTGCAGTTCTACGACCAAGCCCACTACGATCGCGGCATCGAGGCCTACGAGCTCCTCTTGAAGCTCGAGCCCGCGTCGAGCGACGCCGGCAAGTGGGTGCTCGCGATCGCGCAGGGCTACGACGCCGTCGAGGACTGGCCGAAGCTGAAGGCCACGTACGAGCGCGCGGTCAACGGGTACACGGCCGGTTCTCCGTGGGCGAAGACGCAGGGCGATCCCAAGGTCGTCGAGGAGACGACGCGCGCGATCGAGCGGCAGCTCCACGACAACGCGCTCCAGCTCCACGCGAAGGCGCAGAAGGACCGGACGAGCCGCGCCGAGTTCGAGGGCGCCGCCGGTCTCTACACCGTCTACCTCTCGAAGTTCTCCGGCGAGAAGGAGGCGTACCAGATCCAGTACTACCTCGCCGAGATCTACTTCCACCGGCTCGACCGGCCGACCGACGCCGCCACGCACTACATGGCCGCGGCGCGCGCGATCTCGAACGAGGCTGCGGCGAAGGAGCCGCTGAAGACGCTCCGTCACGACGCGATCTACAACGCGATCGCCGCGCTCGAGCGCGTCCGGTTCGCCGAGCTCGAGGCGCGGAAGAAGCAGCCGCAGAGCGGCGCGTTCCAGGAGACGGAGGCCGACAAGAAGTTCGCCGAGGCGCTCGATCTCTACGCGCAGCTCTATCCGAACGACCCGGCGCTCCCCGAGCTCTTCTTCCGTCATGGACGACAGTACTACGACTACGGGGTCTACGACGCCGCGGTGAAGATCTGGGGCTCGCTCCTCGAGAAGTTCCCGCGCAGCCAGTACGCGCTCTCGGCCGGCGAGCTCATCCTCGACTCGTTCAACCGCGCCAAGAACTACGAGAACATCGAGACGTGGGCGCGCCGCCTCAAGACGGCGCCCGCGTTCGCGAGCGAGGCGAACCAGAAGAAGCTCGACACGCTCATCGTCCAGGCGGTCTTCAAGCAGGGCGAGCAGAAGACGCTGGCCGGCGATCACCTCGGTGCCGCGAAGGCCTACCTCCGTGCGGCGAAGGAGTTCCCGAAGGATCCTCGCGCCGCGCAGGCCTGCGTGAACGCGGAGCTCGCGGCGCAGAAGGCCGGCGACCTCTCGACCCTCAAGGAGGCGTCGCGGCTCGTCACGGGGAAGGACTACCGCGAACGACCGGAGTCGCCGCAGGGCGCGTGGATCGCCGCGACGACGTTCCAGTCGATGGGGCTCTTCTCCGAGGCCGCCGAGCTCCACGAGGCGATCGCGAGCCTCGCCAACAAGGAGCACCCGCACTACCTCCGGTTCGAGCACGCGAAAGACGCCGCCTACAACGCCGTCGTCCTCCGGGTCGCGACGGGCGAGCACGACAAGGCCATCGCCAACGGCAACCGGTACCTGCAGCAGTATTCGTCGTCGAGCGACGCCGACGAGGTCGTCTTCCAGATGGGCAAGGCCCATCAGAACGCGGGCCGCAACAAGGAGGCGGCCGATCTGTATCGACGCTACCTCGCCCGGTCGAAGAACCAGGATCACCGTGCGCAAGGCTTCGTGCTCCTCGCCCAGGTGCTCATCAAGATGGGCGACGAGAAGGGCGCCGGCGACGCGCTCCGGGCGGCGGTCGACATCGGCAAGCGTCGCAAGGGCGAGCTCGGACCGGACGGCAAGTACGCCGCCGCGCAGGCTCGTTACATGGAAGGAGAGCGCATCCTCGCGAAGTTCGACGCGATCAAGATCGAGGGCGACGTGAAGCAGCTCTCGACGCGCCTCAAGCAGAAGGCGGAGCTCCTCAAGAGTGCGTCGAACGTGTTCCTCGACGTCGTCTCGCTCGGCGTCGCCGAGTGGACGACGGCGGCGCTCTACCAGATCGGCCGAACGTACGAGAGCTTCGCCAAGTCCCTGCGCGACTCTCCTCCGCCTTCCGGCCTGTCCGAGGCGGACAAGGAGCAGTACCAGATGCAGATCGACGAGTTCGTCGTCCCGATCGAGGAGCGCTCGCTCGACGCGTACGAGAACGGGTGGAAGAAGGCGATCGAGCTCGGCATCTACAACCAGTGGACGGCGAAGATGCGCGAGGCGCTCGGACGGCTCAACGCCGAGCTCTACCCGCCGTTCAAGGAGATCGGCTTCGAGGTGCGCTCGCAGGGGCCGATGCCTCTGCCCGCGCTCATCGAGGCGCCGCGACGGGGAGAGGCGGTCGCGAGCCCGGCGCCGGCGTCGAAGCCGAGCGGGGCGCAGCCCGCGGAGAAGGCCGCGAAGCCCGCGACGAAGGGCCGGTGAGCACGCGTCGTCTCCGTGCATTGCTCGGCGCCGTCGACTTCGGGGACAATGGGCTCCGGGTGATTCGACGATCCGTCACGCACGTGCTCTCGGCGGCGCTGCTCGCAGCAGTGCTCGCGACACCTGCGTGCGGCGGAAAGAAAACGAGCGGCGACGCGAAGACCGCGGAGAAGGGCCTGCCGCCCGCGAACCCGATCGCGGTGCAGCGCATGGTGGAGGGCGTCGCCGCGGCGAAGGATCCGCGGATGCAGACGCGGGCCGTCGAGCTGTTCCGCGAGGCGATCCGGATCGATCCGAACCTCTGGGAGGCGCGCTTCGATCTCGGCGTCGTCCTGGCGAACATGGGCGACCTCGCGCACGCAGAGGAGGAGCTCCGCGCGGCGGCGAAGATCGCTCCCAATCGCGAGGAGGTCGTCGTCGCGCTGGCCGAGGTGCGGCGCCGTCGCGGCTCGAACAAAGAGGCGGCGGCCGCGCTCGAGGAGTTCGTGAAGGACCACCCCGGCGCGCTGTCCGCGAGGACGCTGCTCGTGACGTCGCTCCGAGACTCCGGGCAATACGACAAGGCCATCGCGCAAGCGCGCGAGGTCCTCGTGCGCAAGCCCGGCGACGCGACGGCGCTCGCGGAGCTCGCGCTCTGTCACCTCGGGAAGGGCGAGCGCGACACCGCGCAGCTGCTCGTGAAGCAGTCGCTCGACGTGAACCCGAAGAGCGCGGTCGCACACCGCGTGCAAGGGCTCGTCTTCCTCGCGGGCGGCGACGACGCGGCGGCGTTCCAGTCCTTCTCGAAGGCGGCGCAGGAGGATCCGCAGGACACGACGTCGCGCCTCAACATGGGGGCCGTCTTGCTCCGCGCCGGCGCGTACGCGAAGGCCGCCGAGCAGTACAGGAGCGCGCTCGCCGTGTCGCCGGACGAGCCCAGCGCGCAGATCGGGCTCGCCGCTGCGCTGCGCGGCGAGTCGGGCGGCAAGGACGCGAAGCGCATCGACGAGGCGAAGGCGCTGCTCGACAAGGTGCTCGAGCGCGATCCGCACAACATCGCGGCGCTGTTCAACATGGGCATCCTCCTCGCCGAGTCGCTCAAGCGACCCGTCGAGGCGAAGCCGTTCTTCGAACGCTACCTCGAGGACGCGCCGGCCGATCATCCGGCGCGGGCGGAGGCCGAGCGCCAGCTCGCGAACGCAAAGGCGTCCGCGACTGCGGGAGGGAAGCCGTGAGCCGGAGGAAGCGCTCCGCGATGCGGCGGCGTCTTTCGTTCTTCGTCATCGCCCTCGCGACCGCGGTGTCGCTCGTCGCGGTCGCGCAGCCGAGGCGGCCCTCGAAGCCGGGCGTCGCGGCGCCGGCGAAGAAACCGGCGCAGAAGCCGGGCCCCGACGACGCCGACGCCGAGGCGGCGCTCGCCGCGCGCGAGAGCACCGAGCCTGCGGCCGCCGCGCGCGACGCGGGCAAGGGCGGCGCCGTCATCGAGCAGAAGACGCTGGACGGTGGCGGACGGGTCTTCCGCTTCGGCGAGGTCGAGGTCGAGGGCCGCCTGAAGAGCCCGCAGATCGTCTACTTCCTCCGCCGCGTGCGCGCGGAGTTCGCCGCGGAGGATCTCGGGCATCGCTCCTTCATGCGGGAGCTCGGCGAGACGAAGAACGAGCCGAGCTTCTGAACGCGGCTGATTCACGACCTCTCCGCCCTTTCACACATCCGCCGACCACGGAAGACGCTCGATCCGTTCCCCTTCGGCGCTTCCTGCGGAAATCCCCCCACTGTTATCCTCGTAGGGCATGGCACAGGTGCCGCCCCCGCCGCAGCCGCCGAACGCGCTTCGCGTCGCCGTCGTGTGGGGGACCACGGTCGTCGCGCTGCGGACGCTTGCGCGCGGTGAGTCGTTCCATCTCGGCGATTCGAAGGATGCCGTCCTGCCGATCCCCGAGGGGCTCGAGATCTCACCGACCCCCGTGCGCGCGGCCGCGGGTGGATGGGAGCTCGACGCGCGCGGATGCCTCGGCGGTCTGCTCACGCTGCGTGGCCGTGCCGAGGATCCCGTCGCGATCGCGCGCACGAGCGCTGCCGTGCCCATCATGCCCGGCGATTACGGGCTCATTCAGTACGGCCAGCTCTCGATCTTCTTCCAGTACACGACGAAGCCGATCAAGATGTCGGCGTTCCGAGGGCCGGAGCTGCTCGTGGTCCTCGCGGCGCTCTGCAGCGCGATCCTCCACATCGGCGGGATCGCGCTGCTCTCGACGCTCTCGACGCCGCTGCCGTATCCGCCGCCGCCGGAGCTGGCGTCGCCCGAGGAGCTCGCGTCGCGCTTCCGTCTGAAGCGCGCCGAGATCGAGGCGCCGCCACCTCCCGAGCTCGCCGACGGAAAGGACTCGTCCGGCAAGGGCGTCGAGGATCCCGGCGCGCAGGATCCGAAGCCGCAGGGCGGCGGCCGGAAGATCAAGGGCGACGAGGGCAAGCTCGGTTTCAATCAGACGGGCGACCGCACGACGCTTCCGGGCGAGATCAAGCCGACGACGCGCTACGGCGGTCTCAGCGACGTGCTCGAAGGCGAGACGGGCAAGGAGATCCAGAACACGCTCAAGTCGATCAACACGGTCTCGTCGGCGCTCGCCGGATTGAACTCGAAGGACATCGTCCTCGGCTCCGGTTCCGGCACCGGGCTGAAGGGCTCCGGCCCCGGCGGCGGCGGGACCGGCGCGGGCGTCGCGTTCGGCGCGGGCACGCTCGACACGGGCTTCGGTGCGGGCACGGGCGGCGGTTACGGCGCGGGCGGCGGCGGCCCTGGTGGTCGGGGAACGGGAGGCACCGGACGTGGCGGCACCGGAGGCGGCCAGGGCGTCGGCGGCGGACCGACCGAGGCGAAGGTCAACGTGGGCGCCGGCGCAGCGGCGGCGCGAGGAGGTCTGTCGCCCGAGCAGATCCGACGCGTCGTGATGAGCCACCTCGGCGCCGTGCGTGCCTGCTACGAGACGGAGGCGCAGCGAAATCCGGGCTTGAAGGGCGGCGTCACGGTGCAGTGGCAGATCGATCCGAGCGGGCGCGTGACCTCCGCCTCCGTCGCCTCGTCGACGCTCAAGAATCCGCGTGTCGAGGGGTGCGTCGTTCGTCAGGTGCAGAGGTGGAAGTTCCCGGCGAGCGACGCGCCGACGACCGTCGCCGGCTTCCCGTTCAAATTCGGCGTCGGCGGTTGAGGTCGCCAGCAAGGCGACGTTGCTGCCAATGTGGCTCAGGGAGGGCTCGACGCGTGCCTTCGACGCGGCAGCGCGAGCGATGGCAAGTGCGCGGTATCCGTTGCCGCACGACGTTCCGGCGTGGCCGATCGTGAACGGCGCGACGAGCCGTCGTTGCGTTACGCTACGGAAGAGCGGCGAATCGAATGGTTTGACCTCCAACTATCGGGTGCATGAATTCCCACCTTGTTGGTGGCATCATTCGGGCCCTTGCGGTAGTTGGGGGCGCCCCGGGCCGCTCACCTCATGACGAAGCACACGTACCTCTGCGGCATTCTCCTCGCCCTTCCGCTGCTCGCCGGATGTCCCGGGGAGAAGCCGGTGCAGGCGCAGGACAACACGCCTCCGAAACAGGAGACGACGAAGCTCGTCAAGTTCGACCTCAAGTCGCTCGAGCGGTTGGGAATCAAGGTGGAGGCGGCGGGGAGCAACTCCGGCGCGCTCGACCTCGAGGTGCCGGGATCGCTCGAGTACAACCTCGACAAGTACGCCGAGGTCGGGACGCCGGTCGACGGCAGGCTCACGTCGGTCACGGTCAAGCCCGGCGACATCGTGAAGAAGGGGCAGCTGCTCGCGACGCTCGTCGTTCCGACGATCGCGAATGCTCAGGCCGAATACCTGTCGGCCGAGGCTGCCGCGAAGTCGGCGAAGGCGAACCTCGAGCGCGAGAACGACCTCCTGTCGAGAGGGCTCACGACCGCGCGCGAGGCCGAGCTCGCCAAGGCCGAGGCCGCGCGGACCGAGGCGGATCTGGCCGCGGCGAAGGCGAAGCTCCAGGCGCTCGGCGTCGGGCAGCCGGGTGCGGGGACGACGATCTCCGGCGCGGGCATGTTGCGGCTGACGGCGCCCATCGACGGCGTCGTCGTGCGGCGCGACGCCATCCTCGGTCGCTTCCTCCAGGCCAAGGAGACGGCGTTCGTCATCGCCGATCCGCACGACCTTCGCGCCGCGCTCAACGTCTACGAGGCCGACCTGCCGTACTTCCAGGTCGGGCAGGAGGCGGAGATCTTCGTCGACGCTCTCCCCGGCAAGTCCTTCAAGGGCAAGATCATCCTCGTCGAACCGCAGATCGGAAAGCAGAGCCGATCCGCTCGCGCGTACATCGACGTCCCGAACACGGACGGCGTGCTCAAGCCCGGCCTCTTCGTTCGAGCGAGCATCAAGCTCCCCGAGACGGTGACGCAGGGGCGGTTGCTCGTTCCGGCGCCTGCGGTCCAGCCGCTCGGTGACGACAGCGTCGTCTTCGTCGAGAAGGAGCCCGGCACGTTCGAGGTTCGGAAGGTCCAGGTCGCGCGGAAGACGTCCGAGGTCGCCGAGATCCGAGAGGGGCTCGCGAAGGACGAAAGGATCGTCGTCGAGGGAGCCTTCGTCCTTCGCGGCGAAGTCACGAAGCAATGAGCGAGACCGCCAGATTCGCATGCGCGCCGCTCGCGGGTGACATGGAGGCATTCGCGTGAGAAGCCTCGTGCTCTGGGCGGCGAAGAACGCCTTCGTCGCCATCATGATCTGCCTCGGCATCGTCGGCGCCGGCGTCTACGCGGCGAAGAAGCTCCCGATCGACGCGGTGCCCGACCTGACGAACATCCAGGTCCAGATCGTCACGCGTGCGGCGGCGCTCTCGGCGACGGAGGTCGAGTCCCAGATCACGCAGCCGATCGAGCGCGGCATGGCCGGTCTGCCCGGCCTCAAGCAGACGCGCAGCGTCAGCAAGCTGGGCATCTCGCTCGTCTGGCTCATCTTCGAGGACGACGTCGACACCTACTTCGCGCGCCAGCTCGTCAACGAGCGCCTCATCCAGATCAAGGAGCAGATCCCGCCCGAGGTCGGCAAGCCGGAGCTCGGCCCGATCACGACGGCGCTCGGCGAGATCTACATGTTCGAGCTCCGCGGCGAGGGCAGGTCGCCGGAGGAGCTACGCACGATCGTCGAGTGGCAGATCGGCCCGAAGCTGAGACAGGTGCCCGGCGTCATCGAGGTCGTCGGGTTCGGCGGCTCCCTCAAGCAGTATCGCGTCACGCTCGATCCCGCCCGCCTCGCGGCGCACGGCGTCTCGATCGAGATGGTGAAGGACGCGCTCGAGAAGGACAACCGCGTGGGCGGAGGCGGCTACGTCGAGTCTGCCGGCGAGCAGATCGTCCTCCGCGGCGACGCGCGCTTCCGTGGGCTCGAGGACATCGCCGCCACGGTCGTCACCACGGACGATCACGGCATCCCGGTTCGCCTGAGCCAGCTCGGCACCGTCGACACGGGGCCCGCGCAGCGGCAGGGCGCGATGACGCGCGACGGTCGCGGCGAGATCGTCGGCGCGAGCGTCTACATGCTCATGGGCGCGAACAGCCGCGAGGTCGTCGCGAGGGTGAAGGAGAAGATCGCGGAGATCACCCCGTACCTGCCGAACGGCGTCCGCATCGACCCGTATTACGACCGCGCCGAGTTCATCAATCGCGTCCTCAAGACCGTCGCGAAGAACCTGACGGAGGGCGCGCTCATCGTCGTGGTCTGCCTGCTGCTCACGCTCGGGAGCATCCGCGCCGGCCTGCTCGTCGCCGGCGCGATCCCGTTCGCGATGCTCGTCGGCTTCATCGGCCTGAACGCCGTCGGGTACAGCGGCAACGTCATGAGCCTCGGCGCGATCGACTTCGGGATCGTCGTCGAAGGCGCCGTCCTCACCGTCGAGCACGCGATGACGCACGGCGCGTCGATCGCCGACCGCTACCGACGGCGCCGCCGCATCATGAACGCGATGGCGGAGGTCGCGAAGCCGGCGGTCTTCAGCGTCGTCATCACCATCCTGGTGTTCCTGCCGCTCGTCACCCTCGAGGACATCGAGGGGAAGATGTTCAAGCCGGTCGTCATCTCCCTCTGCTTCATGCTGGCCGGCGCCCTCTTCTATGCGCTCGTGCTCGTCCCGGCCGTGGGGCCGCGCTTCCTCCGCGGCTCGCCGAACGCGCAGGAGCCGTGGCTCATTCGCAAGCTGCGCGTCGCCTATGCGCCGGCGCTCGACTTCGCGCTGCGCCGGCCGTGGCTCGCGATCGGCGGCTCGTTCGCGATCGCGATCGGCCTGCTCTCGACGGGTGCGTCGATGGGCGCGGAGTTCCTCCCGCGCATCTTCGAGGGCGCCTACGCGCTCGACACGCTCCGGCCGCCGAGCACCAGCGTGAAGCAGGCGGTCGACCTCTCGCAGATCGCCGAGCAGACGCTCCTCGAGGCGCCGGAGGTCGAGAC
Source organism: uncultured Myxococcales bacterium (assembly GCA_937949945.1). Classification (GTDB taxonomy): domain Bacteria; phylum Myxococcota_A; class Polyangia; order Polyangiales; family Polyangiaceae; genus Labilithrix. Next base: position 156,618 of record CALFEQ010000199.1, read on the forward strand.
GGTGGTGAGCCGCATCGGCCGGCCCGAGGGCGCCGTCGACTTCCAGGGGCCCGAGGCGAGCGACGTCTTCGTGATCCTCAAGCCCCGGGAGCAGTGGCGTAAAGGCATGACGCCCGAGTCCCTCGCCCAGGAGCTCGCCGACAAGCTCGAGGCGCGCGTGCCCGCGACGCTCTCGGCCTTCAGCCAGCCGATCGAGATGCGCGTGAACGACCTGGTCGCCGGCACCAAGGGCGACGTCGCGATCAAGGTCTTCGGCGACGACCTCGCGCAGATGCAGGACGTCGCCGACCAGATCCGCAAAGCCGTCGCGTCCACGCCGGGCGCCGCGGACACGAAGATGGAGGTCGTCACGGGGCTGCCGTCGATCCGCGTCGTCGTGAACCGCGATCACGTCGGGCGTCTCGGCGTGCCTCCCGGCAGCGTCCTCGACGCGCTCGCCATGGCGCGCGCGGGACAGACCGTGGGCGTCGTCCGCGAAGGCGAGCGCGTCTTCGACCTCGTCCTGCGTCTCGGTGGCGAGCGCATCGACGACGAGCGCGACATCGGCCGGCTGCCGCTCGCCACCCAGCAAGGCAACCTCGTCCCGCTCAGCATGGTGGCGGACGTGAAGCTCGAGGACACGGTCGTGGTGGTCGGCCGCGAGCAGAACAAGCGCCGCATCGTCGTGCAGACCAACGTCCGCGGGCGCGACATGGTCGGCTTCGTCAAGGAGGCGCAGCAGAAGGTCGCCGAGCTCAACATCCCGAAGCAGAACGAGATCGTCTGGGGCGGTCAGTTCGAGAACTTCAACCGCGCGAAGGAGCGCCTGTCGCTGCTCGTCCCCGTGTCGCTCGGCGTCATCGCGCTGATGCTCGTCTTCATGTTCCGCAACGTGAAGTACGTGCTCATCACGATGCTGAACCTGCCGTTCGCGGTCGCGGGCGGCGTCCTCGCGCTCACGCTCCGCGGCCTGCCGTTCAGCATCCCGGCGGGCGTCGGCTTCATCGCGCTCTGCGGCGTCGCCGTCATGACCGGCATCGTCATGACGCAGAGCCTATTGGACACGCCGCGCGAGCCGGACGTCGTGGCGCGCGTCCGCAAGGCGTCCCTCGCCGCGTTCCGCGCGCCGTTCAGCACGGCTCTCGTCGCGGCCATCGGCTTCATCCCGGCCGCCACCGCGACGGGCACGGGCGCCGAGGTGCAGCGCCCGCTCGCGACGGTCGTCATCGGCGGCCTGCTCATCGGCATGGTCATCTCGATGCTCGCCCTGCCCGCGATGCTCCTCATCGCCGCCAAGCGCGAGCCCCTCGAGCCGGAGAAGGACGAGGACGAGGACCTCGAAGGCGACGACGAGGACGAGGCGCACGGGCACGCGCACGCCTGATGGCGGTCTTCAGTCCTCAGTCCTCAGCAACGGGGGCGCGTTCCGATTCCGCCTCGGAAGAGAGGCTCCAGGCTCCAGGCTCCAGGCTCCAGATCGGGCTCCAGGTTTCAGGCTCCGGCTCGAGCGCCCGACTTCAGCCCCAGTTTCCAGACTCCCGTGTCCAGCGTTCGAAAGTAGACAGCTCTGCGGTTACGATGACGGCGTTCAGATCGACGACTGCTCGAGGAGCGGCCCGAATAGGCCAGCGCATTTGCCCGTGGTCATGGGGCAGGCTAGAGGGGGCGGTTCGACCGGGCCGCCAATGAGCTGAGAACCGGCCGACGGCGCGTGACGCTCGGCGGTCACCGGTTGGAGCCTGGAGCCTCCAACGTGAGGACTGAAGACGGAACTCGCTGGAGTCTGGAGACTCGAGTCTCGAAAACCTGGAGCCCGGAGCCTGGAGCCTGGAGCCTCCGAAGTGAGGACTGAGGACTGAAATGGACTGGAAGCTCTTCCTCTCCACCTTCGCCGCCATCTTCGTCGCCGAGCTCGGGGACAAGACGCAGCTCGCTGCGCTGTCGTTGTCGGCGGGATCGAGCTCGAAGTGGACGGTGTTCGCGGCTTGCTCGCTCGCGCTCGTGGCGAGCTCCGCGATGGCGGTCGCGGTCGGTACGGGCGTCAGCCGTGTCGTGTCGCCGGTGTGGCTACGGCGCGCCGCGGGCGTGATCTTCATCGCCCTCGGCCTCTTGTATCTGTTCCGCAAGGCCGAGGGCTGATCGAGGCCTGATGGCCGTGAGCTAGTTCTTGCAGCCGTTCACCGGTCGCTCGTTCGGCGGATCACACATGACGGCGCAGAGGCCGGTGCCGAGATCGACGAGCTCGTCGGGCGCGCAGTCGTCGTCCGTGAGGAACTCCTTCGGGACGCCGTTCGTGATCTTCACGCGGTAGGCGTAGTACAGCCACTTCTTGACCGTGTTCTCGGTCACCCAGGCGTAGCCCTTGTCGCCCCACGACTCGCCCCAGCTGTTGTGGACGAGGAACTGGCGGCCGCTCGGCGTCTCGCGATAGCCGGAGAGGACGACCGCGTGCCCGCCGGTGTACGAGGTGTACTCGGGGATGACGGCGTTCTGCATCTTCTTGTTGGACCACGCATAGCCGTCGATCATGAACGCCGCCCAGATGTCGGCGCCGCTCGCGAGGATGCTCATGAGCTCCTCGATGTTCGGCGGCTTGGTATCGAGCTTCTCGATCGAGGCGATCTTGTAGATGCCCTCGCTCTGGGCCTTCTCGTACTTCGCCATGATCGTGGGGTCGCTGCGCCACGAGCCCGGTTTGACGTTGTACGTCTCCGCGCAGTCCCGGGCGAACGAGCCGTCCGCCTGGAACATCATGCAGGCCTCTCTGTCGCTCTGCGGCCAGAGCTTGTAGATGGCGACGGGCTGGGCGATGTTCGAGTCCGCCGCCGCGCCCATGTCGGGCAGCCCGTAGCGCGACCAAACGTGGAGCGGCGAGGACATCTTGTCGCGGTCGCCGGGGGAGAGGACCTTGGCGCGGATGGCGGCGTTGTCGAGCGCCGACGAGAGCGAGTGCGCCGTGCACGAGCCGACACCGCCCTGGTTCTTGATGGGGCCCTCGAGGTTCTCCGCGCGATGGTCGACGGTCTTCGGAAATTCGTCGGCGATCTGGTCCGGTCCACCGACGGGCGGCGCCGTGGATCCGCCGACCTCGGGGCGCTTGATCCCGATGGCCTTGATCTTCGGGTTCAGCGTCACGAGCTTGCTCAGCGAGTAGGTGCTGACCGGCTTGACGAGCGTCTTGCGTGCTCGTAGCAGCTTCGCCTTCTTCGCCGAGAGGTGTGGGATCGCTTTCACCGCGGGCTTGTAGGCCTCGCAGTCGACGTACACCCAGTTGTTCGGCGAGACCTCCATGTACCCGCACGGCTTCGGGTTGCGTGCCTTGAGCGCCTGCACCTTGGCGATGTTGAGGCCGAGGTTGGTGATCACGGGGCTGATCGCCGACGTCTGCGTGGAGGCGGGCGCCGGCTGCGCCGGCTGGGAGGACGGACGACCGATGCGTTTGATCCCCTGAGAGCCACCCGACGTGGTCGGCTTCGAGGAAGGCGCAGCCGCGGCTGGAGCGGGCCGCGGCGCCGCGGCGGGGCGGGGTTGGGCGGGCGGTGGCGTCGTGTTGGGTGCTTGCGCTCGCGGTCCGGTGCTCCCGCCACCGTCCGTGCTGATGTGGACGGCGCAGGACGCCGTGAGAACCATGGCCACGAGCCCTGCCAGCTGGACGCTCCTCATACCTTGCTCCTCTCCGCTCTCTCGGTGTCCTCGGTCAGTCCCTCCGTTCTTCCCGCGCGTGGACCACAGGACCCGACGAGGTTCGACGACGAATACTCGATGGTATTCGCCGCTGCGGCTCCATGGGAAGGCGCGACTTGCCCCTCCGCGCCTCCCTCGGCCTCGCTCTCGCGCCGCCTCGCCTCGCGAGATTTTTGCTCCCTCGGTCGGGCCATGGCCGGCCCGCGGGGTCGAAAACTTGTAAGCACGCGATCATTGCTTGTAGGCGAAGGAACATGCGGGAACGCGACGGCGGCAGCCACCAGCGAGGACGGGACTCCGGAGCCCCGAGCTCGGGCGCACGGCACCTCGACGACGGCGAGTCGAAGCCTTTCCGTCCCATGCTCCGCGCTGGATCGGAGCGGTTCGCGCGAGAGGCCGCGAATCGCCCGATCCTCATGTTCGAGGACGTCTACAAGTCGTACCGGCCCGGTGCGCCCGTGCTGCGAGGGATGAACCTCATCATCGAGCGCGGCGAGTTCGTCTTCATCACCGGGCCCAGCGGGTCGGGCAAGAGCACCCTTCTTCGCATCTTGTATGCCGCCGAGAAGCCGGACGAGGGACGCATCCTGTTCTTGGGACGCGACATCACCCGACTGCGCAGCGAGTCGATCCCGTTCCTCCGGCGCAACATCGGTGTGGTCTTCCAGGACTTCAAGCTCGTCCAGTCGTGGAGCGTCTACGAGAACGTCGCGATCACCCTCGAGGTGCTCGGCCTCCCTTCACGCATGATCCGCTCGCGCGTGGGCGAGGCGCTCGAGCGCGTCGGGCTCAAGGGGCGCGGCGGCGACCCCGCGGGCGTGCTGTCGGGCGGAGAGCAGCAGCGCGTGGCCATCGCGCGCGCGATCGTCGGCGAGCCCGCCCTCATCCTCGCGGACGAGCCGACCGGCAACCTCGATCCGCAGCTCGCGCTCGACATCCTCGGGCTCTTCGAGGAGATCCACGACACCGGCACCACGGTCCTTTTCGCGACGCACGATCGCTCGTTGCTCGACGTGCGGCCGCGCAGGCTCATCGTCCTCGACGAGGGCAAGGCCGTCGACGTCCCGAACGGCGTCGCGGTGGTCGAGGACGACTTCTGCGACAACGAGCTGCCCGTTTGACGAACGAGCCCGGCTCACCACCGAAGTCTCATTCACGAGGACTCTGATGCTCGACGGATCCATCGGCACGACGCGAAGGGCGCGGCGAGGAATGCTCCGCGAGTGGAGGCTCCACGCGCTCTCCATCTTCTCTCTCGCGGTCGCCTTCGTCTGTCTCGGCGCGTCGCTCCTCGTCCTCACGAACCTGCACTCGATCGAGGAGCGATGGGCGCACGCGGGGCGCGCGTCCATCTACCTGAAGGACAACGCCGCGGCGCAGGACGTGGAGGCGCTCAAGAGCGCGCTCGCGGCCGTCCCGATCGTCACCTCCGTTCGCTACGTGTCCGCGTCGCAGGCTCGCGCGGAGTTCGGCCAGAAGGAAATCGGTCAGCACACGGAGCTCGCGGCGCTTCCGGTCGAGGCGTTTCCCGCTTCGATCGAGATCGACGTCCGCAGCGACGTCACCGACGCCGACCTCGCGGACGTCGTCGCGAAGCTGCGCCAGCTGCCCGCCGTCGACGACGTGGAGACGTACCAGGCCTGGACGGAGCGGCTCGGCCGCCTCATCCGCGGCGGTGTCGCGGCCGCTGCGCTCCTCGCGATCGTGGTGTTCGCGTCCGTGCTCGCGGTCGTCGGCTCGACGATCCGCCTCGCGCTCCAGCGCCGCCGCACGGAGGTCGAGGTGCTCAAGCTGGTCGGCGCGACCGACCGCTTCATCAAGGGGCCGTTCTTGGTCGAAGGGATGTCGCAAGGCGCGCTCGGTGCGCTCGGCGCGATCGGCCTCCTCGCCGCGCTCTTCTTCCTCGTCCGCGGCCGCCTCGACGGCGAGCTCGCGTCGCTGGTCGGCGTCGAGCCGTCCTTCCTCCCGTGGCCGGTCATGGTCGGCATGGTGGTGGTCGGAATGCTGCTCGGCATGTTCGCGGCGCTCCTCGGGCTGCGGAGGCTCGTGACGGTATGAGGCGGGTGTCGATCGGCATCGTCCTCGCGCTCGCTGCCGCGCTCGCGTCGCCGAGCGACGGGCGTGCGGCGACGTCGTCCTCCACCGAGTCCACCGAGTCCACCGAGTTCGTGCCGGTGGCGCCGACGTCGGGAACGACGGCGATGACCCCGCAGTCGCCCGCGCTGGCGCTCGCCGCCCTCGACCGCCGCATCGCGGATCTCGACGCCGAAGAGGAGGCCACGAAGCGCGAGCTCACCGAGATCGGCACCAAGATCGCGGAGACGCACGCGCGGGCGCTCGCGCGGGGCCGCGCGTTCTACCGGCTCACGCGGGCCGGCATGCTCCCGGTCGGCGGAGGCTTCGAGGCGCTCGTCACGCATGCCATCCGCGTCGAGCGGGCGCGCCGAACCCTCGCGGCCGACCTCGCCCTCGAGAAAGACCTTCGCGAACGCGGCGCCACGCTCGCTCGATCGCTCGAGCGCATCGCCCGCGATCGGGTCGCGCTCGCCGCTCAGCGCAGCGCCCTCGACGCCGCGCGGGCGGCGGCCGAGGACGAGGCGCGGCGGCAGCAGGCCTTCGATCGGGCGTTCGCGACGTCGAGCGGCGCGAGCGATTACGTGGCCGTCTACGGCGGCAACGGCGCCGCTCCCGTCGGGTTCCCCGGCGGCTTCGCGGCGTCGAAGGGGCGCCTGCTCTTTCCGCTCGCGGGTCGTTCGGAGGTGCGCCCGGCGAGGCGCGAGGGCACGGACGGCCCGGGGCTCGAGATCCGCGCTCCGCTCGGCTCGCCCGTTCGCGCGGTGTTCCCGGGGCGTGTCGCCTTCGCCGATCGCTACGGTCCGTACGGCCGGCTGGTGATCCTCGATCACGGCGACCACTACTTCTCCGTCAGCGGCAACCTCGCGTCCATCGACGTGAAGGTCGGCGACGAGGTCTCGGCGGGCGAGCGCATCGGGAGCGTCGGAGACGAAGGGCGCGGCCCGATGCTCTATTTCGAGATCCGCCACGCGACGCAGACGCTCCCGCCTGCTCCGTGGCTCGGCATCTGACGCCGAGCTCCGCCCGGCGCGGTCGCGCGCTCGGCGCCGACCGTCGGCGGCGCGCCTTGCAAACGACCGAGCGAGGGCGCAACACTTGAGGGCATGGAAGCCGAGCGGAGCTCAGCCGTCGTGCGTCGCGCGATCGCGCTCGCGGTAACGGGGCTCACGGTGCTCGTCGCGGCGAGCTGCGGCGATCCCGGGTACCGGACGGTGCGTTGCGACCACGTCCACCGTCGCTGCCGGACCTACTGCGATTACTGGTGCGACGGTTGGGGCTGCTACCCGACGTGCTGGCCCATGTGCTGGGACGAATGCTTCGTCGATCCCGATCGGCCTCCGCCCGGCGTCGGGCAGCGTCCGTCCCACGACGCATCGACGGCTCCGCCCGCGGACGACGCCGGGACGGGCGCGGGAGGCGGTGTGCAGTGCAGCGCGTGCTCGTCGAACGACGACTGCGAGCCCGGGGCGCTGTGCATCTTCCGTGGCGGGCCTCCGCCCGACGAAGCGGAAGGCGACGGCGGCGTGCCGTCGGGCGCCGGCTTCTGCGCTCGGGCGTGCGAGGCGACCTCGGATTGCGCGAAGGGCTTCACGTGCACCGAGATCGGCTCGGTGAAGCAGTGTCTGCCGAACAACGGCAAGTGCGAGTGAGCGGCGGCGTCGCGGCGCCTTCGGCGTGATCGCGACGCTGCACGCCCATCGGCTCACGGCCTGACGGACTTCCAGTCGGGGCTTCCGCCGAGCTGAGCCTCGAGGAACCCGGGGAGGCCTGCGCGTGTCCCGATGGACTGGAAGACGACGGCGCCGTGCTCGTCGCCGGGGAAGTAGAACGAGCGCTGGATGCTCGGCGCGAGCTGCGTCTGGTTCTTCGCCATCCAGTCGTCCAGATCGAGCAGGCCTCTCTTCAGCTTCGTCGCGTCGAACACGTTGATGTCGCGGTTCATGAGGCGATAGAGCATCGTCGCGACGCCGTCCGCGTAGGACGAAAGCTGGGACACGCGGACGCCCGGATGCAGCTCGGCGATCGTCGAGTAGATCGCGTGCAGGCCCTCGCTCTTGCACTTCGGGCAGAAGGTGTCGATCGTCCGATCGAAGCCCCAGCCCGCGCGGAGCTGATTCGCTGCGTGCTTCGTGAGGTACGGCGGGCGCAGGATCGGCCCCGAGTCGTTGATGAGCATCGGAGGCGGCTGGCCGACGGCCTCGAACGCGGACGCGATCTGGTGGTAGTTCACCGTCGCGCCGATGCCGCCGGCGCTGTAGCCGGCGACGACGATGCGCGTCGCGTCGCGGAACGTGGGCACGATGAGGTCGAGCGCGAGCGTCACGTTGCGGTACCCGTGCTGATGGACGGTGCCCAGCGTCGGGTAGGTCGTCTTCTTGTCGGCCGTGTGCCCGTCGATCGTGCAGTGCGGGAACACGACGAAGTTGCTCTTTCGGAACGGGTTCATCGGATCGTTCCGATCGAAGATCCCGCGCTCGCCGACGGCCGGGTTGCCCCACCACATGTGCCTGAGGGGGTCGTCTCCCATCCCGACGAGCAGGTCCTTGAAAAGCGTGCAGGTGAAGAGGTCGTAGCAGACGCCGTTGCCCTGGAAGAAGATGACGAGGTCGCGGCTCTCCTTCGTGAAGTTCACCCCGATGCCTGCTTCGGTGTCGTCCGCGCAGCGCGTGCCTGCGATCGGTACCCAGACCCATTTCTCGAGGTCCTCCGGCGCGACGACGAGCGGGCCCTCGGGTGGTCCGGCGGCTTCCTCCTCGGCAGGAGGAGGTGGCATCGCTCCGGGCGCGTTCGTCTCGGTCGTTTCTTCGATTGCCGGCGCGGGAGGCCGATCCCCGGCGAGCACCTCCGTCTCGGAGCCCGAACCGGAGCATCCGAGGAGGCATCCGGTGAGCGCGAGGATCCGCCATCGTGGTGCGATACGCATCGCACGGAGGCGGAGCAGGCTCCGTGCCGCGGCGCTGCAATCGTGCGATGTCGCGAAAACGCGAAGGCGCGCTCGAACGAACGCGTCTGAGAGCGGATCGCCCGGGAACGTCGCTGGTCACGACCGTGAGCTCATCCGCCTCGGAGCGTCCGGCTGGATCCGGAGCGCTCGGATCGTCGTGGCGAGCATCTCGTAGTGGGCGGCGAGCATCACGAGCTCGATCCGCTCCTCTTCGTCGAGCTCGCGACCGAGCTCCGACCAGAGCGCGTCGGAGATGTCCTGCGTCCGATGCAGCTCGTCGGCCGCGCGAAGGAGCAGGCGCTCGCGCGCCGACCAGCCCTCCGCGTCGGGGCCTTCCTTCACGCGCTCGATGTCGGCCTCGCTCAAGCCTGCTCTCGCGCCGAGGCGTGCGTGATGCTCGAGCTCGTAGCGACACTGCCGGAGGTGCGCGACGCGGAGGATGACGAGCTCGCTTTCGCGGCGTGGCAGCACGCCGAAGGGCATCAGGCGCGAGGCGAACGACAGCCATGCTCGGAAGAGACGGCGATGCCGTCCGAGCGTCGTGAAGAGGTGCGGGGCCTTCGTGCCGGCGGCGAGGCCGAGCGTGTGCGCGACGATCCAGCCGACGACGCCGAGCTCCTTCACGGAGCCGGGCGGGATGCGGGGCCCATCGAGGTCGTCGCTCATTCGGCCGCCGTCTCGTTCGTGCGCGATTCTCCGTCGTTCGGTTGGATCGTGGTCAGCGGCGCGTTCTCTTCCCTCGCGATCTCCACCGCCTCCGCGACGCCGTCGCGCAGCGCCACGTCGACGACCCGTTGCGCGACCATGCGGATCGGAAGGACGGCGCCGACCCACCATGGCGCGACGATGCGCCGCGAGCGCCGAGCGATCCCGCGCTCGAGCGCGTCGATGCCGATCTCGAGGGGCGCCACGGCCGACAGCGGTCCGGCCCTGTCGATCTTCGCGGCCGCCTTCGTGCCGAAGCCGCGCCGGGTCATGTCCGTGTCGAGCTTGGCGAAGTACGCGACACCGACGCGCGCACCCGTGGGCGCGAGCTCGATCCGGAGGCTGTTGCACATCGCCTCCACGGCAGACTTCGACGCGCAGTACGCACCGAGGAGGGGGAGGTGAAGGGCCGCGGCCAGCGAGGAGATCGCGAGCGCGTAGCCGTTCTCGTGACCGACGTGCGGGCCTGCGGCGCGAAGCGTGTAGTATGCACCCAGGACGTTGATCGACATGTGACGCTCGAAGATCCGAGGGTCACCGCCGATCAACGGCAGCTGGGCGCCGACCCCGGCGTTCGCCACCACGACGTCGAGGCCGCCGAGCTTCCGAACCATCGCCTCGACGGTCGCGTCGACCTGCTCTCGATCGCTCACGTCGCACTCGGCCCAGGGAGCGCCGCCGCATTCCGCGGCGACACGCTCGAGCTCCCGAGGCTCGAGGCCGACGAGCGCGACGCGCGCGCCGCGAGCGGTCAGCCTTCGCGCGAGCGCCGCGCCGATGCCGCGGGCTGCGCCGGTCACGAGTACGCGCCGCCCCTCGAGGGAGCGCCGAGAGCGGGAGGAGAGTGTCATGGAGTCCTCACGAATGGGCGAGCGCACGCCTGCGAGGCGAGCGCCGTGCCGTCACGAGCACGCAGGGACCAGTTTGGCTGCTCGGCCCGCCGCACGGACGAAAATCGGCTCTTCACCGCGAGGTGGCCGCTCGGTCGAGGATCCATTGGCGCCTTGCGCTGGTCACGGCTCTGACCCTCGCTGCCGAATCGCGCTCTCGAAAATGCGCGCTTTTTCCCGCGAAACCGCCCGCGCGGATGTACGACGAGGGAAGCAAATTCGGCTGGCATCGTTCGAGCAACGTGCACGGCGTACCCACTCCGTGGGCTCCGCCGGCAAGCCTCGCGGAGGCTCGAAGAGAGGTCGAGACGATGAGGACGTTCGCACGATGGGCTCATGGTCTGGCGGCATGCGTCGCTCTGCTCGTTGGCTGTGGAGAAGCCGACACGACGTTGGCCGACAACGAGCAAGCCTCGAACGGCACCGAGGAGACCCTCCCCGCACCGAACGGAGGTGGCGGCGGAGAGAACACGTCCACCACGTCGCCGGACGCACCCGCCCCCGAAGCGCCGCAGTCGCCCGCTCCGCTTCGGGAGGACCTCGGAGAGGGCGACGGCCGAGACGTGGTCGCGCTCGGCGACTCGTACATGCGCCTGCCGAACCTCTTCCAAGGGCCGGGGAACGAGGGGGTCGACGTGAGCCTCGCCAAAGCCGGCAAGAAGTATCGAACCCGCGCGTATACGGGGGCGAACGTGTTCCCACCGAAGCCGGTCGCCGTGAAGAACGGCGTCATCCCCAACCAGTTCAAGTCGGCTCGAGCGGAGGACCCGAACATCAAGACGGTCATTGTCTCCGGCGGCGCGAACGACATCGACGACTCCGACGGCTGCAACGGCGCGGCGACGGCGGCGGAGCTGAGCGACAAGTGCAAGCAGGAGCTCGACTCGATCAACGACGCGATCGACGCCTTCCTCGCCGAGATGGCGCAGGCCGGCGTGCAGGACGTCATCTGGGTCGGTTATGGCCCGACCCCGACCTCGGGGAACAAGGTCGTCGAGGGTGCGATCGACTATCTGCGCACGACACGAAAGGCGAGGTGCACGACCAACAATGCGGCGATCGGGCTTCGCTGCCACTACATCGACAATTTCGCTGCGCAGATCCCGACCCGCGACGGCTTCCATCCGACGAGCGCAGGTTACGACGCCATCGCGAACGCCGTGCTCGCTCGCATGAAAGAGGAAGGCGTCCGTCGCTGAGCCGACGGTTTCTGGCACGACGTTCGAGGGCTGGCCGACCGACGCGCGACCGGAATCACAGCTCGAAGCAATAGAGGCGGGCGTCCGTCTGGCAGCCCCAATCGGACAAGCCGGGGGGCCCGCCGTTGTCCATCCATCGCCCGTCCAGCGTGCGGTCGAGCGAGCCGATCGTCCCGAGGATGAATAGATTGTTCGTCGACCAGTTGTTGCAGGTGGCGCCTCCGTTGCCGTTCGTTCGCGAGCCGGTCCAGACGCGCACGTTGCCTGCGGCGGTCTCGCCCGTCTCCACCACGTTGATCGGCACCTTCAGCTTGCCCGAGAGCAGGTCTTCCTTCTTCGAGACGACCTCGCGCCCGTCGAGGAGCCGGTAGGGCCCGTCGAAGGTCAGGCGATCGATCGCGCGCATTCCGTCGCCGCTCAGGTAGGCAACCCAGGTCCCGCCGAGCCTGGTGCTCTCCGCGGCATTGTTGCAGCGCTCGTCCGCCCCTTTGAGCCCGCCGATGGCTCCGGAGGTCGTCTCCTTCGTGACGAAGACGCGCTTGAAGACCTCGGCGCCGGCGTCCGCATCCGTGTCGACGGACGCGTCGACGAGCGGCTCGGAGTCCGTGGCCGTGTCGGCGCCGCCGTCCACGAGATCCTCGGGCGCCCCCGCCTCGAGGGGGAAGGTGCCGTCTCCGACCTCGAGCTCGCGGATCCCGACGAGCCCCTCGCAGCCGAGGAGGCCGACCAGGTAAACGACCGGGATGACCGAGCGCCGGCGCACTACCCGCCAGTCTGCGCCGGCCACCTCACCAAATCAACGCCCCCTCGGCGGAAATGTGCGCGATCGTGGGCTTTGCTCAGGGGTCACGACCGTGACCATCGACTTCGTTCGTCCATCCAGCCCGCCGTTCGAGACGCTTCTGCGATCCAGGATTTCTCCGGCGGTTGCGCGACAGGGCTCCGTGGCACGTCCGCTGCTCTTGGATTCGTTCGACGGCGCCATCACGCCGAGACGGAGTAAGAGATGGACGCAACGAAGCTCGCCATCACGTTGGTCGCCGTAGGGACGGCCCTCTTCACCGCGGTCGCGTGCACGGCCACGGACGCCGCCCCCGCGGAGAGCGGGGACGGCGCCAGCACCACCGGCACGGAGCCTGGTGGAGGTGCCGCCGGTGGAGGCGAAGGTGGTGGGGACGGGATCGTCGAGACGGCCACGGGCCTCCCGTGCGACGTCGACGCGGTCTTCAAGACGCGCTGCCAGACGTGCCACGCGAGCGAGCCGAAGTACGGCGCGAGCGCGCCGCTCGTCACGTGGGAGGATCTCCACAAGCCCGGGTTCGGCGCGAACGCGAACAAGAAGATCTACGAGATCGTGAAGGAGCGCATCCACGACGACGCGCGCCCGATGCCGCCGAGCCCGCAGCCTCGCCTCGACGCCAACGAGCTCGCCGTGCTCGACCAGTGGATCGCGGGCGGCGCCCAGGCCTCCGATGCGACGTGCAGGAACGAAGCTCCGAAGGACGGCGTCAAGCCGCTCTCGTGCAAGCCGGACACGACGCTTCGCGCGGCCAAGCCGTACACGATGAAGGCGAACGGCCCCGTCGACCAGTACGTCTGCTTCGGCGTCGACATCCAGAGGGCGAAGAAGCGGCACGTCATCGGGCTCGCGCCGCACGTCGACAACGCCAAGATCGTCCATCACATCCTGCTCTTCCAGACGAACACCTCCGTGAGCAGCGAGCCGTTCGAGTGCAGCGCGTTCGGCTCGGCCGCCTGGAAGCTCGTCGCCGGCTGGGCGCCGGGCGGGAACAACCTCGAGCTGCCGCCGGAGGCGGGCTTCCCCGAGGAGGCGGGGACGACGCACTGGGTGCTCCAGATCCACTACAACAGCGCGCTCACGAAGGAGGGCGTCGACAACAGCGGCTACGACCTCTGCACGACGGAGGACCTCCGGCCGAACGACGCGGGCGTCCTCGCCTTCGGCTCGATCAACTTCCAGATCCCGCCGCGTTCGACGACCACGATCCGCTGCGACTATCGCCTCGGCGCGGAGTTCAACGGCGTGAAGTTCTTCAACGCGTCGCCACACATGCACACGCTCGGTCAGGCGATGTCCACGGAGCGCCTCCGCGGCGGCAACGGAGCGCCCGAGACGATCTTCGAGCAGAAGGAGTTCTCGTTCGAGGCGCAGGCCAACTACCCGATCTCGGCCTCGGTCGGTGCCGGCGACGTGATGCGCACCCGCTGCACGTGGAAGAACCCGGGCGACACCACCGTCGGCTTCGGAGAAGGCACGGGCGACGAGATGTGCTTCAACTTCATCGGCTACTACCCGAAGATCCCCGATCGCGTGATCCTCGGCTTCCCCGTCTTCACGTGGGTGACGCCTTCCCAGAACGCGTCCTGCACGAGGGAGTGAGAGCCATGTCCTTCGAGACTCGTCTGCTCATCGTCGTAGCGTCGAGCCTCGTCGCCTGCGGTGGCATGTACGGCGAGGATGAGAGCACCGAGCCGGAGCCGACGCTCGTCGCTCCCGCTCCGGCGACCGAGGACGCGGAGCAGTCGCCGGAGGCTCGGCACGCCGTCATCCGAGTCCACTATCCGGCTGGCTCGCGTACCCTCACCATCCGCGGCTCGAATGCGCCCTCCGAGGCGGATTCCCGCGTCATGAGCGCGAAAGGCGACGACGTCTGGGAGCTCGACCTCGGTCCGATCTCGCAGCCCTTCGAGTTCCAGCCGATGCTCGACGGCAAACCGGCGCGAGGCCCTCGCTACGTCGTGCGTCCGGGAGAGACGGCCGACATCTACCCTTGGTTCGACGCGATCAAGGGCAAGGTCGAGGTGATGTGGGCGCGTTGGTCGTCGCAGGTCCACCCGAGCACCCGTGCCATCCGCGTCTACACCCCGCCGAGCTACGCGGAGAACACCGCCGCGCGGTATCCGGTCCTCTACGTGCACGACGGTCAGTTCGCGTTCCGAGCCTCTCCGACGGCGCAGTCGAACGCGGCCGGGACGATGGCGATCGACGACGTCATGGACGAGGGCATCGCCTCGGGCGCGATCGCGGAGGCGATCGTGGTCGCGATCGACAACGACAGCGACCTTCTCACGGACATCAACGAGTCGAAGCGGCTCGCCGAGCTCACGCCGACGCCCTCGCGCGACTATGCGGGCAGCGGCAAAGGGCCGAGCTATGCGGCGATGATCCTCCACGAGATCAAGCCGATGGTGGACGCGAGGCTCCGCACGCGCCCCGACCGCGAGAACACCTTCACCATCGGCGCGTCGCTGGGCGGCCTCATCTCGGCCTACCTCGGGCTCCGTCACGGAGACGTGTTCGGCGCGTTCGGCACGCAGTCGGGCTGCGTGTGGTGGGACCGGCAGTGGATCGTGGAGCAGGCGAAGAAGGCGCTCGAGGGCCCGAACCGACCGCTCCGGGTCTACGTCGACTACGGCGCGCACGAGGTCGACGAGCCGGCGTACACGGAGAAGGTCGTCGGGCCGACCGAGGCCTTCCTCGAGGCGTTCCGAAAGGCGGGCTACACGAGCGGCGAGTCGCTCGCGTTCACCGTCGGCAGTGGAAACGCGAAGCCCACCCCGCCCTCGTTCGCGAAGCGTCTCCCCGGGGCGCTCGCCTTCCTGATCGGACCGGGGCGTTGAGTCGAGGACGCTGACCAGACGCTGAAAGGAGACGACGGGTGCATCATCGAATCTTCGGGTTGATCCTCGCGGTCGTGGGCTCGACGCTCGGCGTCGCCGCGTGTGGGGACGACGTGGAGCTCGCCGGCGGAGCCGGTGCCGACGTCGACGTCGTCAATCCGAACGGCAACGACCCCGGTACGCCCTGCACGAGCGACGACGAGTGCAAGAGCGGGCAGTGCAACGCCGGCGCGTGCTCGCCGCTGAAGCCGGGCGCCGAGTGCACGGGCGATCAATGCGGAAACCCCGTCACGTGTCCCGCCGACTGCGAGTACGGATGCCGCGATGACGGCAAGTGCGTGACCGCGCCGAGCTGCAAGCGCAAGCACGGCGGGTGGACGTGCGGCGCCGACGGCACCGACGACTGCTGCGCCAAGGCGAAGCAGGGCGAGTTCACGATCGACAAGTACCTCGTGACCGCCGGCCGCATGCGCACGTTCATCGAGCACTTCAACGGGAACATCAAAGGCTTCGTCGACTCGCTCCCGCCCGAGCGCTGGAAGCCCGAGTGGACGGATCCGGAGGCGCTCCCGACGGACATCGAGAGCGCGAACGCGATTCTCGGTCCGTGGAAGAAGAAGGCCTGTCAGCAGGGGAGCTACACGGGGCACACCTACTGGACGCCTCCGACCGACGAGGACTACTCGGACTTCCCGCAGGAGGTGCTCGACGAGAAGGCGCTCAACTGCGTCCCCTGGCCCTTGCTCCAGGCTCTGTGCGTCTGGGACGGTGGTCACATCGCCACGGTCGCGGAGCTGAAAGCCGCGTTCACGAATGGCGGCACGACGAAGTACCCGTGGGGCAACGAGGAGCTGCAGAGCGTGACCCGTCCGGATCCGCTCGAGCGACTGAACATCGAGGGCGCCTTCAAGACGACGCCGCTGCCCGAGAACTACCGCAAGAACGCGCAGGGCGAGCCGGCGGAGGTCTCGTTCCTCATCTCGCCGCCCGGGCGGTTCCCGAAGGGGAACAATCAGGTCGGCATCGCCGACTCCGCGGGCAACCTCCTCGAGTGGGTCGGAGACTCGCCGCGCCAGTTCGTGTGGAAGGCGGACTTCGAGCACCACGGCGCGAACGCCGCCGCGTTCAACGGCGGCTACATCTGGATGGACGCCCGCCGCGGCTCGCCGCCCGGCGTCGGGTTCGGCCCGTGGATCTGGGGCAACGGGCAGCTCTATGGAAACGCCGGCCTGCCCGGGGAGAAGAACGGCTACTACTCCATCGGCGGCCGCTGCGCCTACTAGCTTGTCGACAAGTCGACTGGCACGCCGCTCCGCACCTCGACACATCTCTGGGGTGTGTCGAGGCGAGCGTCGCGCCAGGCGCTCGGGCTGACCGCCAGCGCATCGCTTCCTGCCGGACGGGAGCCGTCGCCTGCGATGCACGATCGGAGTGAGCCAGCGTTCGCAGGTTCGCATGCGCCGTCGATAACCGGTGCAAAGAATGGACGGTTCGATGTCGATTTTGCTTGTCGAGACTTGCGATCTCGGGGGCGTCCTCGAGCGCGCCGTCGATTCGCTCGTCGCGGAGCTCGAGAAGCAGCGGTTCGGCAAGACGAAGCGCCCACGCAAGCCGGCGGATCCAACGGGGACGAAGAGCACGCGACCGGGCTACGTCACGAACGCAGTCCGCCGGGAGCTGTACGAGCGCGACGGCGGGCAGTGCACCTTCGTCGACGAGAGCGTTCGTGGAGATCGACCACATCCACGAGCGGACGCTCGGCGGGAGCGGCGAGGCTGAGAACGCCAGGCCGTTCTGCGCCGCCCACGACGAGCTGCGCGCGAAGCGGACGTTCGGAAAGCTGCGACGATCCGATGATCGTCCCGCCACCGGCCCTGATCCGCCACGAGCCTCGCGGCACACGTGGCACACCCGGCGTTCGCTCGGCACCCGTGTTTTCTCGACGTTTCTCGTCGGCATCCGATCTGCAAGGCGACCCCCGCCATGCGTCTGAGTGCGTTGCTTCCCTTGACCGTGTCGATGTCCGCCTTGGCTCTCGCGATCGGCTGTGGCAGCGGAGGGCCCGCCGACGGCCTCGAGGTCGACAACGGCTTCGAGTCCGACGATCCGCGCGGGCGAGGCGCCTCTTCCGATGGGGCGGCCACGGACGCCGGCGCGGCCGGGTCGTCTTCGGGATCGTCGGGATCGGCCGCGCCTTCGGACGGCGCCGACGAAGCGGCCGAGCGCGCCGTGCAGGAGGCGGACATCATCAAGGTCGACGGCAACCGCCTCTACGCGCTCTCGAGGTACGGGGGGCTCTCGATCGTCGACATCACGAATCCGGATCGGATGAAGCTCCTCGGCCGGAAGCGCATCGACGCCGTACCGTTCGAGATGTACGTCGAGAACGGCCGTGCGTTCGTGATGCTGAACGAGTTCGGCCGCTGGGTTCCCGCCGACGGGCTCCCCTACGGGCGCTGGGTGCAGACGAGCGAGATCCTCGCGCTCGACGTCACGAACCCCGCTGCCATCACCGAGCTCTCGCACTTCGACGTCCCGGGGACCATCGCGGACTCGCGGCTCGTCGGCAGCACGGCGTACGTGGTCACGTACGAGAACGGTTACTGCTGGGGCTGCCAGTCGAAGCCGGCGACGGTCGTGACGAGCTTCGACGTCGGCGCCGCGATCACGAAGCGCGACCAGCTCGTCTTCTCGTCTCCGAACCAGAGCTACCATGCCTGGCAGCGCAGCGTCAGCGCGACGAACCAGCGGCTCTACATCGCGGGACCGGAGTGGAGCTGGACGCCGGGTTCGCAGGTGGCGAGCTCGATCATCCAGGTCGTCGACATCAGCGATCCGACGGGCAAGCTGGTGAAGGGAGCGGACGTCCCCGTCGCCGGTCAGATCAACAGCCGCTGGCAGATGGACGAGTACGACGGAGTGCTCCGGGTCGTCAGCCAGTTCAACGACGGCTGGGGCGGAGGCGGAACGGTCAACCCGAAGGTGCAGACGTTCACCGTCGAGAGCTCGATGGTGATCAAGCCACTCGGCTCGACGGAGCTCGTTCTCCCGAGGCCCGAGCAGCTCCGGAGCGTCCGCTTCGACGGGACGCGCGGCTACGCGATCACCGCCCAGCGCACCGACCCGCTCTTCACGATCGATCTCTCGGATCCGGCCGCGCCGAAACAGATGGGCGAGCTCGAGATGCCGGGCTGGGTCTTCCACATGGAGCCGCGCGGGGATCGGCTCGTGGGCTTCGGCTGGGACGACACGATCCCGAGCCAGGCGAGGCTCGCCGTGTCGCTCTTCGACGTCTCCGACCTGTCGAAGCCGACGATGCTGAAGCGCGTCTCCTTCGGCGCGGGTTGGGGGAGCCTCGCCGAGGACCAGGATCGAATCCACAAGTCGGTCCGCGTCCTCGACGACCACGGCCTGATCCTCGTCCCCTTCGCCTCCTACGGTCGTTGGGGCGAGTGCGAGCAGCCTCAGAGCGGCATCCAGATCATCGACTACGGCCGTGACGACCTCGCGCTTCGTGGGGTCGCCGAGTACTGGGGCATGCCGCGGCGTGCCTTCATCGCGAACGGTCGGCTCATCGCGATGTCGGACCGCAGCGTCACGAGCTTCGACATCGCCTCGCGGGACGCTCCGGTGAAGACGAACGAGATCGACCTCGCGAACCCTGCCTATCGACTCGCCGAGCTTCCGAAGCACGTCGCGAGCATCACGAACGACTGGTGGACGGGCGAAGCGATGCTCTCGCTCACGCCGAAGGAGAACCCGGACGACGCCGCGGTCGTGGGCAGGCTCTCGCTCCGTTCGATCCTGCCTTCGAGCACGGCGTACTGCTCGCAGCAGTACTCTTGGGCTGCGTGGTACGAGGCGCGCCTCTTCGCGAACGGCGACAAGCTGTACGTCGCCTTGCCCGTCTACACGTACGGCGACGACTCCATGGGCGGGAAGCTCGTCGCGGCCGCGATCGACGTGTCGGACCCGGCGAAGCCGACCCTCGTCTCCAAGGTGGAGTCACCCTTCGTCGACCTGCGCGAGCCCTGGAAGGGCGGAGGATACGGCGGATCCGGATTCTGGGACGGACGGTCGTTCTGGTCGTACTACGGCGGAAGGGGCGGCTCGCTCGTCGGGTCGGGGCAAGCGATCGTGCAGCTCGGCGCGAAGCTCGCGTACATCGAGACCCGTCTCGAGCCGGTCGCGGAAAAGAAGACCGAGCTCGGGGTGTATCGGGATTACCGCGTCGAGCGTCGCGTGCACGTCGTCGACTTCGGCACGCCGGCGCAGCCGAAGACGTCCGTGGTCGCTCTGCCGGAGAGCCTCGGCTCGTCGCCGCTCCACGTCTTCGGGGGCATGGTGCTCACCTCGCGCTGGGTGCAATCGACGAAGAACCCCGACAAGGTCCGCTTCTTCGTCGACCGCGTCGACCTGCGCGGTGAGACGCCGGCGCTGCTCCCGTCGATCAACACGCCAGGCTCGCTCCTGCTCGCCGACGAGGCGTCGAGCCGGTTCGTGACGGTCGACTACCACGCGACGCGCATCCCGGTGCCGGCCGACGTCGCCGGCGACCATCGCGGCTTCACGTACTGTCACGAGAATCTCGGCAGGCGAAGCGTGTTCGACTGGCTGGCGAAGCAGTGCGTCCTCGTGACGCGCGACTTCAAGCTGTCGGACGTGGCGGACGCGAAGGTGACGCTCCGGCACGTGCTGACGCCGCCCGCGCAGAACATCGCCGGCGTCCAGATCGCCGACGACCGAATCTACGTCACGCGTCACAGGATCCTCGACTGGTCGGGGACGTACACGGGACAGGACTACCAGCCGAAGGTGATCGAGGACGGCGGCCTCTGGGCCATCGGCGGGATCCGCGACGGCCGGCTCGCCATCGTGAGCGAGATGGTGGGTGAGGCGGAGTGGCCGCTGGCGGCGCACGGCACGAAGGTCGCGCTCTACACCCCCGCCGGGCTCGCGATCTGGGACACGGCCACGCCGAAGCCGACGCTGCTGAGCGAGGTCAACCTCCGCGGTTACGGCTACAGCTCGCACGTCCTCATGGACGACCGGCGCGCGATCGCGTCGCTCGGCGAGTGGGGCCTGCAGGCGATCGACTACTGATCGGGCGACGCGCGCCTCTCGTCCGCGGGAGGCGCGCGTCCGTCCGCCGAGCCGGACACGCGCGTCACCCGCGCACGCGCTTCACGACGGCCATGACCTCGTCGTCCGTCATGATGTGGTTCTGCGCCTTCGCGGCCTTCAGGATCTCGGCGACGAGCGTCTCGTCGGAGGGGATGCCGCGCTGCGAGAGCCAGTAGTTGACGTTCGAGGCGCCGCTCATGAAGCCGATGCAGATTTCCTGCTTGCGGCCGATCATGCCGGCCGGGACGCCGCTGTAGATCCGATCGGCGAGCCAGGTGTCGCCCTTCGCCAGCGCCTTGATGATGGCGGCGGCGTGCACGCCCGTCGCGGTGCGGAAGGCGTCGCGGCCGACGAGCGGGTAGTTGATCGGGATCTCCCATTTGACGGCCTTCGCGATCGTCTCGCAGTACTCGAGGAGCTTCGTCAAATCGTGGCCCTCGAGCTGGCCGAGCAGCTTCAGGTTCAGGAGCAACAGCTCCATCTGCGCGTTGCCGACGCGCTCGCCGATGCCGAGGCCGGTGGCGTGGACGCGATCGGCGCCGTACTCGAACGCCCAGATCGCGTTCTCGAGCGCGAGGCCGCGATCGTTGTGGCCGTGCCAGTCGATGCCGACCTCCGCGCCGGTGCCGGCGATGACGTTGCGCGTGAACTGGATGAGGTTGCGCACGCCGTCGGGGGTCGCGTGACCGACGGTATCGGAGAGGCAGATGCGCGTGGCGCCGTGGTCGATCGCCGTGCGGAACAGCGTCGTCAGCACCTCGGGGCGCGAGCGCGTCGTGTCCTCCGTCACGTACGCGACCGGCAGGCCCGCCTTCACGGCGACGTCGATCGCCTCGGCGCTCCGCTTCGCGATCAGGTTCACGTCCCAGTCTTCGGCGTACTGGCGGATCGGCGACGACCCGATGAACGCGTACACCTCGATGGGGATGCCGGCGCGCTGCGAGAGCTCGATCATCGGCGTGATGTCGCTCACGACGGTGCGACCCGCGCACGCGATCTTGATCTTCATCTTGCAGTCCGTGACCTCCTTGCAGATGCGAAGGACGTCCTCGAACGCGCGCTTGCTCGACCCCGGAAGGCCCACGTCTGCGACGTGGATGCCGAGATCCTCCATGAGGTGGAGGATCTTGAGCTTGTCCTCGATGCTCGGATCCACGACGGAGGGGTTTTGGAGCCCGTCGCGCAGGGTCTCGTCGAAGAACGTGGCGTTCTTCGGCAGAATCCGGCCCTTCCGGTTCACCTCGTTCCAGTCGAAGACGAGGTGCCCCGCAGCGCGATCGCCTTCCGTTGCGAAGTCCGACATGAGTAGAGTATGCCACGACAAGCGGCGCGGGGCCGAGCATGCCGAGGTAGACCGTCCGATTCTTCAGAGACCGCGAGAGGGCATCGAAGCCGAACCGCCATCGACCGGGAGCAGAGCGTCGACGGTTCTCGACTTCGTCGTTTGGGGAGGCGGACGAGCGAGCGCCGCTGGAGGCGCGGACACCGAAGTGAGGGGAGAGCACGATGGAACAGGCTGGGCTTGATGCGGCGCGACTCTCGGTGGTGCAACACGGCACACGCGCGAGCTTCCGCCGGCGCGTCATGGATGCGATGCGCCAGCTCGTCCCCGCCTCGGGGGCCTTCATCTGCTTCGGCACGGAGGACGCGCGCGCGTACAGCGACTCGTCGCGGCTCGTCGACGGCGTCCCGCAGCCGCTCAGGGCGGAGCCGGGCATTCGTCTGACTCAGGCGTTCGGGTTCGAGACGAAGAGCGTCGTCGAGACGACGCGTCGCGTCTATCTCGCGAACGAGCTCTACCCGGACGACGAGCGCATGAAGTTGCCGTACTTCGCCGCGCACGCCGACAGCGGCATGAAGCACGCGCTCCTCTTCTTCATGCACGAGGGCGGCGTCCTCTTCGGGCTCGCCGGCCTCGAGCGGCGCGAGTCGGAGGGCGAGTTCACCCAGGAGGACATCCAGAAGCTCGAGGCGCTCGGCCCATTCGTCGCCGCCGGTGCTCGAGCGCAGATCGCGTACGACGAGCTCTCGCGCGAAGCCGCCGCGCTCCGTGCGTTCAGCAAGGTGAGCGGCACGCTCTTCGTCGTCGATCGCGAGAAGAAGAAGGTCATCTGGGCGGCGAACCGTGAGCGCGGCATCGAGTGGGACACGGATGTCGCTCCGATCGAGGACCACATCGTCGATGCCGCCGAACAGTCGCTCCAGGCGCGCGCGAAGCAGGAGCCGCTCCCGACGCCGCCGCGCCTTCCGTCCGGCGCCGTCGTCGCGGTCGCGAAGATCGAGGGCGACCCCGTCTTCAACAACGCGAAGTGCGCCATCCTGCGCGTCGAGCACCAGGAGAAGGCCGCGCCGATCGAGGGGCTCAGCAAGCGCGAGCGTGAGATCGCGCGCCTGCTCGTGGCCGGCTACAGCGGCGTCAACGTCGCGGCGATCTCGGGGCTGTCGGAGAACACCGTGCGCACGTACGTGCGCCGGCTGTACCAGAAGCTCGGCGTCGCCAACCGCGCCGACCTCGTGCGCAAGCTGATGTCTCCGGCGGAGGCGAGGACCACCGCGTCGTCGGCCGTCATCTCGCCGCCGCCCGACTCGTCGCTGGTCGACGGCGACGACACGCTCGACTGAGCCCGCGCGCTCGCGAGGCTCGATCTGCGCGGGTGTAGGCGCGCAGTCCAACGTGGATCGGACGCGCACCACGGCCATCGCCGTGGCGCTCGAAAAATTCGGCTCCTGATACACGAGCGTATCGGTACGTTCTGTGTAATGCGGCTTTCCGTGCGCTTCGTGTCTCGTCCACGACGCTCCTCGTTCGGCTTCATCACGATCCTCGGACCCGCGCTGCTCGCCATCGCCGCCTGCTCGTCGAGCGAAGACCCGGAGGCGACCGCGACGAACCCGGAGCCGACCGCCGACGGCGGCGGGGCGGGGCCCGGTACGACCGAAGGCGTGCAGGACGGTGACGAGACCGACGTCGACTGCGGCGGCTCATCGCCGGCGAAATGTGCCGATGGCAAGAAGTGCCGTGTCGGAGACGACTGCGTGTCCGGCGTCTGTACCGCCGGAACGTGCGCCGCGCCTTCGCCCACCGACGGCGTGAAGAACGGCGACGAGACCGACGTCGACTGCGGCGGCTCGACCGGCGTCAAATGCGACGTCGGCAAAGGCTGCAAGGTGCACGCGGACTGCACGATGGACGCGTGCCGTGAGGGCGTCTGCGCGGCCGGGAAGAGCTGCCGCGCCGTCGCCGGTGGCGGCACGTGCGGCCCGGGCGAGGTCGGTTCGCCCGAGGCGCAGCACGAGGACTGCTGCACGGTGATCGAAGTTCCTCGGCCCGAAGCGCAGGGCGGACCGTACAAGCTCGACAAGTACCTCATCACCGCGGGCCGCATGCGCGCGTTCCTCGAGGACGTGAACTACGACGTCAAATCGTTCGTCACCGCGAATCCGCCTCCGGGGTGGACGAAGGCGTGGACGGACAGCGTCCCGGGGAGCGAGGCCGAGGCGGTGATGCAGCTCGGCGTGGGGCAGAGGGGCGCGACGAGCTACGGCAGCAGCCTCGGTCCCGGCTGTTGGGTGAAGGGCGAGGGCGCGCCCGCCTTCTGGTTCTCGCCGGACCAGCAGGCCGCGAACGGCGACATCCCGCGCGAGCTCACGAAGGAGCAGCTCGATACGAAGGTGCTCAACTGCGCGACGAAGGCGCTCTTCGTGGCCTTCTGCCACTGGGATGGAGGCGGACGCCTGCCCAAGTACGACGAGTGGAAGTTCGCCGTGAACGGGGGCGACAACGCGCGGACGTACCCGTGGGGCAACGATCTCCCGATCGGGAATTTTGCGTCTTACTACTTCAACTACGCGTGGCCGGCTCCGCCTCCGGGTCACGTCGATCGCGGGTACTGGCTCCCCGCGCCCGGTCGCTTCCCGCAGGGCGTCGGGCCGTTCGGCCACATGGACCTCGCGGGCGCGGTCGAGACATTCACCGAGGAAGGTGGCGTGATGCAGTACTCCTTCCAGGAGGCGGGCAGGGAGCAATACAACATCAAGTACGGCAACAAGCGCACGTGGGGCGCGCCGACGAAGCACTGGGCCGTCGGCGCCCGCTGCGCGCGGTGACGGACGGCTTCAGTCCTCAGTCCTCAGTCCTCAGTCCTCAGTCCTCAG
>CALFEQ010000200.1 GCA_937949945.1 uncultured Myxococcales bacterium
GGAGCCGCGTCGTCTTCGACATGATCGGATCGGCGATGACGACCTTGCTCGATCTCCGGAGCGGCCCCACATGTCCCGGCGTGGAGGTCCCGAACGGCTGCGCGCCCGGCGCCTCCGCGAACCGGAGCTTCCTCGACACGATCCTCGATCCGAGCACGTACTGGGTTCAGGTCGACGGATACGCCGGGGCGTCGGGGCAATGGAACCTCGACGTGCGCGTCCTGCCCTTCTGAGGAGAAGCATGGAGCCCCGCCCCCAGTCCGCCAGCATCACGCAGATGACCGAGTACGTGCTGCCCCAGCACGCGAACGCCCTGGGCGGCGTGTTCGGCGGCCAGATCATGGCGTGGATCGATCTGTGCGCGGCGATCTGCGCGCAGCGCCACTCCGGGAAGATGGCGGTGACGGCGTTCGTCGACGACCTCAAGTTCGAGCAGCCCGTCCGCGTCGGCGAGGTGGTGCGCCTCGAGGCGCGCGTGACCGCGACGTTCCGCACGTCGATGGAAATCGAGGTCGTCGTCGAGGGCGAGCACGCGATGACGGGACGCCGCTGGCCCTGCGTCACGGCGCGCCTCACGTTCGTGGGGATCGACGCGAACGGCAAGCCGACGCCCGTCCCGCCGCTGCTCCTCGACAGCGACGAGGTCAGGGCGTCCCAGGCGGCCGGCGAGGCCCGGCGCGCGGCCCGACTCGCCACCCGGGGGTGAGCGCCGGTCGGCCGGCGCGACGGCGCCGCGACCGCCGCTTTTCCGCGCTGTGGCGACGTGGTACGGAAGGCGCGCGATGAGTGGAGCAGAAAACGTCGAACGCAAGCCGGACCCGATCGCGAGCGCGGCCCTCCCGGCCGAGAACGTCGTCAGCGTCTCCAAGCTCGCCGACCACGTGGGCAAGACCGTCCGTATCCGGGGCTGGCTCTACAACAAGCGCTCGAGCGGCAAGCTCCACTTCCTCGAGGTCCGGGACGGCACGGGCATCGTCCAGGCCGTCGTCTTCAAGGGCAACGTCTCTCCCGAGCTCTTCGCCGCCGCCGACAAGATCCAGCAGGAGACGAGCCTCGAGGTCGAGGGCGTGGTCAAGGAGCACGCCAAGATCAAGGGCACCTACGAGCTCGACACGACCGACGTGCGCATCGTCGCGCCGGTCACGCGCGAGTACCCGATCTCGCCGAAGGAGCACGGCACCGACTTCCTGATGGACCACCGCCACCTCTGGCTGAGGTCCCGGCGGCAGCACGCCATCCTGCGGGTGCGCCACGCCATCATCAAGGCGATCCGCGATTTCTTCGACAACGAAGAGTTCACGCTGATCGACGCGCCCATCTTCACGCCGAACGCGTGCGAGGGCACCTCGACCCTCTTCGAGACCGACTACCACGGCTCGCCCGCGTACCTGACGCAGTCCGGGCAGCTCTACATGGAGGCGGCCGCGGCGGCGTTCGGGAAGGTCTACTGCTTCGGCCCGACCTTCCGCGCCGAGAAATCGAAGACGCGACGGCACCTCGCCGAGTTCTGGATGGTCGAGCCCGAGGTCGCGTACATGGACCTCGACGGCGACATGCGCCTCGCCGAGCGCTTCTTGAGCTACGTCGTCGGGCGCACCCTCGAGACCCGCCGGAAGGAGCTCGAGTTCCTCGCCGCGGAGGACAAGAAGGATCGCAAGGACGATCCCGACTGGTTCGAGCGGCACCTCGAGAGCCTCGAGAACGTGCAGCCGCCCTTCCCGCGCATCACGTATCACGAGGCGATCGAGATCCTGCAGAAGAACGGCCACCCCGAGGCCAAGGTCGGCGACGACTTCGGCGGCGACGAGGAGACGACGATCTCGAAGCAGTTCGATCGCCCCGTCATCGTCCACCGCTATCCGGTGGAGCTGAAGGCGTTCTACTTCGCGCGCGATCCCGAGAACCCGCGGCTCGCGCTCAACATGGACGTCCTCGCGCCGAGCGGCTACGGCGAGATCATCGGCGGCGGTCAGCGCGAGGCCGACCTCGCGCGCCTCGAGGCGGCGATCGCCGAGCATCGCCTGCCGCGCGAGGCCTTCGAGTGGTACCTCGACATCCGCCGCTACGGCTCGTTCCCGCATGCCGGGTTCGGCCTCGGGATCGAGCGCACCGTCGCGTGGATCTGCGGGCTGTCGCACGTACGCGAGACGATCCCGTTCCCGCGCATGCTGAACCGCCTCGCGCCGTGAGCTCGAGCGAAGACCGCGCCGCACGGGCCGCACCGACGAGCACCGAGGTGGAGGAGCACCGCGCCTCCGTCGAGGCGGCGCATGCCGCGCGCGTCGCGCGCCTGCGGTCGGCGACCGGCTGGCTCTCGCTCGTCGGCAAGGCGTTCCTCTCTCGAGGCACGACGACGATCGGCTCGGCGCCCGACGCCGGCGCCCGCTTGCCCGCGGGCGCTCCTCCGCGCATCGGGACGGTGCACGTCGAAGGCGACGTCGTGACCTTCGAGGCGGCGCCCGGCGTCGAGGTGACGTGCAACGGCGAGCCCGTGACGAAGCGCATTCTGCGGTCGGATCGCGACGGGCCGGCGGACGCCCTCGTCGCCTCCGGCTTCGTCCTCGAGCTGATGGAGCGCGGCGACGTGCTCGCGCTCCGCATCCGCGACACGCGCGAGCTCCCACGCCCGTTCGCCGGGATCGATCGCTGGCCGGTCGACCTCGGCTGGCGCGTCCGTGCGAAGCTCCTCCCCTACCCCGAGCCTCGCCGCGTCGAGCTCGACTTCGAGGGCGCGACGGGCGCGGTCGCCGACGCCTTCTTCGCGCCCGGCGTGCTCGTGTTCGAGCACGAAGGCCGAGAGCTGAAGCTCGAGCCCGTCTTCGAGGACGCCTCGCGCAAGCGCCTCTTCGTGCTCTTCCGCGACGCGACGTCGGGCGTCGAGTCGTATCCGCTCGGGCGGTTCCTCTACGCGCCGCTGCCCGACGAGGACGGCACGGTCTGGCTCGACTTCAACCTCGCCATGCTGCCCGGCTGCGCGTTCACCGCGTTCGCGACGTGCCCGATCCCGCCGCGCGAGAACCGCCTCGACGTGCCGGTCCGCGCGGGCGAGCGCGCGTACCTCGGGTCGATCGACCCCGGCACGTGAGCGGCGGCGCCTTCACTGACAGGTGACCTTCTGCAACTGCGAGACGTCGCCGCCGTCGGCGAGGGTCTTCGCCTGGGCGATGAGATCCCGCGCCCACGTCGTGTCGAGACGGGCAATGGTCGCCGTCTTGAGCGGCGACTCTCTCGGTTCGTCGCGCCGCGAGATGAGCCCGACGAGGTTGTCGTCGGGGCCGTCGACGACGGGGCCTCCGATGTCGCCCTTGCACAGCGCGACGTCGATCACGATCGCCTGCGCCACACGGCTCCGGACGGTGCCCGTGCGCTCCTTCATCGGCTTGCTGTTCGGGCAGTGCCCGAACCCGAGCGCCTGCACCTGGGCGCCCGTGCTCGGCGCGCTCACGATCTGGAGCGGGACGACGAGCGGCGGCGCGGGCTCCTCGAGCACGAGGATCGCAACGTCGAGCTCCGACTCCTCGCAGTCCGGAACGACCGCGTACTTCGCCTTGCGGCTCGTCCACGTGAGCGAGCTCGATGCGATCTCCACGCGGAGCTCCGTCTCGCCCCCGAGCGTCAGCACGCCCTTCCCCAGCCCGCGGAGGCAACGCTGCGCGGTCGCGACGAGCCGCGGACCGATGACGACGCCGGAGCAGACCCTCGGCCCGTGGATGTGGACGAGCGCGCGCTCGGCCTTCGTGTCGGCGACGGGAGTCTCGGGCTCGAGGTAGTCGTCGTCGTCGAGGTCCTGCGTCGCGTTCGGGTTCTCTACGCGCGCGGCCGCCGGTGCGAGCGTCCCCTGCGCGGCGGTGTAGCCGGAAGGTCTCTCGTTGTTGACGAACGACACGTGAGAGCGCCCGGGTCCGCACGCGAGCGAGCCCGCCGCGACCGCCAAGGACAGAACCGCGACCGCGAGCAGGCGTGGATGGGAGCCCATCATGCTTCGAAGCGTATCCGACCCGCGTGTCGATCGTCATGCCTCGAAGCTCGCACCATGCGCGCGACAGCTCGATTGAATCTCTTCACCGGGACGGACCGCTCTCCCAGAGCAGCCGGCGTCCGACGATCGCGCCGACGGCCGCGAGCACCGCGACCGGAGCGACGTGCGCCGCGAGGCAGTGGAAGGCAGCCGCGTGCGGACAACGTAGGTACGCGAGCGTCGCGGCCCACGCGCCCGCCGTCGCCCCGAGGGCCGCGCCCGTGATCGCGGGGTGGACGGGATCGCCGTCGCGACG
The DNA here is from genome assembly GCA_937949945.1 of uncultured Myxococcales bacterium. Lineage (GTDB taxonomy): Bacteria > Myxococcota_A > Polyangia > Polyangiales > Polyangiaceae > Labilithrix. The sequence continues at coordinate 4,275 of CALFEQ010000200.1, forward strand.
AGGCAGGACGAGGGTCACGAACGGCACCGCGCCTTGCACGAGCGTGAGCGCGGCGCACGTGACGTTCGCGCGCGCCACGACGACCTCGCTCCCCTGCTCCGGGAAGAGCGCGGCCGCGACGATCGCCGCGAGAGCGAGCGCGCCGACCGCGATGGTGACGGCGGACACGAGCACGCCCGCCGGGCGGCCGAGCATCGACCCGCCCGCCCTCGCGGACACGCGCGTGAGGACGACGGCCGCCAGCGCGCCCGTCCCCGCCGTGAACGCGACGAGCTCGGCGGGTCGCGTGCCCCTCTCGACGCCGCTCGCCGCGAACAGGACCGCGGTCGCGAGCGCGCCGCCGACGGCGACCGCGAGGGCACGGCGCTCGTGAGCGCGGCGCGTCGGCGCGGGAGTCCGTGCGATCTCCGCGAGCACGCGCGCACGGAGATCGGGAGAAGGCCCGCGCGACGAGGCCGCGCCGCTCGTCCCTCCTTCTCGCGCCCCGCCCGCGCTCACCCTTTCCCTCCGCGCGCCTCCACGAGCACCGCGCGGAGCGCCTCGTACGCGCGGTGAGCCCTCAGCTTCACCGCCGCCACGGTCGTGCCGAGCACCTGTGCGGCCTCTGCCACGCTGAGGCCGTCCTGTTTGATGAGCTCGAACGCCACCCGTTGGTTCTCCGGCAGCCTCTGGAGCGCTTCGCCCAGACGCACCGCGACCTCCTTCGCGATCGTCAGCTCGTCCGCTCCGGCGTCCATCGACACGAGCAGCTCGCTCACGTCGTCGTCCGTCGGCGCGAGGACCTCGCGCCCGCCTCGGCGATGCTGGTCGATGAGCAGCCGCCGCGCGATCGCGAACGCCCAAGGGGTCACCTCCGCGCCGGGGATGAAGCGCCCGCGCGCGCGGTGGATCCGGAGCATCGTCTGCTGGACGATGTCCTCCGCCTTCGCCTCGTCACGCGTGTGGCGCAGAAGAAAGGCGTAAAGGCGCGGAGCCAGCGTGTCGTAGATCTCGGCGAACGCCCCGTCGTCGCCCTGCGCGTAGCGGTCCATCGCGCGATCGAGCGATGCGTCGTCTCGGCGTCGCTCGTCGTCGGGCACGGCCGGCGTTGTATCACGCAGGGCATCGACGAGCGCAGGCGGGCTCGGGAGCACGGCGAGCATTCGAAGGGAGCTACGCGCTCGCGCGCGAGCGGTTTCGCTTCCGCGCGCGGTAGCAGGTTGGAGCACATGGATCACGAGCACGCGGCGGCCCTGGATGGAGCAAGGACCTCCCACCCGATGTCTGGAGTCCGCACGGTGAGGACGGAAAAGGAAGGCTGCGGCCGCTGTGGGAGAGAGACGGCCCGTGCGAAACGGCCGAAAGGACGCCGCCGAGGCACGAGCGTGCGCGGCATGGCGCTTGCGACGCGTGCTCCCGGCACGGGCTCGAGCGTGCATTCGCCGCTCGACCGTTCCGCAGCTCGATGGGTAACGTTTCGAAAAGGATGGGGCCGAAGCTGGCCGCAGCCGCCTTTGCCGCGATCGGGACCACGGTCGCCGCCGTTGCCCGTGCCGACGAGCCGCGCGGGGTCGATTGGCTCAGGGTGATCGTCGAGCTCGATCGCTTCGCCCGCACGGGCGCGGAGCGAGAGCTCGTGCAGACGCCGCACGGGCAGGTCCGACCGCACGCGACGGACGACCCCAGTCCTCAGAACCTCGGCAACGCCTGGTTCGGAGTGAACCCGCGCGTGTCGCTCGTCGCACGCGATTGGGCGAGCTCGACGCGCATCGCCGGCGACCGCTTGAGCGTCGTCGAGAGCGTCCGCCTCGCGGCCTCCACCAGGATGGTCGTCGGACGTGCTCGTCTCAGCAACACGAGGTTCACGCCGTTCCTCCAGGTCGGCCTCGGTCAATGGCGCGTCGACCGCAGGTACCTCCCCTTCACGCCGGCCAACATCGAGGTGGCCAGCCAGCTCGGTACGGGCTTCGAGCTCCGTCTCACGCCGACGTGGCAGCTCGCGGCCGAAGCGAGCTTCATCTCGCTCATCCGCGACGGACACAGCGATACGCTCCCGCAAACGGTGATGTGGAGCACGCTCGTCGCTTCGCGCCTCGAGTTCTGACCTCTCGTCCGGATGTGGTTCGGCGCCTCGGGACGCGTGCTCCCCGCACACGTTGTCCCCATGAGGGAGCCCGCCCGACGGCTCGGGAGGACCGCCGCCGGGATGGTGGGCCTGCTCGCCGGTGCACCGGCAGCACTAGGCAGCGGAGGACTGCTGTAGTCTCCTTGGGCGATGCACTCGCCCCCGCCCCGCAACGGCCAAGGGCTCGACGCCGGTCCTTCGACTGCGCTCGGGAGCGAACTGCTCGGGTCGCTCGCTCCCCGAAGCGAGGACATGCAGAAGGTCTCCTGCGAGCACGCCGACCGGTGCGGCGGCTGCCCCGTGATCGCGCTCCCCTACGGCGAGCAGCTCGCTCTGAAGCGCGGTCGCGTCGTGCAGTCGGTCGCACGCTACCCGTCGCTCGAGCTGGTCTACACGGAGCCCGTCCATCCCGCGGACCCGATCACCGGCTATCGCACGCGCGCGAAGCTGATCGTCGCGCCGGGCGGCAAGCTCGGTCTGTACGCGAAGGGCGGCGGGCACCAGGTCGTGGACATCCCCGGCTGCAAGGTCGTCGCGCCGGTGATCTCCGCGGTGGCGGCGCTGCTCCGCGCGCGCATCGCGGCGGACGAGGCGACCGGCGGCCCGCTCGCTCCCTTCGACCCCTCGGGCGGCGGAGCGCTCCGGGCCGTGGATCTGCGCGAGGTGAAGGACGGCGACCAGGCGAACGTCCTCCTCACGCTGGTGGTGCATCGCGCTCGCGTGCGCGATCGCGCTCCGTTCGAGGAGGCCGCGCGATCGCTCGCGGCGGCGGACCCGCGCATCCTCGGCGTCGCCCTCAACTTCCACGAAGGCGAGTCGCCCCAGATCCTCGGGAGCGAGACGGTCGTCGTGCACGGCGTCACGACCGCGAGCGACCGCATCGGCCTGGCGGCCCACGAGGCCACGTACGGCTCCTTCGTGCAGGCGCATCGCGGACAGGCCGAGCGCGTGCACACGACCGTGATCGACCTGCTCGGGATCGGACGGGGTCGATCGCCCGGCTCCGGCGAGAAGCGCCCGCGCGTGCTCGACCTGTACGGAGGCTCCGGCGCCATCGCTCTCTCGCTCGCGCAGGCCGGCGCGGAGGTCCACCTCGTCGAGTCCTTCGCGCCCGCGGTGGCGCACGTCGAGCAGGCGGCCAAGAAGGGCGGCCTGCCGGTCACCGCGGAGGCCGCCGACGTCGCCTCCGCCCTGCGCCGCCTGTCGGAGCAGAAGGGCTCGTTCGACGCGGCGGTCGTCAACCCGCCCAGGCGCGGGATGAGCCCGCTCGCACGGGAGCTGATCGCGCGGCTCGAGGTGCCCGCGATCGCCTACGTCTCGTGCGATCCCGACACGCTCGCGCGCGACCTCGATCACTTCGGACGGCTCGGCTACGGAGTGAAGACGCTCCGGCCGCTCGACATGATCCCGCTCACCGACGAGGTGGAGACGGTCGCCATCCTCCGCCGGACCGGCCTCCCCACCCCGACGGTCGTCTGGGAAGACGAGGAGGTCCTCATCGTCGAGAAGGGCGCGCACGAGCCGACGACGCCGCAAGGCGAGTACACGTACTCCCTCCTCGCCCGCGCTCGAAAGCTCCCCGGAGCCAGCGAGGCCGTGCCGCTCCACCGGCTCGACGTCGGCACCAGCGGCCTCGTGATGCTCGCGCGACGTCCCGAGTTCGTCGCCAAGTGGCAGGCCGTGCTCAACGGCGAGGGCGCACGCAAGATCTACGTCGCGGGCGCCCGGGGCGTGACGCCGAGCAAGGGCGCGATCACGCGCGACCTCCGCGAGGACGGAAAATCGTACCCTGCACGCACCCGCTACCGGCGCCTCGCCGTGGCGAGCGGGCACTCCGTCCTGCGCGTCGTCCCCGAGCAGGGGCGGACGCACCAGATCCGTCGCCACCTCGCCGCGATCGGGCACCCGATCCTCGGTGACGACCGCTACGGCCACGCTCCGACGAACCGCTTCTTCGAAGAGAAGAACGCGCTCGACCGCACGTTCCTCCACTGCGTGCGCCTCGAGTTCACGCATCCGCGCACGCAGCAGCGGCTCATCGTGGAGGCGCCGATGCCCGGCGACCTCCGCGCGGTGCTCGAGCGCACGAGCGGCCCGGGGACGCTCCGCTTCCTCGACCACAAGCACGCGCTGGGTCACAGCGGCGTGTCGAGCCTGCCGCCTCCGCCGGACTCGCGTCACGACACGGGCAGCGTGCTCGACGTCGACTCCAGCTCGCCGACGATCCGACCCGAGATGGTCGGCGACGACGAGAGCTGATCAGGAGCCGAGCTCGGTCGTGACCCGGAGCGCGCGCGAGCCGAACGCCCGCGTCGGGAGCGCCGACCCGAGGAGGCCGAGCCCGAGACGGATCTGCGTCCCGAGGTCGAGCCGCTCGCCGCGATACCAGCGGACGGCGGCGGCGCGAGCGTACGCCGACTCGAGCAGGTAGCGGCGCGCCGGATGGCCCACGCGGTCGTAGACACGCCGCGCGAGCCACGCGCTCTGGAGCATGTGGCGTCCCATCGTCGACTCGCGGACCGCCCGCTCGTACGCGTCGAAGCGACGGTGCCCGGTGCGGATCGCGATCGCGAGGTGCTTCGCGGCGATGCGGCCCATCTCGAGAGCCTGCGCGATGCCTTCGCCGGTCGTACGATCGATCCCGAACGCCTCGCCGACGAGCACGACGCCTTTCACCCAGCCGATCGAGCCTCGGACGAAGGGCCGCGTGCTGAACGGGCGTAGCTTCACCTTCGCGATGTCGATGCCCCGCCGCGCGAGCGCGCGCGCGAGGACCTCCTTGGTGCCCGGCGCCCTCTCGTCCGGCGGAGCGAGGTTCGCGTCGTAGATGCCTCGGCTCACCTGCGTGACGCCGTCGAGCACCGTCGGGAAGTCCCAGTAGTATCCGCGGATGCCGTCCTCGAGCACGCTCAGGTCGAAATCGACGAGGCCGCGCTGTACGCCGTGATCGTGCGGTCCGACCTCCGTGTCGAGGACGTAGAGGTGGCCCTTGCGTTCGGGCTCGCGGATGCCGAGGAGCTTGCGGGTGGTGCTGCCCGCGCCGTCGCAGGCGGCGACGAAGCGCGCCGTGATCGTCGCGCCCGAGCTGGTGGTGAGGACGAAGCCGTCCGACTTGCGTTCGATCGCGCGGAGCCCGTCACCGTCCCGCACGTCCACGCCATCCCGCCGCGCCTGCTCGAGCAAGTGAGCGTCGAACTCCGTCCGCCGGATGCAGATGCCCATCGGCGCGAGGGTCTCGCCGATCGTCTCTCCCGAGATCACGCGGACGCCTCTCATCGTCACCGACGGCACGGTCACGTCGACGCCGATGCGCGCGAGCACGTCGAGCCCGCTCTGGCTCACGGCGCCGGCGCACGGCTTGTCCCGGGGGAACTTCGCCTTGTCCAGGACCACGATCCGCTCGGGTCGGATGCCCTCCACGCGGACGAGGTGGAGCGCCGTGCTCGCCCCCGCCGGACCTCCTCCCACGATCGCGACGTCGTGCTCGAAGCTTCGCCCCGACCACGCCTTCTCCGGCGTCGACGGCCCGCCTGCCTCGCCCATGGCCTCGGTCATCCCTCCTCGGGACCGATGGCACGTCACTCGGCGCGATCGCCCGCCTCGGCCCCGCCACGGAGGATACCGCCGAGCTCGTCGGCGAGATCGGAGACCAGCTCGTCGAGCTCGGCTTCACGGTCGGCCGCCGCGGCGATCGTCAGGTCGCCGCCGCGCTCCGCGAAGACGTGCGCGAGCCCATCGTGGGCCTCGACCACCCCCTTGACGAAGACGACGTCCTTTGCCCGGACGACGAGCCGCCGGGTGACCATCCCGGACGTGACGACAGACGCCGACGAGCGCGCCATTTCCTCAACTTAGCGGACAAGCGGTCGTCGGCACAGATACGATCGCCCCGTGGACAAGACCTCCGTGCGGCGGCGCGCGCTCTCGGCCCTCATCGTGGGCGCGACCGGAACGAACGTTCTGCGGGTGATGACGGCCTTCGAGCAACGCCGCATCGTTCCGCTGCGAGAGGACACGATCGCGGCCGCATGCGACCGCATCGCCAGCGAGATGCCGCACGTCGCGCTCGTGTTGGTCCCGCCCGCGAGCGAGGCCGAGCGCGAGCAGCTCGACGAGTGCGCGCTCGCGGCCGGGACCGTGGTCGTCCACGTCGACCCCACGCTGAGCGGACCGGACCTCGACGAGGTCCTCGAGCGGAGCATCCAGGCCGCGATCGCCCAGGAGCTCCTCCGCGAAGAGGCCGAGGTCGTCGCACGCGCCGCGGACGCCCCGACGATCCCGCCGGAGGAGCTCGACGAGGGCTGGGGCGAGTGAGCGCGAACGCAGGCGTTCCGGCGCGGCCGCTCTACCCGACGGCCCGCCAGAACACCGGTCCGCGGGCTCGCGCCATGCGCGGCGACGCGGCCGCAGCCATCCTGCGCTTGTGAGCACGGACGCCGTGGAGCACGCTCGTGTGGTTTCGATCGAAGAGTCGTCCGATTTCGTCGTAGCTCAGCTCGAGATCGGGATCGTTGCGCAGCCGCCACCAGAGCTCGTGGCGTGCGGCCGCGATCGTCTTGGTCCGCATGCGACTGCAGACCTCCTCGCGAGTGACCTTTCGGGTTCGACAGACGACGTCCAGGTGATCGAGCAGATCACGGGCGCCGAGGGCTTCGATGATTTCGGAAGGCGTCACGGCACCTCGGTCGGCCGGAACGCGATGCTCGTTGCGCGAAATCGTCACACGAGCGGATCTTCGACCTCGAGGCTGTCGCGGTCCTTGGCGCGCTTCTCGCGCAGGCGCTGCTGCACGTACTCGACGAGACCCGCGACGTAGGTCTCGAACGGCGGGCAACGCACGTCGGTGTCGGCGAGGATCTCGCTCGTGTTCGCGAAGCTGTACGTGACGGGCGTCGCGAGCGCGTCCAAGAACGCGCGCGGGCTCTTCGCCAGCCGGTCGATGCCGGGCGTGCGCAGGAGCGCCTTCGTGAGGTTCGCGGGGATGAAGCCTCGCGGGCTCCGCCGTCCGCCCGCGCTCGCCACGAGCTCGAAGGCTCGACGGGCCGTGAGCGGGGCGGGATCACCGATGTGGAAGGTCCGCCCGGGCGCCCGAGGGCTCCTGCCGATCGCGCACGCGGCGCGGACCACGTAATCGACCGGGACGAGGTGCAGGAGCGTGTCTCCGCGGCCGGGGAGCGGCAGCGCGAAGTCCGGCGGGGACGTGACGATGAGGAGGATCAGGAAGTAGGGCCCGTCGAAGCGATCCACCTCGCCGGTCTGCGAGTCGCCGACGATGATCGTCGGCCGGACGACGGCGATCGGGAGCTTGTGCATGTGCGCGCGCACGATGCGCTCGCCGCGCGCGAGCGTCTCCTCGACGACGTTGCGGAAGCTCTGCCCCTTGTCGAGCTCCTCCTCCAGCACGAGCCCGGTCCGATCGCCGGAGACCTGCGCCGTCGACCAATAGACGAGGCACTCGAGCGAGCTGCACAGCTCCGCGACCTGGAGCACCTCGCGCGTCCCGTTGACGTTGACCTCCGTGGCGAGCTTCTTGTCGGCGCCGAGGTAGCGGACCTGCGCCATGTGGTGGATGCGATCGATCTCCGGCGTGAGGGCCTTGAGCTCCGCTCCCGAGAGCCCGAGATCCATGGCGGCCGCGTCGCCCTCGATCAGGTTGACGCGCCTCCTCTGCTCGAGCGGAAGCGCGTCGAGCGCCGCCTCCGCCTCCGGGAGCGACTGCGCGCGCACGACCGCGTGCACGAGCGTGCGCTGCGGACCCTTCACGAGCTCCTCCACCATCTTCCGCGCGGTGAAGGACGGGAACCCGGTCAGGAGGACGACCTCGTCGTAGCCGGCGCGGGGCATGAGCCGCTTTCTAATGCACGGCGGCGCGGGCGTCATCTCTCGGCCCGGCCAGGGTGTCGGGAAGCGATCGGGGAGGCCTCAGGCCTCAGGCCTCAGGCCTCAGCGAGAGTGACCTCCCATCCAGCCGGTGAGGTACGCGATCCGTGCCTGACCGGAGGGGGAACCGGACCGTCTTGCTCGTGCTCGTGAGGACCGAGCGAGGCCGAAGGCCTCGCTCACGGTCCATTCCCGCAGAAGTGGTCGCCCACTCCGCGGAGCCACTGGCCGAAGGTCGCGTAGGAGAACGGGCTGCAGAGCTGGCCGGCGGAGAGGGCCGCGTTGGCGCAGCTCGCCGCTTGGTGGTACGCGCGGCACTGGCCGCCCGGGTTGGTGACCAGCGCGTAGCACTGGTTCTCCGACGTCGGCGAGCACTGGTCGCAGCTCGACTGCGAGCAGTGCGTGGCGCAGCCCATCGAGCGGCGGCAGCCGTCGCCGACCTGCGAGGCGGCGCACGCGTAGAGGCCCGTGTTCTGCTCGAAGGGGTGAGCGAAGATGGCGATGCACCGGCGGCAGGCGGTCGCCAGGGCAGCGATCGCGGTCGTGCACGCCGACGTGTCCGGTCCGGCGGCGCAGGCGGCGACGAGCGTGTCGAGCTCCGCGTCGCTGCAGACCCCCTGCAAGGCCGGCGTCACGGGCGTCGCCGTCCCGGCCGGGCAGCTGCCGTAGGCCGCGGGGCACGTGTTCTGCTGGTTGTTGCACCGGCGCGGCTCGACGAGGCCGTTGCAGAACGAGCCCAGCGCCGTGCAGTTCGTGCACGCGATGCCGCCCGAGCCGCATGCGTTGTTCGCGATGCCGGTGACGCAGGTGTTGTCCGGCAGACAGCAGCCGTTGCAGTTGGCCGGCCCGCACTTCTCGCGGCACTGCCGTCCCTGGCAGACGCGACCCGTGGCGGTGCAGTCCTCGCACGCGCCGCCGCCGGTGGGACCGCACGCGTTGTCCTGCGTGCCCGCGACGCACGTGTTGCCGATGCAGCACCCGCTCGGGCAGGTGTCGGGGCCGCACGCGGGGAGCTGGCAGATGCCGGCCTGACAGACGCGCGGGGGGTTCTGGCCCGCGCAGTTCTGGCAGACCTCGCCGCCCGCGCCGCACGCGGTGTTCTGCGTGCCCACGGCGCAGATGTCGCCGACGCAGCAGCCGTCGCAGTTCGCAGGGTTGCACTCGGTCGTGGCCGGCACGCACTGGCCGCGTGGACCACAGACCTGCCCCGGAGGACAAGACTTGCACTGCTCGCCGCCGGAGCCGCACGCCTGAGGCGTCGTCGCGACGACGCACTGGTTCCCGACGCAGCAGCCGGGGCAGTTCGACGGTCCGCAGCGCGTCTGCGCCTGGCACGTCCGGGCCCCGCCGTTCTCGACGCAGACCTCGTCGACCCCGCACGCCGCGCAGGCGACGCCACCCCTTCCGCACGCGGTGCTGTCGGTGCCGGACACGCACTGACCGGCCGCGTTGCAGCAGCCCGGGCAGTTCGACGGGCCACACGTGGTCGAGCCTTCGCAGATGCCGCCGCCTCCGGGCTGCGGGCGGCAGGCCTGACCGGTCGCGCACGTCGTGCACTGCGCGCCGCCGGTTCCACAAGCCGTCGCGACGTCGCCGGGGAGGCAGACGTCGCCGACGCAGCAGCCGTCGCAGTTGGCCGGGCTGCACGAAGTCGAGCCGCACGTGCGCGTGAGCACGTCGCACGCGCGGCCCTGAGCGGCGCAGTCGGTGCACGTCGCGCCGCGCGAGCCGCAGGCCGCGGCCTCGGTCCCGCTCAGGCACCGCAGCCGTCCGTCCTCGAACGCGCAGCAGCCGGAGCACGTCGAGGGTCCGCACGCGGGCTCGTCGCGACCGCACACGCGCTGGGCGTTGCAGAAGGCGAATCCGGTCGCGATGCAGTCGGAGCAGCGACCTCCGGCGGAGCCGCACGCGCGCACGTCGCGCCCCGTCCGGCAGACGCCGTTCGCGTCGCAGCACCCGGTCGGGCACGTCGCCGGCCCGCAGGTCGACGACGAGCTGCCGCCATCGAGATGCTCCGGCTCGAGGCTCGAGCGCCCGCAGCCGGGCGCGAGCAGCACGAAGAGCAGCGCGCTGGCGAGCGCGAGGAGGACGAAGCGAAGGACACGGCGCACGTCGCGCCCGGGGAGCTCCCCGGCGGCCACCGCTCCTCGGCGCGCGGGGGTCTCCCCAAGAGAAGGCGGATGCATCGGCGGACCTCTTGGAGCGTACCGTAGCGCGCCGGGTCGACCAAAGGGTAGCCTCGTCGCGCCTTGGACCTGGGCTATCTGGCCATCCCGATCTTCCAGCGCGCGCTCCTCGCCGGCTCGGTGCTCGCCGCGCTCCTCGCGCTCCTCGGCGTCCTCGTCACTGCACGAGGGCTCGCGTACCTCGGCGATGGGCTGGCGCACGCCGCGTTCGGCGGAATCGCGCTCGGCATGTTCCTCGGCCTGCACGCACCGCTCATCGTCGCCATTCCGTTCACGGCGCTCGCGGCGATGGCGATCGGCGCGCTGCGCCGTCGCGGCGGGCTCCGCTCGGACGTGGCCATGGCCATCCTCTTCGCGGTCTGCTTCGCGATCGGCGTCGTCCTCCTGAAGAAGGCGAAACGTACTCAGTCGACGTTCGACCCCGAGCAGCTCCTCTTCGGCAACATCCTCATGGTCGGATCGGACGATCTCTGGATCGTCCTCGGCATCGCCGTCGTCACGCTCGGCTTCGTCGCCTTCGCGTGGACGCGCCTGGCGTACGCGACGTTCGACGAGGAGCTCGCGCGCCTGAGCGGCATCGAGGTCGGCTGGCTCGAGAGCGCGCTCCTCGCGCTGCTCGCCGCGGTCGTCGTCGCCGCGATCCGACTGGCCGGCGTCGTGCTCGTCAGCGCCTTCCTCGTGATACCGGCCGCGGGCGGACGGCTGCTCGGGCGCACGCTCGCGGGCGTCGCCGGCTGGGCGATGCTCTGCGGGGTGCTCGGCGTCGTGCTCGGGTTCGTCGTCGCGCACCGATTCGAATGGCCGGAGGGCGCCGCCATCGTCCTGATGCTCGCGCTCCTGTTCGTGGTGGCGGCGTCGATCCGTCACGTCCGGCGCTGACGCGGTCGCGACCGCGCTGCTAGCCTCGTCGCGTGACCGCGAGCGCGCGATTCGTCTACGACGAGGTGCCGTACGACACCGAGGCGAACGCCGAGACGCATCCGGCCGCCCTGGCGACGCTCGCACGGATGTGCGGCCGCTCCCCCGCCTCTCCGAGGACGGCGCGCGTCCTCGAGATCGGCTGCGGGAACGGTGAGAACCTCCTCGCCGCCGCGACGTGGCTACCTCGAGCACGGTTCGTCGGCTTCGATCTCGCGTCGAGCGCCGTCGCGGCCGGCGCGGCCGCCGCGTCCCGCTCCGGCCTGTCCAACGTGGAGCTCTTCGCGGCCGACATCCGCGACGTCCGCAGGCGCGGCCTGCCGGACGGCACGGCCGGTTCGTTCGACTACGTGATCGCGCACGGGATGTACTCGTGGGTCCCCGAGGACGTGCGCGCGGATCTCCTCGCCATCTTGCGCGACGCCCTCGGCCCGAACGGCGTCGGGTTCGTCAGCGTCAACGCCCTGCCCGGCTGGGAGCTGCGCCGCGCCCTCCGCGAGATCGCCATGGACGCGACGCGGGAGATCGACGAGCCGGCCGCCAAGGTGGCGGAGGCGCTCCGCCTCGTCGCCGAGATCGGCCGCGCGGGCAAGGATGCGGACGGCTTCTTCGGCGCCCTGTCCGCGGCGGCGCGCGAGTACGAGGAGCACGTGACGCGCGCGACGCCGCCCGAGGCGCCGTACTCGCGGTACGTGTTCCACGACTTACTTGCAGACTACAACGATCCGTTCTCCGTACCGGAGCTCGAGCGCCGACTCGGGGAGGCGGGGCTGCGCGTCGTCTGCGAGACGCCGCTCCGGCCCGGACGCGCGACGCCCGTCTTCGAAGGGCTCGCCGCCGACATGGCGCGGACGGGGACGCCGTTCCTCCAGGTGCTCGTCGAGCGAGACGACGCCCCGAGCGCCTCCGAGCAGGCCGCGCCCCGAGCGGACCCCGACCTCTTCTTCTGGGCGGACCTCGCCCCGGTGTCGAGCGGCACGTATCGGACGACGACGGGCGCTCTCGTACGCCCGGTCGGAGACGTCGGCCTCGCCCGCGCGGTCGCGCATGCGCCCGGGTTCGTGCGCGTGCGCGACCTGGCGGACGACGACGATGCGCGCGGCCGGCTGGCGAGGCAGCTCTTCGAGGGATTCTGCGAGGGCGTCTTCACGCTGACCGTGGAGCCGCCGCCGTGCGCGTCGTCGCTCGGCGAGCGTCCTCGCACGGCGGGGCACGTCCGCGCGCGTGCGGCGGAGGCCGTCGAGCGCCGCGCGACGAGCGCGGTCGTGACGAACGCGTTGCACCGCTCCTTCCGCGTCTCTTGGTCGGAGCTCGTCGTGATCCGAGCGCTCGACGGCACCCACGCGATCGACGCGATCGTCGCGGCGGCGATCGCCGAAGCGCGGACCGTGCCCTCGTCCCTCGCAGGGCCGCTCGCGATCTCCGAGCGGGACGCCGAGCGCCACGTCGTCACGGTGCTCGATCGGCTCCGGCGCCATCTGTTCCTCCTGGAGGACGAGCCGTGACCCCGGAGACGCTCGAGGCGCTCGCCCACCGCGCGCTCGTCGCCGCGACGCTGCACGACCTCGCGCCGCGATCCCCTCGCCTGTCCGCGCGCATGCCGCCGACCTCCGGCGCGAACGTCGTGGTGGCCGTCGACGATCCGCCGCTCGACGCCTCGTGCTTCGCGACCGCGCGCGAGACGCTCCCGCCCGACGGGATCGTGGCGGTCGTCGTCTCGTCGACCACGGCCGCAGGCCTCTTGCGCGCCGGTGTCGTGCGCGATCCGACGCGCGACGACGCCTACGCGCGCGCGAGCGCGTGGGCCGCGTCGGTGCGTGCGCCCCTCGCGCCGCCGGTCTCGCCGTCGCGCCTGCGCGCGATCGTCGCCGCGGCGTCGGCCTCGGGCTTCGCGCTGGTCGAGCCCGAGGTCCGCCTGCTCCGGTCCGGATCGCCGCGCACGGCCGTCGATCGAGCCGTCGTCTCGGTCGTCCTGCGCGGAGCCGTGGCGCGCCCGCTCCTCTTCGTCCCCGAGCGCCGCGCACCGAAGAACGGCCTCGTGAAGCTCCGAGAAGAGCGCGCGCTCGACGGATGGATCGAGGCACGCGAGGCTCGCGTGCAAGCGCCCGCCTCGCTGTTGGACGCAGCGCTGGTCGCGCTCGCCCGCCACGGCGGACCGATGCGCGGCAAGGACCTCCTCCGCGAAGCCCGCGCGATCCGAGCAGAGGCCGCCGAATCGCGCGGCGAGCGCGTGACGCCGAGCGCCTCCGACGGCCCCACGCTGGCGAAGGCCCTGGTCGAAGCGTGGCACGAGGGCTGGCTGGAGCTCTACGCCGTCGAGCCGCGGCCTCCGCTGCTCCGGTGAGCAGTCCTCAGTCCTCGGTCCCGGCGTCTGAGGATGCGCGCGCCAAAGGCGCGCGCGCCTGGAGCCTGGAGCCCGGAGCCTGGAGCCTGATCAGAACCCCATCCTCCACCGCGCCGCCTCGCGGAGGAGCCCGTCGGAGATCTCGACGCGCACGAACGCCTCCCCGCCCCTCTTGCCGACCGCGATCGCGAGCGGCGACGTCGGCAGGCTCGCCCGCTTGGGATCGAGCCGGAGAGGCTGACCGACGACGATCGTGGACGCGTCGTTGCCGATCGCCGACAAAAAGCGCCTGAGCGATGGCTCGTCGGCGAGCTTCCTGTCGGTCTTGGCGCCGATCTTCAAGGTGACGACGGGCTCGGCGCCGGCGCCGAGCGAGAGCTTGCCGTCCGACACGAGCCACGCCGCGCCGACGTTCGCGGACGCCGGGCCTCGAGGCGCCCCGCCGTCCTGCGCCGGGCGCGGAAGAGCGAGCGCCGGCTTCTGCGTCTTCGGCGGGTCGCGCAGCAGCGTGAGCACCTCGGCGGTCCCGAGGCCGGGGAGCTCCTCGCGCGACGAGGTGACGCTCTTCGCGCGAAAGAGCTCCTTGAAAGGATCGATCTTCGCGAGCTCGAAGGCTCCGCGGATGGCCTTGTTCGCGGCCTCACCGTCACGCACCGGCGCGCGGAGGAAGAGCCCGGCGGGCTCCTCGAGCCCCAGGGCGAACGCGACGGCCTCGTCGCGCGACTTCGCGACGGCCTCGAAGACCTCGTGGAGCTTTTCGGGCTCCTTGAGCCTCGATCCGAGCGACGAGACGATGGCCTTCTCCATCGCGCTCGCCTGCTCCGCGCGCTCGTCCTCGCCGTCACGCGTGGACATCGCGAAGGCGGAGACCGCGGGCAGCTCGAGCAGCGGCGAGGCGTCGCCGACCTTCATCGTGTCGATCCACTTCTTCGCCTCGCTGGCGGGATCGGCGGTCGGCGCGAGCGTCGCCGTGAGGATTGCGGCGTCCTCGGTCACGTCGACGGCGACCCGGACCCGCTCGAGGCCGCCGATGATCGCGAAGCGCCGCGAGAGCACCGCGTCCAGCGTGGCGACGATCGCCGCGGGATCGCCGAAGTCGGGCGCTCGGCCTCGCTCGGCGCGCATGCGCTCGTCCTCGGTGAGCAGGAACGAGCGGCCCTCCTTCCAGGCGCTCTCGAGCTTCGGCTTGAGGAGCGTCTGGATCGCGGAGCGTGGGATCTCGAGCACCGCGGCCTCGGACGGCAGCGTCCGCGACGGCAGCGTCCGCGTGACGTACGGCGCGAGGAGCCTGAGGTCGTCGAGCCGCCGCCCGAGGACGAGGTAGCCGTTCTTCGTGAGGGCGACCTCGAACCGCCCGTCCCGCGGCGGCTCCGTCGGGCGCCGCGACGCGGGGACGAGCACGGTCATCCCTGCCTCTTCCCGAGCGACGAAGGGACCCGCGTCGCCGTCGCCGACGAGCATCGACCGGGCGCGACGCGGGTCGACGAGCCTCATCGCGACGACGAGGCTGGGATCGGCGGGATCGCCCGCCGCAGCGCCGTACATCGGCGCGGTCCCGTCGAGCTCGCTCGCGAGGGTGATGTCGAGGTCCGCGAGCAAGACGACGACGCCGGGCAGCGTCGCAGGGAGGATGCCCGCCGGCCCTCCGACGCCGCGCTGCAGCTTGGTCCACGCCGCGTTCGGGGCGGCGACGTAGAGGTCGCAGAGGAGCCCGTCGGGGGCCGGCACCGGCGGCTCGACGACGGCGACGCCTGCGTCGGCGCCCGAGCCCGAGTCACCTCCGCCTCGCGCCAGCGCGAAGACCCCGGCGACGGCGGCCGCGGCCACGACGCCGACGTGCCATTTCCGCCACTTCACGGGCGCTTCCACGCGGCATGGATACCATGCCAACGTCGGGCAGAGTCCAGCGCGTCTCGGCTGGTGACGTGTCGGACGCCGACCCGCTTGCGCGGAGCAGAGCTCAATCGAGCACGTGGCAGAACGCCGCCCCTTCCGGTCCCCCCGGTCCTCGGGCTAAGGTGCGAGCTCGGATCGTGCGCCCGTCGTCAGGGCGTCCCTTCACTCGCGGAGCCCCCGATGCTCGACGACATACACAAAGAGTTGGTCTCTTCGATCGCGAAGGCCCACGACGCGCTCAGGCGCGAGCTCGCGAAGCTGCGTGCCGGACGCGCCAACCCCAACCTCCTCGATGGGATCCGCGTCGACTACTACGGGACGATGACGCCGCTGAGCCAGATGGCCAACATCGCCGTCCCCGAGCCTCGGCTCATCACGGTCAAGCCGTGGGACAAGACGCAGGTCAAGGCCGTCGAGAAGGCGCTTCGGGAGAGCGATCTGAACCTCAACCCCCAGACGGACGGCGACCTCATCCGCATCCCGCTTCCGCCCCTGACGGAGGAGCGCCGCAAGGAGTTCGTCAAGATCGCCAAGAAGTACGGCGAGGAGTGCAAAGTGGCGATCCGCAAGGCCCGTCACGAGGCGCTCGACATGCTGAACGAGCTCGACAAGGGGGGCGAGGTAGGTGCGGATGACGTCGAGCGCGCCAAGAAAAAGGCCGAAGAGACCGTGGCGGAGGCCGTGAAGACCGTCGACGGGATCGTCGCCCAAAAAGAAAAGGACATCATGGAGGTATGACCTCCTTGACACCCGCCGGGTTCCCGGTGAGCCTGATCTGTATGCGTCGGCGGGCGGTCGACTCTTCCGGTGCTAGCTTGAGATATCCCCGACGGGTTTATCGCGCGGAGTCGTCCACTTGATGCGGGCAATCGCAGCGGGAGCAAGCGACGTAGGGCTCCAGCGGGAGCACAACGAGGACTCCTATGTCGTGCTCAAAGAGTACGACCTCTTCGTCGTTGCAGACGGGATGGGCGGTCACCGTGCAGGTGACGTCGCCTCGAAGCTCGCGACGGAGACGATCAGCGAGTTCTTCAAGTCGACGGCGAACGACGACGTGACGTGGCCGTTCCACTTCGACACGAACCTGTCGGAGGAGGAGAACCGGCTGCTCACGGGCATTCGGGTCGCGAACCGACAGATCTTCGAACGAAGCACGAGGTCACGCGAGTACCACGGCATGGGCACGACCGTCGTGGGCGCGATGTTCAGCCCCCGCAAGGGTCGCATGTACATCGGCCACGTCGGCGACTCGCGTTGCTACCGCATCCGTGACGGGCGCATCCAGCTCCTCACGCGAGACCATTCGCTCATCAACGACTACCTGCTCGCGATGCCGGACCTCACCGAGGAGCAGCGGAGCGAGCTTCCGAAGAACGTCATCACGCGAGCGCTCGGCATGCAGGATCAGGTCGTCGTCGACCTCCAGCACGACGAGCCGCGACCGGGCGACGTCTACGTCCTCTGCTCCGACGGCCTGTCCGGAATGGTCCAGGACGAGGAGATCGAGCGCATCGTCGTCCAGAACCCCGACATCCGCGAAGCCTGCGCGAAGCTCATCGCGCGGGCGAACGAGCAGGGCGGCGAGGACAACGTCACGGCCGTCCTCATCAAGATCCTCGACGAGGGCTCCGACGCCCCCACCGAGGAGCTTCCCGCAGCGCGCTCGCGCTAGCAGCCTCGGCGACCCCGCACGGGCCGGAGGAGCGTCGCGTTTCGCGTCGCTCCCCGGCCCGTATGACTTCGTCCAGCTGGAGTCTCCAGCCTTTCGGAGCCTGCGGGCAGCCTCTCCCGTCGGCTGACCTGAAGTTTGCCCGTATCGCCGAGCCGGGCGCGCGCTCGGCGCGCGCATCCTCAGACGCTGAGGACCGAGGACCGAGGACTGAGGACCGGAATCCGGAGACGAAAGTCCCCGGAGCCTGGAGCCCGGAGCCTGGAGCCTGGAGCCCGACGTCAGTCGTTGCGCGCAGCGAAGAGCCGGTCTAGAGGTTGCTCCCCTTCCGGCTTCCGCGAGCCTTTCGGCGGAGTCGCAGCATGCACGAGCTCCTCGAACTCTTCCGCACGCTCACGAAGAATCTCGATCAGTTCACGATCGAGCATGGCAACACGACGTACGCCATCCTGATGGCGATCGTCTTCGTCGAGACGGGGCTCGTCATCATGCCCTTCTTGCCCGGCGACTCGCTCCTGTTCGCGGCAGGAGCGGTCGCCTCGCGTGGCTATCTGAACGTCACCGTCCTCGCGACCGGTCTCATCATCGCGGCCATCGTCGGCGACACGGTCAACTACCACGTCGGCAAGGCGATCGGCCCGCGCGTCATGAAGGGCGAGAAATCGCGCTTCTTCAACAAGAAGCACCTCGACAAGACGCACCGGTTCTTCGAGAAGTACGGCGGCAAGACGATCATCCTCGCGCGCTTCGTCCCGATCGTGCGCACGTTCGCGCCGTTCGTCGCGGGCGCCGGCGTGATGAACTACCGCAAGTTCATCATCTACAACGTCGTCGGCGCGATCGCGTGGGTGACGCTGATGCTCGGCTCGGGCTGGGCGCTCGGGCAGGTGCCCTTCGTGAAGGAGCACTTCGAGCTCATCGTCATCGCGATCGTCTTCATCTCCGTCCTTCCGATGATCGTCGAGTGGTGGAAGGCGCGCGGGAGCAAGGAGGCCGAAGAGGGCGCCGAGAAGGTGTCGTGAGCGCGGGCGGACCGGCGCTGCGGCCCTGACGCCCCGAAGGCGCGGGTCCGCCGCCCCGCTCGAAGGTCGGGATCCGCCCACGGCCCCGGTCACGCGTCGGCATCGGCGCGGGTAACGCGACCGGACGCGAGCGCCGCCCTAGCGGGAGCATGACGCTCGTACTAGAGTCCGGTCATGGCTCAGAATGCGCTCACTCCCGTGGCTCCTTCGGCCGTGACCGAGGGCTCCGACGTGAACGGCTACGCGTCCGGCGGCGAGCTGCCGGCGGACCTTGCTGCGATCCGCGCCGCGACCAAGGCTTGGCGTGAAGGCGCGGTGAAGAAGAGCGTCGCCAAGATCCCCGAGCGCAAGTCGAGCTTCGAGACCTGGAGCGGGCTCGCGGTGCCGGACGTGCTCACGCCGGCGGACGTGAGGATCGACTACATGCGCGACCTCGGCCTGCCGGGCGAGTACCCGTTCACCCGGGGCGTGCAGCCGACGATGTACCGCAGCCGTCTGTGGACGATGCGCATGTTCGCCGGCTTCGGCACGCCCGAGCAGACGAACGAGCGCTTCAAGTACCTCCTCGCGCAGGGGCAGACGGGCCTGTCGACCGCCTTCGATTTTCCCACGCTGATGGGCTACGACTCCGACTCGCCGCGCTCGCTCGGAGAGGTCGGCATGTGCGGCGTCGCGGTCGACACGCTCCGCGACATGGAGGTCCTCTTCAAGGACATCCCGCTCGCCGACGTCACGACGTCGATGACGATCAACGGGCCGGCGATCGTCCTGCTCGCCTTCTACGTCGCGCTCGCCGACGTCCGCGGCATCCCGCGGACGGCCATCGGCGGCACCGTGCAGAACGACTGCCTGAAGGAGTTCATCGCGCAGCACGCGTGGCTCGTGCCGCCGCGTCCGGCGATGCGGATCGTCACCGACATGATCGAGTTCTGCACGAAGGAGGTTCCGCGCTGGAACACCGTCTCGATCAGCGGCTATCACATCCGCGAGGCCGGAGCGACGGCGGCCCAGGAGCTCGCGTTCACGATCGCGGACGGCATCGCGTACGTCGAGGCGTGCATCGAGCGCGGCCTCGCGGTCGACGACTTCGCGCCGCGGCTCTCGTTCTTCTTCGACGTCCACAACGACTTCTTCGAGGAGATCGCGAAGTTCCGCGCGGCGCGCCGGCTCTGGGCGCGTCTCATGAAGGAGCGCTTCGGCGCCAAGAAGGCGGAGAGCATGAAGCTCCGCACGCACGCGCAGACGGCCGGCGTCTCGCTCACGGCGCAGCAGCCCTACAACAACGTCGTGCGCGTCGCGCTCCAGGCGCTCGCCGCGGTGCTCGGCGGCACGCAGTCGCTCCACACGAACTCGCTCGACGAGACGTACGCGCTCCCGACGGAGGAGGCGGTCACGATCGCGCTGCGCACGCAGCAGATCATCGCCGAGGAGAGCGGCGTCGCGAACACGATCGATCCGCTCGCCGGCAGCTTCTACGTCGAGGACCTCACGAACCGCCTCGAGGCGGAGGCGCTCCAGTACATCCGCCGCATCGACGAGATGGGCGGCATGGTCGCGGCCATCGAGAAGGGCTACCCGCAGCGCGAGATCGCCGCGAGCGCGTACCGCTTCCAGCGCGCGCTCGAGGCCGGCGAGCGCGTGATGGTCGGCGTGAACAAGTACGTCGCCGAGAACGAGGGCACGAACATCCCGATCCTGAAGATCGACGAGGAGGTCCAGAAGAAGCAGGTCGCGAACCTCCAGGCGGTCAAGGCGCAGCGCGACGCCGGCCGCGTCAAGGCGTGCCTCGAGGCGGTGCGCGAGGCGGCGAAGTCGAACGCGAACCTGATGCCGCCGATCATCGAGGCCGCGAAGGCGTACTGCACGCAGCAGGAGATCTGCGACGTGTTGCGCGAGGTCTTCGGCACGTACACGGATCCCGCCGAGTTCTGAGCGATGCAGCGCGCGCGGCCCCCTTTCGGCTACGGGCCTTACGAGCCGCCGGGCTTCGGAGGCGGACGCCCGGCCGTGATCGTCTGGTACCGGATCTACGCGCTGGCCGTCGTGGCGCTCTACGCGAGCATCTTCGTGCTCTGGCAGTTCTGGGTGCCGTCGGCCGCGGACGGCGACATGACCGTGGCGGACGCGACGTCGCTCATGCTGCTCGGGATCTTCGGCCTGGTTTTCGGCGCGTTCTTCCTCCTCGCCGCGTTCGTCCCGTACAAGCCGTGGGGCTGGACCGTGGGTCTCGTCGCGATCTGCCTCGGCCTGTCGAGCTGTCTCATCGTCGTGACGATCCCCCTGCTCATCCATTGGATGAAACCAGCGACGAAGGCGGCGTTCGGCCGGCTCTAGGTCGGCCGGCTGACCGCGCGGCTCGCCCTTCATTCGCTCGGCCGAAGCGGAGCGATGCGTGCGGCGATCTCCTCGCCTTGTCGGATGGCGTCCGGGATGCCCGTGCCGAGGTAGCCGTTGCCGCCGACGTGCAGGCCGCGGTGCATGGCGACGCGCGTGAGGATGCGGCGGACGCGCGGGATGTGGCCGACGTACGGCTGCGGGGTGGCGCCGCGGAAGCGGAACACCTTCGCGAACATCGGCGGGCGATCGATGCCGAGCAGGTCGAGGACCTGTCCGCGCGCGATGCGCACGAGCTCGTCGTCGTCGCGCTCGACCATCGCCTCGTTGCCGGCCCCGCCGGCGAAGATGCGAAGCAGGATCTGCCCCGCGGGCGCGCGGTGGTCCCACTTGCTGGAGACGAACGTGCACGCGAGGATCGGCCGGTTCTCGGCGCGCGGGACGAGGAAGCCGACCGAGTCGAGGGGATGGCGCACGTCGTACTTCCGGTACGCGAGGAAGATCGTCGCCGTCGAGGTGTAGGCGATCTCCGAGCACATCGCCGCGAGCGCGGGATCGAAGTCCGCCACGAGCTTCGCGACCACGCGCGCAGGCACGGCGAGCGCGACGTCGTCGGCGAAGAGCGGGCCCTCCGTCGTCTCGACGACCCAGCGGCCCCGCGCGTCGCCCTCCGGCAGCCGGTCGATGCGACGCGCGGCGCGCCGCGTGAACACCTCCGCGTCGCGAAGCCGGTGCGCCACGTTCACCACGAGATCGCCGACGCCGCGCTTGAGCGAGATGAACGCGCTCGGCTGGACCCCGCCCGAGCTCGACTGCTCGCGCCGCTTCTCCTTCAGCGCGCGCATCGCGAGGACGAGCGAGCCGTGCTCGCGCTCGGCCTCGACGAGCTGCGGGACGCAGGCGCGCACGGAGAGCGAATACGGATCGCCGGCGAAGATGCCGCCGAGGAGCGGACCCGCGATGCGCTCGGCCACGTCGGGGCCGAGGCGCCGGCTGATGAACGATCCGATGCTCTCGTCGTCGTCCTCCTTCCACTGGCGCGGAGGAACGAGCAGATCGAGCCCGGCGCGCATCTTCGCGTCCCAGCCGAGCAGCTCGCTCTCGACGATCGGCTTGATCTCGGTGGGCACGCCGAGGATGAGCCCCTCGGGCATGGGATAGAGCTTGCGCTGCCACACGATGTGGACGCGGCGCGTGTCCGGCCGCGTCCCGATGAGCTCGTCACCGAGGCCGACCGCCTTCGCGAGCCGCGTCGCGTGCGGCTTCGACGCCACCCACGAGTCGGGTCCGGCGTCGATGATGAACCCGTTGTGCCGGATCGTGACGAGGTTGCCGCCGAGATGCGAGCCGGCCTCGACGATGCGCACCTCGCAGCGCTCTTCGGCTTTCTCGAGGGCGTGCGCGATCGCGAGCCCCGTGATGCCACCCCCGACGATGACGACGCGCTTCATCCCCCTCGCTTCACGTGTCGTGGAGTCGCGCTCCCCGGAGGCACGGACGGATCGTCGTCACCGGATCGAGAGCGCCCGAGGAGATCGCCGGCAACGGAGGCGAGCGCGTCGATCAGTCCGCTGGATGCGTTCAGCGAAGCGCTTCTATATGCGGTCATTCCCAGCTCCCGTGCCCAGGTCGTCGCCTCGATATCGAGGTCATAGAGGATCTCCACATGATCGGCCAGAAACCCGATCGGGGCGAGGACGACGTGCCGCCGGCCACGCCCCGACAGCTCGGCCAGCGTCGACCGTAGATCCGGCCCCAGCCACTCGAGCCCGGGCTCGGCCCCCTGGCTCTGGAACGCCACGACGTGCTCGGAGAAGGCTCCACCGCGGGCACGTACGGCGGCCACGACGTCCTCGGCGCTCGCGCGCACCTCGCGCTCGTAGGGGTCGCCGGCCCGGAGGACGGACACCGGGAGGCTGTGGGCCGTGAGCACGACCGCGGTTCGGTCCGCCTCGGCCGCCGGCACGCGCGCGAGCGCGTCGAGCACCGCGCCCGCGAAGGCACCGGTGAGCTCGGGCGTTCGACCCCAGTTCGGCGCGCAGACGACCTCGAGCGTGGGGTCGACCTCGCGGGCCGCCGCCGTCATCGCCGCGCCGTACACGGCGGCCGAGTGCTGGGCGAGCGGCACTGCCACCACACGCCGCACCCCGCGCGAGGCGAGCTCGGCCAGGACGTCCTTCGGATACGGCGACCACAGACGATTGGCCAGCCGCACCGGGAGGCCGAGGCGAGCCTCGAGCGCTCGAGCGACGTCGCGGTTGATCGCGTTCAGCGGCGAGCGGCCGCCGATCGCTTCGTAGCGGCGGCGGATCTCGGCGACGAGGTCGGGCGAAGGAGCGTGCCCGCGCCGGATGTTGCGGAGGAACTCCGGCAGATCGTCGAGCGACTCGACCGTGCCGTGCGCGACGAGCACGACCGCCGTCTCGTGCGCGACCGCGACGGTCATGACCGCGAGGATGTCCGGTGGACGAAATCGACGACGGCCTGCACCGTCTCGACGGGGGTCTCCGGGAGGATGCCGTGCCCGAGGTTGAACACGTGCCCGGGCCTGCCGCCCACCTCGTCGAGCACCCGCTGCGCGCGCGCCTCCGCGACGGCGCGTGGCGCGAGGAGCACCGTCGGGTCGAGGTTGCCCTGGATGGCGACGTCGCCGAGCTTCGCCCACGTCTCCGCGATCGGAGTGCGCCAGTCGAGGCCGATCACGGTCCCTCCGGCGTCGCGCATCGACGGCAGGAGAGACTGGGTGCCGACGCCGAAGTGGATGACCGGCACCCCGCGCTTCGCGACGTCCTGCAGGATGTGGGCGACGTGCGGCTTGACGTACTCGTCGTAGTCGACCGGTCCGAGCTGCCCCACCCACGAGTCGAAGAGCTGGACCGCGTCCGCGCCGGCGTCGATTTGGCGGTTCAGGTAGCGCCGCACGACCTCCGCGAGCTTGCTCATGAGGAGGTTCCAGACCTCCGGCTCCGTGTACATGAGCCGCTTGGTCTTCGCGAAGTGCTGGCTCTTGCCGCCCTCGACGAGGTAGCTCGCGAGCGTGAACGGCCCGCCCGCGAAGCCGATGAGCGGGACCGTGAGCTCCTTCTTCAGGAGCTGGATCGCCTTCATCACGTAGCCGAGCCCTTCCTCGGGCTCGATGATGCGGAGCGCCTCGACGCCCGCGCGATCCCTGATCGGGGCATGGATGACCGGCCCTTCGCCCTTCGCGAACTCGAAGGGCGCGCCCATCGGCTCGAGCGGCAACAGGATGTCCGCGAAGAGGATCGCGGCGTCGACGCCGAGCTTCATCGGCTGCAGGGTGACCTGCATCGCGAGCTCGGGCGTCTTGCAGAGCTCGAGGAGCGAGTGCTTTTCGCGGAGCGCGCGGTACTCGGCCATGTAGCGGCCTGCCTGCCGCATCATCCATACCGGCGTGCAGTCGACGGGCTCGCGACGGCACGCGCGGAGGAACCGGTCGTTCATACCGGCGAGCCTATCACCATTGTTCGGATGGCGGGTCAGCCGCGGCGGCGGAGGAACCCCTGCATGCCCGTGACGAACGCGGTGACGATCCGGCGCGGCGTCGGGGTCTCGTGCACGTCGTCGGCCTTCGCGAGCCACTCCGCCTCGACGCGCACGCTCTTCGGCTGAGCCCCGACGGTGATCGAGATCTTCTCTTTGGCCCCGCTCTCTCGTATGGCGCTCGTGGTCCAGACGCGCGCGATGTGATCCCATCGCGGCTTCGCGACGCCCGCCACGCGGCAAGCGTACGCGACCCACGCATGGCTGACGGGCATCGGCAAGGCGACCTCCACGGTGCTCGAGACGGGCCTCGTGGAGCTGACTTGGTCGAGATTCGGCTGCATCGGTCCATCCCCGAAACCAGAGCAACCGCGGGCGAGGCTCCTCGACGTTGCAGACGACGTGCCGGCTCTCGCGCACATGAAACATGCGCGTTTTCATGCGCGATACGCGCACCGGTCCACGGCTCGATGGCTCCGCACAGCGGACCGGCGTCCTCAGCGCTGAGGGCGCCGGCGCTCAGGTGGGGGGTCGAGCGGCGAACGCCGCGGCGACGTCAGCGTGCCGGCGGGCGCACGTCGAGGGCGCTCGTCGCGACGAACCGCTCGAGGACGCGCACGACCTGGTCGAGCGACACGCCCATCATCGAGGCGACCTCGGCGAGGGTCGTGGCGCCGGTGACGCCGGCGAGCGGCCCGGGCCGATCGTCACGAATGAGCGACGGGGGCGCGGACGACGCACGCCGCTCGCCCGCGAGCGCCATCCTGCACTCGCGCGCGATGGTGATGAGCATCGGATCGTCGTCGCCGCGTGCGATGAGCTCGTTCGCGAGATCGAGCGCCGGTGCGTACTCGCTCGCGAGGAAGAGCCGGTAGACCTCGCGCGACGTGTCGCTGCGGTTCGCGAGCGACAGCGTGGGGCTCGTCGGATCCTCGGGCTCCGGCCGAGCCTCCGGCGGCGTGGTCTCGGTCCTGTCGTCCCACTCGTCCGCGACGACGTTCGCCTCCTCGACCGAAGGCGCGACGGACGCCGGCTTCTTCGGCAGCGGAGGCGGCACGGCGCGCGGGAGCAGGTCGGTCTCGCGCAGCACGATCGCGGTGCTGCCGTCTTGATCATCCGCCATCAGCGCGCCGGGTACGTCCATGGTCAACGTGTCCGCTTCCTTCGGAAACACGAGCTCCCCGCGGCGAAGGGTGTCTCGTTCGGTTTCGGAGAAGACGTCCTCCCTCCCCCGCTCTTCGGAGCTCGAGGCGGTCGCGGCCTCCGTCGCGTCGTCGAGTTCCTTCGGCATCAGGCGCATCCTGGTCCAATCGCGCGCCGCGTGGGAGGGCAAGAGCGCCGCCGCGACACATGCCGCTAGACGGCCTCGCCCCGGCGCGCCACTTACATCGTGTTTCTGGCGTGCGTACGAGCCCCCTCGCCTCGTGCGATCGCGGCGTCAACGGCCGCCGACATGCAGCATGCCGACCGCTTGGTCGGCGAACGGACCCGGCCGTCCTCAGCCCTGGTTGTAGTTCGTGTTCTCGAGGAGGATGACGTTCGTCTTCGAGCGGCTCTCGCCGACGCTCGTGACGTAGACGGCCGGCTGGTCCTGCACCGGGCAGACCTTCTCGCACGCGCCGCAGCCGATGCAGAGGCTCGGATCGACGTGCGGCCGCTGGAGCTTCACCGTCTTCATCTCCGGGTGCTCGCCGTTCGGGCCGGGCTTGCTGTCGCGGACGGGCGCCTCGACCTCCTCGACCCAGATCGCCTTCGGCGACGTCGGGCAGAACTCCTCGCAGACGATGCACGGCGTCTGCATCGCCCACGGGAGGCAGCGCCCTTGGTCGTAGAAGGCGGTGCCGATCTTCACCGGCGGCACGCCGAGACCGAGCTTCTCCTTCTCGGTGATCTTCTGGATGGCGCCGGTCGGACAGACCTGGCCGCAGAGGACGCACGAGTGCTCGCAGTAGCCGATGCGCGCGATGAGGATGGGCGTCCAGAGGCCCTCGATGCCGGCCTCGAACATCGCCGGGTGCAGGGCGTTGTTCGGGCAGACCTTCATGCACTCGGCGCAGCGGATGCAGCGCTCGAGGAACGCGCGCTCCTCGACGGACCCCGGCGGCCGGATCACGCGCGAGTGGTAGTTGACGTCGAGCGAGTCCGCGATGCGCGCCGCCGGGATGAACGCGGCGCCCGCGGCGGCGCTGGCGAGGAACGTGCGCCGCTGCAGGTCCGGCTTGCCGATGCGGCTCTTCCAGTTCGGCAGGAAGCGGAACTTGATGACGTCCTCGGGGCAGGCGTTCTCGCAGTTGAGGCACATGTGGCACTCGTCCTGCCGCCACTTCACGCCGCCCTGCGGACTGTCCGCGCCCTGGCAGTGCACGAGGCACAGGTTGCAGTCCGTGCACTTCGCGTGGTCCTTCTCCATCCCGAAGAGCGCGAAGCGCGCGAAGACGCCGAGGAACGCGCCGAGCGGACAGAGGACGCGACACCAGAACCGCGGGATGAAGCGGTTCATGAAGAGCACGGCGATGAGCAGGCCGACGATGAGCCACGTGTGGTGGAAGTAGAACTGATGCGACTGCCACACGGTGGTCGCGAGCGCGTCCTGCGTCTTGTCCGCGACCTGCTGCACCGTGCGAACGGGCACGTCCTGCGCGGCGCCGAGCGCGCGCCCGGTGATGTACTGCACGCCCGGGATCACGCCGAGCCCGATCGCGCGGACCGCGACGCAGATCGGATCGAAGAGCCCGCCGATCGCGCTCCCCGCGAGCGACGCCGCGAGGAACGCGTACATGAGGTAGTACTTTGCGCGCTGGTAGCCGTGCGTCTTGTTCGCTTCGACGCGCGCCGCTCCCCTTCCGCGCCGCGACGGGAGGATCCAGCCGAAGAAGTGATGGAGCGTGCCGAAGGGGCAGATCCATCCGCAGAACACGCGGCCGAAGACGACCGTGAGCGCGAGCAGGCCGAGCGACCAGAGCAGGCCGCGGTAGACGTGGTGCGTCGCGCCGAGGGTCATGGCCGCGACGAACGGATCGGCCAGGAGGAACGCCTCGACCGGATACGGCAGCCGGACGGGCGTGTCCGCGCTCGCGGCGAAGCTCCCGCGGAACGCCGTCTGGAAGAGGAAGAACATGAACAGGCCGAAGAAGGTGACCTGCGAGATGCGGCGCGCCCACATCAGGATGCGGATGCTCCGCCGCGGTGGGATGCCCGAGCCGGGCAGCTTCTTCGCGACCTTCTTCTTGGGCGGCGCCTTCTTCGTCGCGACCGCGGCGCCACCCACGTCGCCGTCGGGCGATGCCTCCGCGCGCTCGCGCGGCGTCCCGAAGCCGAGCATCTCGGCGAGCTCGCGGAGCCGCCCCATCTCCGCGCGACGCATCGCGGCCTCGTCCTTCCGGCGAGGCTCGTCGTTCTTCGCAGGAACGCTCCTCGACGAGGCGCATCCGCACGAGCTGCCGCAGGCCTCTTTCTTCGAAGCGGGCGCGGCATCCGCGGCGCGAGGCGACGGCCCGAGCGACCAAGACGTGTCGACGTCGAGCGCGGGGACGACGCCGACCTCGCCCGTCTTCCACGGGATCGGCTCGACGGCCGCGTGCTCGTGCACGACCGCCTTCTCGATGGAGTCGACGTCGAGGACGACGCCGGCGTGCGGCACGACCGCCGCTCCGCGCTCCCCCGGAGCCTGGAGCCTTCCGCCCGGAGCCTGCACCGTCACACCTCCCGGACCCTGAGCTGCTCCCAGTACATCGTGCCGAGGCCGCGCTCGTGGCCCATCTGCACGTACGGCAGGTTGTCTCGGTGCTGCCCGATGAGCGTGGCGCCGTAGGCGTCCGCGGCGACCTGATCGACCGTCGCGAAGACCTGGTTCAGGACCTTCGTGTCGTCGATGTTGCCGCCCTGCGGCCCGTTGCGGACGAGCACGCGCATCGCGTCGACGATGACGAGCGTCGGACGCATGAAGGTCGCGAGGTCGGCGATCGACGTGTCGATGTTCTGGTGGAGCCGGTTGCGGCGGCCGCCGAGCACGCCGTACCAGTTCTTCATCGCCGCCGTGAACTTCGCGAGGTTGTGGTGCTTCGCGACCGGGACGTTGATGACCTTGTCGGCGTCGACGAGCGTCGTGAAGATCGGCCACTCGTCGAGGACCTCGCCCTTCAGGCGCGTCGTGCGGAAGCGATGCTCGGCCGGAAGCACGACCTCCGCGCCGAGCGCGTAGGCCTTGCGCCAGATGCCGGACCGCTGGAAGCAGCGGTTCGGGTCGTTGCACGAGCCGTCGGCGACGACGACGCGCTTCGCGCCCGCCTCGTAGGCGAGCTGCACGACGGCGCCGACGACGTCCGGGTTCGTGTTCGCCGCGTGGATCGGCATGCGGTCCCAGCCGATGTTCGGCTTCACGACGACGACGTCGCCGCGGCTGACGAAGCGCTTCATGCCGCCCATCGCGTCGACGGCGCGACGGACGAGCTGCTCGGCCGAGACCGGCTCGCCCTCCTTCGCCTTCGCGATCGCGAGCTCGGCGTGCTCGGGCGCGCTGTCGCGCAGGCGGTAGTCGCGGACCTGGCGCGCGCCCTGCCCGGCAGCGACGCCGAAGCCTCCTTTGTCCCAGACCGCGCGACCGAGGACCGCCGCCCCGCCGAGCACGCCGGCCGCGAGGCCCACGCGCTTCATCATCTCGCGGCGCGAGGGGCGTTCGAAGGCAGGCGACACCTCCTGAGCGGCGTGCGAGGTCGCGCCGGACGACGCGCTCGTCGTCTTCGAGCCCTCCGATGACGCGGCGGCCGGCGCCTTCTCCGCCTCGGAAGGCGTAGGCTTTTCCTTTCGATCCTTGCCGGCCTCGCTCATGCCATTCTCTTAGCCCGGCCGACGGGGCGCAGGCAACTCCGCGCGGCGCTTGCGGGAGTCGGCAAAACCCGACAGGTCATCGGGGGTTTCATGACGATGCCCGTCGAGCGGGCGGCGTGTGGGCCCGCCGGTGATCGGTCGAGCTGCAGCTCGCCATGCGCAACATTCCGCGCGCTTGCGGGCTCGGACGGCCGATCGGGGGCCGTGGCTTCCAGGAAAAGCCCATCGTGAGCGGAATCCGGCACACGCGTCCTTTACCCACGGCGAAAAGGCTGGCAGAACGCGCACCTCGATGGCCGACGCACGCGAGAGCCGCATTCTGTCGGGGCCGCTCGCGTGGGAAGTGGCCCGCTTCGGCACGCCGCTCGCCGTCGGGATGGCGCTCCAGACGACGTTCAACCTCGTCGACGCCTACCTGATCGCGCAGCTTCCCCCGTCGGAGGTCAGTGCGGCGGTCGGCGCCATCGGCATCTGCGATCAGGTCGCGGCCCTCGGGACGATCATCAGCTTCGGCGTCTCCACGGCGGCGGCGGCGATCATCTCGAACCGCAAGGGCGCGGGCGACCAGAAGGGCGTCCAGCAGGCCGTCTGGCAGTCGCTCCTCGTCATCGGCGCGCTCAGCGTGGTGCTCGGGGTCGTCGGCGGGCTCGGCGCCGGCTTCATCGTCTACGACCTCATCGGCGCGAAGGGCGACGTCGCGGCCATCGCCACGTCTTATCTGCGCGTCGCGCTGCTCGGCAGCTTCTCGATCTACTTCCTGCTCCAGCTCACGAACGTGCAGCGTGCGCTGGGGTCGGCGAAGACGCCGGTGGCCCTCCTCGTCGCCGGCAACATCCTCAACCTGCTGCTCGCCGTCCTCCTCATCTTCGGCGAAGGGCCCGCGCCGAGCTGGCTCGAATGGTCGACGAAGCTCGCGCGCGCGCTTCACATCCCGCGCCTCGGCATGCTCGGCGCCGCGTGGGCGTCGGTCATCGCCCGGTGCGTCGTCCTCCTGCCGAACATCATCATCCTCGCGCGCCGCTTCGACGTCTTCCCGCCGAAGGGCGAGCGCGCGCCGAGCAAGAGCGAGATCCGGGCGCTTCTCGCGATCGCCTGGCCGTCGAGCGCCCAATTCTTCCTGCGCATCTCGGCGATGCTCCTCGTCAACTCGCTCGTCGCGCGCTTCTTCACGACGACGGACGACCAGACCGCGACGACCGCGATGGGCCTCGTCTTCCGCCTCGACACGATGGCCCTCTTCGTGGCCATGGGCTGGGGGAACGCGGCGCAGACGTTCGTGGGACAGAACCTCGGCGCAGGCAACGACCAGCGGGCGCGGCGGTCCGGTTGGCTCGCCGGCGTCTACGACGTGATGACGAACGTGGCCCTCGTCGCGATCGTCTTCCGTTGGGGCGAGCCGATCCTGCGCATCTTCGACGACGAGACGCCGCCGGTGATGATCGCGCTCGACTACCTCCACGTGGTCGCGCCGTCGTACTTCGCGCTCGGGCTCGGCATCGTCCTCGGCAACGCCATGGCCGGCGCGGGCGCGACACGGACGACGTTCGCGATCGACGCGCTCGTCATCCTCGCCTTCCAGCTCCCGGTCTGCCTCGTCGTCGTCGGCGTCTTCGGCGGCTCGCTCACCGCCCTGTTCCGGTGCGTGGCGGCCACGAACGTCGTGAGCGCCCTCGCGTACGCGCTCGTCTACGCGCGAGGCTCCTGGATGCGAGCGCGCTCGCTCACGGTCGCCCGGGCGGCCGAGGGCCCGGCCGGCTGAGCCTCCCCCTGACCGACGTCGATCCCCCGCCCCTCGGCCGCTCGGCGCAAACGCTTCCCGACACCCGAGGCCGAAAAGCGCAGTAAGCTGGCGGCTCGACGTGACGGAACGCTCCCCATCTCAGGCCGAGGTCGTCGCGCTCGCGCGCAGGACCCCGCTCACCCGCGGCGCCATCGCGGATCTCGCGCGGAAGGTCCCGGCCGAGCTCGCGCGCAGGACGGTGCTCGAGACGCTCGACACGGCGGGCGCGAACGCCAGCATGGTCCTCGCGTTCGTCGCCGCCGCGGGAGGCGCGAAGCTCGACCCGCCCGTCGTCCGCACCCTCTTGCCCGAGGTTCTGTCGCTCGACCACGTCGGGCCGCTCGTCCGCGCCACGGACGGATCGGTGCTCGACGTGCTCGTGGCCTTCCTCGAGGACAAGCGCGGCGATCTCGAGCTCGAGTGCCTCGTCGCTCTCTTGGCGGCGGACGAGCTCGCGAGCGATCCCGCGTTCCCCGACGAACGCCGCGCGCCCGCCCCGCTCCTCACGAGGGCACGCTGGCTCGCGCGGCACAAGCTCACCTCCGAGGCGTCGATCCACCTCGGCGGCGCCGCCATCCGGCTGCGCGATGCCGATCTGCTCGCGCTCGCCGCGCCGCACGTCAACCGCGCGCGGAGGAACAAGAAGGTCGTCGAGGAGACGCTCGCCGCCTCGCGAAGAGGTCCGCTCGAGGCGCTCAAGGACACCGACGGCGCGCGCGTCAGCTCCGGGTTCACCGTCCGTCACGAGACGCCCGCGGTCGGACGCAACGACCCGTGCCCGTGCGGCAGCGGCAAGAAGTACAAGAAGTGCCACGCGCTCCTCGGCGGTCCGCCTTCGAGCGTGCGCGGAGAAGAGGCCGCGCCGGCGTCGGTCACGCCGCAACGGCTCGACGCGGCGACGCTCGGCCCCGATCAGGCGGCGCTGCTCCGCCGGTCGGAGCTCGCCGACCTCGAGACGGCGCGCCTCTCGACGAAGGCCTTCGTCGAAGCGTTCAAGCGCGCGGTCGACCTGCGCATGTGGGACGTCGCGGCGCGCATGGTCGACGAGGCGCGCGCCCGCAAGGACCTCGCGCCCGAGGCGACGTCGCTCGTCCTCGACGCGCTCCACGGGGCGTACGGCGCGCAAGCGCTCGAGGCGGCGGAGCGCTTCCACGCGCTCCTCCCTCCGCAGCTCGCCGAGCGCGAGGCGCTGTCGATCGAGCTGATGCGCTCGCCGCCGGACCTGCTCGCCAAGATCGAGCGCGAGGCGGAGGCCGCCCTCCGCACCGACGCCGACGGCGCCCGGGGAATGATCCTCGCGTCCGCGCTCTTGCGTTGGGTGCCGGCGCTCGGGATCTACGTCGCCCGCGGCGCGCTGCACGAGGGCCGCACGCTCGACTCGCAGGCCCTGCTCGAGCGCATCGAGGACGCGCGCGACCGCCTGCTCATCTCTCCCTTCGAGGCGTGGTGGGACGTCTACGACGCGTTCTTCGAGAGCAAGGAGGAGCGCCGCGAGCAGAAGAAGGAGGACGAGAAGCGCGAGAAGATGAAGGAGGCGCTCCGCCAGGCGCGCGCCGCCTCACGGAAGACGGCGGCCGAGCTCGAGAAGCTCCAAGCGCGGATCGCGGAGCTCGACGAGTCGCTCGCGGCCGGCCCGAAATCGAAGACGAAGCCGACGGCGACGTCCGACGCGCCCGCGCCGCAGGCGGATCTGATCGAGGAGCGACGGCGGCTCAAGGCGAAGATCGACGAGCTCCAGCGGATCATCGGCGAGGGACAGGAGGAGCGCCGCGAGCTCCGGCGACAGCTCGCCATGCTCCAAGAGCAGGACGAGGACGACGAGCCCCCGGCGGCCTCCGTGAAGCCGCAGAAGGCGGTCCGCGCCGAAGACGCCGACGCCGATCCCGAAGGGATGCACGAGGCGGGGTCGGTGGACGCGCCGCGCGGGATCCTCGTCCCGCGCTTCTCCGATCGCGCCGCGAAGGCGCTCACCGACCTCGCCGCAGACGCCGCCGAGGGCGTGCTCTCCCTCGTCTCCGCCCTCGCAGCCGGGAAGCCGAACGCGTGGGGCGGCGTGAAGCAGCTCACGAAGGTGCGCACGGTCCTCTCCGCCCGGGCGGGCATCCACCACCGCGTGCTCTTCACGGTGAAGGAGCGCGAGCTCGAGGTGCTGGAGGTGCTCCACCGGCGCGATCTCGAGCAGGTCGTCGCGCGCCTCGCCCGCGCGAGCTGACCGGGGCTCGTCGCCCGTACCCCGGCGCGAAACGAGGGGAACCGGCCGCCGGCGGCGGTCGACGCGCGGACGACCGGCCAGGGTACGGCCTCGAAATGGCGCAGAAATCGCGGCCTCGTGGCCTGGCCGACGGAAGGGCGTCTGCGTTCGTCGCCCGGCTCCCCGTCCCCTTCGGGTCGCTGCGCGCAGCGGTAGCAGACCGAGCGTGAAGTTTGGGGCAAGGTCGACTAGGCTGGGCGCCCCAGGAGGATGGCGAAGGTATCGCAGGCGGCCAAAATCGGCCTCTTCGTCGTCGTCACGGCGGGCGCGGGGTATCTCGTCTACCGCACCATCCACCGCGATGCCGGCAAAGGGGGCGGCTACGTCGTCCATGCGTACCTGAACGACGCGAGCGGCATCGCCAAGCACTCGCGCGTCACGATCGCCGGCATCCCCGTCGGCACCGTCGAGGACATCCGGCTCGAGAACGGCAAGGCGCGCATCGACGTCCGCGTGAACGGCGACGTCACCCTCCATCGGACGGCGCGCCTCGGCGTGAAGAGCGCGTCGCTGCTCGGCGAGAACGTCGTCGTGCTCACGCAGGGCGTCGGCGAGCCGAACAAGAAGGACGGCGACGAGATCGAGACGATGCCGGAGGCGGCGTCCGTCGAGGACATCAAGGCGCAGGTCGCGCGCATCGCCGAGCTCGTCGAGCGGGTCGCCCAACAGCTCGCCAACTCGATCGGCACCGACGAGGGCGGGCAGAACATGCGGGCGATCCTGCAGAACCTCGCCGACGCCACCGAGGCGATCAACCTGACGGTCCGCGAGAACCGCGTCGTCATCAAGGAGACGCTCGAGAACATCGACCGCATCACGGCCAAGGGCGGGCCCGAGCTGCAGCAGATCCTCGTCAACGTGAAGCTGATCACCGAGGACGTGAAGCAGATGCTCGCCATGCAAGGCAAGGACGGCGAGGCGGGCGAGCTGCGGCAGACCATCGAGCGCGTCAACCGCGCGTCGAAGAGCCTCGAGAGCGCGCTCGCGCACATCGACAACATCGCCGCCCGCGTCGACCGCGGCGAGGGCACCATCGGAAAGCTCACGAAGGACGAAGCCCTCGTCAACGAGGTGCAGGGCGTCGCCGAGGGCGTCAACGACTACGTCGACAGCCTCCGGCGGCTCCAGACGGTCGTCGGCCTGCGCAGCGACTACAACTTCCTCGCGAACACCATCAAGAGCTACGTCGAGCTGCGGCTCCAGCCGCGCGAGGACAAGTACTACCTCATCGAGCTGATCAACGACCCGCGCGGCAAGACGAGCTTCACGCAGACGGACGTCGACACGACGAACCCGAACGAGCCCGCGCACTACCGCACGATCACCACGACGACGACGGACGCCTTCCGTTTCTCGCTCCAGTTCGCGCGGCGCATCGGCCCCTTCACCGGACGATTCGGCATCAAGGAGTCGACCGGTGGCATCGGCCTCGACACGCACCTGCTCTCGAACCGCTTCGAGATCGTCCAGGACTTCTTCGGCTTCGGAGAGGAGATCCGCCCGCGCTACCGCCTCTGGATCGGCTACGAGTTCCTCCGCCGACTCTGGCTGATCGGCGGCATCGACCACGTGTTCTTGGCGAACCGCCGTGACTACTTCCTCGGGCTCCAGCTCCGGTTCAACGACGAGGATCTGAAGACGATCCTTCCGTTCGCAGGCGGCGCCACGTCGGCCCGCTGACGCGCGGACCGCGCACCGCGTGGCATCGCCCGCCACCTCTGCGCACGAAAGTGGCCGCCCACCGATCGCCTATCCCGATTTGGATGGTAGAGTAGCGCTCACGTCGACGAAAGGAGCGTGAGAGTTGTCGGAAGCCCCGTCTGCGAATCCATCGTCGGACGCCGAGCGCCGAACGGTCTCCGGCGAGAGACGGATCGAGCTACCCGAGCTGAAGGCGACGCGGGTGAGCGAACGATTCCAGATCCCGGAGGAGGCGATACCGACCACGCGACCTCCCGCGCCTTCGCCCCACGAGCACGGCGACGACGCGCGACGCGCGACGGAGCAAGAGGTGCCGAGCCACAAGGCGACGCGCCAGATGCCCGTGCCGGAGAGCATCAAGCAGCTCGCCGTCCCGACCCCTCCCCCTTTCGATCCGTCCGCGATCGAGATCCCGAAGGCCTCGCCGCTGCCGACGATCGCCGTGCCGTCCGCCGACGACCGCCACGACGAAAGCGACGAGGCGGCCGCGGCCGCCGTGGCGGAGGCCCCGCCCACGGCTCGGCCGCGCCGCCATCGCGAGCTCGTCGGCGCGCTCGTGCTCCTCGTGCTCCTGCTCGCCTTCACGCTGCTCGCGATCCGGCTGGTCGCGAGCGTCGTGTTCGCGTGAAGCGCGTCGCGATCAACGCGTCGTCGTGTACGCGGTGTACGTCCGGTCGAGCGGGATGCCGCCGCGATAGATGCGGATGTTCACCGACGGCCGTCCGTCGGTGAGCGCGCGGCGGATCTCCGCGAGCGTGTCCTCGTTCGCCGGCGCGCCGTCCACCGACGCGACGAGATCGCCCTCGCGGAAGTCCGCCTCGGCGAAGAGCGATCCCACGGGGACCTCGCCCAGCTTCAGCATCGGGCCGCCGAAGAGCTCCACCCGCTCGTACGAAGGCAGCACGTCGCGTGCGGCGCGCGCCGCTTCGGTGTCGAGCGCGAAGCGGTTCTTGCCGAGCGGGCGGGCGACGACGTCGAGCTTGTGACGCACGATGCGGAGCTTCACGGTGTCGCCCGGCGTCAAGACGACGTCGCCCTGTGCGGTCTCGAACGTGACGGCCTGCTCTCCGATGCGAGCGACCCGCATGCCACGGCCGACGAGCTCGCCCTCGTGATACGCGCGCGTCGACCACGTCCGCGTGTCGGCGATGATCGCCGCGGGCGGCGACGTCCCGTCGCCGAGCTCGATCCCGAAGAGCCGGTGCGGGCTCTCGGTGGCCACGTACTGGGAGACGTCGTCGATCCGACCGTCGCGCGGCTCGAGGATCTCCTCGGGAGTGACCGGCGACGCGATCGGGTCGTCGGCCGTCCGCTCGCCGACGGCGTTGGTCTGCGAGCTCGTCTGCGCACGCTCCTCCACGCTGCAGCCCGTCAGCGCGGACATGCATCCGGCGAGGAGGACCGCGCTCCAACCGATTCGAAGCTCACCGATGCTCATGGTCGTCTCTCCTCTTCCGTCGACTCAGTCGAAGCAGCTCGCGTACGCCCCGTTGCCTTCCGGTCCCTTCGCCCATGCGAGACAGGCGATCTTCCGCTGACCGTCGATGTTCGGGTGGAAGCAGTCGACGCCGTTGATGTCCTCCGCGCCGAACCGGTACGTGCCGACCGACGTGTTCTCGTAACCTTCCGCGATCGAGCCCACCCAGTCCGTGACGAACCCGACGCCGCGCGGGTTCCTCCCGTTCGCGTTCGTGGCGTACGCGTGGACCTCCTCCGCGATCACGTCGTTGTACTGGTCGATGCGTGCGCCGATCTGCGCGCGACGCGCCGGATCGCTCTCGGCCGTGACGACGCGGCAGACGCCCGCGAGCGGCCAGACTCCCCAGTGGCACCAGAGGCTCTTGTCGTGACCGGCCTGGTAGAGCCCGTCGACGCGCGGCACGCTGAGGATCTGCACGACCGACTTCGGCGGCAGGCACGCGGCGAGCTGATCCATCCCGGCGCGAAGCGCGTTCCGCCAGGTGGTGACCGAGTAGAGGTTGGCCGCCGCGTCCGCGCTGTTCGATCGCGGGCGGTTGCAGACGTCGTTGCCGCCGAGAAGCACGCGCACGCGCGTGGGCTTCTTGTCCTGGGCGC
The DNA here is from genome assembly GCA_937949945.1 of uncultured Myxococcales bacterium. Classification (GTDB taxonomy): domain Bacteria; phylum Myxococcota_A; class Polyangia; order Polyangiales; family Polyangiaceae; genus Labilithrix. The sequence continues at coordinate 40,764 of CALFEQ010000200.1, forward strand.
AGATGCGCGCGGCCTGCGCGGCGAAGTTGTCGTTGCCGCCGACCAGCTCCGCGCCGCTGACGGACTCCGGCTCCTGCGTGAAGCCCGGCTGCGTGGCCGCGTGACGCGAGGCCAAGGAGTTCACGCGAGCGTCGGTCCCCTGCACCCAGCTCAGGTCGGGGTGATCGCCGGGCCAGCCGTTCGCGCCGAAGCCCTGCGAGATGCTGTCTCCCGCGTTCGCCTGCTTCGACGGCGGAGCCCACACGGTCGCCGTCGCGCTGTTCACGAACAAAAAGCTCCCCATGGCGATCGCCGGGATCGCCCGTCGCACGAGCCGCATTGCTCCTCCTCCGGCTTCCGTTCGTCCGGGTCGTCCTCGTCCCGACCGACGGCGTCGAGCCGACGGCGCCGGACGACGACGCGCGACGAGTTTCTGCTCTCGAGCGGGTTTTCGCTCGGCACAGACGCGTCTCGATACGGGCGAAGACGCAGTTTTGTGGCACCCATGCGCGCTTGTGCGCGCATGCGCGCGCGGCTCGGCACAGAGGCGCCGAAGCGCTCCCGCAGCAGCGCCGACATCGTGCCCGAAGCTCCCCGTCCTCGGCCCCGCGGCCTGCGTCGCGCACGCGGGTTAAATCGACGCTGCCCGCCGACATCAGGTAGGAGCACGCTTCACACGCACTCCATGCGTACGCACGGCGCACGCGCGCGCTCGCGATCGACGACGCGTCTCGAGCACGCGACGAAGAGCGCGACGACGATCTACGGGCCGACGGGCACGAGCTTGCACGTGCCCCCGTCGCACTCGGCGGCGACCGGCGCGCACGCCCCGCAGACGACGCCGCCGGGCGTGGGGCACTGCGAGACGAGCGCGCGATAGTCCGACTCGTACTGTGCGGCGGCGCTCTTCGCGATCGCGATGTCGGGGCACCTGCACGGCGGGCAGACGTTGCCGGTGATCGCCACGACGCAGTCGTCCGACGTCGTGCAGCTCCGCGAGTACTTGCCCGCGTCGAGCGCGTCCGGCGTCCCGCCCGGCGGAGGAAGCGTGCATGACGTCTCCGTCCCCTCGGCCGCGACCACGAGCTCGCGCGGCGGAAGCCCGGTGCGGTTCTCACCGACGACCGCGACGACGTACTTGCCGGCCGCGAGCGGCGGGAGCGTGCACGTCGCTTCGGGGATCAAGCACACGGGAGGGCACACGTCCGCGCTCGGGCAGTGCCTCGCGGACATGGAGAGCGTGATCTTCGACCCGTCGACGACGACCTGGCACTCCTCGACGGTCGTCTGGCAGGAGAGGCATCCGTCCGTCGCATCCACCTCCACGGTGATCGGAACGCCCGGGCGCGCCGTGCCCGGCACGCACGCGCGGCTGCCGTCCACGGAGACGGTCGTGCAGTTGCCGCCGGACGAGGCGCCGCTCGAGCCTCCGGAGGACGTGCCCGACGAACCGCTGCTGCTGCCGCCGCTGCTGCTCGCCCCTTGGGTCGACGGGTCGATGCTGCCACCGCAAGCCGCGAACACGAAGACGACGAAGGGCGCCCACCCGATGCGCATACCGCCATTGAAGCCCCTTCGCGTCGAGCGCGTCCAGCCCACCGCGCCGAAGCATCCCGACGGCGGAGCCGTCGAATGCGCGCGCGAGGGGCGCGACAACCACGGGCGTTCGGGCTAGGTTGCGGGTCGTGGCAAACGAGGTCTGCTCTTACACGCTGGAAGGGAACATCGCGGTCGTCCGGATGGACGACGGCAAGGCCAACGCGCTCTCCGAGGCGATGATCGACGGGCTCCTCGACGCGCTCGCGCGCGCCGAGAAGGAGGCGAGCGCGATGGTGCTCGTCGGGAGGCCCGATCGCTTCTGCGCCGGCTTCGACCTGCGCGTCATGATGAGCAGCCCGGAGGCCGCCAAGGCGCTCCTCTCGCGAGGAGCGGATCTCCTCATGAAGCTCTACGGCGCTCCCCTCCCCCTCGTGATCGCGTGCACCGGGCACGCCGTCGCGGGCGGCGCGCTGGTCGTGCTGACCGGCGACGTGCGCATCGGCGCCGAGGGTCCGTACCGCATCGGGCTCAACGAGGTCTCGATCGGTCTTCCGGTCCCGATGCTCGCGATGGAGCTCGCGCGCGACCGCCTCTCCCCCACGGAGCTCACGAACGCGACGCTGGCGGCTCGCATCTACACGCCGGAGGAGGCGGTGCGTGCGGGATACCTCGACGCGGTCGTCCCCGCCGACGCCGTCCTCGCGCGCGCGAAGGAGGAGGCGACGAAGCTCGCCGGCCTCGCACGCAAGGCGTACGAGCAGACGAAGACGCGCCTGCGCGGCAAGACGATCGCGTACGTCCGCGCCGGGCTCGAACAGGACGTGAAGAGCCTCATGCTCGGCACCTGATCGAAGGCCGGCCCGTGCAGGGCTGCCCGCCCATCGTCGCGCCGGATGCGCGCTAGCACGCCGGCGGATCGAGGAGCTCGCTCGCCAGCGGCTCCGCATGGAGCGGCGGAAGGCCGAGCGCGGCGCGGACGGGGCCGAAGGAACGCCGGTGCGCGGAGCACGCGCCGAGGCGCTCGAGGGCCGCGAGGTGCTCCTTCACCGGGTAGCCCTTGTGGCGCGCGAAGCCGTAGCCGGGATACAGGGCGTCGAGCTCCGTCATGAGCGCGTCGCGGGTCGTCTTGGCGAGGATCGACGCGGCGGCGATCGACAGGCTGCGCGCGTCGCCCTTCACGATGCGCTCCTGCGGGATCGCGACGTCCTTCAGGCGGCGCGCGTCGATGAGCAGGTGCTGCGGCGCGATCGGAAGCCCCATGACGGCGCGCTTCATCGCGAGCAGTCCCGCCCAGTAGATGTTGAGCGTGTCGATCTCCTCGACGGAGGCCCAGCCGACGGCCCACGCCGCCGCGGCGGACTTGATCTCCTCCGCGAGGCGCTCGCGCTCCTTGGCGTCGAGCTTCTTCGAGTCGTCGACGTCCGCGATGCGCGTCCCCGGATGGAGGATCACCGCGGCCGCGCAGACCGGCCCCGCGAGCGGGCTCATCCCTGCCTCGTCCACACCGGCGACCCGCATCGTGCCAGCGGACCAGAGCCCTTGCTCGAACACGAGCATCTTCCGCAGGCGCTGACCTTCCGATCTGCGCGCGCGCCTGCGCTTCTCGATGGCCTCGAGGATCGCCTTCGCGCCCGGCCGCGGATCGGCGCGGAGCCGCCGTTCGAGAGCCCGCGGCAGAGGCCTGCCCTGCTCGACGTGACGCGCGCGGATGTCCGCGAGGCACAAACGAGGCTCGACCGTCGGCACGTACGGGCGACTAGAGCCGTGTGCTCCTGGGGTCAATGCCTGCGCCTGCACGTCCCGGTGCAGGAGCAACGTCCACGCCACGCCACTCGATGCGAAGGTCGCCCCTCGGCGGACGGGCTCGAAGCCTTGACTGATTTTGATGAGTATCTAAATAGGCCGACATCGAATGAGAGCGGCCGCCCTCCTCTTCTTCTCCGCCGTCTTCCTCGTCGCATGCGGCGGGAGCCCGAAGACCGACGGTGCGCCGGCGACGAGGACGACGATGACCCCGAAGCGCGCTGCCGCAGGAGAGCTGACGACGTACAAGGGCGGCGAGGCCATCGGCAAAGAGCGCTGGACGGACGACGGCGAGCGCCTCACGAGCACGCTCGAGCTCTCGGGCGCGACGGCGACGGTGACGATCGATCGCCCCGCACGGCGCGTGCGCGTCGAGTCCGGAGGCACGAGCATCGAGCGCGACGTCGCCGAAGGCATGGTCGCCCTCGAGAACGGAAGCTGGCAGGCCTACGCGGTCGCGGCCGAGTCGTTCGCGCACGCGTCCACGCCCACGCCGGTGAAGGTCCTCGTCCCGGGGCAAGGCGCCGTCGTCGACGGCACGATCCGCGTGACGCCCGCCGCAGGCGGCGCCGGGCGCGTGGTCACCGTCGAGATCGGCCCGCTCGCGGTCACGGCGGAGATCGACGCTCGAGGCCGGGTCGTTCGCGCAACGGTGCCGGCGCAGGACGTCGAAGCGCAGCTCGCGACCGATCCGCCGCCGCCGAAGAAGGCCGCGCCCGAGCCGCCGGACTTCGTCGTCGAGGAAGCGGTCGAGGTCACCGCACACGACGGCGTGGCGTTGCGCGGCTCGCTCTGGGTACCGCGCGACGCGCGCGGCCCCGTGCCCGCCGCGCTCGTCATCGCAGGCTCCGGCCCCACCGACCGCGACGGGAACGGCAAGCTCGGGCTCCGCACGGACGCGTATCGCATGCTCGCCGAGGAGCTCGCGAAGAGAGGCATCGCGACGCTCCGCTACGACAAACGCGGCGTCGGCGCGAGCTCGCGGCCCGCCGATCCTGCCGCCGCCACCATCGACGATTTCGTCTCCGACGCCGCCTCCATGCTCGGACGCCTCCGCGATCCCGCCCGCTTCTCGAAGGTGTCCGTCGTCGGCCACTCCGAGGGAGGCCTCGTCGCTCTGCTCCTCGCGCGCAAGGTCCCCGTCGACGCGCTCGTCCTCGTCGGGACGGCGGGGCGTCCGCTCCGCGCCGTGCTCCGCGAGCAGCTCTCCACGAAGGTGGACGCCGCCACGATGGCCGAGGTCGATCGCATCCTCGCGGACATCTCGGCGGGTCGGCCCGTCGAGCGCGTCCCGCCCGCCCTCGCCCCCCTCTTCTCTCCGACCGTGGCGACCTTCCTCCGCAGCGTGATCGACGTCGACCCCGCGCCGATCCTCCGCGGGCTCTCCGTGAAGACGACGGTCGTCCAAGGCGAGACGGACGCCCAGATCGGCGTCGCGGACGCGAACCTCCTCGGAAAGGCGCGCCCCGGCGTCGAGGTCGCGATCCTGCCTCGCGTCAATCACGTGCTGAAGGAAGAGGCGTCGATCGAGCTACCGCAAGCGAGCTACACGGATCCGAGCAGGCCGATCGCGCGAGCTGCCGTCGACGCGATCGCGCGCGGGATCGTGGGCCGGTAGCCGAGCCGTGCGCGCGTGCGCGCGGCCGTTCGGGCGGCGCACGGTCGCGGTCGCGAGCACCGCTCTGCTCCGATATGCTCGCGACGTGAAAGGCCGAACCCTCTTCGCTGCAGCGCTCGCCTCCGCTCTCGTCGCGTCCTCCTGCAAGAAGCCCGATCCTCCGCAGGTGACCCCGAAGGAGGCGCGCGTCGTGGCGATCGGCACGCAAGGCATCGACGTCCTCCTGAAGGTCGAGGCGACGAACCCGAACGGCATCACCCTCACCGTGCAGTCGTTCACGGGGAAGGCGAAGCTCGACGGCCGATGGGACATGGGCACCGTCACGGTCTCGAAGCCGGTCGTCTTGCCGCCACGCACGCCGACGATGATCGACGTCCCGATGACGCTGCCGTGGACCGACATGACGACGCTCGCGCAGGTCGCCGCTTCGCAGCAGCCGGTGCCCTACGTGGTCGAGGGCACGGCGAAGATCGGCGGCGAGAAGCTGAACGTGGACGTCCCGTTCACGATCCCCGGCACGATCACGCGCGAGCAGCTCATCGGCGCCGCGCTCAACTCGCTTCCGGCGATCCCCGGCCTCGTGGGCCGGCCGAAATGAAGGCGACGCGCGAGAGCGCACGCGCGTGACGCGGCGCGACGGTGAAGACCGGATCGCGCGGGATACCGCAGTAAGGACACGAACGCTCGGAAGCGCGGATGTGCCGCGCACAGCCACGACACGGAACGAGGTCGGTCATCGGCCCGAGGGTGTCACGAATCGGCGGCCATGAGGAGGCCGACGCGAGAGTCGAACACGCACCGCGTCTGCTAACCTCAGGCATGTGTCGCGTGTCCCGACACTCCTGGCGATCGCGGGCCTCCTCGGCGCCGTCGCGTGCAACGCCATCACCGGCGCCACGGACCTCGTCGAAGGAACGCAGGTAGACGCGTCCGCCGCTCCACCCTCGACGCCGGATGGTGGGGCGGGACCCGGGGACGCGGGCAGCCCTGCCGACGCGCCTGTCGAAGCGACTCCTCCCGTCCTGTCGGGCTTCGCGTGGCGCCGCCCGATCTCCCTCACCTCGGACGCGCCGGCGACCACTTCGGGGCGCGCGGTCCTCGTCGTCATCCCTTCGAGCTTCGACTACACCCATACGAAGCCCGGTGGCGACGATCTGCGCTTCCGCAGCCCCGCAGATCCGGAGGTCGATCTGCCGTACTGGATCGAGAAGTGGAACCCCGAAGGCGAGAGCTTCGTCTGGATCCGCCCGCAGGTCGTTCCCTCCGGATCGAGCGTCGTCTTCGCCTACTACGGCAACGAGAACGCCGCTCCGCAGTCGAGCTTCGAGAGCACGTTCCCGAACGCCATCGTCACCGCAGGGGACGGCAACGGCAGCTTCACGGCCAGCGAGGACATCGTGGCGGATTGGTTCGAGCTCCGCGCCGGAGACACGCTCACCCTCGCGCCACGAACCCCGCTGAAGATCACTGCCGAGCGCATCATCATCGCGGGCGTCATCGAAGGCACCGGGCGCGGCTACTCCGGCGGTCCCGCCCCGCACATGGACGGCTCGGGGCCAGGCGCGGGCCGCACCGCAGGCATGGCACACGGCGGCGGCGGCGGCGGCTACGGAGGCGCGGGCGGCCGCGGTGGCTCCGACAGGGAAGGCGCCGGCGGCCCCGGCGGCGAGGTCGTCGGCACGTCGAGCGAGGACGACATCGCGATGGGCTCGGGCGGGGCGTCGGCCCTGAGGCCCGGCGGCGACGGCGGTGGAGCGATCTCGCTCTTCGGCTGGCGGACGACCGTGACCGGAGCCATCCGCATGAACGGCGTCGACGGCCAAGGCGGAACGGGACAGAACCCGGGCGGTGGTGCGGGCGGCGGCATCTTCATCGCCTCGAGCTTCCTCGAGCTCGCCGGGGCGACGCTCGAAGCGAAGGGCGGCGCCGGCGGTCCTTGCACGAACTCCGCAGCGGACGGCGGAGGTGGAGGAGGAGGCGGGCGGATCAAGCTCCGACGCCGAGCGAACGGCGCCTACAGCGCCCCGGCCTCGGTCGCGGTCGACGGAGGAGCGCGCGGCGCAGGCTCGAGCACCACCGCGCCTGGATTCCCGGGGTCCCCCGGTACGGTCGACGTGAAGGAGAGCTCCACCGCCGCGAAGGGCGTCGAGACCTCCCTCGGCCCCGAAGAGCCTGCGGGCTGACGCGACGGATGCTCCCGCGCGCATCAGCGCAGAAGCGACGCCGTCGGAGCGCATCGCGCGCCGGCGTCTCCGCGCCCGCAGAGCGAGCCGGCATGCCAGAGGATGATCCCGCCGGCGCGCCCATCGCGTACGGCGTCGGCGCGACGGCGCGCTCGCTCCTCCGGCGTGCGCGCGTCGATCCCGAGGCCGACGCGATCTCTCGCGATTCCGAGCGCGACGATCCGTTCGACGAGGCGCGCATCGTCCTCGTCGCTCGTTCGCGCGAGGTAGCTCATGACGGCGACGCGATCGAGCAGCGATGCGATCGGCGCCAACCGCGCAATCTCGCGTGCGTCCGGCGCGACGACGGCCTCCACGCGCGCATGCGCGTTCGAAGCGCGGAGCCGTTCGCGCAGCGTCGTCACGAAGGCGACGAGCGCCGGCTCCGCGACCGCGGAGAGAGGCTCGACGTCGAGCACGACGCCGTCCAGCCCGTGTCTGCCGACGAAGGCCGCGATGCTCGCGGCGAGCTCGGCGCCGTCTTCGCCGATCGCGTCGCGGAAGCGCTCGCCCGTGCGCTCGCCGCCGACGCACACGAGCACGCTCGCGCCTCCCGCTCGCGCCGCCGCCGTCGCGCTCGCCACGCGGCGATCGTCGAGCCCGGTCGGCGTCGCGTCGGCGCGGCGTCCGACGGGCACGAGCCCGAAGAGCACGACATCGCTCACGCTCGACAGGTCGATCGAGCCCGCGGGGCGCCTCGCCATCGTCCAGCCCGGGTAGTAGAGCTCGACCCACCGCTCGGGCACGGGCTCGGCGGCGTCCACCGGGATCGCAGGCGCAGGGAGCGTCGCCGATGCCGTCGGGGCGCCCGCCTCGAGCTCGATCGGAGACGGAGAAGCCGACGCAGGCGTCTCGTGCTCACGAGGTCGAGGCGACGACGGGCGGCAGCTCACGAGCATCGGGCCGAGCAGCAGCGAGCACGCGACGATCGAGCGCCAGCAGGCGAGGGCCATCCCTCGACGCGCATAGCACGCATCGGCTCCCGAGCGTGCGCGCGTGGCGTGAGGTTTGCTCGCGTGCGTCACGGAAGCACGCGCGCTCCGGTGGAACATGAGCATCCCCGCCTCCCCTCCTTTCGGCCTCGAGACCCTCGGTCAGCTCCACGGTCCGCTCGTCGAGCCCGACGAACGCCGCCGTACGAACGATCTGCTCCCCGCCATCGGCGGCCTGCTCCTCGGGCTCGCCGCAGGGCATCGCTCGATGATGCCGCTCGCCGCGCTCGCGCTCGGATCGCCCGACGGACGTCGATCGATCCGAGCGCTCACGACGGCGCTCGCCGTCGGCGAGCTCGTCGCCGACAAGCTCCCGTTCGTCCCCGATCGGACGCGCGCGTTGCCCGCGCTCGTCCGCGCGCTGTCGGGCGCGACCGCGGGCGGCCTCGCGGCGCGCCGAGCGGGACGCTCTTCGTTCGCGGGCATGCTCTCGGGCGCGGCCGGCGCGATCGCGACGACGTGGCTCGGGTTGCGTCTTCGTCGCGCGGCCGAGTCCGTGATCCCGCCGCCGGTCGCGGCATCCATCGAGGACGTCTGCGCGACGGCCTTGGCGCTGGGCGGCGCCTCGCTCGCGGGCGCTCCGATCCGCAAGAGCGGCTGCGCGTGAGACGTCAGCGCCCGTGCACCGCCGCGGCGCGCCGGGCGCGCTCGACGATCTCGTGGCGGAGCGCGATCGGCTCGATCACCTCGACCTCGTCGCCGTACGCGAGGAGCAATCGTCGCGTCGCGGGCGAGTCCTCGACCACGGCGCACGCGCGCGCGAAGAGCGGGTCGTCGTCGTCGTCCCATCGGCGCAAGAGCCGGGCGCCGATCCGGTCGAGCACGAGCCCGAGCGAGGACTTCCGAAGCCGGAGCGTGACGTCGAGCGAGCGCGCGCCCGTACGGACGGGCGCAGGGACCCACAGGCCGAAGCTCGCGTCCTCGGACCATCGCCACCCGTACGGCTTCGCGCGCTCGTCGACGGCGATCGGGAACACCTCGGCGAGCTCGACGAGGTCGCGCTGGATCGTGCGCCGGTGCACGTCGATCCCGCGCTCGCGCAGGCGTGTCTCGATGGCCCCCGTGTCGATGCGCCGGGGCGGCCGCGGCAGCATCGTGAGCACCAACCACTGACGAAGGATCGTGTCTCCCACGCGACACGACGTACGTTGTCGCGTTCGCCGAACCGGGTCCCGTGATTGGACGTGACTGGTTGCCCGTTCAGTCCCGCCTCACGCCTTGCCCGCGGGACGCGAGTGGAGCTCGAACGCGCGCCGAGCGCGCTCGGCGATCTCGCGGCGCAGCTCGAGCGGCGAGAGCACCTCGACTTCGTCGGCGTGGCCCAGGAGAAGGCGCCGTGTCACGCCCGTGTCCTCCACCTCGACGAGGGCCGTGACGAACGGGACCTCGCCCGGACCGTCGCTCTCCACGAGCCGCGGGTTCCGCGCGCGGAGGAGATCGAGGAAGGCCGACAGCGACCGCTTGCGCACGCGGAGCGACACGTCGATCGAGGCCGCGCTGGGCGCGCGGTGCGGAGCGGGCAGGTAGAGACCGAGCTCCGCGTCGTCGGACCATGCCCAGCCGTAGGGCCGCGCGCGCTCGTCCGCGACGATGGGAAAGATCTCCGCCAGCTCGAGGAGGTCGCGCTGGATGGTGCGCCGGTGGACCTCGATCCCGCGCTCTCTCAGCTTCGCCGAGATGGCGGCGGTGTCGATCCGACGAGGCGGCCTCGGCAGCATCGCGAGAAGCATCCACTGGCGCAGGATCGTCGCTCCCATTCCGAGTGCGTTACGTGGGGGCGCCGGCGGCGCGCGAGGGAGGATCTCTCGCACAGTCGTGCGACAGCGCGCGTCGCACGAACGCCGAGGGAAGCCCGCCGGCATCGCTCGGTAACGGCCGGCGCCGGCGTGGCGTTCAGCGTTGGAGGAGATGATCCGGACTCCGCGAGGAGACAGGGGTGGGGCTCCGTTGGACCAGGGCCCGCGACGAGCCCCCTCGCGGGAGACCCGCCGAACGACGCACAGACCGGCCGTCCTCCATGGTCGGCGACGATCCATGCGGCACGGCGTCCATGCTTCATCGCATGAACATGCGAGGACGACGGCCCGCAATTTCGGCCGCCTCGGGGCGGACTGCGCAGCGGCTCGCGCATCCGCGGAAGCCTACATCTCGGCACACCGGTTGCTCTCTGCCCCGGCATGCGTTCACGAAGCCGACTCGCCGCGCGGAGCCTGCGCATTTCGTGCATGGCGCTGCTCGTACCGGTGCTGGCCGCTGCAGGCGCGCTCGTCACGAAGAAGAACGCCCACGCGGAGGACGCCACCGCGGACATCGCGGAGCAGAACGAGCGCTGCGCCGTGCGCCTCTCGATGGCCCTCCTCGGCGAGAGCCCGGACGAGGCGCTGCTCGCGTCGAGCAACCCGCAGTCGGCCGTGGACGAGATGGTCGCGACCCCCGCGTTCGCCGAGCGCTTCGCGCGCTTCATCAACTCGGAGCTGAGCGGGACGCCGAGCGACTCGCCGGCCAACGATCCGGTCTACTTCCTCGCCCACCACGTCCTCACGCAGAACAAGCCGTGGTCCGACCTCTTCCGCGGCCCGTACTCGCTCACGCCCACGGACAGCGGCATGGAGATCGGTCACGATCCCGAGGGCGTCGGCTACTTCCGCTCGACGGTCTGGCGGAAGAAGTTCGCCGGCAACGACGAGGGCGGCGCGATGATCGTCGCCGCGTTCCGCATCATCCAGAACACGACCGGGCTCGAGCTGAACGCGTCGGTCGACGCCCCCGACCAGGACCGCAGCGCCGACGGACGCAAGGCCGGCGCGTGCAGGGGCTGCCACTACGACTCGTGGTTCGCGCTCGACCTCGCCGCGGCGCTGCTGCCGAAGCGCGAAGGCACCGGCGACGACATCAAGTTCATTCCGCCGACGGCGGGCCCGCAGAAGCTCCTCGGCAAGACGATCGCGGACGACAAGGAGCTCGTCGAGACGCTCGTCGCTTCGGAGGCGTTCGCCTTCAACCAGTGCCGCCGCGTCTTCAAGTTCCTCTACGGCCGCCCCGAGAACCAGTGCGAGGCCAAGGTCTTCGACGCGTGCGTCGACACGTTGAACGAGACGCAGGACATCAAGAAGGCCGTCGCGACGGTCGCGAAGGACCCGTCGTTCTGTGCGAACTGAGAGGCGAACGATGAACGCGAAGCACCTCTTCATCCTCGCCGTCCTCGCCGCCGCCGGCTCCACCGCGTGCATCGAGCCGAGCGACGAGCTCCTGGGCGGTCCGCGCCGAGGCAACGGACAGGAGAACGGCGGCGCCGCCGCCGAGCTCCAGTGCACCGAAGCTCCCACGGGCCGCTCGTACACGCTCTTCGACGGGACGAAGCTCGAGGCGTCGCGCGAGAACGAGGCCGCCGGCGTGAACCGCGCCCGCATCAAGCCGTTCGCGTCGCTCGAGCGCGAGTTCAAGCGCGTGCTCGGCGTCGTGCCGCCTTCGCTGAAGGACGCCTCGGGCTCTTTCGACGTGCCGCCCGCTCGCTGGTTCGGCGAGCCGCAGTACTCGGGCGTCTCGCTCCACGCCGTGGCGTCGATCGCGTACGAAGGTTGCCTCGCGTACACGAAGGCGAACGACGCGTTCGCGCAGCCGCCCACCGAGGAGTCCGCGCGTACGGAGTGCACCAAGCTGATGCGCAAGGCGTGGAGCCGCTCGCCGTCGCCGGAAGAGATCGACGCCTGCGCGGAGCTCGCCGCGAAGACCCTGGCCGACGAGCAGGACGTGCGCCGCCGCTGGGCGTACGCCTGCGCCTCCGTCCTGTCGTCCTCCCAGTTTCTGACCTTCTGAAGGATCGAAGACCATGCCCCAGCTCTCGCGACGTGGACTGATCAAGGGTGCTCTCGGCATCGGTGCGGCGGCCGCCGGCGCGCGGCTCATGGGTCCGCTGGTCGGGACGGCGTCGGCCGCCGAGGAGACCTCGCACTTCGTGCACATCTTCTTCCACGGCGGGATCAACGCGCTCTTCACCGGGTGCGCGCAGCAGCTCCGCGGCAAGTTCTCGGTCACCGACTCGAACATGGTCGCGGTCGGCAACGGCGTGCACACGGACAAGGACACGTTCGGGACGTTCCCGAAGTTCGCGCTCGATCACTGGGCGGCGATCGGCCTCCGTCACGGCGACGCGAACCACACGGTGCCGGAGAACCGGAACGGCGGCGGCGAGATGGCGATCGTCCGCAACGGCCAGAACTGCTACCTCGCGGAGCTCGCCGCGGCGATGGGCGGCAACTCCGCCTTCAAGGCCGTCCTCTTCGGGCGCCGCTCGCAGGACTACGGCGTCTTCCAGCAGTGGCCGGCGGTGAACGGCGTCACGCTGCAGCGCGTGTCCAACCTCCGCGACGCGCTCGCCGCGGTCGGCGCCGACACGCCGAACCCGGACGCGCCCGACCGCGTCAAGCTCGCGTCGACGCTCGACGTCGCACAGGCGATCTCCTCGCGTCAGCTCTCCAGGAACCCGTCGCGCCTCGCGTCGCTCGCGGCCTCGTACGACGCGGCGGTCGATTCGCTCCGGCAGCCCCTCCCTCCGCCCGTCACGTTCGAGGAGGTCGACGAGGCCTACGGCCTCGGCGGGCGCAGCGCGATCGTCCCCGGCGGCGCGACCTCGTTCGCGGCGCAGCTCGCGGGCGCGGAGATCATGATCCGCGCCGCCAACGCGAACGTCATCCACGTCACCGACTTCGAGCCGATGTGGGACTTCGACGCGAACGTCAACGGCCCGCGCTCGCGCGATCGCTTCAAGGGCGTCGGTACCTACAGCCGCCTCGCGCCGATCCGCACGTTCCTCGAGCGCATGCTGAACTTCCCGGGCAAGAACGTCGTCGTCGCGATCTCGGGCGAGTTCGTCCGCGAGCCGACCGGTCACGGCCACGGCGCCGGCGTCGTCGCCGCGGTCTTCGGCAAGTACGTCAAGCAGGGCCTGTCCTTCCCCTGCGACGGGAACGCGCGGTTCTCGCCGAACACGCCGGGAGCGAAGGGCTTCTGGGCGGGCATCGCCGCCGCGCTCCGGGTCAAGGGCCAGCCGTTCGGCCCGAACCCGCACGCGCTGCTCGGCTGAACGCGCCCATCGACGATCCGGAACGGCTCGACGCTCGAGCCTCCGCACGGTCACGGGCGCTGGCACATGAGGTTCTTGCACTCGAGGCCGGGACAGCAGGGGACCGCCCCCACGGGATCGCAGACGGCGCCCTCTTGACGGCAGAGGAGATCGCACCGCCCACCGCTGCACTTGCCTTTGCAGCAGTCCTCGTTCGACTCGCACGGCGCGCCGATGTCCACGCAGATTCGGCAGCCGGCGTCCGTGCAGCGCTGCTCGGGCGAGCAGGGCGGGTCGCACTGCGGCTCGTCGGCAGGCGCCTCCACGTCGATCGAGGCCTCGACGCCCGCCTCCGGCTCCGGAGCGCTCGCCTCTTCGGCCTCCGCGTCGCGTCCGACGTCCTCGGGCGGCGGGTCGTCGGACGTCGTCAGCAGGACACCGCAGGCGCTCGCCGCCGCGAGGAGCAGGACGAGCACGAGACCGGATCGCGACCGCATCTATCGGAATAGTACCGCAGCTCGCTCCCGCGGCCGACGCCGGCCGTCACCCGCTCGGACGACACGCGCCCGAAATGCCTCGCGTTCTTCGCCCGAGTCGAAGACGTTCGGCAACCGACCGTGCATCGGTTAGGCTGCCGGCTCGTCAAAAAGCCATGCGCCGCCGCCGCCCCATTGCCGTCCTCGCGCTCGCCGCCGTGGCCACGTTCGTGGCCGTCGCCGCGACCGCCGCGCCCCCGAAGTCCCCGGCGCCCGTAGTGCCCGAGATCTACCCGACGCAGTCGCCGCCGAAGGTCGACAAGCGACCGGAGGTCTGGGGCCTCCCGCCGACGGCGAAGCCCGCCACGAACATCACCGTCAGCCCTGCCGGCGTCACGCCCGCTCCTGGAGAGGATCTCTCGAAGCCGTTCGTCCGCCGTACGTTCCGAGGCAATGGGAAGTGCTGGGTCGGCAAGGAGTGCATCCTGATCGGACGCCGGTTCGGAGATCCCAGCAAGGCGACGGCCAAGAAGCCGTTCGGCTACAGGATCGACGTCACGCCAATCAAGGGCGGCCCGGCCGAACCGCTCAAGACGTCGGTCTGGCGGGAAGACCTCATCATCTTCAAGGTCGGGTCGAAGCCGGGCAAGTACTCGCTCGCCATCCGCGACGCCAGCGGGCGTCAGCTCTCCAACCCGTACATCGTGGAGTTCGTCGAGTGGCGCAACGTCCCGGACGCGGACGGCGACGGCGAGCGGTCGATCGAGCACGGAGGGTTCGACTGCGACGACCTCGATCCTCTCGTGCATCCCGGCGCGACCGAGCGCGTCGACGACGAGTAGGACTTCGACTGCAACCCGGACACGATTCCGGTCCGCGACGCGGACTCGGACGGCGAGCCGGACGCGCTCACGTGCACGATCAACGTCGTCGGCACTGGGAAGGATCGCCAGCTCGAGTGGACGTGCGGCACCGACTGCGACGACAGGAACAGCTCGATCCACAACGGCTCGATGCGGTGCGACAGCCGCTCGCCGAGCGCCATCTTCGTCTGCCGCGGCAAGAGGAAGTCGCGCGTGGATCCGCGCACGCCGGTCACCGGCATCTGGGAGCCGTACGACTGCAAGAGCTTCGGCCAGAGCACCTGCGCGCCCCAACCGAACGGGACAGGTCTCTGCCGGTAGGCGGCTCGTCCGACGGCGCACGCGTCCGAGGGCGCACGCGTCCGACGGCGCGCGCGTCCGGTATTCTCTCGTCCGATGCCTTCGGTCCACGTCGATCCCAGCAAGGTCCACGAGTTCCCGGACGAACAGAGCTTCTACGAGTGGCTCCGCGCCAACTGGGACAAGGAGCAGGAGGTCTGGATCAAGATCCACAAGGCGCGCTCGGGGCTGCCGTCGATCACGCCCGCCCAGGCCATCGACGCGGCGCTGTGCTGGGGTTGGATCGACGGCATCCGCAAGGGCTTCGACGAGAAGAGCTTCCTCCAGCGCTACACCCCGCGGAAGAAGAACAGCACCTGGAGCAAGATCAACATCGCCAACGTCGAGCGGCTGAGCAAGGCCGGACGGATGCAGCCTCCCGGGCTCGCGCACGTGGAGGCCGCGAAGGCGGACGGTCGCTGGGACAAGGCGTACCGCATCGCGGACAACGAGACGCCCGCGGATCTACTCGCCGCAATCCGCGCCAACGCGAAAGCGCTCGCGACCTACCAGACGCTCACGTCCCAGAACCGGTTCGCGCTGACCTTCCGCACGCTCCGGATGCAGACCGACGCTGGTCGGAAGAAGAAGATAGCGGAGCTCGTCGCCATGCTCGCGAAGGGCAAGACGATCTATCCCAACGGCAAGGGCGGAGGCGGCAAAGGCGCAGGCAGCAAGAGCGCCGGCGCGAAGAGCACGCCGGCCCGAGGCACTCGAGCGTCCCGCTCCACCGAGCCCGCGCGCGCTACGCGCGCTACGAAGGCCGCCCGTGCTCCGGCGGCTCGAGGCCGCGCCCGAGGTGCACGCGCTCGCTGAGCCGCCGGTCGGCCCTCGGCCCGCCCCCTCTCCATAGAGGACCGAATCGAGCAGGATGCGCACCCGCGCACCGCACCCACACGCGCCCGTGACGCCGTCGATCCTCGTCCGAATCTCGCCACCACACGTGGTGCAACGAGCGATCCAGAAGCACTCCCCGCCCACGCGGACGATCCGGATGGGCCGCACACCTCTCTCCATGACGGGCGGCGCGTCGGCCGTCGCCGCGAGAAGTTGCGCGATTTCTACCGCGGCACGACCACCCAGCCCGTGGTCCCACCGGAGAACGGCGGCGGAGGCGGATCCTCGCGCGTGAGCGCGTAGGTCAGGAGCGACCCGCTCGCCACGACGCCGGCGATGGCGCCCCAGAACCACCATCGCTTCGTGATCGGGATGCGTTCCTTCGGCAGCTTCGCGGGGACGTCGAGCTCCTGCCCGGGCTGGAGGGCGAGCTTCGTCGAGAAGGTCTCGAAGCCTGCCTTGCGCACGACGAGCTCGTAGGAGCCCGCGGGCCGCGACACCTGCACGGGCGCGAAGCCGACGTCGGCGCCGTTGATCGTGACGATGGCTTCGGGGACGTCGGCGCTCACGCGGACCGTCGCCGGCAGCTTCGCGAGCTGGATGTCGAGCGTGTCTTTTTGCCCCGGCGTGTACGTCTTCGTCAGCGACACGTCGCTGTAGCCCTTCGCGACGACGCGGAAGACGTGCGTGCCGGGATCGACCACGATCGTGAACTTCGGGCCCGGCACACGCTCGGGAGCGCCCGGCTTGGCGATGCCCGCCGCGAAGCGCGGCTCGCCTTCTCCGTCGTCGTCGAGCTTCTGGAGAGGCCGGCCGTCGACGGCGAGCAGGGCGTCCGCCGGCTCCGCCTTCACCTCGAGCCGAACCAGCGAGGCGTCGATCTCCGCGATGAACGCGCGCGCGTCCTCGACGCGGCTCTGCGGGAACTGCGCTTTGTCCTTCCCTTCTTCGAGGGCTTCGGCGAACAGACGGCGCGCGCGCAGCAGGTTCCCGAGCGCGCGCTCGCAGACGCCGAGGTTGTAGGTCGTCAGCGGATGGGGATGGAGCTCCCGCGATCGCTCGAACGCCGCGAGGGCGAGCGCCCATTGGGCCGTCTTCGCGAGCTCGTTGCCGCGGACGTACTCCTTTCGAGCCTCGACGATCTTCGGATCCTCCGGCTCCGCCGCGCGCGAGGCGGACGAGAGCGACATCGTCGTGAGGAGCGCTCCGAGCAGGAGCAAGAGGCGCTGGAAGTCGGTGAGCATGCGTATCCTCAGAACGGGACCTTCTCCTCGAGCAGTCCTGTCCCCGTCGGCGTCGGCTTGGCAGGACCGGGTTGCGCGGGCGCGGAAGCGTCGGGGGTCGAGTGAGCCTTCGCGCTCGCAGGAGCAGACGCGGGCGCGGAGGGCGCGGGCGTCGCGCTGGCCGTCGCCTCGCCCAGCGACGCCGACGCCGTGAGAGCAGCAGACGAAGTCGGAGCAACGGACGACGACGCAGCCGCGGACTCCGACTCCGGTCCCGATGCCGAGGCGTCTTCGGCCGCCGCCTCTCGACCGTCCGCTTCGGCGCTCGCGGTGCTCGCCAGCGTTGGCGCCTCCGGAGGCTGCTCGTGCGCGCCGCCGGCGAGGCGGGACTTCAGCCACGTGAAGGCGAACGCGCCGCCACCGACGAAGACGACGAGACCGACGACGGCGACCACCGCGGCGAGGGCGCGCGCATTCGGTGGAGCGCTCGAGTCGTGCTTGCCCGGCGGCACGGACCCGCCCGGCGCGCCGGGCGCCTTCCCGGTGGCCTGGGTCCTCGAGATCGCCATCGCCGTCACCGGCGCGAGCGGTTGCATGGTCTGCTGCTGGAACGACGGCGGCTTGTTGCTGGACCGCAGGTCCGAGTCGCCGTGTCGTGCGAGCACGGCGTGGATCTCGTCGAGCGTCGGGCGTCCGGCGCGCTCGCGCGAGAGCATGCGATCGACGAGCGACGCGAGGTCCGGCGGCACGTGGGGCGCGACCGTCGCGAGCGGAGGGATGCCGACGACGGTGACCGTCTTGATGATCTGGCCGAGGTTGTCGGCCTCCGTCGGCAGCACGCCGCTCAGGCACTGGTAGAAGATGATCCCGAGCGCCCAGATGTCGCTCCGGCCGTCGACGTCCTTCTCGCCGAAGAGCTGCTCCGGGGACATGTAGTACGGCGTCCCGAGCATCGAGCCGGTCTTCGTGAGCTGACCACCGCTCTGATCGGTCGCGTTGATCTTCGCGATGCCGAAGTCGAGGACCTTCACGTCCTCGGCGCCGTCGGGCCCGCGGGCGAGGAACACGTTGTCGGGCTTCAGATCGCGATGGACGATCGAAGCGGCGTGCGCCGTCGCGACGGCCGCGAGCACGGGCGTCATGATCCGCACGAAGTCGGGGAGCGACAGGCGCTTCTCGCGCGCGAGCCTCGAGCCCAGGCTCTCGCCCTCGAGCAGGTCCATGACGAGCACGGGCGCACCGGTCTCGAGGGTGAGCACGTCGTGGATCGCCACCACGTTCGGGTGGCGGACCGCGCATGCCGCGCGTGCCTCGCGAAGGAAGCGCTCGACGACGCTCGGCTGCGTGACGAGCTCGTCCTTCAAGAACTTCACCGCGACGGCCTTGCCCGTGATGGTGTGCGTGGCGGCCCATACCGAGCCCATGCCGCCCTCGCCGAGGAGGCGCTCGAGTCGGAAGCGGCCCGCGATGATCTGCCCTTTCTTCAGACTGCTCACTCCGACCTCGCGCATCGAAAGCCGATCGAAGGCAGCCACGTCGAGCTCGGCGCGCTCTGCCGCCCCGGTACGCGCAACAGGCCCGGCGCGTCGCCCCACGACAGCCCGCGGATGACGAAGTTCTCCCCTTCGTCGCACCGGGGATCCTCGAGGAAGGGTTCCTCTGGCCGCCAGCATGGAGCGTCGTAGGGTGCGGCCCTGTCCGCGACCCACTCGCCGAGACCGCCGCCCATCGCCATGAGCCCGAGCGCCGTCCGGTCGCGCGGGTTCGGCTGCGCCGGCAAGCCCGCGGGCACGGTCTCCTTCCCCGGGAGCGAGCGACAGAGGCTCGACCCCGGGAAGACCCCCAAGGAGTCTGCGAGACCGACGTCGGCGTACGTGCATGGATCGCCGTCGTGTCCCCATGGACGCAACGTCTCTTCCTCGAGGTTGCCCGCCGCCCACTCCCACTCGGCCTCCGTCGGCAGCCGCTTGCCGAGGGCCGTGCACACCTTCGCCGCGAAGGCGTGATCCACGCAGTTGAGCGGCAGGTCGTCGTTCTCCTTCGAGCTCTTGCCGATCCACGTGCAGAACGAAGCGATGGAGCTCCGCTCGGAGGAGCGCATGATCGGCTCCTCGTCCAGGACGCCGCGCCTCACGAGATCGCGGACCGTGCCGACCTTCATCTCTTCACGATCGAGCGCGAACGGCGCCACGGTGACCAATCGCTCCGGCGCGCTCTCCATGGCGCCGACGTTGCCGGCGACCGAGTCGCCCAGGACGAAGAAGCCGCCGGGCACGCAGACCATGTCCTCCTCGACCGGTAGCTCGCAGGGCCTTCGGACGGCGCGCGACCAGGTGCCGGGCGCCATCTCCGCCGGAGGCATGCCCGTGGGCAGGACGCGCTCGTCGACGAGCTCTCGAGACGCGTCGGCGCACGACGTTCGAGAGGTCACGTCCGCGACGACACCGACGCAGTCCATGGGGAGGAGGAACGTGACGTGCGTGTTGCCGCGCGCGGCCGGCAGCTTCGCGACCCGATCGATCGTCGTCGCGATCGGGGGCATCCCATCGGCTGCCACGCGTGCCGCTCGATAGAGGCGCACCCTCACGCGAGGCGCGATCCCCGACGGGGGAACGGCCACTCCGAACGAGATGGGCCAGCTCGCGGCATCGACCGGGAGCCCGAGCAGTCGCCGGCAGTCGTCGCACGCGAGGTTCCCGTCGTCGTTCAGGACCTCCACGAGCGCTCGGTCCACGAACGTCGGGACGGGCGCGTCCGTCGTGATCCACACCGTCCACTGATCGCGCTCGTCGACGCTGCCGCCACAGCCGGCGCCGCTCGCGCCGATCCCGGCGGCGAGCGCGGCCACGTGGACGGCGATCGTCATCGACCTGAGATGCATCGTCCTCCCGCGCAGACGCATCGAGACCTCGTCATCCCGCGTAGACGCATCGGAACCCCGCGATCGTGGACGGCATCGGGACGAACGACCGGATCCCTCCGGCCGCGACGATCTTGCCCGCGCTCCAATCGCCGCCACGAGCAGCGCCGTAACGCAGGTCCGGAGACTTGCAGATCGGATCGAGACGGAGACCCGGTCCCGTCCAGCAGGGATCGGCGTAGGAGACGCCTCCGTCGCGCGTCACCTCCCGCAGACTGCCCCCGAGATCGAGGATCCCGTCGATGGACACGTCCACGACGGGACATCCCTCGACGTGCGATCCGACGGGCTCGACGCCGGAGGCCGGGCCGCACTCCACCTCCACGTCCGGAAAGGACGCCCTCGAGATGCTCGCGGTGCAGCACTGCGGGCGGTCGTGTCCCCACGGGAAGAGCCATCCGCGCCCACGCCCGCGCGCCGCGTGCTCCCACTGAGCCTCGGTCGGGAGCTGACCGCCCTCCGCCTCGCACGCCCGCTGCGCGGCCTCGTAGGAGATGCAGTTCAGCGGCAGATCGTCGTTGCTCGCGTCGTCCGGACCGAGCCACGTGCAGAACTCCAGGCCGGAGCCGCTGGCGCCGCGCGCCCGAGGGACCTCCGTCACCGCGCCGCGTGCGAGCAGGCGCCGGTAGCGCCCCACCGTGAACTCGGTCCTGTCCATCTGGAACGGCGACACGAGGACGGGCCGCCTCGGCATCGTCGCCACCTCACCGATCACGTGCTCGAGCGCCGGATCGCCCAGGATCGACGCGCCGCCGGGGACGCATCGCGCGCCGTCGCGGATCGGAGAGGAGCACGGAGTCTCGCGAGCCTCGGGCGCCGTCCCGACGAGCGACGGCGCCTCGCCCTCGAGGATGCCCTCCGACGGCGAGCCCTCGCGGAGCTGCGCATCGATGCACGTGCGAGCCGGCGCGTCGAACGAGGCCGGCGCTCCGAAGCATGCGGTCGCGAGCACGACGCGGACCGTGCGCACCCCGCGCTCGGCCTGCTCGAGGTCGACGATCCGATCGATGAGGGCGTTCTCGGGGGGCTCGATCGTCGTGACGTCGTTCAGCACGCCGCGCGTCGCGAGCGATGCGCGGAACGCGCGAATGCGCAGACGGATGGCGCGCGACGTCCCGGGCTGGGACGCGATCCCGAACGAGATGGGCCAATCGCGCGGATCGGGCACCGTCACGTCCCGATAGTCGATGACGTCGCGATCGCCGGTGATGATGTCGACGCGGACCGTGTCGATGGCGACCGCGGGCGAGAGCCCGCTGCCCTCCACGATCTGACCGACGACGGGCGCGTCCGTGTCGACCACCACGACGAGCTGCGGACGCGGCGCGGGCTCGTGCGAGCAGGACGGTCCCGCCGCCAGGCCGAGCGCCATGGCAACGACCGCCCGGTCGGTTTGCCAGGTTCCGCGGCTTTTCACGAAATCCCCCATGCCGACGATGGCTCAACCTACCATCTTCCCGCACCTTTTCGATAAGATTGCGCGGTGTCGCGACGCTTGCCCTGGGCACGCAGCGCGTGGCTCGTCTCGAGCTTCCTCGCCACCGGCGTGCTCGCGGTAGCCGCCTGCTCGGAGGAAGAGGATCCGGTCGTCTTCTTCGCGACCGCGGACGGAGCCGCGGACGGAACGACGTCCCCCGTATCCGCGGCCGCGTGGGGCAACACACCCTGCGCGACCTGCACCCGCGAGAAGTGCCTTCGCGAGGTCACGCGCTGCCGATCGGAGCCGACGTGCGCGCGGCGCTTCGAGTGCGTGCAGGCGTGCCCGACCGCATCGAACGGCGAGCCCGATCCCGCGTGCGCCGAGGCGTGTCCGCCCGCGACCGGAAGCGCGGGCGAACGGGCGTGGAGCGACCTCGAGCACTGTCGTGAGAACGGCCCCGGCGCCCTGTGTCAGGAATGCCCGGCGAACGTCGGCAAACGTCGATCGCCGCTCTTGAACCAGTCGTGCGAGAACCCGACGTGGGACGCCGGTCCGGACGCGAGCGCCGAGCGAGAGAGCTGCCAGCGCTGCGGCGCCCAGAGGTGCTGCGAGAGCCGGGACCGATGCCGAGCAGACGAAGGCTGCCGAGCGCTCGACGACTGCGCGGCGGAGTGCCCGACGCCCGACTGCATCGACCAGTGCTACGCGGCCCACGACGCCTCCGTCGTGGGCAAGTGGAGCGAAAAGCTCAACTGCCACGCCATCCAGTGCCCATCGGAGTGCGGCGTCCCTCCCAACGCCTGCGAGGACTGCCTCACGACCCACTGCGCGAGCGAGCGGATCGAGTGCGCCGCGAACGGTGACTGTTGGCTCCTCATGAGCTGCATCGGCAAGTGCAACCTCTCGACTTCGTGCGCCGACGACTGCCGCGCGAAGCACCCGGCGGGGGAGGCGCTGCTCGACGCTCTCAACGCGTGCGCCTTCGCGAAGTGCCCGCAGTGCCTCTGAGCGCTCGCGGTGGGGGCACTGCTGCCACGCAGCTACGCGTCCGTTCAGTCACGTCCAATCGAGGAACACGCTTCGACGGAGCGACCGTGTCTTGGTCATGGCATGGACGTCCCTCCCCCTCCCTTGGCCGAGAGCTGGTCGGCCGTCTGTCGTGCGCTCGAGTCGGAGGGCCATCGCGCCATCGCCCTCAGGCAGCTTCTGACCTCGAGCGTGCGGGCCGTCGATCACCTCGCCGCGCCGCTGGTCCACTACACGTGGCACTTCGAGCTGCTCGCCATGCTCGAGAAGGTCGAGACGCTCCGGCGCGTCCTCGACGGCATCCTCTCCAGCCTGCGGCGGGGCGACTACTACGACGTCGACGCGCTCCGCTCCGCCGCGCTCGCAAAGATCGGCCGACGCTCGGACATGGCGAGGTTTCTCGCGCTCGTCCACGAGTTCACCGCGCCTCCCGACGCCGCGCGCCCGGTACGCACCGCGATCCCGCTCTTCGAGTGCCACGTCGCGGGCACGACGTTCCGCTCGCTCGACCGCGTCTTGCACGCGGACGGCTCCGTCGCCGTCGAGGCGGCGGAGGACGAGCTCGCGCCCGGCGACGAGCTCCACTTCGAGCGCGAGCCGTCGAACCGGCACGATCCCAACGCCGTCCGTGTGCTCACGACGTCGACCGGTCGCTGGCTCGGCTACGTCCCGCGCGCGAGGAGCGACGTCGTCGCGGCGCTGCTCGAGGCCGGCAAGGAGGTGGGCGGCATCGTCGAGTCCGTGCATCGCCACCGCCACGGCTGGCTGGAGGTGCGCATGACGGTGTGCCTCTTCGAGCAGACGATGCCCGCGGCGCGGATCGAGGCGAAGCTCGAAGCCTCCGAAGGCGAGCTGAAACCGACGTGAGCTCGGTCTGCCCAAGTCAGGCGACGTGGTCTGTCGCTCACGAACAGCCGCGGACGCTCATTCATCCCACCGCGCATTGACACACGACGGACGTGTGTCATGTTCGTCACCGCATCCAGAGAGGCGCGAGGGATCTGGCCCTACGACCGCCCGGCAACCGCCGAAGAAGCACGGTGCCAATGCCAGCTCCGAAAGGAGATCACGATGCCCGAGCACGAGGAAGACCGTATCACGCAGCCAGACGCTGCTCGAGCTTCTCGATGAGCGACTGCATGTGCGCGGGCGTGATGCCGAGCTGACGAGCGACCGCGAGGTTGTCACGGACGCGCTCGACGCGCGTGATCTTCCCGTCGGCGTTCACGGTCACGAAGAGCGCTGCGGTGACGGCGAGCTCCTTTCCGGCGGTCGGGACCTTCTCGCCGAATATCTCGACGTCGGAGCGCATCTTGGCGCGCATCCGCATCAACGCTGCAGCCTGGTCACCGCAAGCGACGACCTTCCGTTTCTCGATCGCGATGTCCTCGCAGGAGGACAGCCCCGCGAGCAGCACCCGCAGCGCTTCCTTGCCGACGAGGACCGGCCGAGGCATGTCCTCGACGTAGATCTCGAGGTCGTCCGCGACGGTGTCGAGGATTCGTTCCGCGTCACGTGACGCGATGGCATCGGTCCATCGCTCCAGAGCTTCCTTCGCGTCCATCTCCCAGCCCTCCGGCGCAGCAACCGCGTGCGCGGCGTCTGCGTTCGAGACGCGAGGAGCAAGGCAGGTGCCGGAGATGCCCAAGATCGAGGAGAGAGGCCGGCCGCGTCTTCTACTCGTCGGTCAGTCGACCCCGAGCTCGTCGATGCGGCGCAGGAGCTGGCTCCTCAGGTACGCAGGGTAGGCCCGGTGACGACTGCTCGAGCCCCGGACACGATGCGGTACATTCGATGGATGCGCACGCCGACACCCGCTCGCGCTCGTCGGAGCGTGACGGCACTCTCCGTCTCGACCATCACGGTCGCGCTGATCGCATGCGTCGGCGACGATCCCGTCGGGCTCGCGCCGGGCTCGCCGGTGGACTCCAGCGGCGAGTCACCCGGCACCGCCGACGGTGGGAGCGACGCGGGTGTCTCTACGGATGGAGAGACGGCGGACGCGACGGTCCCCTGCGCACCCAACGAGACGCGCTGCGGTGACGTCTGCGTGGACCTGAGCTCCTCGTCCGACCACTGCGCCCGCTGCAATCGCTCGTGCGGCGGGGCGAAATGCGAGCTCGGCGTCTGCGGAGTCGACACGTTCGCGACCGGTCTCACCGGGCTCAACGCGTTCGCTCTCGACGAGACGCACGTCTATTTCACGCTCGGCAACTTCGTACGGCGCTGCCCGAAAGCGGGGCCTTGCGCGGGCGCAGCGGTCCAGACGCTCGCCGACTTCACGGGTCAGAACGACGACGGCACCGGCGCCATCATGGTCGCGGGGAGCCGCATCATCTTCGTGGGCGCCGTCAACGGCAGCACGATACGGCTCTACAACTGTCCCGTCACGGGCTGCGACCAGCTGAAAGGATTCGCCTCGTCGAGGGCCGGCTTCGCCGACATCGCAATCGCCGGCGAACAGGTCTACTTCTACAACCCGATGTCCGGAGTCCAGTCGTCGACCTGCTCGGCGAACGGCGACTGCACGGAGACGGCGAACCGAGCCTCCAATACCTTCACCGACGCGCCGCTCGCCGCCACCGCGATCCACTACTACTTCGCGAAGAAGAACGGCTCTTCGAGGGTCGGCATTGCACGCTGCCCGGCGAGCGAGAACTCGTGCACGACCGCCGAAGACGTCGCGAGCGTGGAGAACGTCCAGAAGTTCTGGATACGCGACGACCTCCTCGTCATCTTCTGGCCTGGAGGCCAGGGGGGCGGAAGCCGCGTCGGTCGCTGCTCGCTCGAGGACTGCAAAACGATCACCGACGTCCGCCGGAGCACTCTCACGTTCACCGACGCCACGCTCGAAGGCGATCACCTCTTCTGGATCGAGGAAGGCGACCTGAAGACGTGTCCGATCACGAGCTGCGCGGCGCCCACCACCTTGGCCTCGGGGCTCAACGAGCCGCGCGATCTGCAGGTGGACGAGCAGTTCGTTTACTGGATCGAGAAGAGCGGGCCGGAGGTCTCGACGATCCGGCGCGTTGCGCGCTGACACTGCGACTTGGCGCACTACACCGCTCGCCCGCCGGTTACACGCTCGCCGAGGGTGACACACCCCGGCACAACGCAGTCAGCGCGATCAGGTTTGGTCGTGAGCGCCGCGCCGAGTTCGCGCTGAATCGGACTGCGCACGCTCGGCACGCCGGTCGCAGTGTCGTCGGGCCATGTTTCGGTTCAGCATCTTCGGTCTCAGGCGACTCCTTTTTCCTCATCGGACTTCTCGCGGTCGCGTCGGCATGCGACGGCGCGACCGAGGACGCGCGCTCGAACACGAGCAAGCCACCGAACGAAAGCGAGTCGAAGAAGAGCAGCAAGCCCGATGTCGATGAGACGGAGCCCGGCACCTGCGGCGGAGCGCTCGCCGAGCTCACCCCGGAAATGCACGCGTACGAGACCCCAAATGGAGCCGGCGCGTGCCGGACGGCGAGCTTGAACGTCGAACGAGTCGACCCTTTGAATTGCGGTGCCGAATCCACACTCCGGGTGAGCGATGCCGATCATCGAGACGAAGGGCGCTCGCATCTCGTACACGCGCACGGGGCAAGGCCCGGCGGTGCTGCTCGTCCAAGGCGTCGGGATCGTGGGCGAAGGCTGGCGCCCACAGGTCGACGGGCTCGGCGACGCCTTCACGCTCGTGTGCCCGGACAACCGTGGCATCGGGAGCAGCGTCGTGCTCGACTCCGCCCCGATCTCGGTCGAGGCGATGGCGGCCGACGCCCTGGCCGTCATGGATGCCGAGCGGCTCGAACGCTTCCACCTCGTAGGCCACTCGCTCGGCGGCGTCATCGCCCAGCACATCGCCCTCACCGCCCCCGAGCGCGTCGCGAGCCTCGCGCTCCTGTGCACGTTCGCGCGCGGCAAGCAGGGCGCGCGTCTCTCGTGGGACATCCTCGTCGCGGGCATCCGCTGCAAAGTCGGCTCGCGCCGGATGCGCCGCCGCGCGTTCCTCGAGCTCGTCATGCCGCGCGGGCACGTCGCCTCGCTCCCCGACGTCGACGCCTACGCCGGCGAGCTCGCCCCGCTCTTCGGCCACGACCTCGCCGACCAGCCGCCGATCGCGATGAAGCAGCTCCGGGCATTGTCCCGCTACGACGCGCTCGACCGCCTCGGCACCCTGAAGGTCCCGACGCTCGTCGTCTCCGCGAAGCACGACCGCATCTCGCTCCCGCCGTACGGCCGCGAGCTGGCCGGCGCGATCCCGGGCGCGCGCTACGTCGAGCTCGACGACGCCGGACACGGCGTGACGATCCATCGCCCCGACGAGATCAACCGCCTGCTCCGCGAGCACTGGACCGCGAGCGCCACGCTCGAGCGCCAGCGAGCATCATGAAACGCGCGGCATGTCGCAAGCTAGCAACGGCGTGCCCCCGCCCTTCCCTGTCAGGGTTCCCGACTGGGCGGCATCGCGGCCCGGTTGACTGGTCGCAGGCTGCGCCTCGCCATGAACGCCTTGAAGCGTCGATGGCATCGAGAACGCGGCGCGCTCCTTGTCGGAGTGGTCGAGCCACGTAAGTGACGACGTCATTCCTTGTTCCCCTCTTTCTCGTAGGCGTCGTGCTTGGACACTTCGCCACGATCGCTCAGGTTAGAAGAGCGCCTCATCCATCGTCCATCCCCTTCGACGCAAACAATGGGGAAACCGCGTTACCCCTCGAGGGGAATACGCAGAAGTTCAGCGGGCACACCGCTTCGATGCTTCCAAGCCCTTGCGACACGACGAGTCGCACCTCCGTAGCGTCGACGACGTCGCGCCTTCACCTGGCACGTCCACGCGCGTGGACACTGAACATTCGACCAGCCGCGTCTAATCAATCGAGCCGTTTCGACGTCGAGGTGGCGACACGATACGTCGCGATGAGAGCGACCAACCCGACTGCCTCGCACGCCTTTCGGCAGCCGCGATTGTGACGTCGATGAGGCTACTCAGTTTCCCCGCTTCGTGGTTTTATGGCGGATCCGACCGAATCTGATTTTCGCATGGGGGACCGAAGCGAAGTGGGTGGGACGCATGCCGCAACGGGCGCGACGGGGTCGATGAGGCCGCTCGTCGGCTGGGGGCTCGGGGGCCCATCGTTCACCATGCGCGATGCCGTTCGCGGCGCGGCGCTGGGCGAGCCGACGTGGGGCCCGCCGGCTCTTCTCCGTGATCTCGAGCTGCGCCTCGGGCTGCCCTCCTTCGAGGCGCCGGCGAGCGTCCGTGTGCCGAGCTGGGCACGACGCATCGACGCGACGCTGACGAGCGAGCCCTTCTACGCACGCTCCTTCGCCACAGACCGGATCGGCACGGCGTCGGCTCTCCTCGAGTGGCGAGACACGCTCGTCGAGGCGGGCTGGGACGGACGACCGATCGAAGGCGGAGGCGATCGCCTCGCGGCGCTCGCGCAGGTCGAGGGCGCGTTCCCCGACGAGCCGATGCCGCCGGGCACGGCCGACCGCTTGGCACAGGTCGAACGAGAGCTGCGTCGGACGACGCACGCCGTCTACGAAGAGCTCGTCCTCGTCGAGGATCGAGAGGCATGGCCCGCACGGTGGCGCAGCATCTTCGACCTCCTCGCGCGTCGAAAAACCGTCATCCGCCAGGCATCGCTCGAGCTTCCCGGCGCGCCGACCGACACGGACCTCGGGCTTCTCCAGCGCATGCTCCGGGGAGAGCGCATCGCCCAGCCGAAGGTTCGGGGGGACGGCTCGCTCCTCGTCATCCGCGGCGACACCTCCACGCAGCTCGCCGAGCTCACGGCAGCCTTCCTCACGAAACATGGTCGTGGTGCCCTCCTCGTCCGTTGCAAGGACGGCGCTCCGCTCGAGAGCGCGCTCGCTCGCTACGGGCTCGCGCGACAAGGTGATCGCCGCCCGAGCAAGTGGCGCCCGGCGATGCAAGTGTTGCCGCTCGCCATCGAGCTCGCTTTCGAGCCGCGCGATCCGTATCGCGTGCTGGAGCTCCTGACGCTCAGCGTCGGCCCCTTCCGTGGGGTCCTCGGTCGATCACTCGCAAAGGCGGTCTCGCGTCAGCCGGGCATCGGCGGACAGGAGTGGATGCGCCAGCGAGAGAACGCCGCAAGCCTATTGCGCGAGCATCACGCGCGATACCTGCAAGAGCACGAAGGAAAGGCGGAGGCCGAGGCCGCTGCCCTCGCCGATGCCTACGTGGCGTCCCGCCTCCAGCGCCTCGAAGATTGGCTCGAGAAACCGGGCGCCGATCCGGCCGGCGCACCACGCGAGCACATCCTCGCCGTCGGAGAGCGCGTGAGGGAGTGGCTCCAAAAGCGATCCGCCACGAGCGAGACGAATCTCTACGGTGCTGCCTATGCGCAGGCGCGCGCGTTCGTCGATGCCGTGCGCCACGATCCGCGCGCGACGTTCAGGCTCGAGGACGTCCGCCACCTGCTCGACGAGCTCGCCCGCGGTGCGGAAGACCACGAGTTGTCGTTCGAAGAAGCCGGTCGCATCCCGCACGTCCCCCACCCTTCCGCGATCCTCGCGCCGGCCGACATAATCGTCGCCTGGGGCTGCGTCGGTGGCGCGGAGAGCCGGCCACGACTTTCACCCTGGAACGCCGAAGAGCGTGCCGCGCTCGCGGCCGCCGGGGTCGTCCTCCAAGACCCGGCTCAGCTCCTTCGCCTCGAAGCCGCCGCGTGGCGGCGCATGGTGCTCGCCGCGCGCGAGCGGCTCGTTCTCGTCGTTCCGAGCTCGGTCGACGGCGAGGAGACTTCGGACCATCCGCTCCTCGACGAGATCGTCGCGCGACTCGGCCTCGATGGAAACGCACTTTCGACCGTCGAGCGGCACGCGAGCGCGCTGCTCGAGGCAGGCGGCGCCGGCATCGTCGACGTCACGACGCACGCTCCGCTGCCGCTGCCGGAGGGTCGCGCGGAGTGGACGCTGACTCCCGACCTCCTCGCCTCGGAGGACCTTTCGCGTGGCGCAGCCGTCACGTCGATCGAGAAGCTGGCGAGCTGTCCGCTCGCCTGGGTCCTCGAACATCGCGCGAAGCTGCGCTCCGGCGCGATCGCGAAGGTCGCGAGCGGGCCGCTCCTCAATGGGAACCTGAGCCATCGGCTCGTCGAGGAGCTTCACAAGGAGAACGCCTTCGACCTCGATATCGAGCGATTCGTCGAACGTGCCTCCGCGCTCCTCGAGCGGCTGTTCGAGACCGAGGGCGCCACCCTTCTCCTGCGAGGCGCTTCCAACGAGCGCGCCCAATTGAGACAGCAGATCGTCCGGGCGATGCGCGAGCTCCACCGCTACCTCACGGAGACAGGTTTCCGGATCGTCGCTGTCGAGGAACAAATTCAGACGACGTCCACTGGCGGAAAGATCGAAGGCCGGCTCGACGTTCGCCTGGCCGATAGCGACGGCAACCCCGCCGTCCTCGACTTGAAGTGGGGAGCCTCGACGTATCGGAAGCTGCTCGAGACCGGAAGTGCCGTCCAGCTCGCGGCCTACGCTCGTGCGCTGGCGGGCGACAATGCAAACGTCTTCCCTCCCGCCGGCTACTTCGCGATCGCGTCGAGCAGAACGCTCTCGACCGACGAGCGCATGAAGGTCCCACGTCCTATCAGGGGGCCGACGCTCGAGCACACGTGGGAGCGGGTCGAGGCGACGACGAAGGCAGTCCTCGACTGCCACGCGAAGGGCCGCGTGCTCGTGCTCGCGACGCGCCGCTCGCTCCCGCTTCTCGACGCCCTCGGAATCCCGGAAGAGGAGCAGCCCGACTACTACGCCCCGAATGAAGAGCAGGCGTGCAAGCACTGCGCATTCGACGGCATCTGCGGCAAGGCGTGGGAGGCGATCGCATGAGCGCGCAGGGCATCACGATCGTCGGCGCGAGCGCCGGCAGCGGAAAGACCTATCGACTGACCCAGGAGGTCACGAGCGCGATCGATCCCTCGTCGCCGAACCGCGTGGCCCTCGAGGGGCTGGTCGCGGTCACGTTCACGCGGCGAGCACACGCCGAGCTCGCCGGGCGCATCCGGCAGAAGCTCGTACAGAACGAGGCCTACGACGACGCGATGCGCTTGCCGCTCGCGTACATCGGAACGGTCCACGCGGCGTGCCTGCGCCTGCTCCAGGAGTTCGCGCTCGACGCCGGCGTATCTCCCAACGTGGACGTCGTCTCGGAGGACCCGACCAAGCTGCTCCAACAAGCGCTCGAGGGCACCCTTCCGCCGGATCTCCGGGATCGGCTCGATCGACTCGCCGAGAGCACCGAGCTGCGAATCGATCAGAAGGTTCATCGCGTCGACTGGCTCACGCCGGTCTTCGACATCATGGAGCTCACGCGGTCGAATCGCATCGCGCCCGAGGCGCTCCCGGCGATGGCCGAGCGCTCGGTGACCGAGCTTCTCGCGCTCCTTCCCGATCCAGTCCCGGACGGCGCCGAGCTGGAGGCCGAGCTGGCACGTCAGATGGAGCTGGCGCTCGAGTCCCTCGACCGCCTCAACGACGGCACCAAAAAGACCGCCGACGTCATCGAAGCGATCCAGAAGGCGCAACGCCTCCATGCGGACGGCGAGATGCCGTGGAGCTACTGGACGAAGCTCGCCACGCTCACGCCAGGGAGGTCGTGCGTCCCATGCGTCGAGAAGCTCCGCGCCGCCGCCGCGCGTTACGAGGTGCATCCACGCCTCCACTCGGAGCTGCGCGATCTGACCTTCGCAATCTACGAGGCGGCGCGCATCGGCCTTTCGGCGTACGCGGAGTGGAAGGAGCGGCGTCGCGTCGTCGACTACGTCGACATGCTCGATCGCGCGCTCGACCTGCTCGATCACGAGCGCGTCCGCAGCGAGCTCGCCCGCCGCCTGCAGCTCGTCGTCGTCGACGAGTTCCAGGACACGAGCCCCATCCAGCTCGCGCTCTTCGTGCGTCTGCACGCGCTCGCGAAGCGCTCGGTGTGGGTCGGCGATCGAAAGCAGTGCATCTTCGAGTACGCCGGCGCCGACCCGCTCTTGATGGACGCCGTTGCCGAGTGGGTCGAGCGGAGCGGTGGCAAGTGGGACCGACTGGGCGGCAACTACCGCTCACGGACGGCGCTCGTCGAGGCCTGCTCGGAGCTCTTCGTCGTGGCCTTGAACCGCCACGGCTTCCGTCCAGACGAAGTGTCCGTCACCCCCGAGCGTGACGCGAAGCTCGACCCCGAGAGCCGTTCGAAGCTCGAGGCGCTCCCACCGATGGGACTGTTCTGCCTCGAGACGGAGAACGCGCGCGAGGACGCCGAAGCGATCGCGGACGGCATTCGCCGCATCCTTGCCGATCCGGACGCCACGCCGGTGATCGACCGCACGACGAAGCAAGCGCGCCCGGTTCGGCCAGGCGACATCGCCGTCCTCGTCGCGACGAACGCCATGGCGGCCGAGGTCGCGGACGCGCTGCACGTGCGAGGAATGCGCGCGGCGATCGCGCGCGCCGGCCTCCTCGGCACGCCCGAGGGACGCCTGACCGACGCTGCGCTCCGCTGGCTCCACGACGACGGAGATTCCCTCGCCGCGGCGACGATCGACGCGCTGACCGGCTACGAAGGCAAGAGCCCCGACGAGTGGCTCGAGCATCGCATCCGCGCGGTCCGCACCGGCGAGCGGCACGACGAGGAGCTCTCCGGCTGGCGCCGAACGCTCGCGGCACTCAGGTCCTCGCTCGACGTGCTCTCGCCCGCAGAGGCACTCGACGGAGTCCTCGACGCGCTCGACGCCGTGCAGATGTGCGCCCGATGGCCGGACGCACCGCAGCGAGTCGCGAACCTCGACGCGCTCCGCGCCCTCGCGCGCGAGTACGAGGAGCGGTGCGAGCAGCAGCGCGAGGCCGCGACGGTCGCCGGGTTGCTGCGTTACTTCGACGACGTACGCGAGGAGCGGCTCCGTCGCGACGAGATGATCGCGTCCGACGATCAGCACGTTCCGACCGACGACGGCGCCGTCGTCGTGTGCACGTACCACAAGTCGAAGGGCCTCGAGTGGCCGGTCGTCGTTCTCGCGCAGCTCGACCGCGGCGAACGCCGCCACGCGTTCGAGGTCACACCGGAATCCGACAAGGAGGCTTTCGATCCAGACAAGCCGCTCGACGGTCGGTGGATCCGGTACTGGCCGTGGCCGTTCGGGAGCCGCGACAAGGTCCCGCTCGGCGACGCGGCGGCGCAGTCCGAAGCGGGCAAGCGCGTCGCGATGCGCGAGGAGAAGGAGCGGGCGCGTTTGCTGTACGTCGGCTTCACACGCGCGCGCGATCACCTCGTCTTCGCGGTTCGCGTCGCGAGAGGAAAAGCGAAGGCCGCATGGCTCGACGCGCTCGCAGACGCCGCCGGAGAGCCGCTGCTCAGCCTGCCCGTGTCCGCGCAAGACGGCGACGTCGCGGCCGTCGAGATTCGCAAGCTCGATGGAGCGGTCCTCGAGGTCCCGGCGCGCGTCTTCCGGTGCCGTCCTTCCGATCAGGACGGTGATGACGTCTCCGCCGCAGAGCCACGGTGGTTCGCGCGCCCTCCGGCCCCAACCGCGCAACGACCTCGCTATCGAATCACCCCTTCGGGTACGGACGCCGACTGGCCCGAGCTCACGCAAGCCGTGGCCAACGCCGCCATCGGCGCCGTCGAGCGTCTGCCGAGCGCCATCGTTCTCGACGAGAAGGGCTACGAGTACGACGTCCTGGGAAACGCCGTTCACGCGTTTCTCGCAGCAGACGTCGAGGGGCTCACGCTCGAAGACCGCGTCGAACGAGCGCGTCGGCTGCTCGCGGGCGCGGGGCTGACCGGCGTC
This sequence comes from uncultured Myxococcales bacterium, assembly GCA_937949945.1. Classification (GTDB taxonomy): domain Bacteria; phylum Myxococcota_A; class Polyangia; order Polyangiales; family Polyangiaceae; genus Labilithrix. The sequence continues at coordinate 73,870 of CALFEQ010000200.1, forward strand.
GTCCGGCCCGAGTCCCTCGTGCGCGCTGGTGATCAGCTACGCGCCTGGGTCGACGCCAAGTGGCCCGGCGCGGTCTGGCACCGCGAGGTGCCGATCGACGCGAGCGTGCCGAGCGCCGACGGCGACAGGCGCGTGTCGGGGATCATCGATCTTCTGCTCGAGACGCCGAGCGGCTGCGTCATCGTCGATCACAAGACGTTCCCGGGTACGAGCGAAGCGGCCGTTCATGCGAAGGCGAAGGAGTTCCTCGCGCAGATGGTTGCCTACGCCACCGTGCTCGAGCGGTACCGGGCCCGGACGGTGCGCGGGGTTTACCTGCATCTGCCGGTCAGCGGCTTCATCGCCGAAGTCGCTCGCAACCAGGCATCTCGACACGAACAGTCATGACATCCACTGCGCGCTCCTTGTCCAAAGAACCCGTCGAATCGTGCGCCCCGTCGTCTTCTATGGGCAGGGGCGGAATCGATCCTTCTCGTGCTGCCCCAACCGCCGTTCGTGAGGCATCGTTGGCATGAGACTCTCGACCACGAATGACCGCGTCTTCCTCGAGCTCCCTGAGGCTTGGCTGAACGCGCCAGAGCAGGCTGCCATCGCAGAGTGGATATCGAACGTCGGCACGAGCCGTCCCATCGACGGAGGACACGTGCTCGTCGAGCTCTCGTTCGATCTCTGGCACACGTGGGCCGCGCTGCCGAGCGAAAACGCCTCCGAAGAAGAGCTCGATATTTGGACAAGCCGTCACGAGACGCTCGCACGTTTGGCGGGGCTCCGAGAACAACGTCTCGACATCGAGACCGTCGGCTACATCCAGTCACGCGACCTCGAGCTCGTATGCCGCGTCGATGGCGAGAAGGTTGCAGCCGGCGTCGATGCCCCGGTGTTGGCTCGAGAGCCAGGTGCGCGTCTCCTCCTGCCGGCGGTCTTCGAGACACTCCGACGGGCAAGCGCGGTTCGGCCCGGAATGGACCGACCTGCACAGCTCGAAGCGATCGGGAAACTGAAAATGTACGCCACGAGAGCGCGAAGGCTCCTCGCCGCCACAACGATCCCGATCACGATTTCCTTCGACGACCATCTCGATACCGCCCGCTTCGAGCACGTAGAAAAGGCCGCCCTTTTGTGGACCACGTCGGGAAGAAACAACGATCTCTACAACCTCACGGTCGAAGTTCCGGATTCCGCGAGGGGTGGTTTCAAGAAGCTGCCTATCGAGCACCTCGACTCGACCGCCCCGGTCATCTCCGTTTCGGGGAAGGAGCACATCCTCCTCAGCGAGGAGGTTGCGACAGTTGCTCGACTCGCGAAGAAAAACCGCAACAAGCTGCGGAAGCAGGTCTCCGAGGCGCTCGCAGATCCGACCAAGATTCTTCCGCCTGGATTCGCCTTCGACAACATCGACCTTTCCAGATACAGCCCGCGCGTAACCGGCTTCGAGCCGGTCATCTGTGCGGATCGACCGATAGACATCCGGCCGTCCGGCGTGGCGTGGTACGCCGATGACGGAGACGGAGCGCCGTTCCTTCGGCTCGACATCGCACAAGCCGATGGGTCTGTCGCGACGCTCGAGTTCTCGTCTCCGGAAGAAGTTCGGGAGACCATCCAGAACCTCGAAAAGGCCAGTGCCGCGCCTGGGACCGTGCTCCGAATCCACGACAAGGACGTGGCACCGACACCGCCCCTCCTCGATTGCCTACGGGAGACCCTCGATCTCTACGGTCGGCGGAAGCTCGAAGCAGAGAGAAAGTCGCAAGCGGAGACCTCCGAGGAGGAAGACGCGGCGGACGGAGCGGGCGAGACGAAGAGGAAGAAGGGCCGCCTCGCAGCGATCATCAAGGACGTCGACGAGGCAATACCGCTCACGACAGCGGGAGAAGTCGACGAAAGCGACGTGCCCTGGGCCGACCTTGCGTCCGTGCTCCGGCCCGGCATCGAGCTCAAGCCGCACCAGCGCCAAGGCGTCGCCTGGCTCTGGCACCACCGGAAAAGGGGGCGGAGCGGAGTGCTGCTGGCAGACGACATGGGCCTGGGCAAGACCCTGCAAATCGCGACCTTCCTGGCCCTCTCGCGGCTCCGCCTCGTCCCTGAGGGCGAGAAACGACTGCCCTCACTCATCGTCGCCCCCGTGATCCTGCTCGAGAACTGGCGACGCGAGCTTGCCAAGTTCTTCCAGCCCCACGTCTTCGCCGCCCTCCTCACGCTTCACGACGGCGGGTTGCGCGAGCGCGTTCGAAGCGGTGTCCTCGACGTCACGGGTCTCGATCAGTTCGACTGGGTCCTCACGAACTACGAGACTTTGGCGCGCTTCCAGCAACAGCTCCTCTCGGTCGACTTCGACACGGTGGTCCTCGACGAAGCGCAGGCCATCAAGAATCCGGACGCCCTTCGAACGCGTGCCGCGCGTGGCATAAAGCGGCGTTTCGCCATCTGCGCCACGGGAACGCCGGTCGAGAACCGCCTGCTCGACCTCTGGACGCTTTACGACTTCCTGAGCCCCGGCCAGCCGTTCGGGAGTCGTGACGATTTCGAGCGCCGCTTCGAAAACGACGTCCAGAGCGGCATCACGTCGATCCGTGCGGCTCTGAAGCTCCACACGCCATCTTCGACGCTGCTCCGACGGACGAAGGCCGATGCGCTCCGCTCGCTGCCACCCAAGGAGGAGCGAGTTCTGCCGATACCCATGACGGAGGAGCAGGTCTCCCTTGAACGGATCGTCACGAGCGATCGCAATCGATCGATCCTCGAGAAGCTGCACGACCTCCAGAAGCTCTATCAGCACCCTCGCCTTCTAAAACGTGCCGAAGGCGTCGAGCGCAGGAGGTTCTCCGCTGACGAAATCATCGCCGAGAGCCCGAAGCTCGCGAAGGTGATCCAGCTCCTCGAGGAGATCCGAGCTCTGGGAGAGAAAGCAATCGTCTTCACCCTCTGGACGGCGATGCAGGAGCTGCTCGCCCAAGTCCTCAAGGCGCGCCTCGGACTGCCTAGCGTCCCGATCATCAACGGGGAGACGAACCAACGCGGGGGCGCGCAGCGCCGAATCGACGAGCTCGAAAGCACTCCCGGGTTCGCCGTGATCGTGCTGAGCCCGCTCGCCGCCGGCACGGGTCTCACGATTACCGCCGCAAACCACGTGGTCCACTACGGCCGCTGGTGGAATCCCGCGAAGGAGGACCAAGCGACCGACCGAGCCTACCGAATTGGTCAGACGAAGCCCGTCTTCGTCCATTACCCGGTCCTCCATCACCCTGACGATCCGAACAGAGGGTTCGACGTGAAGCTTCACGCGCTCGTCGCAAAGAAGCGTGCGATGGCGCGGGACTTCCTCGACCCGCGGGACCAGGGCGAGCTCACGGAACGCGACCTCGCAGAGATGGAAGCAAGCGCATGATCCTCGAACGCTTACTAGCGCTCCTGACGGAAAAGTATTGGCTGCCTCCCATCAGCCTCGCGGTTCTCTTCGGGTTCGTACTCCTCCTGGCCTACCAAAGATCGCGCGAGCTCAAACAAAGCCTCGGCACCGCTCCGGCCGCCCTCGCCAGCTGGAATCCGGAAGAACCGCCCTTGGGGGAGAACGACGTCTGGAGGTTCGCTCGCCAGTATCTTCTCAGCCCCGAGCCGGTGACGGTCCCCGGGTGGCCGCAACCGCGCTTCCTCGTGTCGAAGAGCATCGACGACATCCTCGATGCCTACGTCGAACGACGAACCGCAACCAAGCGATTCGCCGTTGGGCCACTCGCCACAGGCGCTGCCCTCGTATGCACGTTCTTCCTGATAGCTCTGGTCCTCCAGATAGACGTTCACCATGCCATCGGGAGCACCGGAAGCACGGAGCTTGCTGGCGCAGTGCGGACGCTCGGTGTGAAGTTCTACATCTCGGCGTCCGGTATTGCTCTCAGCATTCTCTTCGCACTCTCCATACTCCAGTTCCGAAAAACTTTACACGCCGCTGCACATGAAACCGCCGTGGCGATCTCGTCACGGTTCTGCACGCCTTCGACCTTCTCGGCCGGACTGCAACTCGCACTGCTTCGAGAGGCGGAGGTCTCACGAACACGTGACGAGGACCGATGGCAGGCTCGCAACCAGCAGCACGCCGAGCTCCAGGCTGCCCTCGAGGGCATACGCGACATTCTTCAAGGTACGCGAACGGATCTCGAGAAGCTCCGAAGCATCGAGGTCAGCGTGAAGGATCTCGGCGCGGAGGTCACCGCGAAGATGCAGCAGATGCTCACCCAGGATCTTGGTGAGCAAATCCAGGGCATCCTGGCGGACGCAATGCGCCAGTTGGACGATCTCTCCGAAAAGCTCCAGGCAAAGATCCTCGAGGGCTTCTCGCAAACGGTCGAGCGACAGGTACCGCGCATCATTGAAAGCCTCGAGGCCATCCAGAGGAGCGTCGAAAGCCAGGCGCAATCTCCCGTCGAACGCCTCCTCGAGCAGCTTCAGGGCGTCGTCGCCGGTGGCTTCCGCGGCGAGTCCGCGCAGATGAGCGCCGCGCTCCGGCAATTTGCGGAGGTCGTACCGGCGCTCGCAGCGCAGCTCCGAGAGACAGCACAAAACCTCACGACGGAGATGCGCTCGCGCGCTGACGAGAACGCGCGCACGAACGAGGCGCTCATCCGACAGGTGACAGAGCTCCTCTTCAGGCTCGAAGCTCAGCAGGCGGCCACCGAGAAGCTCGTGAACGACATCGGGCAGGCTGCCTCCGCGAGCGCCGAGTCCCTCGTTCAGAGGGTCAAAGCTGAGAGCCGCGCCCTCTTCGACGACCTTCTCCGTTCCTCCCGAAACGACATCGAAGAGCTCCTCGCGCGCTTGCGCGAGGCCACGAAAGAGAGCAGCGACAGCTATTCGTCCATCGAAGCGAGTGTCGCGGCAACGAGCCGTGCGATCCTCGAAGCCCGCGACGGACTGTACGCAGCTGCACAGGCGATCCGCCAGCTGTCCGCCGACACGCACTCCGTGATTGCCGAAGCGCGACAGACGCACGAAGTGGCGCAGCAGGCGTCCCAGTCGTTCGACCGCGCCGCGAATCAACTTCGTGAAGGTGTCGAAGCAATGCGTAGCGCCGTGGAAAGCGCGCGCACGCACGCGACGGAGCAGGCAAAGCTGCTGGAAGCGCACCAGCGTCAGCTCGCAGACCTCGAGAGGATCTGGCCGCGGCTCTTCGAGACGTATGTTCAGAGCTTCGACCGGACGTCGCAGGAGCTCCTACGCAGCTGGGACGAGTTCTACAACAAGACGCGCGCCTTCTCGCAGACGGTCGGCGGCTCCCTCGCCGACGCCGCCGAGGACCTACGAGTTGCGGTCGACCGACTTGCGAACCACCAGCAGCAGGCACGTCGATGAGCCGACACCAGGAAGACGGCTTCGCCCACTCGATGACCGACCTCATGGCCGGAGTCGCCGTGACGTTCCTCCTGCTTGCCGCAATCTTCATGGTCCAGGCGAACACGCTCCGCCGAGAAGCGGAGAGGAAACGAATCGAGGCCGAACAGCAGGCGAAGGAGCTACGCGAAGAGCCGATGGCCAGAGAGGAGCTCGTGAGCCTGAGAGACGCGCTCCAAGCGCTCACTGCCCACACCTCTCAGCGAGCGCGTATCGAGCCGGATCCGCGGGACCCGCTCTTGCTCCTCGTGATCTTCGAGAGCAACGACTGGTTCGAATCGGCGCAGTGCCGCCCGAAGCAGGAGCATCTCCCGCAGATTACGCCCCTCCTCGCCGACGTTTTCCGTACGGTGTGCGACGAGCGTTATCAGCACATCGAGAGCATCATCCTCGAGGGCCACACCGATCGACGTCCGTTCTGTCCTGGACGCTTCGGTGCACGAGCCGACTGCGGGGCGATCGACTCGTGCGAAGAGGGCTCCCGAGACGAGGCAGGTTTCAAGAACAACGTTCGACTGAGCGCCGCACGCGCGCAGGAGCTTTTCTTCATCGCGCGCAAAGCGATCGAGCGTACCGGTACGAACAAAAGCGTCGTCACCTGCCTCGAGCAGAAGTTCGTCGTCTCAGGCCGTGGCCCCGTCGAGCCGCGACACGGCGGCAACTGGAAGGAGGATCAACCCGCCGAACTAGACAGCCATGACCGCCGCGTCGTCCTCAAGGTCCGATTCCGTCAGCGTCCCGTCGTGGAATCGGCCGCAGACGCAGGAGCGAGCCCGTGACGGTGCTCGGGAGAGCGCTCGACGAAATGAGAGAACGGCTCGAGCGGTCGCTCGCCGGGCTCGGCGCGGCTCACGTGGCCGTACTTCAGCGTCAGGCGAAGGTCCTCGCCTTCATCGAGGAGCAGCATCGTCGGTTCGAGATCGAACAGGAGCACCGCGAGCTGTCGTCCATGGCGGACCTTCATGAGCGCGTGATGAGCCTCGTACGTCGGGGCGACTATGCCGCCCTCACGACGCGTGAGGCGCGCATCGCAGCCCGCATGATCGGCGCTTTCGAGCCTCGCGAGCACGCTGCCCTTTTGCGCGCGCGGCCCGAGGTCGCGAGCACGTTCGTCGAGGAGTTCTTCCGGCGCTGGGATGACATGGAGACGCTCCGGAACCGTTCCAGCTTCGCCGAGCTCGTCGTGAAGCAGACACACTTACTGCCGTTCATGCAGCTCGCACCACGCGGACAGCTTGTCACGGCGGAAGGGCCACGGCTCGTCGCGTCGGCGGCCCCGCGTGCAAGCCTCGCCAACATCGCGCCCTGGCTTCGAGCACAGGGGCTCGCACCGCGCTGGGCCTTCACGGGACACGTAGTCGCCCTCGTCGTGATTTGGTCGCTCTTCGAGCGGGGATTCGACGCGGTCTGGCACGAGCTCTCTGAGCACATCGACGTGGCCGGGCTCATCCTTCCTCCTCTGACGCAAGACAACGGGCAGTGGTTCTTCACGACGCCCCCGTCGACACGATCCGGTTCGACGCCGGCACGCGCGATGGTCGTTTCCACCATCTTGCACGTGTTCTTCGAGGCGAACCGAGCCCTACCCGAGTCATTGGTAACCGGACTCCTGGACTCCGACTTCGGTGACCCGCGCGTCCCGCCGGAGTCGGCCGGGTGGCAGCGCGTCAGATCACACGCACCAACCGCGTACGCGAAGTTCCTGGAGGACCTGATCCGCGAGGACCTAACGCTGTTCTTCGATCACGCGATGCACGACGATGCGCGACGAAACTTCTGGCTGCTGTACCTCAAGGCGATCCGTCGTACCGTCTGCGTGCTCGCTCCCGCGACTTACGACATGTTGACCCGGCAGCTCGGCGGTGCTCAAGGCGAGCTTCGCGCGGCACTCACGCGAGTTCGCAAGTTCGCGGGCACGGCGTCGGTGAACGCCTTCTGCCTCTACTTCGACCACCTCGTTGTCGTCGAGTTCTCGCAGAAGCCGAACGCCGCCTATCTGTACCGACGCTCCGATTTCGACCGGCGCATCGAACCGCGGCTAGCCAACAACACGATCGGTACCGAGAAAGACCTGAAGCTTGGGAAACCTCTCGACAAGATCACCCATCACGTGAACTGGGAGCGACGGGCACACGCGATCCTCCACGAGCATGGCGTTCAGCGATGGCCGCAGATGTAACGGGCCGCCCCTCTTCCCGGATCTCCCTCTTCCCCGTACTCTCGGGCACCAGAGTTCCCGAGCCGTAACTGGGTAACGGCGCTCCGCCGCCGTTTTCT
>CALFEQ010000201.1 GCA_937949945.1 uncultured Myxococcales bacterium
GTCGTCGTCGTCGTCGTCGTCGTCGTCGCTGTCGTCGTCGTCGCCGCCGTCGTCGTCGTCGCTGTCGTCGTCGTCGTCGTGGTCGTCGTCAGCGGACTCGGCGTCCTCGTCCTCGGCGTCGACCTCGTCGTGGGAGCTCGCGGGGACGGCCATGCTCTCGCGGACCTCGCGGCTCGACTCTTCTTCGGTCTCGTCGTCCGCCGTGTCGGTCGACGCGCCCGCTTCCTCGGGCTGCTTCGGCGCGATGGGGCCGGGCGGCTCGCCCATCTCCTCTTCGTAGATCTCGCGCGACTCCTCGGTGAGCTCCGTGAACTCGCGCAGGGTGGGGAGGTCCTTGAGCGATTTCAGGCCGAAGAACTCGAGGAAGTGATTCGTCGTTCCGTAGATGATGGGGCGACCGGGCTCGTCGCGCTTGCCGAGGATGCGCACGAGATCGCGCTCGAGGAGCACTTTGAGCACCGGGCCGCTGTCGACGCCACGGACCTCGTCGATCTCCGGCCGCGTGATGGGCTGCCGGTACGCGATGATCGCGAGCGTCTCGACCTGCGCACGCGTGAGGCGGACCGGGCGCTGCTTCGTGAGGTCGCGGATGAAGGGCGCGTACTCGGGGCTCGTGCGGAAGACCCATCCGCCGGCGACCTCCTCGAGGTGGAACCCGCGCGTGCTGTACTCCTGCCGGAGCTCCTCGAGGAGCTCCTTGACGAGGTTGACCTTCGTGTCGGCGAGCCGCGCGAGGTCGTTCGGCTTGATGGGCGTGTCGCTCGCGAAGACGAGCGCCTCGATCAAGCCGCGCAGATGCTTGCGCTGCGAGACGACGTCGTCGAGCCCGTCGAGCTCGTCGCCGTCGAAGGCGACCGTCGGCTCCTCGAGATCGTCGCGGCCCGGGAAGTGCAGGATGTCGCCCGCGAGGTTGACCGTGGCCTCGATGTCGTCCATCGGGCTCGTCGGGGCTTCCGCGACAATCGCGCGATCGCTCTCGCGCGCCGTGCTCATCGCCTGGGCGAGGACGTCCGACGCGAGCACGTCGCGTGTGGAGCCGCCGTCGCTCGGGGAGTCGGCGACCTCCTCCGAGACCTGCGCGGTCTCGACATCCGCGGCGGGCCGGGCGGCGGGCTTCTTGCGCTTCGTCACGAGGGATCCGATGAAGAGCTGGGGGAGTCGGGGGTTGCCGCCGGCGAAGAGCTTGGTGGCGTGGCCGCTTCCGCTGCGCTCGCGTCGGCCGACTCCGCATTATCGCCCGAGGAGGTGTCGTCGGTGGAAGCTTGACCCGTCGCTTCGATAGGATCCTCTGCCGAGGCCGCGTGCGTCTCCGCTTCTTCCTGCGGCGCTGCGGCTTCCGCTCCGCGCACGTCTCTTGCGAGAGCGTCCGCCTGCTCGGTCTCCGAGGCCTCGGCTGCGTCGGCGGCTTCCTCGTCGCTCGCGTGTGCGATGGTCGACACGTGGGACGCTGGAGCGTCGTCCGCTTCCGAGCGCGGCCCGTCGGGCGCGTCGCTCGTGACGACCGGCTGCGCGTCCGACGCCAGCCCTTCTTCGGGAGGTGGAGACGGGATCGTGTGGAGCGGCGACGTGAGCGAGGACACGCTCGGCTCGGCGAGCGGGTCCTCGAGCAGAGCCGCGCGATCGCTCGCGAGCACGTCCTCGTCGAACGCGACCTCGTCGGACGCGATGGTCGCCGGCGGATCGGTGGCGAGCGAGAGCTCGTCGTCGCCGTCGAAGGCGCCTTCGTCCGACGGGAAAGCGGTTGGCGGATCGGTGGCGAGCGAGAGCTCGTCGTCGCCGTCGAAGGCGCCCGCGTCGGTCGCGATCGTGGCGGGCGGCTCGGTCGCGAAGGCGGCTTCCTCGTCCTCTGGGAGGTCGTCCTCGGCGCGGGCGGTCGGCGGCTCGTCGGACGGAGGAGACGTCGCGTCCGCGGCGAGATCGTCGGGCGCGTCGGTCGGGGCCGACGCGCCGTCGGACGCGTCGGTGTCGAGCGAGGCCGCCGTCGCCTGCGTCTCGTCGTTCGCCGACGCTGCCTGCTCCGCGCCAGCGGCCTCCTCTTCCGACGAGCCGACCTGCGCCGTGAACTCCACGTAGATCGTGGAGTCGAAGTCCGCCTGGTAGAGGCGCGTCATGCGCAGGCGCGTCATCTCGAGCAACGCGAGGAACGTGATGACGAGATCGAAGCGCGTGTGCTGGCCCTCGAAGAGATCCTCGAAGGCGACGCGGCGGCGGACGCGCAGGATGTCGACGAGCTCGTTGATTCGGTCCGTGAGCGTGATCCGCTCGTGGACGACGTCGTGCGAGAGCTTGACCTTGCTCTTGGCGAGGACGCTCTGGAAGGCCTCGACGAGCGCGAAGAGCGGGACCTGGGCGAGGGGAGGGAGGCCCGTGTGCACCGCCTCCTCGATGGGGGCTCCGCGCGTGAAGACGTCGCGGCCCGCGACGCCACGCGCCTGGAGCTCTTCCGCTGCCTGCTTGTACTTCTGGTACTCGAGCAGGCGACGGATGAGCGCCTCGCGCGGATCCGCCTCCTCGGCGGCGACCTCGTCCTCCTGACCCGGCGGCGGCGCCGGCAGCAGCATCTTCGACTTGATGTGCGCGAGCGTCGCGGCCATGACGAGGTATTCGCTCGCGACATCGAGATTCATGAGCTGCATCACGGCGAGGTACTCGAGGTACTTCTCCGTGATGAACGCGATCGGGATGTCGAGGATGTCGATCTCGTGCTTCTGGCAGAGGTGCAGAAGCAGATCGAGGGGCCCCTCGAACGTCGGCAGGGAGACGGAATAGCCGCCAACGGCGGGTTCGTTCAGCTCGACTTCCGACACGACGTCTTGGGGGAACCCAACCTCCCCCTCCCGCTTTAGAGGGGTTTCCCTCCGCCCGCAAGAGGCAGCGGGCGGGGGCGTCTCGGCGCGATTCCGCCAAGATTTCCACAGGCTGCGATGTGCGCTCGCGGTGCGCTCGCGCGTGACCGTGCGCGGTCGCTCGGTCGCGCGCACGACCGAAAGCTCTGCGTCTCGACGGAACGCGGACGGCGAGCGCGGACAGCGTTGTCGCGTTCCGCGGCGCTCGACCGTGCTCGCCGTCGTGTGAAGCGCGCGCGGTCGTTGGAATGCAGGCCCGGGGCTCGTCCGTCTATCGGGAAGCGGCTAGCATGTGGACCGTGATCGAGGCGTCGGCCCTGCCGTCGAAGGTGTGCGCGGCGTGCGGTGGCCGCTACCCTGGTGACGCCCTGTTTTGTCCGACGGACGGCACCCCGCTCCAGAGCGCCGCCGCGGCCGAGCGAGAGCCGGAGGACCCATATCTCGGTCAGGAGATCTCGGGGCACATCGAGATCCGGCAGCTGGTAGGCGTCGGCGCCATGGGGCGCGTCTATCGCGCGTTCCAGCGCGGCATCGACCGCGACGTGGCGGTCAAAATCCTCCACCGCGAGCTCTCGGCCAACCCGCAGCTCGTGGCGCGCTTCACCCGGGAGGCCAAGGTCGCCTCCCGGCTCCAGCACCCGAACGTCGTGCAGGTGCTCCTCGCCGGTCAGCTCCCCGATCGGGCGCTGTACATGGTCATGGAGTACCTCGACGGGCTCTCGCTGCAGAGCGCCCTCGCCGCTGCCGGCGGCGCGCTGCCGCTTCCGCGCGCGCTCCACATCACGCTTCAGCTCTGCGAGGCGGTGGGCGAGGCCCACGCTCAGGGGATCGTCCACCGCGACCTCAAGCCCGAGAACGTGATGCTCGTCCGGCGCGGGTCGGATCCCGACTTCGTCAAGGTGCTCGATTTCGGCATCGCCCGCATCAACTGGGGCGAGCAGTCGGTGGCGACCGCCGCCGGGCTCATCTTCGGGACGGCGAGGTACATCTCGCCCGAAGGCGCGCAGGGCAACCCCGTGGGGCCGGCGAGCGACGTCTACTCGATCGCCACGCTGCTCTACCAGATGCTCTCGGGGCGCACGCCGTTCGACGGCGATCAGGCCGTCGCGCTGCTCGTGCAGCAGATCCACGATCCTGCTCCGCCGCTCCGCTCCATCCCGCGCGCGGCGTACGTCCCGGAGCCGATCGCGGACGTCATCATGCGCTCGCTCTCGAAGGACGCCGCCGCGCGCGAGCCCGACGCGCGCGCCTTCGGGCAGGCGCTGTTCGACGCGGCCAAGCTCGCCGGCCTCTCTCCGGACGAGTTCTCGCGGCCGCTCCTGAAGCGCGCGCCGGCGGCGATGAAGCTGCCGCCGATGGAGCGGACGAAGCAGCTCGACCTCACGCCGGACGTCGCGGCCCGCATGACGCCGCCGAGCGCGTCGGCGTCGAACGGTCACGTCGCTCCGAGCGACCCGGGACAGCTCCCTCCGAGCGCCTCGACCGTGAAGTGGGAGCCCCCGTCGGAGTTCCAGGCGCGCCTGGCCGAGGGCATGCGCGCCGAGTCGAACGGTGCTCGGGGCTCCGACGCCCGCGTCGCGCCGACGATGGTGTCCGCGGAGGGATCGCGGCCGCGTCTGCCTTCGAGCGTCGACGAGACCATCGACGATCTCAGCCTCGACCCGCAGGCGAGACAGTCGGCGCCGGCGTTCCCCACGCCGACGCCTTCCGAACGCGCGGTGCCGCGGACGGTCCCCGGCGACCCCGACGGCCCGATCCGCACGCACTACACACCGCCCGTCCCCGAGGCGACGGGCATGGCGAGCGCCGTGCACGTCGCGCGTCCCGCCTCGAGCCCGGAGCACGTCGTCCCCACGCCGTCACGGCCGGCGCCGCCGCCCGCGCGCGAGGAGCCGAGGCGCCGCCCGTGGCTCCTCGTCGCTTTCTGCTTCGTCCTCGGCGCCGTGATCGCCGCCGGGTGGGCGTACAAGACGGGCAAGCTCGGTCCCTCCGCTGCGGACGCGGAGGCGGAGCGCATCGTCGCGCGCGCGACGGACGCGATGTTCAAGAACCACTTCGACGAGCCGCCCGGCGAGAACGTGAAGGACATCACGGACGAGGGCTTGCGGCGATGGCCGAACGATCGCCGGCTCATCGACATCCGCGTGCGCGCCGCGAACGAGCTCACTTCGCAAGCGATCGCGCAGCGATCGGCCGGCGACGTGCTCGAGGCCCTGAGGCTCGCGAAGCTCGCGCACGAGCTCGACCCGCACGACGCGTCGGCCAAGCGACTCGTCGAGCAGTACGAGGCGGAGCTCGCGAGCTTCAGCGCCTCGGCTTCGGCCGCGCCCACGCTCTCGCCGCCGCCAGAGCGTCCTCCGGCAGCCACGACCAAGAGGCCGGTCGCGCCCAGCCCGGCTCCCGCGCCCGCTCCGCAGCGCGTCGAGTACAAGGCCCTGCTCGACGTATCGAACGCATCACCGCGGCTCGGGCAGACGGTCGACTTCACTGCGCGTGTGGCGCCTCCGAAGGGAGACTTCGACTCGCCTGGCTTCACGATCGCCGGACCCGGCGTGCCGGGAGGGATCCGCATGCCTGCGCGCGAGGCGGAGCCCGGCGTCTTCAAGGCGAGCTACGCGTTCCTCGACGCCGGGAAGTTCGACGTCACGTTCACGGTCCAGGCGAAGGGGAAGCCCATCACGGCGAAGCGATCGGTCACCGCCGTCGCCGAGCCGGCGCCCTTGCCCGCCCCGACGCCTGCGCCTGCGCCCTCCCCGACACCCGCGCCGGCGCCGACTCCCACCGGGAGCGTCAAGTGGATGTGATGCGAGCGAAGCGTCGCGGCCGTTTGCTTCCGATCGCCGTCGGTCGGGCTTCGATGCTGCGCTCCGTGCTCGCGGGCTCGGCGCTCTTCGCCGTGTCCGGTGTCGCTCGAGCCGACGAGCCGTCCGCGGATCCGCCCGCAGATCCTGCCCCTTCTCCCGCGCCCGCACGCGCCGAGCCGATCGAGCCTCCGAGGCCTGCGCAGCGGCCGCAGGCTGCTCCGAGCGACGCGCTCGCTCGCATCATCGATCGCCCCCACACCGTGGCCGAGCTCGAGGCGGGCATCATCGCGCTGCCGAATGCGCCGATCTCTCCAGGCCAGCGCGGTGGAGACACGCCGTTCGTCGGCGAGATCCTCGGGCGCGGTGACGCGACGATCCAGACGGGCATCCACGTCCTCTATCGCTGGAACCGTCACTGGTGCGTCGGCGCCGGCGCCATCTTCGCGCCGTCACCCACCTCGGACAAGGAGTACGGCGGCCTGTCGTCGCTCCCGCGTACGCACTCGCGCTCGTACCTCTTCATGGGCGCGGAGGGCCGTTACGTCCCGATCCATTACAAGTACTTCGAGGCGTGGGTGGGGGTCTCCTCGGGCGCGGTCATCGTCGCCGATCGGTTCACGACCGATGCGGGCGACGAGGTGCCGACGATCCTCGGTACGCGCGACGTGACGATCCGTACCGAAGGCTTCGCCTTGGGCCTCCAGGCCGGCGGCACGTACTACTTCAGCGAGAACTGGCTCGGCGGCGCCAACATCCGCGGCTACCACTGGATGCTGCCCGAGGAGAGACAGTGCTCGTCGATCGGCGACTGCGCGACGCTCTCCGGCTCGGTCCAGGTCTTCGAGCTCGGGCTGACGATCGGCTACCGGCTTCCGCTCTGACGCGCGCTTCAGATGGCGAGCGCGAGCGCGTGGGCGAGCCGATCGAAGACGAGCGCGACGACGGCGAGAATGCCGAGCGCACGCAGCGGGGCGAGCAGCGCGTGCACCTGGGCGGGAGACGCGGCGCGGGCGACGAGGGCGAAGGCGATCTCGAGCACGACGGCGGCGGCGAGCAGCGGCGCGCCGATCGCCACCGCGAGCCCGACCCCGGCGACGATCGAGCGCACCGCCGCGAGGAGCGGGGCTTCGCCCAGCGTCGTCGTGGCGAGCGAGGCCGCGACGCGAGCAGGGCCGCCCGTCGCGAGGAAGACGATGCTCGCGAGGAGCGAGAGGAGGACACCGAGCGGAGACGCTCGGCCCCCCTCGACGACCGCGACGCCGGACGTCTCTTGGGCGCCGCGGAGGTTGTCGACGAGGCCGCCGGCCATCGTGGCGGCCCAGAGCGGGACCGCCGCAGCGAGCGCGACGGGAAGGCCCAGCACGATCTGCTCGAGCGCGAGGAAGAGCCACGGCGTCGAGGCGCGCTCGAGGACGATCGGCTCGAGCGCAGGGTAGATGCCTGCGGCGAGCGCGATCGCGAGGATCCCCCGCGCGGGCGTGGGCAGGGCACGGAGCCCGAACGCCGGGACGATCGCGATCGTCGGCGCGAAGCGCGCCCACGCGAGGCCGAGGCTCTGGAGCTCCGTCAGTGCCACGGGCTGCAGATTGACACGGCCGGTGGCCCGTGGGAATCGGTGCGCTCTCTCCGACGCACACGAGGAGATCCATGGCCCTCGACCTCTCGATCATCGACAAGCCCAGCGAACCCTACTCGTTCACGTACACGTGGAAGGACGTCGTCCTCTACGCGCTCGGAGTGGGAGCGAAGAAGAGCGAGCTCGACTATCTCTACGAGGGCCGCGGGCCGAAGGTGCTCCCGAGCTTCGTCGTCGTCCCGATGTTCCAGCCGATGCTCGACTGCATCGTGAAGACGGGCGGCGATCTCTCGATGGTCGTGCACGGCGCGCAGCGCGTCCGCCTGCACGGCGACGTGCCGCCCGCCGCGACGCTCACGACCGTCGCGCGCGTCGCGGGCATCTACGACATGCGCAAATTCGCGATCGTCCTCGTCGACACGGAGATCAAGAACGAGGACAAGCTCCTCGCGGAGACGCGCTCGCAGATCATCATCCGCGGCGCCGGCAACTTCGGCGGCGAGACTCCGCCGAAGGAGCCCAAGGTCGCCGAGGTGCCGAAGGACAAAGCGCCCGATTTTCGCGTCGAGGAGGCGACGACGCCCGAGCAGGCGCTCCTCTACCGTCTCTCCGGCGACCTCAACCCGCTGCACGCCGATCCGGAGTTCGCCGCGCGCGTCGGCTTCGAGCAGGGACCGATCCTGCACGGCCTCTGCACGTTCGGTCACATGGTCCGTCACGCCGCGAAGGGCGCGTTCGGCGGCGACGCGAGCAAGCTCCGCGCCTTCGAGTGCACGTTCCGCAAGCCCGTGTGGCCCGGCGACACGCTCGTCACCGAGGGATGGAACGTCGAGCCGGGCAAGCTCGCCCTCCAGGTGAAGGTGAAGGAGCGGGACGAGATCGTCTGCACGAGCGCCTGGGCGCTCGCCTGAGCGGTCGGTGGAGCCGACCGGCGGTGGAGCTCCGAACGGCGCGTTCCGAGCTCGACGGGTAGCGGGGGCGACGGAAAGCTCCTAAGTTCTCCGGCCTGTAACACCTCCGACCAGAGGAGAGGGATACCGCCATGGCCAAGCTGTCGAAGTCGATCGTCATCGTGGGCGCCAAGCGCACCGCCTTCGGGACCATGCAGGGAACGCTCAAGGGGGTGAGCGCGACGGATCTCGCCGTCCACGCAGCGAAGGCGGCGATCGCGCAGGCGGGCGTGGCACCGGACACGATCGGTCACGTCATCATCGGGAACGTGATGCAGACGAGCCCGGATGCGATCTATTGCGCACGTCACGTCGGGCTGAAGGCAGGCCTCCCGATCACGACGCCTGCGCTCACCGTCAATCGCCTGTGCGGCTCCGGCTTCCAGGCCGTCATCACCGGCGCCGAGCAGATCCTCCTCGGCGAGGCCGAGGTCGTCCTCGTCGGCGGCACCGAGAACATGTCCCAGGCGCCGCACGTCCTCCGCGGCGGGCGCGAGGGCTGGGCGTTCGGGAAGGCGCCGCAGGTCGAGGACTCGCTGTGGACCGCGCTCACGGACAGCTACTGCAACACGCCGATGGCGGTCACCGCGGAGAACCTCGCGCAGAAGTACGGCATCACGCGCAAGGACTGCGACGAGTACGCGCTCGCGAGCCAGCAGCGTTGGGCGGCGGCGAACGAGAAGGGCTGGTTCAAGGACGAGATCGCCCCGATCGAGGTCCAGCAGAAGAAGGCCACGGTGCAGTTCGCCGTCGACGAGCACCCGCGCCCGCAGACGACCCTCGAGGTGCTCGGGAAGCTTCCGCCCGTCTTCAAGAAGGACGGTGTCGTGACGGCGGGCAACGCGTCCGGCATCAGCGACGGCGCCGCCTGCCTCGTCCTCACGACGGAGGAGTATGCGAAGGCGAAGAACCTGAAGCCGCTCGCGCGGCTCGTCCAGTGGGGCGTCGCCGGCGTCGAGCCGAGCATCATGGGCATCGGCCCCGCCCCGGCGATCCGCAACGCGCTCGCCCGCGCGGGCCTCCAGCAGTCGGAGATCGACCTCTTCGAGGTCAACGAGGCCTTCGCCCCGCAGTACCTTGCCGTCGAGAAGGAGCTCGGCCTCCCGCGCGAGAAGACGAACGTGAACGGCGGCGCGATCGCCCTCGGCCACCCGCTCGGCGCGAGCGGCGCCCGCATCACGACGCACCTGGTCTACGAGCTCGCCCGCCGAGGCGCCCGCTACGCCGTCGGCAGCGCCTGCATCGGCGGCGGCCAGGGGCTGGCGGTGGTGCTCGAGAAAATTTGAGTCCTCAGACCTCAGGCCTCAGCTCGGCGTCGCGTGGCGCCGAGCTGCTCGGGCGTGCTGTGCCCGATCTTCGGGCGAGATGCGGGGCGGGGCCGGATGAGCCCGGGGACGAAGTCCGTGCCGTTTCTCTCACGCCCGAGGCTTGGCGCCCGAGGCTTGGGGCAGGAGAACCGAGGCAGTCCTGGCCGGACGGCGGGCGACTGCCCAACTCGCGAACGGCGTCCCGGTCGCTCGGAGCCCCAGGCTGAGGACTGAGGACCGAGGACCGACGTTCAGCTCAACTGCTCCACCAACACCGCCCCGGCCTTGCGGGCCGCGTCGAGGTCTGCCCAACCCGTGCCGGAGACGATGCACCAGCCGATGGCGTTCTTCATTCGCTGGACCGCGTCGAGCGCGGAGCGGAGGCTCGGGAAGGTCCACGAGAGGAGGCCGGGCTCGACGTTGTGCCAGCGGTGGACGAAGAGCGTGACCTCACGCGTCAGGGGATTGACCCTCTCGTCGTCGGAGGAGCGCTTGCAGACGAACACGTCCGAGTCCTCGAGGCCTTCGTACGAAGGCGGCGAGGGCGGGACGCCCATCCGAGGCAGCGCATCCGTGCCGAGCGGCGGATGCGCAGACTCGACCAAGGGAGCAATCGCCGACGACGGCGGGGGCGGCGCCTGAGTTTCGCCGGCCCTTCGGCGTGCCGAGGACGGAGCCATGGATCCAGCGTCGCCGACGGCAGAGACGGCTTCGCGTCGGATGACCGACGTCTTCGTGTCGCGTGCTCGCCGGAAGAGACGCATCCTCGCCTCCTTTTGTGCTTCCTTTGTCACGGCGACAAGGGTCGGTGGGCGGAAATCGTACGGCGCGCCGCGTCGAAACGCGTGTGGCTTTGGTCTCGTTCTCGCGTCTCGCTCGCTACACTCTGTCTCGCGTCGTGACCCCCGTGTTTTCGCCCGAACGACTCGAAGCTCCGCGGTCTTGTCGCCGGCCTGCGCGGGGTAGGTGCGGCACGACTGCTCGCTCGTCCGATCCCTCGTCGGCGCCGGCCCTCGAATGAAGGACCTCGATCCCGAGTCGCTCATGCACCGGCCTCCGGGCGACGACGGGGCGCGGGACACGCGTCTCGACCCGATGGATGCCATCGGCGATGCAACACAGCCGGGGACGGTCCTCTTCCCGGAGACGGTCCCGGAGACGGTCGCCGCTCGGCCTCAACTCCCGACGCCGCCCCCTCCGCCGCCGAAGCCGCCGGTCGTGCAGGAGGTGCTCTACCCCGCGCCGGACCCCATCGCGCCGGGCGACTCCCTCCGGCCGTCCGACATACCGCCGCCGGAGGCTTTCCGCGCCCGCGCCCCGCGCCTGCGCACGGGATGGCCGTTCCTCCCCATCGCGCCCGTGCTGGTCGTCGTCGTCGGTCTGGCCGTCGCTCTCGGGATCGGGCTCGTCGGCCTCGACCAGCTCTCCCGCTCGGGCGACGACCACGCCGGAGCGCGCGCCGAGCTGCTCGCGGCGACCGTCGCCGCGCGTCTCGCCGCCCTGCCGCCGGCCCGCCGCCTCGAGGCGACCCAGCTCGCTGCGCGTAGGACCGCCGCCGAGCTCATCGTCGTCACGCCGGACGGCGAGATCATCCACGACTACACGCTCGGCGCGCCCGACGTCGAGTCGCTCCGGAAGATGCTGGCGACGGGGCGAGGGGTCGCCGAGATGCGCATGGGCCGGGCTCGCTTCGCGGTGCGTTCGATCGGTCCACCCGACGACCCCCACGCCGCGCGCCTCGTCGTGCTCGTCCCCGAGCCTCGCGCGGCCCAAGGCGCGAACGCGCTCGTCATCGCGCTCACGGCCCTCGCGGTGCTGCTCCTCGGCGTCGCCGCCGCGGTCGCCTATGCGGTCTCGCGCGACGTGACGCGGGACGTCGCGTTCGTGACGGATCGCGTCCGGACGATGGCGCAGGTGCGAACCGAGCCCACCGGCGAGCTCATTCCGCCGCGCGCGATGGACGAGGTCGGCGTGCTGACGGCCACCTTCAACAAGCTCGTGGGGCGCTTCGCCAAAGGCGAGAAGGCATACCGGGAGGACCTCGCGCGAGCGAGCGCCGCGGATCGCGAGCGCGCCGCCTTCCTCGCGGCGATCAGCCACGAGCTCCGGAGCCCGCTCAACGCCATCCTCGGGTTCGCGGACATCCTGATGGAGGAGGTGGACGGTCCGCTCTCGCCCTCCGCCCGCGAGGAGGTGGAGCAGATCCGCGGGTCGGGCGAGCACCTCCTCACGCTGATCAACGACATCCTCGAGTTCTCCGCGCTCGAGAGCGGGCAGCTCCGCCTGAGCCGGAGCCGCGCCGACGTCTTCGCGCTCGCGAGCGAGGTCGTGAAGGAGGCGCGCGGTCTCGTCGGCGAGAAGCCCCTGGTGGTCCGGATCGAGGGCGAGCCCGTCGTCGCGCGCGTCGACGCGAGGCGCGTGCGGCAGATCCTCGGCAACCTCGTCAACAACGCGATCAAGTTCACGCAGCGAGGCGAGGTCGTCGTCCGTGTCCAGCGCGAGGGCATGCAGGTCGCGATCAGCGTCCGCGACACGGGGCCCGGCATCTCCGAGCAGGATCGCGCGCTCATCTTCCAGGAGTACAAGCAGGCGAGGAGCGAGCGCCTGCGCCGGCGCGGTACGGGCCTCGGGCTCGCGATCACGCGCCGCCTCGTCATGCTCCACCACGGTTCGATCCACGTCGAGAGCGAGCTCGGTCGCGGCTCCACGTTCAAGGTGCTGCTGCCGATCGGCAACATCGACGCTCCACCGTCGCGCAAGCTCACGCGCGACCCGAGGAGGGGGCCGTGACGTCGATCGCCGGACGCCTCCTCCGACGCCTGCTCGCGATCCAGGTCGCGACGCACGTCCTGTCGTTCCTCTTGAGCGGCATCTTCGCGCCGCGCGTCCTCTTGCTCCAAGAGAACGCCGCTGAAGCGTCGCTCGTCGTCGTCGGCGTCATGGGGCTCCTCTCGGCGGGCTTCGCGGTCGGCCTCACGGTGGTCCTGTTGCGCCGCGTGCAGCCGCTCCTGTCGCTGCTCTCCGTCGGCGTGCAGGGCGGCGAGCCCGAGCACGTCCTCGCGCTCTACGACGCGCCGTCGCAGCTCTCGCTCGCGAACGTCGGCTTCGTGTTGCTCGTCTCGCTCGCGACGCTCGTGCCCGCCCTCCGGCCGCACGCGATCGACACGCACACGCAGCTCGCGCTCGTGCTCCTCGTGCTCACGATCGTCAGCACGGCCACGCTCCCGGCGTACGTCACGATGCGCGCGCAGGTCGCGCGGACGCTCGAGCTCGTGCCGCCGCGCGTGGCCGAAGAGGCGCTCCGTCGTCTCGGCCGGAGCGTCCTCGGCCGCCTGCGCAAGCGCTACGTCGCGGCGGTCGCCGCGCCCGTGGCGCTCGTCGCGCTCGGCGCCTCGCTGCTCGCCGACGCGCACGCCCGTGCCTACGACATGGAGGCGCGCGCGAAGGACGCCGTCGACGTGGCGCACGCCGCATTCGAGCCGCTCGGCAAGGGTCTGCCGGAGGACACCGCGGGACGCGCGGAGGCGATCGAGGCCGCCGCCGCCCTGGGCTTCCACATCAAGATCGTGCCGGACCACGAGGGCCTCGAGCCGGTGAGCATCGGCGACGAGGGCGAGATGCAGGTGGCCGTGCCGCTCCAGCCCGGCGCCGCGCTCGTGCGCTTCGGGCCGGCGCGCCTCTCCGCGGCGTTCGCGGCGTACGTGATCCTCGCGATCGCCGCGGTGGCCCTCGCGGCGATCCTCGGCACGCGCGCGGCCGCGTTCTTCGACGCCGACATCGCGCTCGCGACGCGCGAGATCCGCCGCGCCGGCGTGGCCGAGGTCATGCGCGGCACGATCATCCTCCACGAGGCGCGGTTCGCGAGCGTGCACGCGCTGCTCGAGGCGATCGACGAGCTCGGGGGCATCTTCCGCCAGTTCGCGTCCGCGCAGCAGCGCGCGATCGAGGCGAGGGAGGCGACCGAGCGCATGCGCGGCCTGCTCCTCGCGTCGATGAGCCACGATCTGAAGGCGCCGCTCAACGCCGTGCTCGGCTTCACCGAGCTCGTGAGGCGCAACCCGCTCACGAAGGAGCAGCACGAGAGCCTCGCCATCATCGAGCAGCGCGGCCGCGAGCTCTTGATGCTCATCGACACGATCCTCGACAGCGCGCGCGTGGAGGCCGGCGAGCTCGAGGTCTCTCCCGAGCCGACGCACGTCGGCGACGTCGTCATGTCGTCGGTGCTCGAGGCGCGCGACCTCGCCGTGGGGACCGACGTGAAGATCATGGGCGAGATCCAGCCTGGCATGCCCACGGTGCTCATCGACGGGACGCGCATCGTGCAGGCGCTGACGGCCGTCGTGATGACGGCGGTGCGCTTCAGCGACAAGGGCATCGTCCCCGTCCGCGCGACCCTCCCCGATCGCGGCGAACGCTTGCGCATCGAGGTCGAGACGAGCGGCGAGGGGCTTCCGGTCGCCGAGCGCGAGAAGGTGTTCGACGCGTTCAAGAGCGCCGAGAGCGCGCGGCGTCAGGGCGGCCTCGGCCTCGGGCTCCAGCTCGCGCGATCGATCGTGGAGATCCACGGCGGCTCGATCGAGGTCGACAGCACGGGCGCGTCGGGGCTCGTGTTCCGCATCTGGCTGCCGGTCCACAACGACCGGGCGTCGATCCAGGCGCGGGCGAGTCGGCCGACGCTCAGCTCATGAGGGGTCTCACAGGAGAAAAAGAGGAAGAGTAGGGCGGGGTGTCGCAGTGGGACGTCGGGGCACCGGCGAAGAGGTGCGGCGCGCGAGTCCATCCCCGGATGTGAACAGCCTGTGGAAAGTTTGTGTTCCTCAATGATTTCCGCCGGATGGAGAACGAAGATCGAAACGTCCGTCCGCGCGTACGAAGGACTCGCGCACGGCGGCTCGAATGATCATGCTGGGTGCGCCGTCGAAGAGGCGGTGCGGCTGGGCCGCGGAACGGAGAACGGGCAAGGACGAAACGAGGAGCAGACGATGAGCGGCAGGGCGAAGATCGAAACGCTGACGAACTCCTGGTACGGCTTCGCCGTCTTCTCGGCGCTCTACTCGATCGTGCTCAAGGGGATCGGGCTGTTCTCGATCGCCGGCGCGATCCTGGGCCTGCTCGTGAGCTGGACGGTCACGTTCTTCATCGGGCGGGCGCTGCTCAAGAAATCGTCTCTCGTCCGCACGCTGCTCGTCATCTTCTCCGCGGTGGCCACGATCGTCGGCGTGCTCAACGTCGGGCGGATGACGCTCGCCTTCGTCCGGAGCTGGGAGCTCGCGATCCTGGGCTCGCTCGTGTTCGCCTCCGTGAGCACGTGGATGAACGCGCGGTCCTTCCGCGTCCTCACCCATCCGTCCGTGAAGGCGTACTTCGGCTGACCGACTCCACCGGGATCCACACCGAGAACGTCGTCCCGTCCGGACCGCACTCGAAGTCGACGTACCCGGAGTGCGCGTCGACGATCCGCTTGACGATCGGGAGGCCGAGGCCCGTGCCGGTCGCCTTCGTCGTGAAGAACGGCTCGAAGACGGAGCCGCGCACGTCCTCCGGAATGCCCGGGCCGGTGTCGGTGACGTCGACGCGAGCATAACGGCGGCCATCGCGGGCCTCGACGCTCGCTCGAATCGTCACGACGCCCGCGTCGTCGACGGCCTGCAGGGCGTTGAGCAGCAGGTTCAGCAGCGCCTGCTGCATGTATCCGGCGTCGAGATCGACGGCCGGGAGATCGTCGGCCACGTCGACGCGCACGCGCGCGTCGGCGGTCTCGGCCACGACCTTGCGCACGAGCTCCGGGAGCGAGCACGTAACGAGCGTCAGCTCGAACGGGCGGCCGAACTGCAACAGGTCGGAGACGATGCGGTTCAGGCGTTCGGCCTCCTCCGCGGCGATGGAGAGGACAGCGGCGGCGTCTCCGAGCTTCTCGCGCGGCGCGCCCGCGTCGACGAAGCCGCGGAGCGAGCCGATCGCGTTGAACAGGACGCCGAGCGGATTCCGAACCTCGTGCGCGACGACGGCGGCGAGCTCGCCGAGCGCGGCGAGGCGCTCGCGTCTCACGAGCTCGGCCTGCGTGCGAGCGAGGATCTCGAGCGACTCCGCGGCTTCGAGGGCGGAGCCGACGTGCATGGCGAAGAGGGCGACGGCTTCGCCGTCGGCGCGCGTGAGCGAGTCGGAGTAGACGCCGAGGATCCCCCACGGCTCGTCGCGGACGAAGAGCGGCGCGATCACGGTCGTCCCGACCTCCGAGTCGGAGCCCAGGTCGTGGGGCGCCAGGTCGATCCCGGTCGCGCGGTGGACGAACCTCGCGAAATTCTGGCAATCGTGCCGATAGATGACGCGGCGCTCCTCCATGACCGAGCGCACGACCTCGAAGTCGGCGAGGGGCACGGAGAGCCCGCGGAGCTCGCGACCGATGCGCCGCTCGATGGTCTCCTGCCGTTCCGTCGTCGTCGCGACGTAGCGAAGGACGAGGTCGTTGCCTTGGAGCTGGAACGCGACGAACCGCATGCCGAGCTCGCGGACACCGCGGCCCGCGGCCTCGAGGACGGCGTCGACGGTGCGCTCCCTCTGCACGACGGCTGCGAGCTCGCAGAGCGCGGAGACGAGCGATGCCGTGCGCCCGGCATCGGTTGCCCCCCGTCGGGTGTCTTGCTCGTCGCACGGCACTGCATGCATGCGACGTCTCTGAAGCAACTTCCCGTCGGTGGTCAAGGCGCGCCTCGAGGCACCGCTTCGATCGCGCAGAGGACGCCGCGTGCCTTGTTTCTCGTCTCGTCCGCCTCGCTCTGCGGATCGCTCGCCTCGACGATCCCGGCGCCTGCGGTGACCTCGAAGACGTCGCCCTTGCACACGAGCGTGCGGATCGCGATGGCCAGGTCGAGGTCGCCGTTCGACGCGACGTAGCCGATGGCCCCTCCGTAGATGCCGCGCGGGCGCGCCTCGAGCTCGCGGATGATCTGCATCGCGCGCACCTTCGGGGCCCCGCTCAGTGTGCCGGCCGGGAACGCCGCACGCGCCACCTCGAGCGGCGGTGTCTCGGGCGCGATGCGTCCTTGCACCTCGCTCACGATGTGCATCACGTGCGAGTAGCGCTCGATCTCCATGTTGCGCACGACCTCGACGGAGCCGATCCGAGCGACGCGACCGACGTCGTTGCGTCCGAGATCGATCAGCATCACGTGCTCGGCCCGCTCCTTCGGGTCGGCGAGCAGCTCGGCTGCGAGGGCCTCGTCCTCGGCGGGGGTCGCGCCGCGCCGTCGTGTGCCTGCGATGGGGCGGACCGTCATCGTGTCGCCCTCGAGGCGGACCAGCGTCTCCGGGCTCGCGCCGGCGATGTGGAGCCGTCGATTCGTGCCGTCCGCCGGAGGCAGATCGAGGAAGTACATGTACGGCGACGGGTTGACGAGCCGCATCGCACGGTAGACGTCGAATGGATCGCGGCCCTGACGCGGGACCGAGAACGTCCTCGCGAGCACGATTTGGAAGGCGTCGCCGGCCGCGATGTACTCCTTCGCCCGTACGACGCGCTCGCGGTAGCTCGCATCGTCGAGATCGGTCGTCACGTCGCTCGGGACGCGCGAGCGATCCGGGATGTCGATCGGCGTGAGCGCGACCGGTCGCCGGAGGTCGTCGAGCGCGCGCTCGACGTCGGCCTCGTCCTCCGCCGCGATGGTGACCGTCTGCGCGAGCGCGTCGAAGACGACGACCACGGCTCCGCCGAGGAAGCGGGCGAGCGGCACGAAGTGCGCGTTCCACGTCGCTTCGTTCCCCGGCGGGACCTTGTCGATCAGGTGGACGATGTCCCAGGCCAGATATCCGACGTGTGCGGACGCGAAGCGCGCGGCCATCGAGGCGTGTCCTGCCGGTCCGCGTCCGCTCCGCGCGAACAGCGGCCCGGCCGCCGCGATCGCGTCGAGGGGTCGACCGTCGCTCGGGGACGGAGGCATGGAGGGCATGCGGGCTCCGCTCGGATCGCCGCTCCCGGGCCGGAGCTTCCATCCCTCCCGATCGAGGATCGCCTCGTAGCGCGGGCGGTAGCCGAGGATGGAGTAACGTCCCCAGCGCTCGCCGCCGACGACGCTCTCGAGGAGGAACGACGCACCGTCGGGATCGGCGGCGCGCAGCGCGGCATACGCACGGACGGGCGTGAGCGCGTCGGCGACCAGCGTGCGGGTGGCGATCATCGGGCCGGCCTCGTGCCGAGGAGCTTCCGTGCCCGCGACGGATCCGCGATCGTCCTGCCGCTCGCGCGCGCGTGCGACGCGGCGCGCGTGACGGCGGCGATCGGGTCGCCGTCGAAGCCGACGCGCGCATGGCCTCCGAGCCGGATCGCGAGCTCCGTCATCTCGTCGGCGCGCGGGCCGAGCGCCGTCACCGACCAGGTGGCCTCGTTTCGCGGTACGAGGCTCACCAGGTGCCGGAGGTTCGCCTCGGTCGCCCCGATCGCGCCCGCCATCCCGAGGACGAGCTGGAAGCGGAGCGGCCGCCCGACGAGGCCCGCGTCCGCGAGCGCCAGCCCCTCCTCGACGTGCCCGACCTCGTAGCACTGGAGGTCCGGCACTGCCCCGGCCCCGCGCAGTCGGGCCGCGAGCTCGCGGATCGAAGGACGCGTCGCGACGATCGCGCCGTCGCCCGAGTTGGTCGACCCGCACTCGAGCGTCGCGATCTCGGGCCCGAGGGCGAGCAGCGCCGCGCGGTCGTCCTCGGTGCCGTCGTTGGCGAACGACGCCCCCAGCGCGTCGGCGGCGCGCGGAGCGGCGCTGAGGTGGATGATGCAGTCCGTCCTCGCGCGGATGCGCTCGATCAGCTCGACGAGCCGCTCTCTCTCGTGCGCCGGCGGTCGTCCCCTCGGGATCTCGAGCTGGAGGACGGCGGCCCCTGCCTCTCGACAACGCGCGGCGCGATCGACGAGGTCCTGCGTGGCCTCGCGCGCATCGGCGCTCGCGAGCAGCGCCGTCAGGACGACCTCCGCGGCGACCTCCGCCTCGAGCGTGCGAGCTCCGGTCGCGTCCGTCTCGGGCGGCGTGACCACTGGCTCCGGCTCCGGCGGCGCTCCCGGCGGGAGCTGGGGCATGTAGAGCTCGCGTGGGCGTCGCTGGAGGTCCTGCGGGGTGACGCACGTGCCGATCGCGCGGCACACCGTGATGGGATCCGCGAGCACGTCGGCCGCGCTGGGCGGCAAGCCGACCTGCCGCAGGTTCGCGATCACCTTCTTCGCTTCGAACTTCATGCGGCGGCTGACCGTGCCGATCTCGACGATCTCCGCCGTCGCCTCGATGAAGTCGCCGGTGAACACCGGCGCGAAGAACTCGACGCTCTCGTAGGAGCGGAACAGGCCCTCGTCGCCGTCGAGCCGGATGAGCAGCTCCGTCGCGAGGTCGCCGAAAAGGGCGAGGATGCGGGCGCCGTCGACGAGCTCTCCGCCGTAGTGCGCGTCGCGCGCGGCCATCCTCGTCCGGAGCATCACCTTCGTGCCGATCATGGGAGTGCTGGCAGGCTATGTACGAGGAGCCGACTTGGCGACCCCCCGAAGGTCGGCCATGTGCCGACGGGCCAGAGTAGCGCATCCGGGGCAGCGCTCGAGCCCGTCGCGACCGTTCGAGCGCCGCCGGCGACCGCTCGCCGGAAGAAGCGTCGACGCGGGCCCGTCCGCGGCGTACGCCGTAACCGGTAGCTTGCAAGGACGTTTCATGATACCGGCTTGCCCCCTCAACCAGCCCATGGTCTACGTCGACGCGCGAAACCTCCCCGCTCACATCGGGATCATCATGGATGGCAACGGCCGTTGGGCGCAGCTCCGCGGCCGCGAGCGTGTCGACGGACACCGGGAAGGGTCGAAGGCGGTGCGCCGTGTCGTGCGCGCAGCTCGGCGCCTCGGGATCCGCGCCCTGACGCTCTATGCCTTCAGCGAGCAGAACTGGGCGAGGCCGGAGCTCGAGGTCGACGCGCTGATGCAGCTGTTGCGCGAGTTCTTGCTCTCGGAGCGCGACGAGATTCTCGACAACGGCATCCGCCTGAACGCGATCGGGAACCTGGGCCGCCTCCCCGCCGTCGTCCGTGCCGTGCTGGATCCGCTTCGAGCGGAGAGCGCGCGGCACGACGAGATGACGCTCACGCTCGCGCTCAGCTACGGCGGCCGCGAGGAGATCGCGAACGCGGCGCGCGAGCTCGCCCGCGAGGTCGCCGCCGGGAAGATGAGCCCCGAGGACGTCACGGAGGAGGCGCTGCGGGCGCGCATGCCGAGCCTCTGCGTCGGCGACCCCGACCTCATCATCCGCACCGGCGGCGAGCGCCGCATCTCGAACTTCCTCTTGTATGGGCTCGCGTACGCCGAGCTGTACTTCGCCGACGTGCTCTGGCCCGACTTCACGGAGGCCGATTTCTTCGAGGCGATCGCGAGCTATCAGACGCGCGAGCGCCGCTTCGGTCTCGTCGGCAAGCCGGCCGAGCCGATCCTCGCGCGGCGCGAGGCAGAGGTCCCGGCGCGGAGCGAGCCGCCGGAGGCGGTCGAGCCTCCGGAGAGCGCGAAGGTCCTCCGCCTCGTCTCCTGACGCTGCTCGCCGGCTCTCCGAATGGCCGCTCCCCGGGCGGGGCGGCCTGCGTGCGCCCGGCGACCACGGCCGCGCTGGCGTTTTCGTCGTCGGCGCGGCTCGCGTTCTGTCCATCGGCGCGGCGCCCGTGCTATGGCCGGGACGGACGATGGTCGAGGAAGAGCGCCCTCCGAGCTCGCGACGCATTCCCCGCGAGACGAAGGAGCAGGCGAAGAAGGCCAACAGCAACCTCGCGGTCCGCATCGCCACGGCGGCGGTAGGCGCGCCGCTCATCGTCCTGCTCCTCTACAAGGGCCCGGCGTGGGGCTTCTATCTGCTCGTGTTCCCCGCGACGCTCATCGCCGCGTGGGAGCTGTTCAACATGACCCACCCGGGCGACCGCTGGTCGCAGCTCTTCGGGGTGGGGCTCACCGCGGTGGCCTCGACGGGCACGTACTTCGCCGGCGCCGACCCGCGCATCCTGCCGACGATGATCGTCTGCCTGCCGCTCGCGGGGCCGCTGCTGACGCTCGTCCGCCTCGGCGAGATGAAGACGGCCGCCCTCCGCGCGTGCGCGCTCGGGTTCGGGCCGCTCTTCGTCGGCGTCCCGATCACGCTGCTCGCCGTGATGCGGCGGGATCTCGGCGAGGTCGGGCCCGGCTACGTCGTGCTCACGATCATGTTCGCGTGGCTCGGCGACACCGGCGGCTATTTCGCCGGCCGGTTCCTCGGGACGCGGAAGCTCTACGAGGCGGTCTCGCCGAAGAAGACCGTCGAGGGCGCGATCGGGAGCCTCGCCGGCAGCGTGCTCGGGGCTCTCCTGGCGCACTTCTGGTTCTTGCCGAGCCTGTCGCTCGCGCACGGGATCCCGCTCGCGCTGATCGCAGGCGCCTTCGGTCAGGCGGGCGATCTCGGCGAGTCCGTCCTCAAGCGCTCGTTCGGCGTGAAGGACTCGGGCGCGATCGTCCCCGGGCACGGCGGCATCCTCGATCGCGTCGACGCCCTGATGCTGACGAGCGCCATCACCTACCTCTACGCGATCTGGTTCTTGCTCCCCGTGCCCTGAGGGCATCGACGGCGAGTCGGGATAGCGAGGCCCGCGCCGTTCGGTCGGCATCGGGAGGAGAGGGGCGAACCTGGACTTTCGTCACGTCCGTCGATGCGACGAACGGGCCTCACCGACGCGTTGCGGCGCGAAAGATTTTCGGGGCGTCGCCGGCGAGCGACGTCGCGATTCGAAACGGCGTCTTCTCGCGGTTTTTTCGTTCGGAACGCCCACCGGGGTGGTTGGGGTTCCACCTCAAATGGGCTAAGAGGGGCGCGACATGTCCGATTCACCCGAGACGCTCCAGAAATCCGGAAGTACCGCCAACGTCGTTCCGCCGCCGCCCGGCTCGTCGCGGACGATCATCGTGAAGGAGTACGACTTCTTCAAGGTCGTCCAGGATTACCTCGACCGCGCCGCGCGCACGATCAACCTCGCCGATTACGTGCGCACGATCCTGAGCCAGCCGAAGAACGAGCTCATCATCAACTTCCCGGTCCGCATGGACAACGGCGAGGTGAGGCTCTTCAAGGGCTACCGCGTCCAGCACAACAACCTGCTCGGACCGTTCAAGGGCGGTATCCGCTTCCACCCGTCGGTCACGCTCGACGACGTCAAGGCGCTCGCGGCGATGATGACGTGGAAGTGCGCGCTCATGCGGGTGCCCTTCGGTGGCGGAAAGGGTGGCGTCAAGTTCGACCCGCACTCCGTGTCGAAGGCGGAGCTCCAGCGCATCACGCGTCGCTTCACGCACGCTCTCGGTGAGAACATCGGGCCCGAGTACGACATCCCGGCGCCGGACGTCGGCACCAACAGCCAGGTGATGGCCTGGATGATGGACACGTACTCGAACATGGTCGGCGCGGCGCAGAAGCAGAGCGTGAAGGGGGTCGTCACCGGCAAGCCGGTCGCGTCGGGCGGTACGCTCGGTCGCGCGAAGGCGACGGGTCAGGGCGCCGTCTTCTGCATCATCGAGTGGGCCAAGGAGAGGAACTTCGACCTCGAGGGCTCCACGATGATCGTGCAGGGCTTCGGCAACGTCGGCTCGCACCTCGCCGTGATCCTCTCGCGCCTCGGCGTCTCCACGATCGCCGTCGGCGACCACACGGGCTACATGGCGAACCCGGAGGGCTTCAACGCGCACAAGCTCCAGGACTGGGTCATGAAGAACGGCTCGATCGCCGGGTACCCGGGCGGCAAGCCCATCACGCGCGAGGAGTTCTTCAAGACGAAGGCCGACATCTTCGCGCCGTGCGCTCTCGAGAATCAGATCGGCGAGAGCGAGGCTCGTGCGCTCGACGTCAAGGTGGTCGTCGAGGGCGCGAACGGTCCGACGAACCCGATCGGCGAGCGGATCCTCCTCGAGCGCGGGATCGACATCCTGCCCGACATCCTCGCGAACTCGGGCGGCGTGACCGTCAGCTACTACGAGTGGGTGCAGAACAAGCGCTCGGAGAGCTGGAGCGAGGAGGAGGTCGACGCCAAGCTCGAGAAGGGGATGACCCGTGCGTACCGCGAGGTCGCGGAGTTCGCGCGCCAGCACAAGATCGATCGCCGTATCGCCGCCTACGCGCTCGCGCTCCAGCGGATCGAGGCGGTCTACAAGGAGCGAGAGATCTTCCCGTAGAATCGACAGTCCACCGAATTTTCCGCAGTGGGGCCGACGATAGTAGAGTGATCGTCGCCCCATGGCGGATTTTGACGTCCTCGGGATCCTGTCATTTCTGCTCGCCGCCGGGGGCGTCGCGTACCTCGTCCGGTCGCGCTTCATGAACCGCGGGGCGGCCGCGGCCGTGAGCGCGCCGTCCGAGCACGGCGCCCGGGGCGCCTCTGCGTCCAAGACCTCTGCGGCGAAGGATCTCGAGGCTGGCTCCGTGGCGAAGGAGCCCGAGTCGGACGGTCCGCCGCAGGCGTCGGGCTCGAGCGGCCCGCGTCGGGCCGCCGAGCCGGCTGCGGCCGGCGAGGCTCCGTCCGGGCGTCGCGAGGACGAAGCCGAGAAGAAGGCGAAGCCCGAGGCGACCGCGGCCACCGCGGCTTCCAAGGAAGACGCAGCGGAGGAGACGCGCGTGGCGAGCTCTCCGCCGAAGGAAGCGCCTCCGGCGGCTCCCTCGGCGTCGTCGACGGAAGCGGCGCCGGCACTCGCGGCGCCCGCGGGCAAGGAGGACGGCGCTGCGAAGCGCGCGTCGGCGAAGGACACCCTGCCGTCGGCAGGGACGCCGCCGAAGAAGGAAGCTTCGAGCGAGGCTCCGAGAAGCGAGCCTCCGCAGGTGTCGGAAGCCGTCGCTTCGACGAGCCGGTCGAACCGCCCGCGCGCGCCGACGATCGTGGGCGGGCTCGGCCTCTCGAGGCCGGAGCCGTTGCCGCCGAAGCGGTCGGTCCCGCCCGCGGCCAAGGCCAAGAGCGAGCCGCCCGTCGAGAGCGGGGCTCCTCCGAAGAGCAGCGAGCCGAGCACCAAGCCGGAGCCGGAGACGACGAAGGTCCCCGAGATCGACGACGAGGTCCCGCGCCTCGACTACGAGGAGGACGAAGAGCTCGAGCCGACGCGGTTCGGCGGCAAGCGCGAGATCCAGCCGGCCGTCGAGAAGATCGTCGTCGACGAGGGGGCGGACACGGAGCCCTCGGACGCGGAGGGGGCGCCGCGCCTCGCGCTCCAGGCGCTCGGCACGACGGACCCCGGCAAGCGGCGCAAGCACAACGAGGACGCGCTGCTCCTCGTGGAGGACAAGGGGCTCTTCATCGTCGCCGACGGCATGGGCGGTCACCGCGGCGGTCAGCTCGCGAGCAAGCTCGCCGTCAAGACGCTGGCGGACGCGTTCGCGGCGAACCGCTTCGCGGCCGCCGCTCACACGGATCTCCCGGCGCCGGCCTCGGAGCTGGCGCGCGCGATCCAAATGGCCAACACGGCGATCCTCGAGCACGCCGCCAAGCACCCCGAGCTCAAAGGCATGGGCACGACGATCTGCGCCATGCGCTTCTCGGAGGACAGGCGACGGCTCTACATCGGCCACGTCGGCGACAGCCGCTGCTATCGCCTGCGCGACGGCGTCATGAAGCAGCTCACGACCGATCACACGATGTCCGACTACGGCATCGCGGGCCCCGAGGGCGCTCATCTCAGCCGCGCCCTCGGTGTCTGGCCGACGGTCCCGATCGACGTCATCCTGGTCACGCCCCAGGCCGGCGACCTCTACCTTCTCTGCTCCGACGGCCTCACGAAGATGCTCCCCAACGAGACGATCGCGACGCAGCTCCTCCACGAGGAGGACGCGAAGACGGCGACCAACCGCCTCGTCTTCTTCGCGAACGCGCATGGGGGGAAGGACAACATCACGATCGTGCTGGTGCGCGTCGTGGACGCTGCGAAGGGCTCGGCCTGAGGGCGGCGTCGGGAGGCTCCAGGCTCCAGGCTCCAGGCTCCAGGGAGGGCGAGCTGGGGCGTGCGCGTCGTGGACGCTGCGAAGGGCTCGGCCTGAGGGCGGCGTCGGGAGGCTC
>CALFEQ010000202.1 GCA_937949945.1 uncultured Myxococcales bacterium
AGCTACGCCCCGTCAAGCCTGCATCGAACGTCCGTCCACAGACGGGTACAGCGCGCTTCGTGGCGCAGCTCGGTGAGAGGTCGGCGCGGGGACGCGCAGAGCGTCGCGAGCCGGTGGTGTGAATCGACAGCCAAGAGTCGGTCCGAGCCCGACCACGAAGGGCGAGCTCGAGCCGCTCTCCTTGCGTCGTTCGAACCGCGGAACGGCGGCTCGAGTCGAAGAGCGACCTCGACCCGATCGCTCCCGCCAGGCGAGGCGAAGTCCTTGCTCGTCGACGAAAGCGTGACGGCACGCTCTTCGATGCCTCGCGTCGTCGGGTCGTGGTGCGGTCTTGTGATGCCTACCCATCGGATGGTAGTTCTCTTTTGCTCGAACGCGTCGTCTCGACGACCGAGCTCCGTGACGTCGGGCCGACGACGCTCGCCTACTGCTCGAACCCCTGAAGCGGACGTGGGCATGAAAAGACTCGATGGCTCCTTGCTGCCGTGGCATCGACGACGTGGATTGGCATCGCGTGCGGAACCTCGACGACCGCGCCGAACGACGAAACGGTCCCGAAGGTCGACGCGAGCCCGGAGGTCGACGCGGGCTCGGAGGTCGACGCGGGCCCGGAGGTCGACGCGGGCCCGGATGCGGAGCGACCGTCGCAGGAGGCGACCTTCGCCATCGGCGGGACGGTCATCGGTCTCGAAGGCAGCGGGCTCGTCCTGCAAAACAACGCCGGTGACGACCTCCCCATCACCCAAGACGGCAGCTTCACGTTACCGACCAAGCTTCCGTCCGGCGCGACGTACGCCGTGACCGTCCTCCAGCAGCCGTCTTCGCCTTCGCAAACGTGCAGCGTCAGCGGCGGCACTGGGACCGTCGGCAGCGCCGACGTCGGGAGCATCCTCGTGAACTGCGCCACCGACAAGTACGCCGTCGGTGGCACCGTGAGTGGGCTCGTCGGCACCGGCCTCGTCTTGCAGATCAACGGTGGGGGCGATCTGCCCGTGACGGCGAACGGGACGTTTGCCTTCCCGACGCCCCTCGCGAGCGGGCAGTCGTACATCATCACCGTGCTCCGGCAGCCCGAAAATCCGTGGCAGACGTGCACGGTCGACAACCCCACGGGCACGGTCGGCGACGTGGCCGTCGAGGACGTCGCGGTCACGTGCACCACGAATTCCTACAAGGTCAAAGGCACCGTCACCGGCCTCGTGGGCACCGGCCTCGTGCTCGAGAACCACGAGGGGGATACGCTTCCCATCCAGAGCGACGGCCCCTTCGAGTTCCCGACGCCGGTCGAGAGCGGCGCGACGTTCCAGGTGACGGTCAAGCAGTCACCCGTCGGCCCGCAGCAGACGTGCGTCGTGAGCCCCGCGAGCGGAACGGTGGCCGGCGCGGACGTCGACGTCGCGGTCACGTGCAGCACGGACAAGTTCAGGGTCACGGGCACGCTGACGGGCCTCACCCACGGATCGATCGTTCTGCAGAACAACGGCGGTGACGACCTCACGCTGACGGCCGACGGACCGTTCAGCTTCGAGACGCTCGTCGAAGACGGAACGACCTACGCGGTCAGCGTCCTGAGCAGGCCTCTGGACCTCAGTTGCACCGTGAAGGACCACGCAGGGACGATCAGCACGAGCGACGTCACGGTCACCGTCGAGTGCAGAAAGTACAACCGCGTCTTCGTGACGAGCGCGACCTACACCGGAAACCTCGGCGGTCTGGCGGGCGCGGATGCGAAATGCCAGGAGCTCGCCGACGCCGCGAACCTCGGCGGTACGTATCGAGCGTGGTTGAGCGTCTCGGGCACGCCAGCGAACAGCCGCCTCACCCACTCGACGCTTCCGTACGGCCTCGTCGATGGGACGCTGATTGCCAACGACTGGGACCACCTCGTCTCGAACGCCATGGATCTCGCGGCCCCGATCACCATGACCGAGACCGGCGAGACGAAGACGACCGACCCGTTCTCGTGCGCGTGGACCGGCAGTTACGACGGCGGTTTCGCCTTTGGCCAAGACTGCAACAAGTGGACCTCGGAAGCGGCCAATGAGATGGGCACGGCCGGCCACCTCGGAGACGTCGAGGATTTCTGGGAGTCGTCTTGCCTGTATACCTTGTGCAATCGAGAGAAGTCGCTCTATTGCTTCGAGCAATCGGCGGAATAGGGGAAGGCCTTGGCGCCATCCGAGGCGCTTCCGCTACGGAGCTGGTCGGTGAGGAGATCGAGGCACGGGATCTCGAGCACGCCGAGGGCTAGCGGAAGCTCCCTCCGGAGAGAGCCACAGAAGTGGCGGGTCTTCGAGCCCGACGATCCCGAGGAGCACGAGGTTCGACTCTACGGTGTCGGCAGACTCGGGCAGCTCTGCGGGCGACAGAGCGCGCGTCGCCACGGCGAGGACACGCGGCCCGCGCCGCGTGAAGTCTTCGACGGCGGCCGTCGCGGAAGACGGCGCGCCCCGACGAACACCGCGCCGCGGCGCGCGCGAGCTCACGGAGCATCGGCAGCGCCTCGGGATCCGCCTGGACCTCTCCCGACGTCGAGTCGTAGCCCTCTCCCGAGATGTCGGCGCGGCCCTTCGGGCACCACGCCGCGACACCGGACATCTGGTTCATCGTGAGCGTGCCCGCCTTGTCCGTGCAGATGAACGTCGTCGCTCCGAGCGTCTCGACGGCGTCGAGGCGGCGGACGAGCGCGTGCCGTTCTGCCATGCGTTTCGCGCCGACGGCGAGCGACAGCGTGATCGTCGGCAAGAGCCCCGCGGGGACCAGCGCCACGGTCACCCCGACGCCGAACAGAAATCCTTCGGTCGGCGGCAATCCCATCACGAGCGCGACGACGAAGAACGCGCCGCCCACCGCGGCCGCGATGAGGGCGGTCCGGTGAACGACCCGCTCGAGCTCCTTCGCCAGTGGTGTCCTCGGGGAACGCTTGCGGCCCGTGAGGGCCGTGATCGCGGCGAGTCGCGTCCGCGGCCCGGTGGCGGCCACGACGCCTGCGCCCTCGCCCTCGGTCACGAAGGTCCCCCGCGAACACTCGCGCACCACGGGAGGGGGCGCCGGCACGCTCTCGCCCGTGAAGAGGGACGAGTCGATCGCGAGGTTGGCGCTCTCGACCAGGTCGAGGTCGGCCGATACGCGATCGCCGGCGGCGAGCTGAACGAGGTCGCCGCGGACGAGCTGGTCCGCGGGGATGACTTGTGCTCGCCGTCCCGCACGACCGTGGCGCGTCGGGGTACGAGCGATCGCAACCGAGCCGCTGCATGCTCGGCGCGGAGCTCCTGCACGAACGCGACGACGCCGTTGAGGACGATCGACGATGATCGTCGTCCCGAGCTCCGGCATACGGGCGAGGAAGGCGAGGCCCGCCGCGGCCCAGAGCATGGTCGCGAACAGGTGTGTCATCTGCGCGAGGAGCTCGCGCAGATGCGAGGGGCCAGGCGGCGACGGGATGATGTTCGGGCCTTCCGCTGCGAGGCGCGCGGCAGCCTCGTCGCTGCGAAGACCGCGATGGCTTCGCCGCGGCTCGGTCTTCGGAGGAGCTGGCGCGGAGGTCATGCCCGATGCGCGACACCCCGTCGTGGGTTGCGAGCAGGCGTGACGCAAGCGATACGCCAGGCGCCGTGCTTCGAACGTCGCTTCGATCGTGCTTCGAGCGAGCCGATGCCGGCGCTGTGTCTGCGCCCGACGCGTTCACCGGAGGGAGGCACGCGACGCGCATGCACCGCGACGTGCGGAGGTCGCCATGGCCAAGACCAAGCTGGACAAGAATTGGGGACACTGCAGTCACTGCAAGTACTTCGACTCGCCGGCGCAGGCCCCGCTCCAAGGTGAAGAGGCTGCGTGCCTGCAACCGACGTTGTCGAAGTTCGCGCTGCGCGTGTTCGGCACGTGCGGATGCAACGCGTTCGAGCTCCGGCCCGGGCTCAGCAAGACGGTCGAGCAGCCCGTGCTCCGGGCATGAGTCAGCGATCGGACGCGAGAGTGCCTGTCACGTCGTGACGCCGAGGCACACCATGCGCTTCGTCGCTCTCGCGAAGAAGAGGCCGAGGCGTACGATGCGTCGAGGGAGCTCACCCGTCGCCTTCTTCGAGAGGCGGAGCCGCGTCGAAAGCGGGGGCCGAAGCGCGGTCGAGCCGCACGCGGAGGATCACATGCACGCTATCGTCGGCATCCCACCCGTGTGGACGACGGAGCATTCTCGGGGCGGCAGGCATTCCTCGACGACGACGGCTCGACCGTTCCGACACCCGAGGATCGATTTCAGATCCGTCGAGCACATCACGGCTCCGGCAATATCCGACTTGCACAGGTCGCCGGGCGTGGCGCCGCCGTTCGAACAAGCCACCACGTTCCGTCCTTCCGCCCTCGAGACCGTACACTCCGTCGGAGGACAGTGTTGCGCCAAGACCCAGGTGCCTCCGACACACCATTGGACCGTCTTCCGGTCGAAGCCGCATGCCGCCGCCCCCTCGGCGCCGCACGGCGCACCTTCCTTGGCGTACGGAATCACTGACGTCTCCGGGCCGCAGCCCACGGCGGTATTGGTTTGGTAGTCGTTGCATTCCTGGAGTCCGGGGCAGGCGAACACCTTTTCGTAGACGCCGTTGGCGCACCACAGGACCGAGCCGTTCTTCTTTCCGTCCGCTTCCGTCGCACAGCGCAGCTCGCCATCACGCGTACAGGGATCGCCGGCGTGGAACGTCGGGCTCTCGGGCGTCAGCGACTCAGGCGTGGGCGCTCCGTCACCCTCCGAGCTGCACGACGTGACGAGCAAGAGTAGTCCGGTGAAGAGACCGCGAAGGGGGCGGCGGATTCGTGCAAACACGGAGACCTCCATGAGGTCACGAACCTAGCAAAGTCTCTACGGCAGAAA
The DNA here is from genome assembly GCA_937949945.1 of uncultured Myxococcales bacterium. Lineage (GTDB taxonomy): Bacteria > Myxococcota_A > Polyangia > Polyangiales > Polyangiaceae > Labilithrix. The sequence continues at coordinate 4,868 of CALFEQ010000202.1, forward strand.
TATCCCCCGACTGAGGGAGCTCTCTGCCGTGCTCGCGTGTGGATCGCCGGCCGTGGCACTCCCGGTGGCGGAGGTGCCGATGACCGAGCCGGATGGCCGCCGCGTTCCGCCACTTCGAGTGGCGTGCCGCGGACATTGCTCGGGGACGATGCTCGCCACGCAGACCGTGACGTTCCACCCCGGCTGCGAAGCGCCGAAGTCGACCGACGTGTCCGTCGCTACTTCCACCAGAACTCGAACCGCTTCTCGCAGCCGAGGACGCGGAGCACCGCACGTCCGGGCTCCAGAGTTCCCGAGCCGTAACTGGGTAACGGCGCTCCGCCGCCGTTTTC
>CALFEQ010000203.1 GCA_937949945.1 uncultured Myxococcales bacterium
ACGGCGCGGCCCTACGCATCGACGGCGGTCTCGTTCGTAGCGTGTTCTGAGCGAGCGGATGCGAGCGCGGAGCGTGCCGTCCGAGCGACGTCCTTGCCACGCTTGCCACGATCGGCGACTGCCCGATAACGTGCTTTGTTCATGGTGCGTGCAGCGACCAAGGCTCTCGTCGTCGGATTCATGGCATGCCTCTCGGTCGTGGCCCAGCAGGGCTGCACGGAGACGTCCTCCGGCGAACCGGCTCCCACCGGACCAATACGCTGTATCTCGGGCTCCGATTGCCCGAGCCGCCTTTGCGCGGATCCCGAGAAGGGTCTGCTCGTGGGTCGGGACGCGCGTGCAGCCCTCGAAGGGCTCTGCTGCGCCGAAGACAGGTTTCCCGCGAACCCCGCGGCGCGCACCACCGGGTGTGACAACACCTGCGGGAAACCTGGCTGCTTTCGCTCTCAGTACGAGGCACACAGGAAGAACCTCAAGAACTGCGGCGAGCCGTGCACGACGGACGCCGATTGCGTGGACGACGCCTACTGCAAACCGGAGACCTACGACGACCAGGGCAATGCGCGAGGACCGCGATGTCTGCCGCGAGCATGCATCGACTGCTTCCAGGAGTCTCCCGAGGCGTTCTGCGAGTGGAAAGGCAACCGCGACACGTTGGAATGCGAGATGGTCACGTGCGACGTGCCTCGTTGCGGTCAGCCGTGCAACACGGACCAGGATTGCTCGCAGGGCAGATGCGTCGACACTCCCGCCGCTGGAAAGCAGTGCGTGCCTCGAGAGTGCACCTCGTGCTTCGCGTCCGGGGATGGGTGCGGCTTCGACATCTACACGTGTGCGTATGAAGGCTGCGGCTGCACGCCGAAGTGCGATGGGAAATCGTGCGGGAGCGACGGATGCGGCGGTGTCTGCGGAACGTGCGGTCCGGGCGAGGATTGCGCCTCGGGGCGCTGCGTCCCCTGCCCCGAGGTGGGCGAAGAGTGCGAGTCGGGCCTGCCCGACTGTCACGTGTTCCGCAAGACGTGCAGAGCGGGTCACGTGGAGTGCCGGAAGACCTCGGAGCTCAAGAAAGCCGGCAGCCCATGCGAGGACGCCCTCAGCGGACGTACCGGCGTCTGCCTGAGCAACGGAGCCTGCGGTCTGCACGACGACGGTGGTACGAGCAGCGGTGGCACGAGCGGCGGCGGCACGAGCAGCGGCGGCACGAGCAGCGGTGGCATGGGCACGAGTGGCGGCACCAGCGACTCGTGCAACCGCAACGATCTGCTCAGGCTCGTAGAATCCGAATCGGACTCCTCTATAGACTTCTTGTGCACGCCGTCGCCCGGCGGCTCGGTGTACTGGGGCCGCTTCCAAAACCTCTCGAGCTCCACGAGGCTCTATTGCCTGATCTGCGCGCGATTGAAGTCGACGGGTAAACCGACCGATTGCCTCTTCGCGAACATCGCTCCTGGGGCCACGTTCTCCGAATGGGCGGCCGGCGCGAACGTCCACTGCACCGGGAACATGACGGGATACACCTATTCCTGCGTGGACGACGCCGACGTCGGCTGTCGCATCGCGCTGTACGAATCCTACAAGGGACTTTTGAATCAGTGACCGAGACTCGGTGAGCGGCAGCCCGCGGAAGCCGTGGACACGGCGCGGGTCGATACGTGGGCGCACACCCGGACTACCAGTACATCCTCCGAACGGGCAGCACGATCGAGGTCCACGTGACGGGCGGGCGCTCGGAAAATCCCCCGCTGGGCTGCGAGACGATTCCGTTGATCGAAGTCACGTGCTCGGGAACGACCGAGCTCGAGATCGCCTCCGAGCCCCCGCCACCCGGGGGCACGATCGGCTTCGGCGCTGAATGGGAGCAACCTGGGCTGCAACAGGAGCGTCGGCACGGTGACCATGAGCAGGAGCGAGCCGAGAGCATGGCTACGCGCCACGACGCCTCCCCTCCTCGCGCTGCTCCTCCATGCGCTCGCGGCATGGCTCGTGGCCTCGGTCCCGGAGCATCGGTCCGAGCCCTTTCGTGCGCCACCGCCCGACGAGCCGCTCTTCGAGATCACGTCGACGGAGCTCGGCGATCCGTCGTCGGAGCCGAGGATCGCACCGGAGACGACGCCGAGCGCTCCGAGGGCTCCGGCCGCTCGCGTCGCCTCCGCCACGTCGGAGTCGTCGTCGCGTTCCACGTCGACCGAGCTCGCGAGCGCCGCTGCCGCCGACCGAGACGACTCGGCCGGCTCGGCGTCGACGGAGAACGCCGGCGACCGAGACCTCGAGCGTCCGTGGGCTCCGTCGGCCGAGCCTGCTCGCCCGGTCGACATCGGGATCGGCATCGGCCGAAACGCGTTCTTGCCGCGAAGCCAGGCCGACGTGGAGCGCTCCGAGGCGAAACGCGCGGTCGACCGCGCGCTCCGTGACCCGATCCGAGAACGCGACCGCGCGCTGGGCCTCGGCCCGGAAGGTCCGGTACTCACCGCGCTCGCCGACGCCACATGGCGCAGCGTCGCGCCCGTCCGCGGGCGGGCGGTGTTCGTGGCCGTCGCCGACGCGCACGGCGACGTCGTCTCGATCGAGCTCCTCGACGCCGAGGGAGGCCGGCCGGGATGGGCCGACGCCGCGCGGATCGCCCTCGCCGCCTTGAAAGGCAAGAGGCTCCGCGTCGGCTCGGCCGCGACCCGTGTCGTGATGAAGATCGAGGTCGTCTCCGCGTGGAAGCTCCCGAACGGCCAGGATCCAGGCCATGACGTCTCGCTCTTCGGCGCCCCGGTCGCGAGAGGCGAAGGAAGGGATTCGGCGAAGACGTCGATCCTCGATCCCGTCCCGAAGCTACGCGTCTACGCCTGGGAGCCGAGCCCGGGCGTGAAGATCCCGATCCCGACCGTCGAGCTCGACATCTTCCGCACGAACGTCGACCCGGCGAACCTGGGCTCGAAGCCCCGGCGCGTCATCCACTCGCGTCTTCTCGACTCGGCGATCATGTAGCTCGCATCTCACCCGAAGTAGACGACGAGATGCGCAAGAGCGGCGCCGACGGGACCGATCGCGAGCACGACGAGACGCTGACGGAGGAGCCGCTGCAGCGCCCGCTCGGGCTCGTCGTCGCTCGTCCCGAAGACGAGCAGCGACTCCGGCCCGGTCGCGCGAACGTGGTCCTTGCCGTCGAGCCGGCCGGCGATCGCGACGTTGGCTCCTGGGCCCGCCTCCCAGCGCACCGTGTTCTTCTCTCTCTGCGAGGGTATCGCCGCGTCGATCCCGAACAAGAGGCCGTCGGGCTCCACGCGCAGCGAGTCCTCACCGCGCTCTTCGACGCCCTCGAGCGCGATCGTGCCTTCGATGGTGACCTCGTCGTCGCTCGCTTCCGTCATCCGCCCGCGGATACCCTCGCGAGCACACGCCTGGAAGATCCACCGAGCAGCAGATGTAGGAGGTGGCTGCCCTGATCCCTACCCGCCCTTGAGGCACCGCTCGTCCGCGGGCGGGATCCAGCTCGGTCGCGTTTTTCGGACGAAGGGGAAGCCGCCGTCGAGGAACATCGCGTACTTCCCGCACGATCCGCGAGCGGAGCCCCCGCGCCAGAGGGCCGGCACCGCCGTTGCTGTAGCCCTCCGTCGAAAGGACAGACATGACGCTT
>CALFEQ010000204.1 GCA_937949945.1 uncultured Myxococcales bacterium
GCGAGTCCTCGGTCCTCAGTCCTCAGTCCTCAGCTTTCGCGTGTCTTCATGGCGTTGGGCCGTTCCAACCGTGCTCGGTCCCATCAGCTCCTGGCCAAGCTCGGTGAGCCTGCCGGAAGGCTCGACGCGGAAAAGAACGCAACGAGCGAGCGGGTGGCTTGCTGATGAGGTTGCTGAGCGCTCGGGCCGCAGCGAGGCCTGCTTTGACGCGTGCGGGCCGAAAGGACGTCGAGCTGACGACCAAGACTGAGGACTGAGGACTGCCTTGGGGCCCTGCCCCGAGGCGCGTGCCGCGGTGCGGCGAGGGCAGCGCTTCTGCTTGCCGGGTGGCTTTCCCATCGGATCTCGGGGTAAAAGCGTGCGCAATGTCCACTACGCCTCACCCCTCGTCTGGAGCCTCGACTGCGGGTGCTTCGAGCCCGCCGGCGGGCCCGTCGCTCGCGCAGGAGAGCGCGCTTTCCGCTACCACCTCGCAGGGCGCCGCGACGCATGGCGACGCCAAGGAGCAGCTCTCGCCCGAGCTCGCGCTTCGCATCCACGAGCTGATGCTCAAGGCGCGCGTGCTCGAGGAGCGCCTCATCACGATGTACCGGCAGGGGGACGGCTACTTCTGGATCGGCGGCCCCGGTGAGGAGGCCTTCAACGTTCCGCTCGGGCTTCTGGTCAAGAAAGGGCGTGGGCTCGACTACGACTTCTTGCACCTGCACTACCGCTCGAGCGGGACCCTGCTCGCGATGGGCGCCGATCCGGTCGACGCGCTCCGCCAGATGAAGAACACGGCGACCGATCCGTACTCTCGCGGTCGCAACTTCGCCGGGCACTACTCGGCGCGGAAGTGGAACGTCGTGCCGATCACGTCGCCGATCGAGGTCCAGTACTCGATCGCGCCCGGCACCGCGATGGCGCAACGCGCGACGAACGCGAAGGGCATCACGATCGTCCAGGGCGGCGACGCCGGTACGGCCGAGGGCGACTTCGCGACCTGCCTCGTCTGGAGCTCGCGGAAGGGGCAGGAGCTGCCGATCCTCATCATCGTCGCGAACAACCGGTGGGGGATCTCGACCCCCTACGAGGGCCAGCACGGCGAGGAGCGCATCTCCGATCGCGGCAAGGCGTTCGGCATGCAGACGGCGACGATCAACGGCAACGACGTCGAGGAGAGCTACTTCACGCTGAAGAAGGCGATCGAGTACGTGCGGACGGAGCGCAAGCCGTTCCTCCTCGAGGCGATCGTCTCGCGCCTCCACGGCCACTCGAGCGCGTCGGGCGCGAACTTCGTCCGCGACGAGGTCGACTGCCTCGCGGTCTGGGAGCAGAAGCTGGAGGAGCGCAAGCTCCGCACGCGCGCCGAGATGGACGAGATGCGTGCACGGTTCACGCAGGAGCTGCTCGAGGCGTCGAAGCGGGTCCGCGAGGAGCCGCAGCCCGCGCCGGAGTCCATCTGGGACTACGTGTACGCGGACAAGAACTACGTCGCTGACGAGACCTGAGGAGGAGGACGCGACATGGCAACGATGGTCCAAGCCATCCGCATGGCCCTCCACGTCGGTGAGGAGCGGCTCGGAGTGACGGACATCTTCGGCGAGGACGTCGGCCCGCCGCTGGGCGGCGTCTTCACCGCGACGCAGGGGCTCAAGACGGCCTGGAACACGCCGCTCGACGAGCGCGGAATCGTGGGCATGGCCATCGGGCTCGCGCTCGCCGGCCGGAGGCCCGTCGCGGAGATCCAGTTCTGCGACTACGCCTTCAACACGATCGACCTGCTCAAGATCGCGGGCAACACGTACTGGTCGAGCGGCGGGGACTGGAACGTCCCGCTGGTGCTGAGGACGCCCGTGGGCGCGGGCATCCGCGGCAGCATCTACCACTCGCACTCGTTCGACGCGCAGGCGACCCGCACGCCGGGCTGGAAGATCGTGATGCCGTCGAACCCGCGCGATGCCTACGGCCTCCTGCTGAGCGCGATCGTCGACCCGAACCCGGTCATGTTCCTCGAGCCGAAGGCGCTGTTGCGCGTGAAGGCGAGGCCGGGCGAGGAGATCCCGGGCGAGCCGAAGGACGACAAGCTCCTCTCCAAGATGATCGACGCGCCGCTCGGCGATCGCTCGAAGTGGAAGCCCCAGTGGCCCGACCTCGAGGAGCTCTACATCCCGATCGGCAAGGCGCGCATCGCGCGCGAGGGGCGCGACGTCACCGTGCTCACGTACGGTCGCAACGTCCCCATGTCCATCGCGGCGGCCGACGAGCTCGCGAGGGAAGAGGGCATCGAGGTCGAGGTCGTCGACCTTCGCACGCTCTACCCGTACGACTGGGACGCGATCGTCGAGAGCGTGAGGAAGACGCACCGCGTCCTCTGCGTGAACGAGGACACGGAGGTGACCAACTTCGGCGAGCACCTCATCCGGCGCCTCGTCGAGCACCTCTTCTACGAGCTCTACGCACCGCCGAAGCTCCTCGCGGGCGCCAACGTGCCGGGCATCGGCCTCGCCGACAACCTCGAGCAGGCGAGCGTTCCGCAGAAGGACGGCATCAAGAAGGCGATGCGCGAGCTCGCGCGCCACGAGCCCTGAGCGCTCGAGCGGAGCGAGCCGTGGCCGAGGTGCTCGAGGGCGGTTGCCATTGCGGGCGCGTGCGGTTCCGCGTCGTCGTGGAGGCGTTCTCGGCGCTCGACTGCAACTGCTCCATCTGCAGGAAGAAGGCCTTCTTGCACCTCATCGTGAAGAAGGAGGCCTTCACGCTGCTCTCGGGCGCCGACGACCTCGTCACCTACACCTTCAACACCGGCGTCGCGAAGCACACGTTCTGCAGGGTCTGCGGCGTGCAGCCGTTCTACACGCCGCGCTCGCATCCCGACGGGGTCGACGTGAACGTGCGGTGCCTCGACGGCGACGCGGCGTCCCGCTTCCGGATCGAGCCGTTCGACGGCCTCGACTGGGAGGCGAACGTCGACCGGATCCGGTGACGAGAGCGCCCGTCATCGTGACGAGCATCTGCCGCCGATGCACACCGGCGTCGGGTCGGCGCATTTCGTCAGGCACGTCCCGCAGGCGTCTGCGCTCGTGAGCTTGTTCTTGCACTCGCCGTTGCAGCAGGCGGCGTCGTCGCCCGGGCATTCGTTCCCGCACCCGTTGCAATTGAAGATGTCGGTCTTCGGATCGACGCACAGACCGTCGCAGCAGATCTGTCCTGTCCGGCACTGCGCGCCGGCATCGCATCGGGGCGCGCACACCCCCGCGCGGGTGCAGTTCTCGTTCAGGTTGGGGCAGTCGCTCTTGTCACGGCACGTGATGCACTGGTGACGCTCGGTGACGCAGTAGGGCGCGGCCTCGCTGATGGCCTTGCACGCGTCGTCGGACGTGCAACCGGGGACGCACCGGTTGAAGCGGCTGATCCCCGCGTCGGCATCCTCGTCGACAGAGCCCGGGAGGCAGTAATGGATGATGTCGCAACCGCCGCCGTCCGGCTCCGTCGAGCACTCCATGCACCGACCCGCGACGCACCACCGGAACGCAGGGTGCTTGCAGTCGGCCGGGCCGTCACAAGGGCAGCCCTCGCCGACGCACTCTTCGGTGCCGCTCTCCGAGACCGGTACCACGCCACCGCCGCCCTCCGCGGGCGTGCTCCCGGCTTCGGGGCGAAGCGTCGCCTCTTCGACGCCCATGATGGCCGCGCAATGGACGGCCCCTACGACCAGGATGACGATGCCTCCGGCGAACAGGTAGCGGTTCACGTTCGCCAGCCATCGTCGCACAGAATGGCCCCGAGCAGGCGGTACGCCTCCCGGGGCTCGGGGGTCAGTCGCACTTCTTCTTGTCGTTCTTGCACTTCCCGGAGCAGCAGTCGTCCGAGCTCGAGCACGCCTCGCCCTTGGCGCGGCACTTCTGGCACTTTCCGTTGATGCAGCGCCTGTCGGCGTCCTGGCACCTCGAGTTCGGACAGCACGGCTCGTCCTTGCGACCGCACTTGACGCACTTGTTCGATCCGTCGCAGACGAGCCCGTTGTCGCACTGCCGGTTCGAGCAGCACGCCTGCTTCTCGCGGCCGCACGCGCACTCGCAGCCGTTCGCCTTGTTCCCGTCGCAGTCGGCGAACCCCGCGGCGCACTGGCCGGCGTACGTGCACTTGCTGTCGACGCAGGCGATCTGACTGGCGTTCTTGACCGCCTTGTTGCAGTCGTTCGTGCAGCCGCCGCACTGGGTGACGTTGCTCGACGTGCTCGTCTCGCAACCGGTGTTGCCCTGTGCGCAGTGATGGTAGCCAGGGTCGCAGCTCCACTTGCACGACCCCGCGGTGCAGGAGGGCGTTCCGTTCGTCCGGCTGCAGGCGGCTCCGCATGCTCCGCAGTGCTCGGCGTTGGTCAGCGGATTCACGCACGTGCCGTCGCAGCACTGCTGATCGCGCTTGCACGTGCTGCCGCAACCGCCGCAGTGGGTGACGTCCGTCTTCGGATCGACGCAGAGCTGGTTGCAGCAAATCTCGTTGGGGTTGGGGCACGTGCCGCCCTCGGACGTGCACTTGTCCGCGCACCGGCCGGAGGGGCTGCATTCCTGGTTCGCATCCGGGCAGTCCTCCGTCGTCCGGCAGGCGACGCACTGATGGCGAGACAGATCGCAGAACGGAGCCGTGGGGCTCAACGCGCGGCAGCTCTCGTCCGAGTTGCAGCCGGGCGCGCACTCGTTGACCGTGTTCGCGTTGGCGTCCGCTCCGGGCGTGCCCGGGAGGCAGAAGCGGCCGATCGGGCAGCTGTCCGGCGACGTCGTACAGCCTTGGCAGATGCCGTCGACGCACGTGGAGTAGGTGACGTCCGTGCAATCCGAGTCGTCGGTGCATCGGCAGCCGGCGCCGACGCAACCGGGCTCCTCGGGGGCCGGCGTCGTCGTCCCCGTATCCTCCTCTTCGATGGGAGCTCCGCCGTCTTCCTCCGACGGATCACGGAGCGCGGCCTCCTCCACGCCCATCAGGCTGGCGCAGGCCGTGACGATGCTCCCGAGGAGCACCGCCCCGAGCACGCGCCGCCGCTCATGAGTCCGCCTTCGAAGCACCCCGACCCCTGGAGTCTAGCTCATCGTCGCGCCGTAGGCCGAGCTCTCCGTGCCCGTCGCGGGCGAGCGGAGGACCCGAGTCATCGCACTGGTCGAGAGGTTGACCGGCCCGATGTGCTTGCATCGCGCGTACGCTCGTGGTCGATCGCTCGAGCCGAGCCGACTCGTACGGCATCGAAAGGAACGACCAGAGCTCATGAAGCGCAGGAAGAGTCTTCTGTTCGCCGGTGCAGTGGCCGCCGCTCTCTGCTTCGTCCCGCAGTCCGCCGAGGCGCAGAACCTCATCAAGTCCCCGGGCGATCATCCGCCGTACAAGTTCGAGCTCGAGCCGCACCTCGTCTTCGGTTGGGCACGCCACTACGCTGGTGACGGCCTCGGTCTCGGCGTGCGCGGGAGCGTGGTCGTCGTCGACAACGGCTTCATCCCGACGATCAACAACAGCGTCGCCATCACCTTCGGCCTCGACTGGCTCCGCTACGGCGACTGCTACTACTACTACGTCGATCGCCGGTACGGCTGCGGCGCGAACTTCTTCCTGTTCCCCGTCGCCATGCAGTGGAACTTCTGGTTCACCCCGAAGCTCAGCGTCTTCGGTGAGCCGGGCCTCTACGTCTACCACGGCGTCTGGGACGACTTTTGCGCCCCGGGATTCCCTGGCTGCGTGCAGCCGACGCGCACGGGCGTCAGGCCCGCCTTCTGGGGCGGCGGTCGCTTCCACTTCAACGACACCGTCGCGCTGACGCTGCGCATCGGCTACCCGACGCTGTCGTTCGGGGTGTCGTTCCTGTTGTGAGGAGGCCTTCGGCCTCCTCAGGCTCCAGACTTCAGTCTCCAGTCTCCAGACTCCAGACTCCAGTCTCCAGACTCCAGTCTCCAGCAGCGAGAAGAGGAGCCCCGACGCCTTCGCTCGATACGGATGCCTCCTCTCGGGGCCTCGAGTCACCAGCGGTGACCAGCGGTGAACGAGTCATCGGAGAAGCTCCCCTGGAGCCTGGAGCCTCCGAACGGAGGTCGCGTCAGCGCACCCCCACTGGAGACGACTGGAGTCTGGAGACTCCCGTCAGAGCGGCGTGATGATCACATCATCCCCATCCAGGTGGATGCGCGCCGGCTTCCCGCGCATGTCCGCCGGGATGTCCTCGTAGACGACGGAGCGGCCGGCGATCGACAAGAACTCGGCGTCGAGCTGCGTGCAGAAGATGCTCGCGTCCTCGTTGCCGTTGACGCCGGCGAGCGCGCGGCCGCGGAAGGGCGCATAGACGTGGATGTTGCCGTCGGCGACGAGCTCGGCGCCGGAGCTCACGGGGGCGAGGACCACGAGGTCGCCGCCGACGGCGCGGACCATCTGCCCGCTGCGGATCGGGCGGCGCACGGTGAGGCCACCGGACTGGCGCTCGATGGTCGCGGCGGGAGGCGGCGTCGGCGTCGGCGCGCCGGGGACCTTCGGCTCGGCGCGAGGCTCGCGCGGCGGTCGGACGAGCGCGGTCTGGAGCACGCCCCAGCCGGCGGCGACCGCGCGCTCCCGCTGGGCGTCCGTCGGGTTTCGCACGGCCACCGGGACGAGCTTGTGGGAGCGCAGCATGGCTCCGATGCGCTCGAGGTCCACCTCGGTGTCCTCGAGCGCCGCGAGGTCGAGCATCACGGGCGCGTGCAGGAAGAACTGTGGCATCTGCGCGATGTGCTCGACGAGCTGGCGCTCGATCGCCTCGACGTCGTCCGTCTGCAGGCAGAGCATCGTGAGGGCGGGGAGGGTCCCCTTGAGACGGAATGCCTGCTGTTCTGTGCTCGCGCCGTTGCTCATGGGAAATGCTCCTCCGAGACGAACTGACTGACTGAGAGCCCGGGAACCTCGCCGCGGCTCGATCCGGCGGCGATTGGGCCGTTCGGGCCCGCCGAGACAGTACGTCGGACGAAATCGAACGGCCAAAAAGTTGGCCGGCCCTTTCGCGATCCTTTATCGGGGGGTCACCTGCGATGCGGTCCGTCGTCTCGGACCGCGCTCGCTCTCGCATTCGCATTGAGGAGGTGGTCCGTGTCGAAAGTCGTCGTTGTGACCTCGGGCAAAGGCGGAGTCGGGAAGACCACGACGTCTGCGAACCTGGCCGCCGGCCTCGCGCTGCATGGGTTCCGTGTCGTCGCAATCGACTTCGACGTGGGGCTCCGGAACCTCGATCTCGTGATGGGATGCGAGCGCCGCGTCGTCTACGACTTCGTCAACGTCATTCGCGGTGAGGCGTCCCTCCGCCAGGCGGTGATCCGCGACAAGCGCCTCGACAACCTCTACATCCTGCCGGCGTCGCAGACCCGCGACAAGGAGGCGCTCACGCAGGACGGCGTCGCGAAGGTCATCGAGGAGTTCAAGGCGGCCGGTTTCGACTACATCATCTGCGATTCGCCCGCGGGCATCGAGTGGGGCGCGCAGATGGCGATGTTCTTCGCCGACGAGGCGATCGTCGTCACGAACCCCGAGGTCTCGTCGGTGCGGGACTCGGATCGGATCATCGGCCTGCTCGACGCGAAGACGCACCGCGCGGCCCAGGGGCTCGAGCCGATCAAGACGCACCTGCTCCTCACGCGCTACTCGCCGGAGCGCGTCGCGAAGGGCGAGATGCTCTCGTACAACGACGTCGTCGAGCTGCTCCGAATCCCGCTCATCGGCGTCATCCCCGAGTCGCCCGCCGTGCTCCAGGCGTCGAACGCGGGCGCGCCCGTCGTCTTCGACCCGTCGAGCGCCGCCGCGCAGGCGTACCTCGACCTCGTGCGCCGCTTCGTGGGTGAAGAGGTCCCGTTCAGGTTCCTCGAGCCGGTCAAGCGGGGCTTCTTCACCAGGATCTTCGGTGGCGGCGGCGGCGAGTCGTTCGCCTACGCGGGGTAATCCATGGGCCTCTTCGACCTGTTCTTCTGGAAGAAGCGCCAGGCGACGGCGTCGCTGGCGAAGGATCGCCTGTCGATCATCGTCGCGCGCGAGCGCCGCGGATCTGCGGGGCTCGACTATCTTCCGCAGCTCAAGCAGGAGCTCCTCGCGGTCCTCGCGAAGTACGAGAGGATCGACCTCGATCAGGTCAACGTCTCGGTCGAGAGGGAGGGCGACTGCGACGTCCTCGAGCTGAACGTGGTCCTCTCCGACTCCGCGTCGCCGCGCAACGGCGCGCTCGCGTCGGCCTTCGGCTGAAGGGAGCGAGAAGGCTCCAGGCCGAGGACCGAGGCCCGACGTCTGAGCCCTCACTCCTCGTCCGGCACCCCTCCGCCCATCCGAGCCAGGTCCTCCTGCTTCACCTTGCTCGCGTCGAACTTCGCGGCGCGATCGCGCATCTGCGTGAGGACCTTCTCCGCGGGTGGCAGCTCGCCCTGGATCCACCGGAGCGGATTGATCCGCGCCACCACGAAGGAGCGCAGGTACGGGCTGACGAGCCCGCGCTCGCGGAGCTTCTGGACGGCGGCGGACACCTTCTCTTCCACCTCGAGCGTCAGCTCGGCGAGCTTCTCGTGGTGCTCGATGGCCTCTCCGATCGGCGCGTCCGAGAACGTCTCGACGCGCCGTAGGACGGGGTGGTACGCGCCGCCGGCGAAGCGACCGTTCTTCTCGTAACAGACGCCGAGCGTCACGAGCGACGGATCCTCGAGGTAGAACGCGAAGCCGGACTCGGGGGGCGTGTCGTCCTCTTCGAGCAGGCCGCGGTAGATGCGGATCACCTCGAGCGCGCGCTCCTTCAGGTTGTGCGCCTTCTCGGTGTTCAGCGCGAGGATCTGCCACGCGACCTCGCGCGTCGGCACGACGAGGGCGGTGATCGCCTTCGCGCCGAGCCGGCGCATCGCCTCCAGGCGGTGGCGGCCGTTCGGGGTCCAGAAGGCCGGCGCGCCGTCTTCTTCTTCCGCCTTCTTCTTCGAGGGCGCGTGCTTCGGCGCGGTGATCGCGATGACGGGGTCGAGGAAGCGCCCCGTCTTCTCGATGACCTCGGCGAGCCGTTTGTGGTGCGTGTCGCTCAGGTCTCGCTGGAACGGCGTGGGCTCGATCTTCGCGATCGGCAGGACGGCGACGACGAGCGGGTGCCCGCCGAGCGGATCCTTGTAGCGTCCGACGACGAGGCCGCCCTCGCTCTCGATCACCTTCTCGAGCGGAGCGATCGCCGGGTCGCCCTCTTCGATGCGGCAAGCGAGCGGGGCGAGCCCCGCCGACTCCGCCTTCTGCTTCCGTGGGGTACGCCGCCGGGGCGCCTTCGATGGAGCTCGCTTCTTGGTCGCCATGCGGGCGTTCGTATCACCATCGACGGGCGCCCCACCCGAAGATCGCACGCGGCGCGAGCACGAACCTTCGGGACGAGCGGCGCAGAGACGTCGGGCGACTGCGGAATCGGTCCGCCCGTCGTGCCCGGCCGACCCATCAAGGGCCGGCGCGCGCGGTGCCGACCGGGATCGGCGTGCAAGCGACTGCTCCGGACTCCCGGCGCGGGGTCATCGTGGCCCGGTGCTCCGTTTTCAGCTTCGACAAGAAGCCGAGATCCATGTTCACGCTCTTGTTCGGCTCGACCATCTCGGGGCCGTCTTCCGGGAACCAAATGCCGAGCCCCGCGAGTTGCCGGAAGTCGTATACGACGCGGATGGGCGCGTTCCCCGTGTTCCGAAGGGTGAAGGCCTTGAACTGGATCCATCCGTTGGTGGCGAACTGGAGGCTCGTCGGGCTCATCTCGAGGATGGCTCCGCGAACGTCGATGCGCGCCTTCGTCGTGCGCTGCCTCTGGTCCTCGTCGACGCCGACCAAGCTCAGGGTCACCGTCTCCTCGAACGTGCCGAGGTCGATCCCGACCGGCTTCGCCAGCAGCTCGAGCTTGGCGGTGCTCGGCATCCCGTCGGTTCCCCCGGGCACGGTCAGCGGGAGGTCCGAGACGACCTCGAAACGCGAGTCGTCCGGGAGCGTGGCTTGTGCGACCGTGACTGCGTTGGGGCTGTAATTGCGGATCGTGACCTCGGCCGTGGCGCCGGTCGTATTGCAGTCGACCGTCCCGAAATCCGCGACCGAGAACGTGACCGTCGTGTCGATCGCTTCCGCACGGAGGAGCAGCTCGGGGAGCGCGCCGCAGATCGCCGACGCGACGCTCGGCTTGATCGTGGCCACGAGCGAGCCGGGGGCGCTCGGAGCGATGACGGTGGCGTCGACCGGTCTCGATTCTCCTGCAGGAATCGTGAGCGTCGCGGGGAGGGGCACCTGCAGTGCGTTGGTTCCCCCTTCGAACGCCGTGATCATGGCCGGTGCCGAGCCCGTGTTCTTGAGCTCGATCGGGATCATGGCGCTGTCGTTCGTGCGCACCTGTCCGAACTCGACGGCGTTCGGTACGAACTCGAGCACGGCGCCCTTCCCGATGGCGTGCGCGGCGACCTCCATGTACGAGGCACCGGCGCTGATGGCGATGGCCCCGTTGAGGTCGTTGGGCGAGGCGGGTTGGACGGTGACCGAGATCGTCACGCTCTCGGTCGGTGGTATCTCGCCCTTTGCCGGACTTTCGAGCACGAAACCCGAGCCTTCCGGAACCCTCACCTCGTAGGGGAGGGGGACGTCGGTCGTGTTTCGGATCGTGATGGGTTGCGGCGTCGCTTTCTCCCCGCAGACCACGGGGCCGAACTCGAGTGACGTGGGCTGGATGACGACGTCCCCGGCGAGATGCGACGGCGACGCGGGGCCTCCTTCGCCAGGTGCAGATGGAGGAGGGACGGAACCTTCGAGGTCCGCGAGCTTCGCGCATGCGATGACGGACAGCGCGCCTGCCGCAAGGAACGTCCGCGTACGCACCCCTCCATCCTATCACCGCGCCGTCGGCGTGGCCGACTGTCCGAGGGCGGTGGAGGTGGGATGAGCCGATACGGATAGAGTCGGTTACGAATCTTTACCCACACGCGTCGCGATTCGAGGCGGGGCCCGGGCATCCATTCGACCAGACGCGGAGGTGAACGATGGCGCTCTGTTGGATTGCGATTGCGGCCGGCGCGCTCGGGATGGTGGTGGCGGCGAAGGCGCTCGTGTCTCGGCGGTTCGGCCCATGGGCGCTCGCCGGGTGCGGGCCGCGTCTCGGCGGACACGCGCGATGGGGGCATGGTGGGCACCGCTGGCGTGGCCGTCGCAGCGAACACCGTGGGTTCGGCGCCGCGATGGGCAAGGGCTTCTGGCTGCGACCGCTCTTCCTCCGCCTCGACACGACCCCGGGTCAGGAGCGCGAGATCCGTGCCGCGATCGAGGATCTCGAGCGGTCCGCGCGCGACGCGAAGGAAGGCATGAAGGCGGCGCGCGCGGCCCTCGCCAAGGCGATCGGCGGCGAGGTCTTCGACGACGAAGCGCTCGGCGAGGCGCAGACCCGCGTGGACGCGAGCGCCGAGCAGGTGAAAGACGCGTTCACCGCCGCGCTCAAGCGCATCCATGCCGTGCTGGATGCGAGTCAGCGCGAGCGTCTGGTCGAGTTGCTGACGAACGGACGCGGGCTCCGCGGCCGTCGGCGCAACCCCTATCGCGACGCAGCCATCTGACGGAGTGACGGCAGCTCCTCGGCTCGACCGGTGCCTCCCATCGCAGCTGAATCGGTGTCCGATCGGACGCGCGCGCGACGTGCGCGCGTTCGTCCGTCGCGGTCGGCCGAGGAGCTCGTCGTCAGCTCGCTTCCGTGGCGCCTCCGCTCGACTTCGGCGGCTCCGCGTACATCCGGATGTTCGTCGCGGCGAGGAAGGACATCCGGTACGCCTCGTCCCAATCCGGGTGGCGCACGACGACGTGGCCGTCGGAGAGGAGCGTGTGCTTCCAGTTGCGGCGAGGCGTGCCCGGGCGGAGGAGCTTCTCCTCGACGACCCACGGGCCGCACTCCTTGAGCCACGCGCCGAGACCCTCGATGCGCGTGATGCGTCCTTCGCCGAGCGCGCGCTTGAAGACGATGCCGACGTTGTACTTGCGCGGCGCGTGCGCGAGGAACTTGCCGTGACAGACGACCCGGGCCCATTCGCGGAACAGGTCGATGTCCGACGTGTAGTTCATCTGATCGACGATGTGCGCGCCGCCGGGCCGGCATCCGATCTCGCCGAAGACCGCCTCGCCCTTCGGCGTGAGGTACCACTCCATGTGCGTGAAGCCGTCGCCCATTCCGAGCGCCTCGAGCACCTTCCGCCCGAGCGCGATCCCGCCCTGGAGCTTGGGCTGGAACATGTCGCGCACCGTGATGATGACGGGGCTCACCCACTGGAGCGTCCGCATCTCGAGCGGCTTCGGCAGATACGCGGCGACGTTCTCGTAGGCGGGCTTCCCGCCGATCGAGATCGTGTCGTACGTGAACTCTTCGCCCTCGATGTACTCCTCGCAGCTCGCCTCGGGCACGCCGCGCATCGCCTTGATCGCGGCGTCTAGCTCGGCCTTGCTCGTCACCTTGTGCGTGTCGGCGCTGCCGGCTCCGGCGATGGGCTTGAGGATGAGGGGGAAGCCGATCTCCTCGGCCGCCGCGCGCGTCTCGTGCTCGGTCTTGACCCGACGCGACCTCGGCACGCGCAGGCCGGCGGCCTTCACGCGCTCCTTCATGAGCTGCTTGTCGCGGAAGCCGCGGACCGTATCGACGGACATCCCGGGCATCCGCCACCGCTCGCGCAGGCGCGCCGCGAGGATGACGAGCGGCTCCCAGTTCGACAGGACGCGATCGATCGTCTTGCCCCGGAGCCAGGTCGAGACGCGCTCGATGACGTCGTCCTCGTCCATGATGCGCGGCACCTGGAGGTAGTCGTGGAGCAGCTCCCGGACCTTCGGGGGCAGCGCTTGGCGCGGGGTGTCGCCCACGCCGTAGACCTCGGCGCCGACCTCGACGAGGCCGCGCGTGTAATCGACCATCTCCGGCGGGTAGGCGGGGGACAGGAAGACGACTCGCATCGGCCGCCTCTCTACCATGGGAGACGCCCGTGCGCATGATGGCTGGACGCCTCGACGGGCCGATCGAGCGCGATTTTCTGAGCGCCGGCGGTTGACGCGGCGCCGGGCGAGGGGGCAGGCTGCGCCCGCCCATGCCCCGCAACGTCATCTTCGTCGCCCCGTTCCCGATCGAGACCACCATGCGCTTCGTCCGCGCGGCGGCGAAGCTCGAGGACGTCCGGCTGCTCGGGCTCGTGCACACGCCCCCGGAGGGCGCCGACGCCCGCGTCTACCACGACGTCGTCCGCGTGACGCAGCCGCTCGATCTCCGGGACCTTCTCGAGGGCGTCGAGGTCCTCACGCGGCGGCACGGCAAGCCGCACCGCATCATCGGCATCCTCGAGCCGCTGATGGTCCAGATGGCCGAGGCGCGCCGGCGCTTCGGCGTCGAGGGCACGAAGCCGGAGGTGGCGGAGCTGTTCCGCGACAAGGCCCGGATGAAGGACGCCCTGCGGGCGGCGAAGCTGCCGGTCGCGCGGCACAAGCTCATCGGCAGCGAGGCGGACGCCCGCGCCTTCGCCGAAGAGGTCGGCTTCCCGATGGTCCTCAAGCCCCCGGCGGGCATGGGCGCCAAGGCGA
>CALFEQ010000205.1 GCA_937949945.1 uncultured Myxococcales bacterium
ACTGCACCTTCACGAGCGCGGCCGTAAGCGTCGTCTTGCCGTGGTCGATGTGACCGATCGTGCCGACGTTCACGTGGGGCTTGGTGCGCTGGAACTTTTCCTTGGCCATTGTCTTCTCCGGATCCTTTCGAAAACTCGAGGTGAGTCGCCGTTAGGCGACTAGCCGAGGGCGGCGGCTGGGGCAACGGCCCCAGCGCTTCGTCCCTTCTACTTGGCGGTGCCCTTCACCTTGGCGACGACCTCTTCCTGGACGGCCGCGGGGACAGGGGCGTAATGCGAGAAATGCAGCGTCGACGTCGCGCGACCCTGCGTGAGAGAACGCAGGTCCGTGACGTAACCGAACATCGTGGCGAGCGGCACCTCCGCGTCGATGACCTGCGCGTTGCCGCGCTGGGTCATGCCGAGGATCTTGCCGCGACGGGAGTTGAGGTCACCGATGACGTCGCCCATGTACTGCTCGGGGACGACGACCTCGTTCTTGAAGATCGGCTCGAGCAGGATGAGGCCCGCACGCTTGGCGCCGTCCTGGAAGCAGAGCGACGCGGCGATTTCGAACGCGGCCGCGCTCGAGTCGACGTCGTGGTAGCTACCGTCGAACAGACGGCACTTCATGTCGACGACCGGGTAGCCGGCGAGGACGCCGCGCTCCATCGCGTCGCGCACGCCCTTCTCGATCGCCGGGATGAACTCCTTCGGGATGACACCGCCGACGATCGCGTTCTCGAACACGAAGCCGCTGCCGCGCTCGCCGGGCTCGATCTCCATCACGACGTGGCCGTACTGACCGCGGCCACCCGTCTGCTTCGCGTACTTGTACTCGCAGGTGACCTTCTTCGTGATCGCCTCGCGGTACGCGACCTCGGGCTTGCCGACGTTGCACTCGACCTTGAACTCGCGGCGCAGGCGGTCGCAGATGATGTCGAGGTGGAGCTCGCCCATGCCGCTGATGATGGTCTGGCCCGACTCCTCGTCCGTGTGGACGCGGAACGACGGGTCCTCGGTCGCGAGCTTCTGGAGCGCGACGGCGAGCTTCTCGACGTCGCTCTTCGTCTTCGGCTCGACCGCGATCGAGATGACCGGCTCCGGGAAGACCATCTTCTCGAGGATGATCGGCCGCTTCTCGTCGCAGAGCGTGTCACCCGTGCGCGTGTCCTTGAGGCCGACGGCCGCGTAGATGTTGCCGGCATCCGCCTCGGTGAGCTCCTCGCGCTTGTTCGCGTGCATGCGGAGGATGCGGCCGATGCGCTCGCGCTTTCCGCGCGTCGAGTTGAGCACCATCGTGCCGCTGTTGATGGTGCCGGAGTAGACGCGGAAGAACGTCAGGTTGCCGTGCGGGTCGTTGATGATCTTGAACGCGTACGCCGCGAACGGCTCCTTGTCGTCCGCCTTGCGCTCCTCCTCCTGGTTGGTCTCGGGGTTGATGCCCTTGACCGCCGGGATGTCGAGCGGCGACGGCAGGTAGTTGACGACCGCGTCGAGCAGGAGCTGGATGCCCTTGTTCTTGAACGCCGAGCCGCAGAGGACAGGGAAGAACTTGAAGGACGTGCAGCCCTTGCGGAGGGCGGCGACGATCTCGGCCTCGGTCATCTCGTCGACCTTCCCATCCATGTACTTTTCCATGATGGTGTCGTCGACGTCGGCGCACGCCTCGATCATCTTCTCGCGGTAGGCGGCGCACTTGTCCTTGATGTTGTCCGGGATCTCCTCCCAGGTGTACTTCTGGCCCTTCGACTCCTCGTCGAAGATCGCCGCCTTCATCTTGATGAGGTCGACGACGCCCTTGAACTGATCCTCCTCGCCGACCGGGTAGCAGATCGGGACCGGAGTGACGCCGAGACGCTCCTTGATGGAGTTGACGTTCATCTCGAAGTCCGCGCCGATCTTGTCCATCTTGTTGACGAACACGATGCGCGGGACCTTGAACTTGTCGGCCTGACGCCAGACCGTCTCGGTCTGCGGCTCGACGCCGTTGCCGCCGTCGAGCACCGCGACCGCTCCATCGAGGACGCGCAGCGAGCGCTCGACCTCGATGGTGAAGTCGACGTGGCCGGGCGTGTCGATGATGTTGATGCGGTGGCGAATGCCGGCGTTGGGGCCCTCCTGGGGCTGCCAGAAGCAGTTCGTCGCGGCCGAGGTGATCGTGATGCCGCGCTCCTGCTCCTGGACCATGTAGTCCATGGTCGCGGCGCCCTCGTGGACCTCACCGAGCTTGTAGTTGACGCCCGTGTAATAAAGAACGCGCTCGGTCGTCGTCGTCTTGCCCGCATCGATGTGGGCCATGATTCCGATGTTGCGCGTTCGCTCGAGCGAGTATTCGCGGGCCACTTGAGTCTCCGTTCCGGTCGGGTGTCGTTGGTTCGAGCTCGGGGGTTCGGGGGTCGTTGGGGGTGTCCCCAAGATGCACGAAACCCTCTCTGGTCCACCGCTGCCGTTGCCAGCGGGCCCGGGCACGCCCGGGGAATCCAGAGAGGGTGTCGGGGTACCACTTCAGGTTTTGCTGCGGCCTCCTCGGAGGACCGCCCTGGGGTAACCCGATCCTTATGTCGGGCTCTGCATGCTCTCTTTCTTGAGGATTTCCTTTGCCCCGAGACCTTTGGGGGAGCGCGTTATTATCAACAGCGCTGCGGAAGTCAAGCGAGGTTACCCACATTTTCGCCGGGCCTTCGGCCCGGCGAGTCCTCAGTCCTCAGACCTCAGTCCTCAGCGCGGGATTTCTGCCAGGTCCCATCGGCTTCGCAAGCCCTGGGGTGAGACGCCAGCTCCTTGCCCATTTTTCTAGCGCCTGTGCGAGGCTGAGCGCCTCATCACGGCAGAGCCAGGCCCCGAGGCGGCCGGGGCGGGCGGGGAGGCCCGAGGGGCCGGGCCCTCTCCCCGTCTCCCTGCTGAGGATTGAGGACTGAGGACCGAGGACTGAAATGCCTGAGCTGGACCTTCCGCCGGACGAGCCTCCCGCGTCGGACGACGGTGAGCGGCGCTCGCGCGAGCGGCTGGCTCGGCCGACGAGGATCGAGCGCCTCGGCTGGAAGGCGCGGCCCATCGTCGAGCGGGTGCTCGGCCCCATGCTGTCGCCGAAGTGGCGCGTCGACGCGGTACGACGCCTCATCGCGCCGCTCGTGCTCGCGGCGGTCCCCATCTACTGGGTCGCCGACGCGAGCTACCGCGCCACGCTCACGACCATCGGGCGCGACCAAGGCATCTTCCAGTACATCGCCTGGGCCGTCCTCCAAGGCGACGTCGACTACCGCGACGTCCGCGACGTCAACGGGCCGCTCGTCCACCTCATCCACGTGGTCATGCTCTGGCTCGGCGGCGCGGACGAGCATCGGTTCCACGTCATCGACATGGTCGTGACCGGTGCTTCGTTCGCGATCGTGGGAGCTCTGCTCCCGGGCGTCGTCGCGCGACGCAAGCCGACCTGGCTCGAGCGCCTCGGCTGGGCGCTCGCCGGCTGGGTCGTGCTCGCCGGCCAGTACGGCCTCTACCGCTACTGGAACCAGGCGCAGCGCGAGAGCTTCTGCGACTGGTTCCTGCTGCCGAGCATCGCCCTCCAAGCCGCGCGCCCGGCGCAGGACGAGCGATCGGCAGCGCGACGCGTGATGCTGATCGCGGCGCTCTCGACGATCACGTGGTTCGGCAAACCGAGCTTCGTCTTCTTCACGGCGATGCAGCTCGCCGTGCTGCTCGTCGACCGCGAGCTCGTGCTCTCGTGGCGTGCGCGCCTCGCGCGCTTCGTCGCCGGCGGAGCGCTCGGCGCCGTGATCCCCGTGCTGTACTTGCTGCGCTACGGCGACATCGTCGCGTACCTGCGGATCACCCTGGGGGACGTGCCCAGGATCTACCGCTTCATCTGGGCGCGCAGCGCGCCGGAGATCCTCGGCGACGAGGGGCCGCTCGTGTCCGCGACGACCGGGCTCGCGGTGGCCGCCGTGCTCGTGGCGCTCGTCGTCATGCGGTCGCTACCGCGTCGCGCGCTCGTCGTGGCGCTGGCTCCGGTCGCGGGCGTGGGCGTCGCCGTCGTGCAGCACAAGGGCTTCGACTACCACTTCCACCCGCTCACGGCGACGACGCACATGGGCTTCATGCTCGTCGTCGTCATGCTCTGGGAGCGCTTCCGCGGCGCGCCGAGGAGCAGGCCGACGGGACGCTGGCTCGCGCTCGGGCTCACCGGCGCGCTCGCGCTCTTCGTCGCGTCGAACATGCGAATGAGCCCGCACACGCGGAACGTCTGGATCCTCGCCGGAGGCGAGACTCCGGAGAGGCGGAGCCTCAAGGAGTACTTCGACACGTTCAAGAGCCACGACTTCTTCCCGTGGGATCTCAGGCAGGCGGCGAGCTGGATCGCCGAGAAGACGTCGCCGGAGGCACGCGTCCAGATGTACGGGATGGACCCGTATCTCCTGTTCCTCGCGGGGCGTCGCTCTGCGACGCCGTACATCTACGCGTACGACCTCAACGCGGATGCCGCCCTCGTGGGCGGCTGGAAGAACCGTCCGACTTGGCAAGAGAGCGAGCACATCAAGGCGGTCCGCGCGGCGCACGAGCGCGACATGCTCGCCCGATTGAAGGCATCGCCGCCCGAGGCCTTCGTGTTCGTCGATCGCGCGCCGCTCATGTCCCACGACGACGCGTGGGCGGACTTCCGCCACTGCTGCGCGGAGACGGCGTTCTGGGTCGGCCAGCACTACCATCCGGCGCGCACGTTCGGAGAGGTCCACGTCTGGCTGCGCGACGATCTGCCGGTGCCGGACGTCGAGCCCTCCGTCATCGACGAGCGCTGACGTATCGTGCGGAGCGATGGGGAGCGCACGGTGAACGTCCTCTCGACCTGGCTCGCGGAGCTCCGCGGACGCGCCGGGCTCCAGCTCGCCGCGATCGTCGCCGGCGTCCTCCTCCTCAGGGTCGCATGGCCGACCGTGCGCGATGCCGTCATCGCCATCGACCACGGGGACGTGCTCTTCGCCGACTTCGTCAACCACTATTACCCGACGGTCGAGGGCTCGCTTCGCGAGGGCGCGCCCGCGGGAGGCTTCTTCTACCCGGCCGCGTTCGCGGCGCTTCTGTCGCCGATCGGTCTCGTGTCGCTCCCGGCGGCGAAGGGCGTGTGGGCGGCGATCCAGCTCGGCTGCGTGCTCTGGGCGGCCACGGCGCTCGCACGCGCGGCGGCGCCCGATCGGCCGCTGCTCGCGGCGCTCGGCTCCCTCGCCACGGTCACGAGCGTCCCCGTGCTCCACAACTTGAAGTGGGGTCAGGTCTCGATCCTGATCCTCGCCGCGGTCGGAGGAGGTTTCCTCGCGTACGCGCGCGGGAGGCGGAGCTTGGCGGCGGCGCTCCTCGCCATCGCTGCCGGCATCAAGGGCTACCCGCTCGTCTTCCTCGGATGGTTCGTGGCGCGCGGCGATCTCCGCTTCGTGCTCCGCGTCGCCGTCGCATGCGTCGTCGTGCTCGTCATCCTCCCGGCGATCGTGATGGGCCCCGAGCATGCGCTCTTCTTCCAGCGCGTCTCGACGAACGCGGTGCTCGGCGCGGCCGACGGCGTTCTCCGCGACTTCAACTCCCAGTACGCGCCCGCCGTGGCGAGCCGCTTCTACGAGGGCGGCTGGGACGCGGCTCCGGCGAGCGCCATTCGATGGGCGCGACTCGGCAGCGCGGCCGCCATCGGCGCGAGCGCGCTCCTCGCCCTCGTCGTCGCGCGCTCCACTTCGCGTGCGATCGCCGCTCGGCGCGAGCTGCTCGGCTTCGTGGTCATCGCATGCACGACGCCGTTCTGGCTGCGGACGAGCTGGTCGCACTACTTCGTGCATCTGCCCGCGGCGCAGACGCTGCTCGCCGGGGTGTTCGCTCGATCGGGACGAGCTCGCCACGCGCTCGCGATCGGGTTGCTCGTCGCGCCGTCGGTGTACCTGTCGAACGTGCTCGGGCTCTTCGCGACGGAAGGCTGGTGGTACTACGCGAACGCGGGCAGCCTCTTCTTCGCCAACGCGCTCGTGCTCGCCGCCTGCGCGGCCTTCGTGGTCGAGGCTCACGTCCGCGAGGGCTCGCCCATCCTCCGCGTTCCGCGCGCCGTCGAGCTCGTCGCGCGATTCCTCGTCCCGCGTTCGTGAGGCGTCGCGCGGCACTTGCATTGCAGCCGCGCCGAGCATGGCAAGAGAGCAGTTGCTCGCGTGGCTCCCGTTCGTCGCGGCGATCGCCCTCGCATTCGCGGTGGGCTTCGTCTTCGCGCGCATTTGCCAGGGCCGGAGTCAGAGCCGCGTCGTCTCCTTGCCACGCCCGTTGGTGCACGTTCGCCGCGGAGGCGCACGGCTGGCGCACGAGCGCCACGTCGAGATCGGCGACGGGATCACGGTGGCGGCCGTCTACCTCGCGCTCTTCATTCTCTGGACCATCGTCGCGCTCTTCGTCTGGCGGATGGTCCGCTGACCCGAGAGCGCCGGACACGAAAACGCCCGCGAGGCCTGAGCCTGCGGGCGCGTTCGTCGACCGGAGCCGGAGCGAAGGACTACCAGCGGTAGTGCGCGAAGGCCTTGTTCGCCTCGGCCATCTTGTGCGTGTCGTCCTTCTTCTTCACGGCGTTGCCACGGCCGTTCGCCGCATCGACGAACTCGGCCGCGAGACGCTCGCGCATGGTCTTCTCGCCACGCTCGCGCGCGTACTGGACGATCCAGCGCATGGCGAGCGCGACGCGACGCTCCGGACGAACCTCGACGGGGACCTGGTAGGTCGCGCCACCGACGCGCCGGCTCTTCACCTCGAGCTTCGGCTTCACGTTGTCGAGCGCCTTGCGGAAGACCTCGACCGGGTCCTCCTTGAACCGCTGGCTGATGATCTCGAACGCGCCGTACAGGATGCCCTCCGCGACGGCCTTCTTGCCGTCGTACATGAGGGTGTTCGTGAACTTCGAGACGAGCTTGTCCTTGTACTTCGGGTCCGGGATGATGCGGCGCTTCGGGACTTCTCTACGTCGGGGCATTGGTCAGGACTCCAGCTCAGGTCTTCGGGCGCTTGACGCCGTACTTGGAACGCTTGCGGTTGCGGTTGGCCTTGTTCGTCGAGGACGGACCAATCGCGCCCGACGCGTCGAGCGTGCCGCGAATGACGTGATAACGAACGCCCGGGAGATCCTTCACACGACCGCCGCGGATGAGGACGACGGAGTGCTCCTGGAGGTTGTGCCCCTCGCCCGGGATGTACGAGGTGACTTCCATGCCGTTCGTCAGACGGACACGGCAAACCTTCCGGAGCGCCGAGTTCGGCTTCTTCGGCGTCGTCGTGTAGACGCGGACGCAGACTCCGCGCTTCTGGGGGCAGCTCTTGAGCGCGGGGGACGCGGTCTTCACACGCGCGGCCCGACGCCCGTGGTTGATGAGCTGATTGATGGTCGGCATCGTGAAGGAATCCTGCGGAGATTTCGAGCTCTGTCGTGGTCGACCCGGGGGTGCCGCGACAGTCGGGATTTGGGAGGCGCGCACTCTAGTCGCGGCGCCTTGTGTGTCAAGGGCTTGGGACGGAGCGGCCGAGCGAGCGCGGGAGAGCGGCCCGCGCCGCGGGCCTCCCGCGCCCTTCGTGTGCGCTTCATCGGGGGCGCCGCCCCGTCCGAGGCCCGTCCTCATTAACCGAGGTCGGTGGGCCTAGCAAGCGCCGAGGCGGACATGCCGATCATGGCCCCCGATGGGCCGCCCGCGGAGCGCAAAAGCGCCCACGGCCGCCGACTTAACGAAGGATTCTGAGGGGGTGCGCTCTTTCGATCGTCGGCTCGCTGCGGAGTGGACTCATCGTCGGTGAGGACTCGAGTCTTCTGCTCAGAGGTGGGCGGAGCGCGCAGGGCCTCTGAAAAGCGGCCTGATTTTGCGCCCGAGAGAAGCGCCACGAACGTGGCACGAAAGCCGCCTCGGTGCTACGCGGGTAGACCGTCATGAGTCCGATTCGTCTTGCTGGTGGCCTTTGCACTGCGATCCTCCTCGGCACGCTCGGCTCCCTCGTCGCGTGCAGCTCTCCCGACACGGAGGTCAGCGCGACGTCGCCGGAGACGATCGACGCGGCGAGCGTCGCGCTGACGCTCCACGACGAGAACGGGACGCGCGTCGGAGAGGGCTCGGGCATCCTCATCGCTCCGCGCCTCGTCCTCACGTCGGGTCACCTCGTCGCGGGCAAGGCTCGTTGGACGGTGCGCACGAAGGACGGCCGCACGGCGAACGGTATCCGCGGGCTGACGTACGACTGGATGACGTACAACAGCAAGAAGTCGCACCCGCGGAAGCACGACGTCGCCGTCATCTATCTCGACAGGCCGATCCAGCTCGCCGCCTATCCCGAGCTCGCGACGACGAAGGCCGCGCGCGGATCGACGGCCACGCGGCTCCGCGGCACGGGCGCAGGCTTCGAGCGCATCCCGGCGACGCTCGACACGTTCCGGACCTTCCCGCACGCGTACGTCACCGATCTCCAGCCGGGTGAGACGCTCGACACGGGCGGCGCCGTCGTCGACGCGAACAACCGCATCATCGGCCTCGTCACCGGACGCGGCCTCACGACCGGCAAGCTCTACATCGCGCGGACCGACGGGCTCGTCGATTGGATCCGGCCCAAGATGGCGTGCGCGGGCGCTTCGCTCGACGTGCGGACGTGGGGCGTTCCCCCGCCCGGCTCGTCGGGCAGCTCCGGCAGCTCCGGGTCGTCCGGCTCTTCGGGCAGCTCGGGCAGCTCCGGGTCGTCGGGTAGCTCCGGTTCGTCCGGCAGCTCCGGTTCGTCGGGCAGCGATGGGTCGTCGGGCTCTTCGGGCAGCAACGGCATCCCGGACGGCAGCGGCGACGGCAGCTGCAACGACGGCGGCGGCAACTGCAGCGGGGACTGCTCGGGCGCGGGCAACGATGGGTCGTCGTCGTCGAGCGGCGGCTCGTCCGGCAGCTCCGGCTCGTCCGGTTCTTCGGGCAGCGACGGCTCGTCGTCCGGCAGCTCGGGTAGCTCCGGCAGCTCGGGTAGCTCCGGCAGCTCGGGTAGCT